>DATJXZ010000026.1:0-77556 GCA_035499815.1 Candidatus Solibacter sp. | reverse complement strand
CACCAACACCCTACGACCCAGAAAGATCAGAGGTACCGCCTAACGGCATTCAGAACGAAGAAACAGGGGAAAAAGAAACAGGAATACACCGACTGCTCACAGTGGAAGAAGTGGCTGTCCTGCTGCACGTCCCTGTTTCGTGGGTGTACGGACGAACGCGCACAAGATCATTAGAGCGCCTGCCAGGCTATCGACTCGGGAAATACTGGCGCTTCTGCGAAGACGAGGTGCTGGCGTGGCTTGTATCTCATGGCAGGAGTCGCCATGCCTCTTGACATGCGGGCTACACTGAGACCTGACGCAGAACAAGCTGAGCGGGCCATTCTTGGAGGAACTAGAATGGCTCGTAGACGCTTTCAGCACGGCTCACTATTCCAGCGCGGCAGCAGACATAAAGTCTGGGTTGCTCGCTGGTGGGAGGAAGTTATCAATCCAGATGGCTCCATCGGACGGAAGAGGTGCGCAGAGGTTTTGGGAACTGTAGCCGAACTGGGCTCTCGCTCCCGCGCGATGGACGCTCTCTCTAAACGACTGAACCCAATTAACAGCGGCTCTTATCGGCCTCAGTCCAAGCGATGCTACGCTGATTTCATCGCACAGGATTGGATACCGGTGGTGCTGCCCACTCTGAAGTACGCGACGCAGAAACACTATCGATATATTCTCGATGTACACCTCGTACCCGTATTCGGCAAGACTGGCCTTTCCGACATCAAGCGCGAATGGATTCAAACTTTCCTTGCGACGAAGTTCAGTGCAGGCCTAGCATGGAAGACTGTCAAACACATTCGCGGTGTTTTGGGACGGACATTGTCATCTGCTGAAGAATGGGGTTACATCACCCACAATCCTGCTCAAAAAACCAAACTTCCGCGGCGTCCAATAAAGCAGTGTTCCAAAGCGATCCTAACGCCCGACCAATTTCTGCAAGTGCGGGATCGATTAAGAGAGCCTGCCCGCTCGATTGCGACGGTGTTGGTTCTCACGGGCCTCAGAATTGGAGAGATTCTCGCTCTGCGCTGGAAGTATGTCGATCTATGCCGTCATACACTGCGAGTTGCGGAAACCGTGTATGACGGTCACTTCGATACACCTAAGTCGCAACGGAGTGCCCGAATCGTTCCACTTGCCGAGGAGGCGTGCAACACTTTGGAGAAATTACGATCATCCAGTACTCGACCTGACGACCTTGTCTTCAGTATGGATACTGGCCAACCATTGGACCGGCATAACCTGTTGAGGCGACAGTTGCGACCAACATGCGAGAAACTGGGACTTCTAGGGATAACCTGGCACTCGCTCCGTCACTCCCACGCGACCCTGCTGGATGCAGCGGGAGCTCCTCTGGGAACCGTCCAGTCTCTTCTTGGTCACTCAACATCGGAACTCACTCGAGAAGTGTACCTGCACGCTATTCCGGAAGATCAGCGCCGGGCGGTAGCGAGCGTCGAAGCTCTTCTATTTGGACCCAAACGGACTCAAATTGGCAGCGCTTCGCAGACTAGTGCGTAACTAAGTTGTTGATTTAACGGGATTGAAGTGGTCGGGGCGAATGGATTTGAACCATCGACCTCCTGGTCCCGAACTATGAAGCTCAATTCCATAAACGCTTCATCTGGCGTCGCTTACGGGACACAGATCGTTATTTCCCCTCTCTTAGTTGTACTTAGCTTGTACCTAGATCGATTTAGAGTCGTGACCGGTCTCGGCGAGGAAAGCAGGATTCCGCTGCAATTTGTCGGAGGCCTACCAATTGCGGAGTAGTAGATTCGTCCAACAGCTCCCAGAACGGCATATTGAGAGGGCGACCGCGATGTTAGCTTCCGAGTAGCCGACGACCTGCCAGGAATCGCCGCGTCCGATCAAGTCGAACGTTCAACAAGTTAGATTAGGAGAGTGGCAAGACCTGTGGCCACGAGTGCCGCAGCCCATACCAACTCAAAGTTGACCCACGCCTTGCGGAGAAGCGCGAGGCCAACCTTTCGATAAACGACCCAAGCTATCAACCCTGTCACCGCGAGATAAGCAGCCGTATGGACCCCGGTCGCGAGCATGCCGGCCAGCGGACTAGTGGCCGAGGCCATGTGATTATGACCTCCCATGCGGCCGCCCGCTTGTGCGGTAGTGCTACCCAGCAAGACGGGCACTACCATCAAACCCGCACCGTGCGCCGAGGCCATCAGAAACGACCAGACAGTCAGGTCTCGGAATCCTACCTGCATGCGAACCCACCGCGGGTGCCAATGTCGCACCAGGCAAAAGATTCCAAGGCCGACCAAGATCGCGGCGACGAAGTAGCGGATGACTGTGAGCGGCAGCGTCATGCCAAGAAACAGTGCGATCAGCACCACACTGCCAATGGCCAGCGCGTGGCCGAGTGCAATGGGGACGAGCGATTTTGCCACTGCGCTCCCCTTTTGCTCCTGCATCCCGAGCGCTACTGCGAACAGCCACCCCATGCCAGGGTTGAGCCCGTGGTAGGCCCCAAGGAGCAGCATCAGCCACAACGCCGTCGAAGTGAGCCCGCCGTGCATCATTGCTAGTCCGAATAGCAATAAGAATCGGACGAAGCGTCACCCCCCTGCAGCCGTACTTGGTGCGCGCGCAATCCGTCGAACTCGACGAAGAACTTCTCATCGAGCTTCATTCCGCCCTCGGGCTTGGCATCGATCTTCACCATCCAACTCTTCACGCCGTCGGGGTAAAACTGCTCGTCCCATGGGGAGTAAAGCGAGTTTGTGAAATAGACGCGTTTGCCGTCGCGGCTGATCTCGACCATCTGCGGACCGCCGTTGAGAGCCTGCTTCGGTTTCTTTGGGTGAGCCGCTCGGCCTACGATTCCGCCGAGATGGATCGAGCCCGTCTTCTTCGGGTTGGCCGGATTCGAGACGTCATACTGGATGAACTCACCTGTCCCCCAGCACGAGACGTAAAGGAAGCGGTCGTCGAGTGAGAGGTTTATGTCCGACACCAAGGGCGGCACTGCCTTGAAACCCTTCAACAGGGGCGGCAGCTTTTCCGGATCAGCCGGCTCAGCGGGAATTTCGATCACCTTGCGGACTGCCCATTTGCCGCTCTTACCACCCTCGTCGCGGTGCCACATCCAAACGGAGGAAGAAAGGTCTTTGAGGGAGATGACCACACCGACGAATCCGAAAGTCTTTTTAGGGTCGTGTGAGGGCCGAAGCTCGAGCACCATCTGCTGCTCCGCGCCCAAGTCAATTTCCTGCAAGTGACGCCGCTTATCCAGGTCCCAGATGTGCAGCTTGCGGCCGTACTTTCCGCCAAGCAGCAACTCCGCGTTGAGGCCATGCTTCACCATATTCGGTGTGCCCCATTCGGAACTGATCAACGTGTCGTGCCCAAGGTGCCACCAGAAATCGTAAGCCAAATTCTGAGGGCCGCGCTCCTTCTCCCATGGGCCCTTCAGCTCAAACGTTTCGGCATCCATCAGGAAAATCCCGCCGGGCCCATCGCCGCTGGCCGAACCGAGCGCGCTGCCATAAATGCCGTCAGGGCCACAGTGGATCGTGTGCGGCGAAGTGTATCCCGTCTTCTTGATGAACTCTTCCGGCTCGATCACCTTCACGATCTTGGGGTGCTTGGGGTCAGCTTTTGTATCCAGGATGTGAACTCGCGACGACCCGATGCCCGGAACGACGAGGTAACGACGCTCCATGTGCGGATGCGGATTTTGGGGGCAGAGGCACGCGCTGCACGCGTTCCACCCGAAGTGATGCAGCTCGTTATCGGCGTTGGGAAACTCCACTTGGCCGAGAAGCTGACCGTACGTGGAGGAACGAGGCTCGAGGTCAATGACCCCCATTGCGTCACTCTTGCCGTTCTTGCCCACATTGAGAAGAGCAACGTAAGCGATGTGTTCCGGCGCGGCTTTCATCGCCATGCCCGGTGAGGGATAAAAGGTTGGATCCGGCATCAAGGTCATATTCCAGTCTCCTTTGGTGAGAGTTAGAGCGAAGGATATTCGAGTGCGGTAAGCATACTCCTCCGTCTTGTCACTGGGCCACTGTTCCTTGCAGATTATGCCGCCGGTAAGCGGCTTGCGGCGCTCCGATGCATTCTGGCCGGATGACGGGCAACTCGGAAGCAATCCAGTGATACGCGCAGAAGGGTCTTCAGCCCGCACGAAATGGGAGTGGAAGATCTTGCCTTGGATGGTTGGTCGCAATGAACGCTATAGCAGAGTGACATCTTGGCAGAGCGCAGGATTTGGACCGGGCTTTTTGATTTTTGTTCCAAAAGCCTGATCCTGTACCTACTTTCTCGAAAACCGGATTGTCAGTAAAGCGAACCTTCCGTTGCAAGGCAATGAATTCAAAGAACAAGGAGCGCTTGCTTCCAACGAGCATGAGACAAGAATGCTTGGTTTCAAACCAGGCGCTCTTCGGATCTTCGTGTCACTCTCGCGTGATATAAATCGTTGATTCTAAAAAGAGTGGTCGGGGCGAAAGGATTTGAACCTTCGACCTCCTGGTCCCGAACTTGAGGGTCCAAAAATCTAAGTCTTGTCGTGTGTCGCACTTAGGTTTGGGAACCGCCTCAAAACCCCGCCTCAATTGTTACATTGTTACACGCCTATGCCCCACTTCACTCGCCGAGCGTATGCTCCAGAATTACAGTAGTGATGACGTGCCCTTGGCCATCCCTGACCACCGCGTGTATTGTGGTCATTAAGATTGGTTTCCAGCCCGACAGACCTAGTTGATTCAATTGGGCTGTGAGCTTCCCTTCGTTGTTTTCCTGAATGACTCTGTACTCAGCTTTGTGTGCCACAGTTATCTCCTCCACGCAGCACAGTCTAGCACGCTCGCTTTCTTTCAAACTCTAGTACTGGTGAAAATCGTACCTCCGTATGTTGTCGTATGTGTTACTATACATGTATAGTTATCACAGGAGGTAAGTTCACATGGCAACAAAAAAGGAACTGGCGGCCAAGAAGGCAGCGAAGAAAGCCGAAGGTCAACGACGCCGTGATAACGGGCTGTGCCTGCACAGCTCGTGCCACAAAAAGGCTACGGGAGGCCACATGACATGCACTGAGCACACCAAATACTACCGTGAGCGCAATCGCAAGTATGCGGCTCGGGTCAAAAAAGGCTTGGCAGGAAAGTGAACGAGCCAGTTGAGGTGCCTGTAAAGGTTGAAGTGACCACGGTAGTCCGCACGGTGGTTGCCGGGAAGTGGATCTTTATCGAGAAAAAGTAACAGTGCTAGACGCGGCGCTGATGGCTTCAGCGATCAAAATGGGACGGGAGGATTGTCTTACCCATCTGTTCGCGTTTCTGGAGTCGCATGTGCGGAAGAAATGCTCGGCATCACCCCCTCCATGGTGTAGCGGGCAAACTGTACCCCTAGCTCCGTCAACTCGTAGCGCTTTTCATCGTCGAAGGCAGAAGTCATCGTTTGTGATGAAGCACCGCGCGGCTTCGGGGGTTGTTTGATGAAGTTACCGTAATAGTCTTTCTCTCGGTTTTGCCTGATGACGTGTCCTGTACTCAGATCGAAAATAAGTAATTTGAATAGGTCCGCTTCGGCCGAATCTTCGCGGACCTTAGCGCCATGAATACCACTCCATATCTGGATTCGGGTGGCTCCAACATTCTTGTAAACGTATCGAATCACCGCAAAGTGCGGTTCGGAATAAATGTCAATCCACTTTATGAACATTCGCACGACGTCGTCGGAACACAGGCGATGTACAGCGGCGTTAGTAAGTAGATTCCTCGTGAAGACCCTCTTCTCCTCGCTTTCTGCTGCCGACCAATCGCGGAAGCACTTCTTGATTAAAGAAAGGTACTCGGGGCTCTCAATACGCTTTCGAACATTCTCATCGTTGAGGTTTAGACGAGAAAGAATCTCAGCGATCGTTTGCGCGATCTCCTTTAGCTCATCTTCCTGTAACTTCAACCAACTCGCGAAAACTTTGTTATAGTGTTCTTGGTCAGCCTCCGACCATGCACCTGCGGCACCTCCAAAAACTCCTCCTGCAATGGGCACACCACCAAGGCATGCCAACGCAAACCGCACAATTCGTGGCCCGTGGCCGCGTGAGAGCGCTTCGCTGAGTTCTTTATCGAATTTGTCCTTTTCGGTCATTTGAATCAGTGTGCGCCACACCTCCGAGCAGTTAGCGGAGGCGTCCTTTTAAGACTTAGTTGTGCGCTGGCACTGGTCCCTGCTGCGGTTCTGGTACGAGGTGTAGGTCAAGCTGAGGAGAAGCGATTTGGTGGCAGACAATCTGCCAAACGGCTACGTCGTGCCCAGCCAAGCTCAGAACGACCCGTAAAACGCCAGGAGCTGGGATGACGAGGCCATTGAAATCTGCGACTGCACGCGCTTTGCGACGAACACGAAAATCAGCGTTGAAGGGTGCTGCAAAAAGCTGTTGTTCTCCAAGGAAGACCCGTAATTCAATGGCCGGGTTCACGGGTTCACCCTCATCCAATTCGAGCATGGCCACTATTGCCAGTGTTGGGACCACAATCGGAAATGACGGCGCGCTTATTTCTTCCAGCACATGGAACACACTTACTGAGTTCAAGCGCGCATCAAGCGCTGATGACTGGCCACATACAAACAAAATTGTTCTCATCGCTGCCTTTCAAGCTAAGCTTTGAAAACGATCCTACTGGCAGGCACGGTCGAAGTTGGTCGAGCTGACGATAAAATAATCGGTTCCGCCCGGAAAGTCTGCCTGGAGATAGAAAAATACGTTTCCAAAAAAGAAGCGGCAATCAATAGATACCACTCCCACTTGTCGGCTTGGAGTGTGGTAGCGGCTTTCAGAGCTTCTGGGCTCGGTTTTTGGGATAGCGCCGCCAAGTACACGTATGGCCGAACCGCGTTAACGGATTCCGTGGGGTCAGCTTCGAGTGCGGTCCTGAGACCGTCCAAAATCTCATCTTGGGAGAAGCGCTCGCTAATCTCGCGGACCGCCGGGTCGGTTTTCAGCTTTCGCAGCAAGAAGTACGGAGTGTTTGCGACAGCGAGGGATTGAGCTGCCTCCGAGATGTCTATGTCAAATAGTCGGTTCATGAAACGACCCTATAGAAGACCACATGCCGAGCATCATACGGACATTCCGGAATCCGATGAACCACTTCTTGACAAAATCCCCATTTGCTCAACACAAGAGGTCCAGCAAGAGGTTCCATGCTGACTACTATCCCCGAATGCTCAGGGTCACCATCCACATAGTAGACTACCACGTCGCCAGGAAGCGCTTCATTCCGGTTTATCTCTACATACTCGTCATCTTCGATGATCTTCTTAATCTCGGCCGCTTCTTCGATCCGAGTCCTGCGGCTGGCGAACGTCAATCCGTGGCAGTTGTATTTTCTGGAAGCGTCCACGGGCCTGTGCACACCGCGAGAATACTTTTTCTGTAAGTCCTTCACTTGCAGTGCGGCCCCGTAATGCATCGGTAGCCAATCCAACAGATTCTTAATTTGGCGCTGCCGTCTTGTGTTGAGACTCAATTCGACGCTTCGCAAGATAACATGCATGCACAGGCTCTTCTCGGGGTGCTTCTATGTTACGTACCTAGCGCGGCAACGCAGATAGTATTCAATTGTTCGTCTCAAATCAACGATAAACCCTGCGTGCGACGGTGCTGGTGCAACCTTCATTCTTAGTGGACGGAAAACTACGGCTTGGGAGGCGTGGCGGGTCGAGCTGGAGCAGGTCGAGCTGGAGCAGGTTGGGCTGGAGCAGGTTGGGCTGGAGCAGGTTGGGCTGGGGGTGGCTGAGGCAAGGGGAACGGGAATGGCATAACGCCGAATTGCTGTTGTACCTGGAATGCTCGCCGAAACGCTACGCCGTACGCGTTTTCAAAGAATTTTGCCGTGCCGCTCATCTCAATAAACCACTCAATTTCAGCCCACAATTCTGAGACGAGGTCGCGGAGGACTTGATCGCTCCTCAGGTCGAATACGCGCTGAATCTTGAGTTCGTTTTGAATGGTCGCCAGGGTTAAGGGCCTCCCGTGCGACAACCTGTCCTTATGGCTTGAAAGATATTCTGTTACTTCCTTTGCCCTTGCCGCGGCGTCAGTTTCGCCTCTTAGAAGGTATGTTTTGAGCCATTCCGCCACAAGCGATTCCGCTAGCTTGTTTGCGTTCTTACATATCTCGAAGAGAGCTAGGTCAAGCTTGCTAAGCAGTGGTAGATAGACACCTAGAACCTCGGGGTCAGCCTTAATGTCATTCTTCGCATTCCCGAAGCCCTCAAGGATCGCCTGCGTTGGAACGACATTTGATTGACCTGTCTGCGGATCGCGGAATTGGATCTGCGGGTCGATTGGCCCCAGCGCAGATGTATCATCCAAGACCAGTTCATCTGCGGACGCAGCCAACATGGTCGCGGCACTGAATGCAGTGTGAGGAATTATAAACCGAACCGACTTGAATCGAGCCCTGAGGAGGTGAACAATTCTTTCTGCCGCTTCTGCCAAGCCACCTGGACTGTGAAGGAGAACGTCAATAGCCTCGCCCTTTATAGTTCGCGTTAGCTCGGAAAACGGCGTCAGGTCGGAATGGTCAAGGCTGTTAGGGATGTTAGCGAGATTTAAGTTGGCAGCGTAAACGATGACGGGACGACCAGTCTTCGCTTCTATATTTAGAAGTAAGGTCTGCCGATGTTTGAATCGCTCAACGAGATTCTGCTGCTTAGAGATCAGTTCGTGATAACGTGGCACAGAGGTCAGCCTCCGTGTTAGAGGCGCCGGACTCGCGCACGATTACACGGGACTGCGTTAGATTAACGTATCTGCCGAAGATTTGATAGACCTTTTCCGCTCGACGAAGCTGGTCAGCGACTTCTGGATGCGCATCGAGGTATTGTTTGGTTTCGTCCGCAAGCGGCTGCTCACTCACCGGCCACGTGCTCTGGATTTGTGTGTTCATAGTCGACTCCTTTTTGACGCCCGGTCCGCATTCCCCGTTGCCCGGTGATACCTTACAAGCTTACAAACCCCACCTTGATAGTAGGATGAATCCTGGCTTAAAAAGGCGTCAAAAAGTTAACTGACCGCCCGAGCAGGCTTCCTTATTCCTCCTATCGGCACAAAACGACCGAACTTCAGGGATCGCCTAGACTAGTAGTGCACTTCACCTGCCAAATGTTACGTTACACGGCGAGCTTCGCGATTGCCGCAAGGCCTTAAATTTCTGCGATTTACAGATAATCACATCGGTTGAAGCCATCATTATTTGCAGATTACGGGAAATGTCAAGGGGAGTATTCCAAACGCGGACCGCGGACTCTGCCGGAATGCAGAGACAAGGACGCGGCTCCCGGTAAAGGAGCCTCGCCCTCGAAGTTTGGTTGAGAGTGAATCTTATGTGTGGTTCTGAATGTAGTTCAGCGCCGAGAGCGTGGCGTTGGACATGAGCAACTGTCCGCCATACCGCGCGAACGCCGCCCACGCGGTCAAACCGTATTCAACGACGCCGGGAACTTCGCGATAGTTCCGCACGTAGCTTGAACCCTTGACGTATCGCGTCATCCAGCGAGACAAATCACCGAAGACGACCGGAATCTTCCCGGCTCCGATGCTGTCCATGCTTGGTGAAACGTACACGGGCTTTCCGTAGATAAGGGGTTGACTCAGGCGCGCCTCAGGAAAAACGAGACCGCCGAATTTGTCTTTCAGGCCCGCAATGAACTGCAATGTGCTGTCATTCATCAGCCATGCAGCTTTGGAGGATGCACGGTAACGCGCTGGCACGCTAAAGAACAAACTGGCGAGGTCGTCAGACCCGATGCTGTTCGTCCCGTTGTTTCCGGAGATGCCGTCGTTCGCGTTGGAACCCTGCGCGATGGTAGGCACCACGCTAAGAGCCTCGAGTGCCGGAACAAGTCCGAGACATTTCCCGCTACCGTTGCCAGTAACGAGGTCTTTGCCCACTCCGCGAGCAATGCGTTCGGCGAAGAACCGCTCGAGCAGCGAGAGGTTGTAGTCGACCAATGCGTCTTGGTCGAACTCGATGGTGGTTACGATTTTCGGCGTGCGGTACGTGAAAACGTCCGTCACTGCTTGGTTGATAGCGTCAATGTCCTCTGCGCTGTCCTTCGTATTTTCCGTGATAACCACGGCTTCTACGCCAGTGTCATTGGTGAGTGGCAGAGCAACCGAATTCCCGGCATCGGTTTCGAGATAGGTCACAACGTCCCGATTGAAGAGCGGGTCAATGGTTGCAACCGCGTGTTGAAATTCGCCGTTGAAATAATTAACAGGCACGAATGCGCCACCAGCGGAGAGTGTCGTATGAGTGACAACTCCTGCGCCAGCTTCAAGGGCGCGAACGCTGATACCGTGAGCGATGTCAGAATAGGCTTTAGCCAGTTTCCGGCGCTCAAACGCATTTGCTGCGGTGGGCGCGTGTTTCAGAGCGGAGATGCTCGCGAGACAAAAGTCATAGCGGCGCTGCTCTTGTTTGTTCAGTTCACGTTTGCTCAGCTCGTCAGCCTCAGCCATGAGCTTCGCGATTGCAGAATTCTGAGTCATGTGTTTCTTTCTTTGCTGCTGATTTTGATTCTCCTCGCTGCCCGAAACACGCCAGCGAGCGCGTCACTTCAAAATTGTTAGGCGAGGGCTACGGCAAGTTGCTCGATAACTTCCGCGTCAACCTTGAGCAAAGGAAGTGCGCGTCTCAGCCACGACGGATAGCCCTGAGGCGGAGGTTCAATAACGGCTTTGAATTTTGGAATGAAACTAGCCGTGATTCTACGGCGCTCGCCCGCGCTCAAGCTGTTCTGTGCAAGTGTGTCGGCTAGCTGATTTGCCAATTGATGTGCATTCAGGTTCGTTATGTGTTTTACAGGCGGTGCAAGTTTCACCGGTTGTCTGGGGTCTAGATATTTCATTTGTTTCTCCTTCTTGATTTTGATTCTCCTCGCCACCCGAAGCCCGCTGGCGAGCGCGGTAAAATTGTTTAGAACGTCTTGAACACTTCAACCATGCGGTCAACGCGAGCGATGTGAGCCGCACGCGACGGAGGAATGGGAACGAAGATGTTCGGCAGGGCACCATTGCGAGCCATCACGCTCGTTGCTTCATAGGCGGGGTACGTTACGCAGCTAACGTCCGCGAGCACTCCGATACTGGAAATGCTGCGGATCGTACAGCGGTCGCCGTTCTCGTCCGTGCCTTCGTCCCATGAATCTACAGGCTCACCAAAACCGAACGAACACTGCGACATATCGCCGCGCCGGATGGACTCGTAAGTGTCTCGGGCGGTTTGTGTGTCGGGCAACATGCAGCGGAACTTGAGACCACGGGAATCTTCGGCGAGCGTCAACGTGCCGGATTTTGTGCGGCCAAGAATTGTGTCGGGCTGGTGGTTGACCAGCATTCGCACGTCGGGGTTCGTGGCGAGAACGCGCTTGAACGCGCCGGGCTTGATGACCTCATAAAATGAGCCGCCAATTTTCTCACTGCGGCTGTTGTAGAGCGCCGCGTACCCGGAGATAGACTTCTCGCTACCTGCTCCTGCGGCGCGCAGCTCTGCGACGGCGCTTAGATACATTTCCCTTTGCATTTGAAACTCCTGCTCTTGCGGGTTTGAACGTCTCGTTGCGATACCAGAAAAACTCTGACAACTTGCCGTCCAGCGCACGTATGTGTGGCGGCCTCACTTCTTCGCTAGTCACTGAAATCTCTTTTTTTAATTGATGAGGCGCGAGCGGCCGACTGACGGCGCCGCCAGTTGGTTACCTCCGCTCGCGTCCATCCAGCGCCGATCTCAGGCGGGGCACCCCTGTGGAAGTCAGCACAGAAGCACCGGAGACCGTAGCGCACATCCCTCAACCGCGCCGCGGGAGAGGGAAGCTCTGTTAAATCCGTCCGGCTTCTTCCGACATGGCGCGAGCGACTTGACCCGCAAGGCTCGTGGTCGGCTGCGGCTTTCCGCCTGCTACGAGCCGTTGATATCGCTCAAAAATATCTTTGGGAATGATTTCAAAATGGCCGCAATGACCCCACTGTGCTCTCTCGCTCGGCCTGAGAATCTTGACGCTCTCGCCGCACGAGCAAGACACGCCGATAAAGAGCGAGCCGTTGTGCGGCACTTCGCAGACTTTCCAGCTAAGTTTTCCTTGTGGTTTTGGCGTTTCGTCGGGGAGGATTTGGATGAAGCCCAAGTCCTCCATGAGTTTATAGGCGGGATTGCTTACAACGGACCGAACTTGCCCGGTTTGGGGGCCGGAAAGGATCATGAATTTCATGGCATTTCTCCTAACTACGAACTGCAAAATTGAACACCTGATGGACCCGGTAGATGTTACGGACTTCGGGCTGCGGGAAGCCCGGTGGAAGCCCGACGGAAGCCTGGCGGAATAACCCGGAATCCCGGAAATGTGTATAAGGAAATGCCTCTCGAATTTCACGTATACGTGTGAATAGGTGCGGGCGGTTTTTATAAGTCGTTGATAAACCAATCTGATACCCCCATATGGGTGACGTTTTCGCGGAGCCTCACCATCGTATTTTGGCCACCACCTCGATCCGTCTGTGTTCGCCAGCAGGTCTCTATCGGCTCATTTAGACCCGATCTGGCGCCGAATCTAACGGTTTGGCGTGTATGTGTGGGCTGGGCTTACAACGTGTGGCGATCCTGCCGCCCTTTACGGCGTTACCGGCTACAGCGCACGGCCACACTTACGTTCTCGCGCTAGGAATTGCTGAGCGGTTATTGCGCCTGGCCCTTGAAACTCGGCGCACAGTTCTTTTGCTCTGCCTTGTTCGAGCATTGGCTGGTACGAGCGGACGAAGGCCATAAGGTCTTTGGCGCTCATTGTGCGTTCGCCGTGTGGGGCTGGTGGTTTGGCTGCCCTCTGTTTAGCCACGACGGGGCTTCGTACGCCGTCTTCTTCGTCTGGCACATTGCCGAGGCTTGGCGGACGCCAGTTGCTGGGTACGTAGCGCGAAACGTCGGGCTCGCCTTCCAATGGATGATGGTGGTGGGCGCAAACGCACAGCACATTGGACGGAACCAGAAACAAATCTTTGTTCTTGATGGGGCTAATGATGTGGTGTACGACCGTGGCTGGCTCGTGGCATTGCTCGCCGTTTTCAAGGCGCTGGCAGCGTGGGTTATGTCTGAGCACTGAGAGGCGGAAGTTTCGCCATGCTGGTGTTTGATAGAGATGGGCGGTTGCGTTGGCCGCTGTACGAGCGGCATCGGTAGTTCTGTGCTCAGGGCATAGCCAGCCTCCGTCGGTTATTTCCTTACCGCAAAGTTCACATGCTTTATTGGGTGCTGTTGGCATTCGTGCTCCTTTGGTGTGGCATTGTTATCGAACGGCAAATTTCCGAGATAGAGTTCCGTGCAATCCGTCATCGGCGCTCCAATGACTTTTTGAGGGGTTCGCTGGCGTGTTCTAACTTCTTGGTGAAGTCTCGTTCTTTTCTGCTCAGGACCGCACGGAGATGGCGGTCAAGAAATTTGTGGTCTTTCAACAGCATGTTCAAATATCCCTCGACCATTTCGTTCGTGATGCAGATTTTGGCGAAGCAGCCGCGCGGGTACACGGCTAGGCTGATATTTTCAAGGGGTAGCATTATGGCGTATCGAGCGAGGAATTCTTGAACAGCAATATCCGTGGTGTCTGCAGGCAGGTTGTGAATGGAAATCCAAAGTCCGGGCGGCAACTGTTTGAACATTAAAACTCCTATTAGTCAAAAGTTTTGCAGCAAAGCGGCAACGATGGTTCAGCACAAACGAGAGTAAGTACCGCTTGCGTCGGACTGACGCAGTTGACAGGGAATTGCTTCCCACCGCCTGCGTGGTACGCTCACAAGGCCCCACCTGAGGTCGCCGCTTTGCCTTGAGATTGGAATGCACATTACTGCGCAGTCGCGTTTTCACCCTGCGGTGTTACGCCACGCGGACGCCATTCAGGGCACAAGAACGTCGCGACAGTTCGCATGGGTAACTCGTGGGGTCGAAAGAATTTCCAGGGATAGTCGTCATCTCCGAACTCAATAAACTGCTGCTCGACGTACCATTTCCCACGTTGGTTTCTGATCTGAACATCGCGCGTAGCCCATCGCACGTTTCCTTTGGCGTAATTTCCGAGACCATCAATTCGGTCAACGCTGAGTTCAGAACTAGGGCGTGGACCTAGCTCTGCAAACCACTCCTCAAAATTCTTGAACTCCATTTTGATCCCGAGCTTGCGGTAGTACTTACTGCCCACGCGAGCTAGTGCGTTGTAATAGGCTTGGAATACTGGCGTTCCTGCCATTCTATGTGTAGCGTTGGCGTGACCCCGGATATAGTGCTGCCATGGAAATCTCACAGGCGCACCACACCCGCAGGAGCACAGTGGGCTGGGAAAGTGAAGACGGCGAGGAAAATATATTTTCGATGGCCTGCGGGATTTCTTTGGGGCGAATTTCCCAGACTGATGTCCGGCTATAAATCTGCGAGGGCGTTTTCGAGGGCGATTGTTAGGAAGGGTGAGACCGCAGCCACAGGCGCATAGCGTCGTGGACCGCTGCGCACCGACATCCAGTTGGATTGCGCGGAACGTTTTTAGGCGTTGCACAAAAGGATGGCTAAATGTTACGTCAGCTTAGTGCAATGCTCAGGGCAATAACCTGAGCGAGCGTAGGACCAGGGCTGGCAGGAGCTGCTGGTGCCCACTGCTGTGTAGCAGCGTTGAAGATCAGTACGTCTCCATCAGTGATAGAGGTTTCGGCGGTTGTAGGAAAACCGCAGGCAGTACCAGCGGGCGGCACAATAAGAGCAACGTCCTTTAGCGAATAGTCCGCTTGCACTTGGTAAAGCTCACGACCGCCGCCATTGACATAGAAAATATCTCCAACATTGGTGCCACGTGGCGGTAGTGCCTCGGGTCGAACGACGTAGAAGTTAACTGCCACTGGACTTCTCCACGACCGGGAACTGTTCGGCGATTTGTTCCTTCCAGTTCTTTTTCTTTGCTTTCTGCTCCTCGAGATGCCGCTGTTGGCGATAGGCTTCGCCTGCTGGCGACTTCTCGAAATAAATATCTGGGAATTGCATTGTTCCTCCTTGTGATGCTTCGGCTAAAGTTTTCGGCAGACCGGTCAGTTTGGCCAGTATGTGGGAACAGCGACCGAAGCAGCCACGCTCACGTTCGGCTCCACAAGAATTTCGGTCCCAGCTATCGGCGCACTCATTGCGCATCTGTTCGCTTTCAAACAGGAGCACGAGTTTGCGACGGAAGCAGATCGAAACCAAAGCGAATGGACCATTACCCCGCACTACGGCGGTAGCGCCCCATCTACGTTTCGCGTCTGTTTTGAATTCGAGACCCATCGCCTAACCCGTGGCGTGTAAGGGGTTCCGCGACAGGAGATGCTGTGTACTTTTCGCTTTTTGTTTGTAATTGACTTTGTGTTGATTCTGGAGTACTCTACTCCTGCCACATCAATGAGTGAGGTTTTTTAGGGTAGTTTATCACTCATCCCTGCCTAGGTTGTGGCTTCCCAAAACCCAATTCAACACTAGGGGTGTATCTAATGGGTGAACTTTCTACGTTGTTTTGTGCCTTTTCGGGTTGTCAAAAACCGTTTCAACCTACCAACAAACGCCATCGTTGCTGTTCGGATAAGTGTAGAGCCGCGGCTCACTATCTACCAACAAAGCTACGTGTACTAAGGCGGCGTAACACGCGCTTTCGCTCGCGTAACCGGGACAGAGCCTTGGGTTTTGACGGGCGTTACGGTGGACCTACCAACTATACCTACCTAATTCCGCGCACAGGCGACGATGTACTAGTGAAAAATTTAGTGGGGAGGGCATGATGGAGACGGATTTCCTCTTCGACGAACAACCAGATGACTTTTCGTCTGAGCCGCAGTCTCCACCACTCAACATAGAACTGTGGGAGGGCAATGGAGACGACCTCGCAAAGCGAGACACGGATGTAAAGTGGAAGCTCGGCGATTGGCTCGTTCGTGGCAGTGAGCTTGCCAAACGCGACGCTGAAGTAAAATGGGAACTTGGCGACTGGCTCGTTGAAGGCGAACCAAACTATCCGGCCATTGATGTCGGGGAGATTCCGGGCGTAACAGGCCTTGATTTCTACTCGGTCGCCGAAAGAATCACAGGCTTGGCGAGAAGTACTCTCAAAGATTTGGCAAGTACTGCACGCCGCGTTTCCCCGTCTGTCCGGACAGATACTTGCTCGTGGTCACACCATCGGGCGCTTATAAACGCTCTACCGAATGCAAACGAAGAGACGCTCCGTGAATGGCTCACACGAGCAGCAAACGAGAAGATGTCGGTGGGCGAGTTGCAAAAGGCGCTTCGGCCTCGAATAACGGAGCCTACCCTGGAAAAATCGTTCCTCGTAACCGTCCCGCTGCGTGTTTGGGAAACACTGAAGGACTTCGCCGATTCCAAACGTTCCGAAGTCCCAAAGATTGCATCCCAATGGCTCGTGGAGAACGCCGAGCTACCCGAGACGCAAACACAACGCAAGTGCGAAAGGAATGAAACACGGGAACGTCGGCGTGAAGAGCGTAGACGGGTGGGCTTACGGGTTGCGATGACGTATGACCCACTTAGATTGCGGCGGCACTAGCATGAAGCTTTACCAAGCGAGCGGCGGTCATCCGAAAGGTATGGCCGTCGCTCTAAAATCCGGGGCGCACAACTTTCTAATCAGCTACGCGCACGAGCGGGACCATCCGCTGATCCATTTCATCGCGGAACACGGTGAGACTACGCGCATCGAAGTCCGAGACGAGATCGGAACCGCATATTTGAAGTGGTGTGCAGAGAACAAGAAGGCGACGACGGTGGAGACGTTTGATGAATTCTTGGGGTCTGGACAGGCCAACAATTCAGTTGACAGCCACTTAGCTTTATAGTACAGTCACAAACGTTGGCGAGAAATTGCAGTCGCCACATCCACTAAAAGAAGTTCTTCTATCGGGTTTGCCGAGCAGACAGGGAACTAGGCGGCAGATCATCGAGCAGCAAAAGCCCAAACCAAATTGAAGAGGAGATACGTGTGCGCGAACTTATAACACTCGCAGGGAGTGGTGTATGACGAGACCAGAATTCATAAAGAAACTTGAAGCAATAGCCGACGAATTTCAGCGAGCCCGGTCGTGGGGTTCGCTTGAAGTTGAGTTTAAGGACGGCGAGCCGAACTACGTCCGTAAGACATTCAGTGAATCGGTGAGAGAGGAAGCACATGCGCAAACCCGTGCCCCGCAAAGAAGCTACAGGTAAGCCTGGCTTCCCCTGTAAATCTGAAGACTGCTACGCCGTTCGCCACATGACTGCATCCGAATTTGTTGTCTACGACACGATGCTCGCCTTTGCCATTGCAGGCAGAAAAGCAAGAGGCGGTGAAGGCCCCTTGATTTTTAAGACCGCTCTAAAGCCGACTCTTGCAAACGCCGTGAACCGCTCGATAAACAGCATCAGCGAGGCCAAGGATTCACTGGTCGAAGCTGGCTGGCTGCGCCTCATCCGTGAAGGTATTCGCAGAGATGATGGGCGACAAGCGCCGAACGAGTATGAGGTTATAAAGCACGAACAGTTCGCAGCGAGCCATCCCGGTAGCTGCCCGCTGTATGACTACTGCCCCGATTTTGAAACCGCCACAGCCCACGAAATTCGGATTGGCGATACATTAGGCGACAAGGGAACCACGCCAGAGAACTTCCGCGACAAGATGACTTCCTTGGCGCTGAAGAGTTATGAGAAGACGCTACCAGAGCAGGGCTTTCTCGTCTCTGACGCCGTACCCGCCAAAGTGGGTACGGAGATGCCCGTACCCAAAATGGCGGGTACGGTAGTGCACATCGCCGTACCCGGAAAATCGGGGTCGCCGTACCCGCCAAATCCTGTTGACCGTACCCGGAAAACCGGAGTCGCCGTACCCGAGATTCCGGGTAGAAGTCTTTGTACTACAGACTTGGAAATACAAACCACCACTACAACCACCGCCGGAGACGAGCGTCGTGGTAGTGGTGAACTTATCAAAACCCTGTCAGACATGTGGCGACAGGAAAACAAGACGGTACCAGAAATTACACCTGCGAACCGCCGAGAAATAGCTGACTTGGAAAAAACCCATGGCCAAGAGCGGATGGTGAAAATCTTCGCAGCCTACGTTAAGGCGCCGTCACCATTCAAAACCATAACGACGTTTCCGTTCTCACGCTTTGTGACTAACTTTGAAAACTTTGCCAGCCATGTTGACCAGCCAACACGCCAGCCACTTACGGGTAAGGAACCGTGGTTGCTGAAATGCTTCGCGGAACAGGACAAGAAACTGAACGAGCGGTTTAAGGCCAAAACGAAAGAAGAGCAAGAGGTGGACAGGCTAGAGTTCGAAAGGCTTCGCGACGAGTTTTAGGTAGAAGCGAAATGTAGAACGGCCCGGTGATCTCGGCTTTCTGCTGAGGTCGCCAACCCGTAGGGATGGTTCAGTGTCCGGCCTTACGGGGCGGGGCTTGGCTCAAGTACTCCAAGCAAACAACAAAACACAAATTCCAGTAAAGGGATTTGTGCGCCAATGCGGATCAAAGAGGCGGAGTTGTGTTCGGGTAGCCCGGCGTCGTATGTTTTACCCGCGACCACGACAAGACGGAGAAGAGGTCCGAGCTTGTCGAGAAGAAGTGGACAGGCAGGTAGCGTGTTTCAACGCAGCAAACCGTGGAGTCCGATTGCGTCAACCTATGGCCGATTTTGGGTTGACGTTCCGGGCGGCGACCGAAGACAGAAAACGGTAACGCTGGGACCGTGTGCGACGCGCACGATTGCACGCCAACGGCTCCGTGAATACATCGAACAAGCTGGGGTAAACAGCAAGCAGACTTTTCACGAGACCACAGCCCCGGCGACTACATTCCGCCAACAATCAGACCGATGGCTCGATTCATTAGCCACTCGTACCCGCAAGCCCGTCAAACCCGCCACAATCGCAGGATGGCAACAAGCCCTGCATGCGTGGCTACTCCCAAACATTGGTGGCAAGCTGCTGGCGGAAGTTTCGAACAGCGTGCTCCGCGAACTGGTGGGGAAGATGACAGCGGCGGGACTCTCACCAAAAACCATTGTCAACTACACGCAGGTCGTGAAGCTGGTTGTGGCCTCGGCAGTCAACGAGGATGGCGACCAGATTTACCCGCGTAAATGGAATGCTGATTTTGTGGGCATCCCACTTGTTGACAGAACAAAGCAGCGCAGACCCACCCTGACGCAGACCGAGTTGGAAGAAGTTCTCACCAGCGTAAAGGACCGCTACCGTGTTCTCTTCGCCTTGCTCGCCGGGACGGGACTCCGCATAGGCGAAGCACTCGGTTTGAAGCCAACAGACTTTGGACCCGACTGCCGCATCATGCACGTGAACCGTAGCGTGTGGGGCGGTGAGGAACAGGCTCCAAAAACGTCAAATGCGATTCGCGTCGTAGATGTGCCGGAACCTCTGGCATGGATGCTGCGCGAGTTCATTGCCAACAAAAAGGGTTATCTCTTCGCGACCGCGAACGGGAACCCTCTGCAACCACGCAACGCTTTGCGAGTGCTGCACGGTACGGGTAAACAGGTGGGCTTTCACGCCTTCCGTCGGTACCGTGCCGCCGTACTCCGCAAAGCTCAGATACCGGAGGACCTCATCGGCCTCTGGCTCGGCCACGCACAAAACTTGACGGACAGGTACGCCGCCCAGTTGCGAGATGACGCGGCTTATCGCGCCGAGTGGTGCAAGCGGGCGGGCTTGGGCTTTTCAGTGGTTACATTGTTACACAGCAAAGTTGTTTCGATTGGCGAAACGAAAGTAGCCTAAACGTGTTGAGGGCAAAGGGTTTTGAAGTGGTCGGGGCGAATGGATTTGAACCATCGACCTCCTGGTCCCGAACCAGGCGCGCTAGCCAGGCTGCGCTACGCCCCGAATACTGGGCTAACTTTGCAATCAGTTTACGCGGGATTCGCGGCATCTGCAACACAAGCCGTTTCTCCGAGCCGAAGCGCCCTGCCGCGCCCATTCTATCCTCAAAATCAAATCCGCCAGAGAGCTTTCGCTCTCTGGCGGCTTCTCAGGAATGGTCGAAGGACTCTAGAATTCATACCGCAGCGCGAACTGCATCACGCGCGGGTTGGTCAGCAGGCCCGTGTAGTTTCCAAACGTGCTCGAGATGTCCAGCTCTGGTGCTGCTGATTGCACATTGAACCGCACGGAATTCGTCACGTTGAACACTTCCCACCGGAACTGGAGGCTTTGCCCGTCGTTCCAGGGCATGTGCCAGCGCTTGGCAAGACCCAGATCGATATTGAAGAAGCCTTGGCCTCGAAGCTGATTGCGCGCGCCTCCCGATCCAGGAAATGGGACCTGGAAATTGTTGATCGCGTCCGGCCCAGTGCTGAAAATGCTGATGTTCCCGGCGTCCGGTCCCGAGGTGACCGGATAGGCCCCCGTCTTTACCGGTGAAATCAGTTGCGCGTTGCCGCTAAGTTGCCAGTTCGTGGGCCATTGGTAGCCGTTGCTGATATTCACGGGGAAACCGGAAGTCAGCCGGAAAAGTCCCGATAACTGCCAGCCACCAATCACGGCTTCCGCGAAACCGTGAGCGTCGGAAGCGAATGCGCGTCCTTTCCCGAACGGAAGCTCGTAAATCCAGTTGGCGTTCAACTGGTGAGTCGCGTCGAAGTCCGAAACGGCTCGTTCCTCGTTGGGATTCCAGGAGTTGATGATCTGGCCACCCAGCCCGCCCCATTCTCCTATTCGCTCAGCATCCGAATTGATGTCCATCGACTTCGAGAACGTGTAGTTGAGGTCGAATTGTAATCCGTGCAGCATGCGGTGGCGTAGGGTCAACTCCATCGCATTGTACGCGGAGTTTCCAATCGTCCGCCACGCGTACAAAGAGGAATACTGTCCGTTCCAATAGGATCCAGGATTATTTGTGGGGTAATAATAATTGTTTTGAACATTATAGTCACTCCCGCAAGTAGCGCTGTCCGCGGCATTGCAGCCACCGAGTCCGAACAAATCATAGATGAACAGCGCCGTTGTCTCGTTCTGCGGGAAGCAACTGAACAAGTCGTAGGCGGCTTGCAACGGACTGGTCGTGCCTCCGCCTCCACAGAACAGACCGTAAACGCCACCGGGCTGCAACGCTGGCATGATGTCCGCCCAATACTGAGCTGTCGGCCCAACGGTCTGCGGCGTGACGGACGATGTCGGTACTCCCTGGCGGTAAAGCGTCGCCAGCGCATCTACAGCCTGGAAATAGGTTATTTTGGTCTTCGGGTCCGTAAGATTCAGCGGCATAGCCATATCTTCCTGCGCCAACAAGCGATGCGACAGCCGCCCGACGTACGCCGCCTCGATCGAAAATCCACTCGGCAATTCCCGGGAGAAGGAAAGGTCGATCGTCTCCGAGTAGGGAGTCTTCAAGTGGCTGTCGTTACCCCAGGCGATCGCGAAGCCATAGGGGCTCAGATTATCGCCGGCAAAAATGTTCGGAAAAGGCGAGGGCAAAGCTGGAGGCACGGGAGCGAACAGCGAGTCGCCTGCCGTGTCCGTCGTGGGAATCACGTGCATGTCCGTGATTCGCGGCGCAACGGACGGATCGACTTCTCCAGCCGTATTCGTCAGGACATCCAGCAAACCGAAGGATCCACCGCTCTGATCGAACGTGTCTACGATGCTCTCGCCCAGCCGGTCATAGACGATGCCGAACCCCGCGCGAACGCTGCTCTTGCCCGGCCCTCCAAACACGCTCTTCCAGAAGCCTCCATCCGCTTGTGGTGACCACGCAAGCGCCACGCGCGGGCCGAAATCATGGTAATCCCAATTGTAGTAACCGCTCTTTCCGCCATTGGCAGGACCTGCCCAGTCAAACGTAACCGCAGGATCGGCGTACGATCCAATTCCCTGCGCCATATTCTTGCCACGTTGGTTAAACCAATCGCCCAAAGGCTCCGTCGTGGTCGCTTCCAGCCCATTTGTTTCCCACGGCGGCGAAAAGAGCGAATACCGCAACCCGAACGTGAGCGTCAGGTTGGGCTTCACTTTCCAGATGTCTTGTGCGTAGAGCTCAAAGCCATTCTCGGCAAATCGACGCGAGATCGGCGTCCCCTGAGCCAGCACATTGCTCTGCCGGTCAAAGTTGTAGTAGGCATCTACTTCGGAAACCATCCCGGTCATGGCCGTCAGCGGGAAATCGTAGGAATTGCCAAAATTGGGGTCGACCTGCGGATAATGCGGCTCGTTTGGATTGTAATCCGGCGAGGTTGGATCCGGATTGTAGCAGTTCCCGGTTACCGTCGCTGCCGTCTGTGAACAATATGGATCGAAGTGCCCCGTCGCTCCCGTGTTGGCCAAGGCGGCCGTATCCAGCCACGACGCGTTGGTTACGCCGTCGCTAAACGAGTTATTCAAATTCGTCTCTGGATTCCTTAAGAATGCGGCTTGCACTCCGAACTGGAAAGTGTGCTTTCCATGGATCTTTGTCACATCATCGTACAGATTGTGGATTGGCCGCTGGAAGCTGGACGACCTTGTGACTCCCATGTCGATACTGCGGAAATAGTTCCACGACTGCGTCGAATCGCCCACAAACCCGTTGCTCTCCCGGATGAATCCATACCGGAAATTGTTGATGAGCGTCGGCGTCAGCGTCGCCGAATAATTCGCAATGATTCCTTTGTTGTAATTCACGCTGACCGTTTCCGGAATCGATCCCGGCAAGAATGGCGCACCCTGCGAGTTTTCGTTTGCCAGCGCTCCGCTCACCGAGAGGCGGTGTCTCGCATCGGCCGTGATGTTGTAGTCCAGCTTGGCGATATACCAATTGTGGGTCGTGTAGGTTGGAGCGGCGAAGCGGTATCCCGACGTGTTAACACCGTCCCCCACGGTCGTGTCATTCGGCAATGGATAAGTGCTCTGCATGAAAGAAAGCACCGCTGAGGATGGCCCCAGCCCTTGCGGATCCATGTCTGCAAGTTGGGTCGGCGACAGCGCAAAGTTTCCTGGCGCAACGGAATAGCTACCGCCGCTCGCGCCCATGACCGAACCGCCAGGGCATGCCGAGGTATCGGCGCATGCATATTGCATAATCCCGTCGCGCAGTGTCGCGGTCGGGATGGTTCGCAGCGCGCTTTGTGCTTCCGCATCTCGGTAGCCTTCATAATTTGCAAAGAAAAATAGCCGGTCCTTTTTGATTGGCCCGCCAACCGAGGCCCCAAAAATATTTCGTGTGAGTTTCAGGGGCTGGTTCGGTGTGCCAAGGTTGAGCTGCGACTGCTTCAGAAAGTAATCGTTCGCACTGGTTGCGCTAGTCCGGTTGTACTCATACAAAGAGCCGTGGAAATTGTTCGTGCCGCTCTTCGTAACCAGCGCCACTTGGGCCCCCGAGGAGCTACCTTGATCCGCGTTGTAATTCGTTGTGGTCACCCGAAATTCTTCCACCGAATCTAGCGTCACCGGCAGAACGGACTGGAACGCGTATCCTCCCTTAGGGTTTACCGGGATCCCGTCCAGCGTGATATTGCTCTGGTCGCTTCGCGCTCCGTTGACCGAGCCGCTTCTCGTGTCCGTGTTCGTATCAATATCCGATCGATTGCCCGTGTACACGACCCCCGCCTGCAAACTCAGCAAATCCGGCACGTTCCGGCTTTCCAACGGCAGTTGCTTCACCTGATTTTCATTGAACGCAATCCCCAAGGAAGCGTCTGTCGTATTCAGCGTCACCGCCTGTGCGGATACCTCTACCGTTTCAGTCGCCGTGCCGACCTCCAGCGTTAGGTTCAGTGTCGTGGGTGTGTTCACCAGCAATGGCAGGCTTTTCTGCTGCCACTTTCTGAATCCCGCCATTTCCACGCTCAGCGAATATGTCCCAGGTGGAAGCGCCAAGAACTCGTACGCGCCGGTCGCGCTTGTCTTCATCTCCTGGTGCAGTGCCTGCGCCGTGTTTTCGAGGGTCACAGTCGCGCCAACAATGGCTGCCCCGGTCTTGTCCAGGACCGTCCCTCGGACCGAAGTCGTTCCCACTTGCGCGTTTACGTTGGCGCCTAGCAATAAAAACGCCAGGGAAATAAGAAGGATATTGCGCTGAATTAAATCCCACCTCATGGACTGCTCCTTTCGCGCACCATTACTCATCGTTGAGATTCTCGTTGGTGGGCAGCACCATGCCTACACAACCACGCTCACGGCGCCCTGCCGGAACTTAACCTGGGGGGGACTGTATTAATCCTGGACGACCTTCCCCACCCCTCCGCTATTCTTTGAGCTACTTTTTAGGACAAATGGCTACGGGTGTCAAGGAATGTTCTTCCCAGTTCTCTTTTGGTTCTGAATTATCTGAATTATGAATTCTTCAGAATAAAATCGATTCAATGGAGGGTGCCGCTGCTTCACGGAGAATGCGCTCGGCAGGCTCTTGCTCTCGCCTCGGCTAAATCGCGGCACCGCACAAATGTCTTTATCCCAGCTTCAGCAACCGGGCCACCGTAACCGCGGGAATCCCACGTATCGCACCCAGAATCGAGTCCGACACATCTCCATCCAGCCGCACTAGCGACACCGCCTCCGCACCCTTGTGGGCTTCGCGCCGGCCTAGCGCAAACGTCGCGATGTTCACTCCCATATTGCCCAGCGTTGAGCCCACTTGCCCGATTACGCCGGGCTCGTCCCGGTTTCGCAAATAGAGCATCGTCCCGGCCAGCTCCGCTTCCAGCGGAATGCCGTCAATCTGCAACACGCGCGGCGAACCATCGTGCAGGACTGTGCCCTCGGCGGAAAACCCGCGCACCAATCCCTCTTTTTCCGGCAATGCCGCCACTTCCAGCGTGTTAGGAAATCCACGCTCCCGCCGCCGTGTTTCTTCCTCAACCGAAAGTCCCCGTGCTGCCGCCACTGCCGGCGCGTTCACCACGTTCACTTTTTCATCCAGCACCGCGTTCAGCATCCCCGCCAGCACGGCGCTGCGCAGCAAATGCGTTCCCACCTCGGCCACCTCGCCCGCATAGCGAATCCGAATCCGCGCAGGCCTTGCAGCCACTGCTTGCGACACTAGCGATCCCAGCCGCTCCGCCAGCGCCAGGTAAGGCCGCACTCTCCGGTATTGATCCGCGGAGAGCGCCGGCAAGTTCACCGCATTACGAATTAAACCGTCCGTCAGATAATCCTTGATCTGCACGGCCACCTGCGTGCCCACTTCCTCCTGCGCCTCCGTCGTCGAGCCCGCCACGTGCGGCGTTGCAATCACGTTCGCCATTGCCAGCAACGGCGAATCCTTCGGCGGCTCCTGCACGAAAACGTCCAGCGCGGCCCCCGCCAGCTTTCCGCTCCTCAAAGCTTCCGCCAGGGCTTCCTCGTCAATCAATTCGCCCCGCGCCGCATTGATCAACCGCGCGCCGTTCTTCATCTTCCCGATCGACTCCGCATTGATCAGATTCTGTGTCGCCGGGCTCAGCGCCGTATGCAGCGAAATGAAATCGCTCTCCGCCAGCAGCTTCTCGAGAGGCACCAATTCGACCTGCACTTCCTTCGCTGCCGCTTCGCTGATGTACGGGTCGTACCCCAGCACGCGCATGTCAAACGCATCCGCGCGGATCGCGACTTCGCTCCCGATGCGCCCCAGCCCGATCAGTCCCAGCGTCTTTCCCCGCACTTCCGTTCCCGCCGCAGCAGATTTCTCCCATTTTCCTTCATGCATCGACTTATCCAGCCTCGGCACCAGCCTCGCCAAACCCAGCAGCAGCGCAAACGTGTGCTCCGCCACGCTGACCGCATTTCCCCCCGGCGTGCTCATCACCAGAACTCCGCGCGTCGTCGCCGCGTCCAGATCGATATTGTCCACGCCGACGCCCGCTCGCCCAACAGCTCGCAATCGCGGCGCTTTATCCAGCAATTCCGCGGTTACTTTCGTAGCGCTCCTCACAATCAGCGCATCCGCGTCTGCTATCTCCGTGTTCAGCGTGTCTTTCGTCGTCAGGACGATATTCCATCCCGTCCCCCGCAAGAGTTCCACACCGCGTTCGCTGATCTTGTCCGCAACTATGACTTTCATCGGTCCTCATCCAGGTTGGTTTGTGTTTTCTGCTGCCAGTGACGGGTAAAAGCCACCAAATGCAGAGTATCAACGGTAGCGACCCGTCCGTACCCTGTCAAATCTTGTTCGGCTCTCTTCTCTGCGATCTCTGTGTCTCTGCGGCCTCTGTATTAATTCTTTTCTCTTTCTTCTGATATCATTGAGCCTCATGACTCTCTCCGAAAGAATCCAGAAAGACCTGACCGACGCCATGCGCTCCAAGGATGAGCTCCGCCTGAGCGTCCTCCGCGGCGTCAAATCTGCCATTAAATACAAGGAAACCGAAAAAATCCGCGCGCTCGACGAAGCTGAATCCATCCAAATCCTGCAAACCCTGGTCAAACAGCGCAAAGAATCCATCGACCAATTTGGCAAAGGCAACCGCCAGGACCTCGTCGACAAAGAAACCAAGGAACTCGCAATCCTCGAGTCTTATCTACCGGCCTCCGCCAGTGAGGCAGAAATGGACGCCGCTATTTCCAAAGCCATCGCCGAGACCGGCGCCAACTCCATGAAACAAATGGGCGCCGTGGTCAAAGCCGCAAAGTCCGCCCTCGAAGGAAAAGTGGTGGACGGCAAAGCGCTAAGCGATCGCGTCCGTGCCAGACTCTCGTAGTCTCTTTTGCTGGCCGCAAAGAAACGATTTGTGGGTGGGCAGTGGTAGCGGCCACAGCCGCTCTGGTCGCGGCTCTTATTGCACCGCTTGCTTCAGCACAGCGGTGTTCCGTTCGTCGCTCGCGATGATTCGGTAAAGTTTTTTCAGTTCTTCAACTTTCGCCAGCGGCACGCTCGGGTCTTTCACTTCAAACTGCCGCGTATAACGCAATACGTTTCCTTTAACTTCCGACACGCTCTGATATCTCGCAAATCCGTAATCCACTTTGACTGGCGGTGGCAGATCGTCGACCACATACCCCGCCGGCAGCGTAATTTCGAACGCATCCGAATCGAGTGATGGTCCGGAAAACTCCACCGCAAACTTCCTCGGTTCTTTCGTTTCCAGCAATGCGCTGGACTTGACCCCTACCACACGCGGACGCACTAGCAGCAAATTCCCCGCCGGCTTGGCGTAATCCTCGCTCACGAGCGAGTAGTCATAAATGAACGGTTGATCGCTGTCCTTCAGGTTCGAGATCGTTGCTTTTGTGATCTGGTAGTTCGCTAGCGAGCCGGCCAAGAGACTTTCAATCGGCTTGATTTTGTCTTTGTTCGTGGCTGCCGACTGTATCGCATACCGTTGCGCGGCCCCGCGGTCCCCCATTCGAATCTCGGTAACTTCTCCTGTCAACGTACCCGCCGTCGTCAGGGTCAGCTTCCCCACCCGGCGGATTCCGTTCATCGCCGCCGCCAGCTCGGGCAGCTCAATCAATTCGCCTCCGCTGTCCGACACCAGCAATCCATAATTTGCCTGAAGCGGCCCACGCAAATAGCCAAACGGCGTCAAGTCATCGGTCGGATCGAAGATCAGCAGCCGGCCCAGCTTTTTGTCCTCATAGATCGCCGTCAAGGACGCGTCGTTCAGTGTCTCGGGCAGCTTGATCGCCAGGATTACGTGGTTGAACCAGTTGACTGCCGGCGTCCTATCATTCACGGCACCGCGCTGAGTGTTGACCACCACGTAGTACGACTCGACGCCAATTTCCTTCAGCATCGCGCTCATCAGCGTCGCTTTATCCTTGCAATCTCCAAAGTGATGCGCAAAAACATCGTTTGCAGCGTGCGGCTGCCATCCGCCGATCCCCAGCTCAATCGCCACGTACCGTATGTCGTCCTGCACGAACTTCCCGAGCGCGCGCATCTTTCCCAACACAGTCTTGTCTGACGTCGTCAATTCCGCAACTTTCTGCTTGATCTCCGGCGACGAATCTCTTCTCCCGCGCACCAGCCCCGCTTCCCACAAACCCATATCGTTCCAGTTTTCAAAGCCTCGATTATGCTCTCCGCCGGGCGGCAGGAAAGACACGATCATCTGCCCTGCCACGGCCGTCCATGGCGGCATGTCATCTTCTGGCCGGATAGCCGCAATGTTGCTCAACTCCCATTGCCACTGGTTGCTCCCCGCAGAGGTCGATTTCACCTCGGGATAATTCAAAAAGACCGCCTTGTATTCCCACCCTGGCGGCAGCTGAAGCGTGTAATGTGCCTCCCTCACAGGGTCCGTTCCTTGAAAGCCCCACTCATCTTGCAAAATATAAGGCCGATCCTCATGCTCGATTTCGTAGCCGATAATGTTTCCCGGGTCCGGCGCTGGAATTTTCAAAATCTTGATCTTATGGTCGGTGGCAAGCTCTCCATTCAACACGCCTGCCAAACCTGCCTCAATCACGTCCTTGTCCTTCACCTCGTAATCTTTTCCTTGCGCCGGAATGCACCACCCGTGTAATCCCGTGATCCGTGTCTCCGAATCGAAGTGCACGATCACGGTTCCGTGCTCTCTCCCTCCCGGCCGCAATATTTTGTACGCCCGCCTCTCGATGCTCTTGACCTTTCCATTTCCTTGCACATTCAAAATGTCTTCCGAGTAGAGCATCACCGCATCCGTTTTCTCGTCGTGAGGAGGCAGCGGCGCATTCGCCAGCGCGTGCAGCCATTGCGGCGCGTCGTTCGCTCGCGCGCTCAACGGTACGATTGTTGCGCACACCGCCAGCGTGCCTGCCAGCCATCCGCCTCGGCGCGACACTCTAATTGCTCGCCGCTGCTGCTCCAGGCTGCAACACGATCTGTTCTTCATCGCCCGTCCTCACTCCCTCATAAAATCTGCGCAGTGCCGGATACAGTTTCTGATCGAGCGCAATCAAATCGCTCCTCATTAATCGCTCGATATGCAAGGTCCCCTTGTTGTTTTCGGCTTTTATCGTGTAAAGCAGCACTTTGGCATCCTCGGTTTCCGGTTTCGGCAAGCTGCTCACTTCCCAGCCAAGCGGCAGCTCGATTGTCACGTCGTCCACCTTCTGCAGCCGGTAATGAAAGTAGAGTGGGTGCACGCGCGTCGCGTGTTCGCACATGTGTTTTTCGGCCGCGTCGAACAACCCAACCCCCATAATCGCGCGCCTCCCCGCCCCGGACGCCCAGCCTGGCACCTTCAAGTTAAATTCAGCCACCAGCTTAGGATCTGAGCTTGACCAATCCGGCTTGTTCGTCAAATCCACCTCGATCGCCGCCGGAATCATGTACCGGACCGCATCCTCCAGAGTTTTCTTTCTCGCTGCTTCGTCTTCGTTTCGTTCCTCCAAGCGCAAGTAAAGCGCCTCCAGGCCCGTGTACGTGACTGTCAGTTTTCCCTCGAGGCTCCCTTCCGTCGTCAGTTTCAAGTCCGCCTTGCGGTCGATCTGCGAATCTGCGCTCTCCGGCGTATTGGTCGTGACCCATGTCCCACCGTCTTTGTCCAGTTTCAATCCCAGCGTTCCCGTCTCCGACCACGGTAGCAATCCATAAGGCGTAAACGCCGTCCCTGGATCAAAATAAATTTCCTTCCCGTTCAATTTCACCACTACCACATAAGTTCGCAGATCCCTGGCCTTCATCAGATTTTTCACGAAAAAATGATCGTCGCGCGTCGATATCTTCGCCGCCGACGCGTCCATCCCAGCCGCTCGCGCCAATCCCAGAAAAAGCAGCGTGATGTCGTCTCCGTAACCATACCCGCGCTTCCACTCTTCCTCGACGTTCGCCGGCTCCTTCTCCTTCACCCGTTTCTGTTCCTGTTCCGTTTTCTCCACCTCGAAACTCAGGTTCCGCAGCTTCTGCACACGCGCATATATCTTCTGCAACTTCACTTCCGGCGAATCGCCTGCTGCAACGATCTGCCCCACTGCCTCTTCCATCGCCTTCCGTTTGTTCACGTAACCCTCGACGAAGTCGTTCATTTTCTTGCCCTGCTTTTTCCAGAACTTCTCCGGGTCCTTTTCCAGTCCGTCTTCCTTGTACGTAAAATCCACGCGAAACTTCATCGCCGCTTCCGGCGGCATATCGTCTTCCACCTGGAATGCCGGAATGTTCTGTGCCGCCATCTCGATGTCATGGCTCGAGTTCTGCTGTTGCACTGGCGGCTTCACTCCGTCCGGCAAACCGTTCGGCCAGCTCCACATCAGCGCCCATTCCGTGTACGGCTTCAACGTGAACTTCGCCGACTTCGTGAACAGCTCCGAACTCAATACCCAGTTCGAATCGAACACATAGTAGTCCTTGAAGTCGATCATGTAGTGATACTCGATGATGCTGCCCGGCTGCACATCCGTCAGCGTAAACGTCTTCGCCAGATACTTGAATCCCCGCGCCTTCACGATCTCTTTCTCATACACTTTTCCATCAAAAATCGCGCTTGAGCCGTCCGGCCTCACCGTCCTCGCCCGGATATTCACGATGTCATAGTCGCCCTTCACGAAGGGGATCTCCACGTCTCCATACTTCCTCCCTTCCTCCGTAAAGATCTTTTCCCGCACGTAGTTGTATTCGTGCGGCACATGCGTGTTGCTGTCGTCACGATCCACCTGCCGGTAGAGAATGATCGCCGGTGCTCCCGGTGCCGCTGGATCGCTCGTCATCTTCAGCTCTTCCGGCGAAATCGGAAGCCATTCATCCGCGCTGCTCGATCCAACGCGATACGCCGCTACTCCCGCCAAAATCACCGCCGCCATTCCCCCAATCAAAGTTAACCGGCGCAGAGACACTTCCCACCTCCAAAAAGAAGTAAATCGCACTCGTAATTTTTGAAGTGAATTCCCGCGAACTTGCATCCTGAAAAACTGAATCTGCGAGCGCGCCCTGCCATTTGCCTGCGTTTCGCCTTGCTGTTTTCAGGAAAACACACCACGAACGGACATGCAGGGAAACGCCTGGGGCCTGCACCGCCGCGCAGAGAGGGGTCTGGGCGCATAAGCAGTGTTACCGACCTGAGTTACTTGCTGCCGCGGACAATACAGGTCCGCGCCTCCTCTGTCAATAGCGCTCCCCGCCCGCTCCCCTTCCTCGTAACGGAGCCCCGCCGCGCCCTTGAGACCATTCAAATCTCGTTTTCCAGTGCTATAATCCCGCTCAATTGTCCGACCATCCGGACACACGGGTTCCACTTCGGAAGTCAGGCTCTGGTGCCATTATGCGAACGAAGCTCTTGTTCTCCTTCTTAGCCGCGCTGTTTCTGTTCTCCGCAGTCGCCGCGCAGGACTTCAAGCCTCCCAAAAAAGTCCTCAAAAATGCCGACATCATTGTTATGGTCCAAAACCATTTCGACGACGCTACCCTTATCAAACTCATCGCTATTTCCGATTGCGACTTCGATCTCTCCACCGACGCTCTCCTCGAACTTCACAAAGCCGGCGTCTCCGGCGTCGTTCTTCGCGCCATGATGCAGGCGTCCCTCCGCGAGCCCTCTGAATCAACCTCTCCCTCCACGGCCGCAGCTCGCGTTTCCGATTCCACTCCTCCCGACCCTGCTTCCGCTCCGTCCGCATCGGTAGCTCCAGCGACACCCGCCCCAACCGCCGCTCCTCCAACTCCGGCCGCCCCGCCTCAAGCTTCATCTACCGCTCCCATGCCTAGCATGCCTGGTATGTCCGGAATGAACGGCGCCGCCATGAATCCCTCCATGATGAGCATGATGGCCAGCATGGGCGGCATGCTCTCCATGTCTAACTACTCGCCCGACCAGATGCCTCGCGTCTATCTTTTCGGTGAATCCCCCGGCGCCAAAATGGAAATCCCTCCTTCCATGGCGCAGATGGCTCAATCCAAGTTCAAGGGCGGCGGGCCTAGTCGAAGCGGCATGTTGCTCCACTCCCTCGCAGGCCAAGCTCTTCAGTTCGCCGCTATGGGTGCCGGTCCGGGCGGCATGATGGCCATGTCCGCATTCTCGATGGGCAGCGGCATGATGGGCGGCATGCGTCACGGCGCTCCCACCATGACCTACGTCTGGGGCCTCCCCGCGCGCAAGTCCCAGCGCGAACTCCACTCCCCGACCCCTCGCTTCGAGCTCACCTATGGCGAAATTCCCGGCGTCGACCCCGACGGTTACGAGCCGGCCGTCGTCCGTCTCGTCCCCACGAAAGACAATTACCGTCTTGTTGGCGCCACCAAGTCAAAGATGGGTATGGGCAGCATGATGGGTGGAGGCGGCCCGGATCAGGGCCAATGGTTCGATGAAGAGCGCTGGCCAACGCGCCTCAGCAAGGAAGAGCGCGGCTTCTACGTCATGAACGTCGACCAGCCCCTCGAGCCTGGCGAATACGCCGTCGTTCTTCGCCCCATCAAGGGCTACAAGCCCACCGTTTCCGGTTTCGGTGGCGGGGCGCAAGTCTTCTATTCCGTCTGGGATTTCAGCGTTCCCGGCGAATCCCACGGCCACTCCAAAAAATCTCACTAGGGCAGTTTCACGATTTGCGCCCGAATCACTGTGCTTATTGCCGCCGTCGAAGCAATCTCCTGCAGCTGTGTCTCATTCACGTTTCCATCCATCCGCATGTTCACTTCTCCATGCTGTCCGGGGTTCATGTTGACCTGCCTCGAAATCATCGGGCACACCGCCGCCACTTGCCCAACCGTCGGCGAGCCGTTCTCGATCTTCACCTTGAAGTGATGATCGCCCTCCTGCTCCTTCACGTCCCCTGAAATCTTCACCAGCATCGCGCTCGTCGAGTGCTCCGAGCAGTAAAGCGCCGTCCCCGATCCGTCGAAAAACGCCATCGCTTGCCCTTCGAACGTTCCGTCGTCATGAAACGTAATTGGCACGTCCAGCGTCTGCATCTTGTTCTTCGCGTTGGCGATTCCCAGCAGGATCTGCGTTTCATAATCGATTCGCAGCGCGTAGTGGCTCGGCTCGCATCCGCAGCTTTCATCTCCCTGAAATTGCCCGCCCATCGCGTTCACCCATTCCGCCCCCAGCTCCACCAATTCCGCGTGCGTAATGTGCGTCGGCGGCTCTCTCCTGTATCCGTCTCCCATGAACGCTTGGCCGGTGTCGTCGTCCAGCCCGTGCGTTCCCTCAAACGCCGTCTCCGTGAACCGGCTGTTCCCGTTGTCATTGTCCAGGTGCCCAACAAACTCTCCGGCGGTTCGAAACGATCCTTTCATCTGCTTGCACAGCGTCTTCGCATCTTTCCCCACGAAATTGTGCTCCGGATGCGGCAATTGCCAAATGGACGGATTCCCCGGAGATTTCTCCACCATTGCATCGTGGCAGGTGTTACATCTTCCCGGCGATTCCACCCCCGTCGCGTGATTCGTTCCTCGCACCGTCGGGTCCGTGATCCCGCCATGGCAATTCGAACATCTCGGCTCTTGGGTGAACGTCGGCACCATCTTTGCAAACGCCGCGATCGCATCTGTCGTCTGATCGTACGTAAACGGGCAAACCATCGGCGGCAGCGGCGGCAACAACGGCGGCAATTGCCCCTTCGCCGTCACCGCCCAGATCAAACAAACTCCCGTCACAACGCTTCGCCAAAATGTACGCCGGATTCTCCCAGACATGCAGCCTGCCTCCGCCCATCTCATCTTTCCCGCGACATTACCCCCGCCCCCCCGCCCCGTCAACGCTATCCTCTCTACAGTGCAATCGCAGCGAATATTCGTTGATGTAGCGACACACCGGTCGGTTTTTGAGCCGTGTGCATCTACATCTACGAATCGGAGCTGCGATTGCACCGCACCGTCATCCCGGACGAAGCGCGCCAAACCTTTTTTCTTCCCACTTCGCTCCTCCGAAGCGGCCGACTTGCACAGAGAGAGATCTCTTCCAGCTTTTTGGCCCCGCTAACGCCTCAGGTTCGGCCGTCCTCGTCACCATCGACTTTCCCAGCTTCTTTGTTACCATCTCGACATGCCACTTTCGTGGAACGAAATCCGTCACCGCGCGATCGGCTTTTCAAAAGAATGGTCGGGAGCGCGCAGCGAATCCGCCGAAAAACAAACATTCTGGAACGAGTTTTTCGATGTCTTCGGCATTCGTCGCCGCGCCGTCGCCAGTTTTGAAGAACCCGTAAAGAATCTCTCCGGCGAATATCGCTACATCGACCTCTTTTGGCCTCGCATCGCGCTCGTCGAACACAAGAGCCGCGGCCAGGACCTTGGCAAAGCCCAATCGCAGGCCTTTCGCTACATTCAGGACCTCATAAACCAGGGTCGCCTCGACGAAATCCCGCGCTACGTCATCGTCTCGGATTTCGCCCGCATCGCTCTCCACGACCTCGAGCCCGAAGACCAGCGCGAACTCCCCCTCTTCAACAACCGCCGCGTCGCCACCATCGAGATTCCGCTGGCCGATTTTCACAAGCACATCCACGACTTCGCCTTCATCCCCGGCTACAAGCAGCACAAATTCGCCGAGCAAGACCCCATCAACCTCGAAGCCGTCGAAATCATGGGCCGCCTCCACGACGCGCTCGAATCCGGCGGCTACTCCGGCCATCAACTCGAACGTTTCCTCGTCCGCATTCTTTTCTGCCTCTTCGCCGAGGACACGGGCATCTTCGAGCGCGAATCCTTCTCCCTTTATCTCCAGAACCGCACTGCGACCGACGGTTCCGACCTTGGCCTCCATCTCGCGCGTCTTTTCGAAGTCCTGAACACGCCCGAAGAGCGCCGTCAGAAAAATCTTGACGAGACACTTGCCGCCTTCCGCTACGTGAATGGAGAGCTCTTCAAGGAAAAACTGGACTTCGCCGACTTCAACCGCGAAATGCGCGAGGCTCTCCTCGCCTCCTCCCGTTTCGATTGGTCCCGCATTTCTCCCGCCATCTTTGGCTCTCTCTTCCAGGCTGTCATGGAGCCTCGCCAGCGTCGCCAGATCGGCGGCCATTACACCAGTGAGCGCGACATTCTGAAGGTCATTCGTTCTCTTTTCCTGGATGACCTCCGCGCCGAATTCGACCGCATCAAGAACAACAAGGCGGCTCTCGCCCGCTTTCACGAAAAAATCGCCGCCCTCCGCTTCCTTGACCCGGCCTGCGGCTGCGGCAACTTCCTCGTCATCACCTATCGGGAACTCCGCAGCCTCGAAATCGAAATCCTCAAGCTCCTCTATCCAGGCGACCAGCGCGAACTCGACATCCAGCGCCTCTCCCTAGTCGACGTGGACGCTTTCTACGGCATCGAAATCTCCGAGTGGCCCGCCCGCATAGCCGAAGTCGCCCTATGGCTCATGGACCACCAGATGAACCTCCGCCTCTCCGAAGCCTTCGGCCAATACTTCGTCCGCCTTCCGCTCAAGAAATCTCCCACCATCGCACACGGCAACGCGCTTCGCTTCGATTGGAAGCAAATCCTCCCGCCCAAAAAATGCAGCTACGTGCTCGGCAACCCGCCGTTCGTCGGCAAAAAAGCAAGAAACGCGGATCAGCAAGATGACATGAAAACCGTTTTCGGGAAAATCGCTGGGAGCGGCGTCCTCGATTACGTTTGCTGCTGGTATCTCCAAGCAGCACAGTACATACAGGGAACCCCGATAAAGGTTAGCTTCGTCTCAACGAACTCGATCACGCAAGGCGAGCAGCCTGGAATTGTCTGGCCCATCCTCTTCGGGAAACTCAGAATCAAGATTGTATTCGCCCACAGAACTTTCCCCTGGAAAAGTGAAGCCCGCGGAAGGGCACACGTGCACGTCGTGATTGTTGGATTCGCTGCCTTCAACACGCAGCCCAAGCGGATATATGAATATCAGTCAGAGGACAACGGTGCGATCGTAAGCACGGCCTCAAACATCAGCCCCTATTTGATAGAGGCGAGCGATATAGCCCTAACGAACCGGGAGCATCCATTATCCGCCGTCCCGCAAGCACAATTTGGCAGCATGCCGAACGATGACGGGAACCTTCTCCTTACCGATGACGAGAGAACAAAACTCGTCGAACAAGAACCAGAAGCGGGCCCGCTTATACGGCCGCTCCTCAGCGCGCGAGAGTACCTCCACGGCGAGAAGCGCTGGTGCCTTTGGCTGAAAGACGCAAAGCCGCAAACTATAAAGAAGTTGAGGTTGGTCCAGCAAAGGGTGGAAGCGGTACAAGCCTATCGGGATGCAAGCAAGCGCAAAGCGACTAAAAAGTTGGCCAAATACCCGACCCTCTTCGGAGAAATCCGCCAGCCGAGCACAAATTATGTCCTTGTGCCTTGCCATAGCTCGGAAAACCGTAGATACATCCCGCTGAGTTATTTTACGGCTAATTACATACCGAATAACAGCTGCCTATTCTTGGAACATGCAACCCCCTATCACTTTGGCGTATTGCATTCTGAGATGAATATGGCCTGGGTGAGGACAGTATGCGGACGCCTGGAATCGAGGTATCGCTATTCCGCCAAACTCGTTTACAACAACTTCCCGTGGCCTGACAACCCCACTCCCAAACAGCTCGCCGCAGTCGAAAAAGCCGCTCAAGCCGTCCTCGACGCTCGCGCTAAATTCAAGGATTCCACTCTCGCCGATCTCTACGATCCGCTCGCCACGCCGCCCGACCTCGTCAAAGCCCACTCCGACCTCGACCGCGCCGTCGACCTCTGTTACCGCCCCCAACCTTTTGACAACGACCGCCAGCGCGTCGAATACTTATTCCAGCTTTACGAAAGATTGACCAGCCCGCTCCTTCCGGCCGAGAAAAAAACAAAGCGCCCACGAAACCTCACCCCAAACCGCGCCACTCGGCCCTAAGCCGTCCCAGCATCCGGGCTTTTCTACAGGGCCTGTCTTTCCTCGATGACCCGCGTCCAAGCACCTAGTATTGCCGTCTCACCAAACTCCCAAATTCCTCGCAACTCCTCCCACCCACTGCACTTCCCGCGTCTCAATTCGAATGATACGCATCAAGTACTGTACCTTGACAGTAATTCAAATCCATGGTACCCTCCTTCATGTCTCGCTCGCCTCTCTCCTCCGCTCGCCGCCCACAGCTTTCCCTCGTTTCCCACAGTCTCGCTTCTTACTGCCCGTTTACTCCCAGCGAAATCGAATTGTCCCTCCCTGCTCTTCTACCCAAGAGTCCCCATCAATCTCATTCCACGGCGTTTAGCTCTCGTTTGTTTTCATACTCTTACGCACTCTTTTGCATCGGTCAAATTGCTAACTTCCCTGTTTTCAACGATCCCCGCACTCTTTGCGCAAAACACCGGGGGTGGCGTACCCCCCGGCATCCTCATCCTCTCAACTCTTCCCCACTCGCTCTTACGCCGTCTCTCCCCTCTCCAAAATCTAACTTCTACCCTCCCGCCTCCCATTTACGGCATAATCCCGCCGCACAGGGGCACGCAAACGCCCGGTCTCGACGCCGGGCGCATTCCATTCCGCATACGGGGAGGATTCAGTGACTGATCGTCCATGGAGTTCCACGGCCCCTCCGGGCGAATTTCGCACCTACATCTCCGCCGAGGAAACCCTCAAGGAATTTACGGTCCGCGCTGTCATTCTTGGCTCGCTCTTCGGCCTCCTCTTCGGCGCGGTGAGCGTCTACGTCGGCCTTCGCGCCGGGCTCACCGTTTCCGCCTCGATTCCCATCGCCGTCCTCTCCATCAGCATCCTTCGCGCCTTTGGCCGCTCCACCATCCTCGAAAACAATATCGTCCAGACCACCGGCTCCGCCGGCGAATCCCTCGCCGCCGGTGTCATGTTCACCATCCCCGCGCTGATCTTTCTCGGCTTCGGCTCGGAATTCACTTTCTGGCGCATCTTCCCGCTCGCTCTTCTCGGCGGCTGGCTCGGCGTCCTCCTCATGGTCCCTCTGCGCCGCCAGCTCATCGTCAAGGAGCATGGCAACCTCGCGTTTCCAGAAGGCACCGCGTGCGCCGACGTTCTCGTGGCCGGCGAGCGCGGCGGCTCTTTCGCTGGACGCGTCTTCTGGGGCCTCGGTCTTGGCGGCGTTTACACGGTCTTCATGAATATTTTCCAGTCCTGGACCTCGCAGCCGGAAAGCCAGCCCAAATGGTTTCCCGGTGCGTCTTTCCGCGCCAACGTCACCTCCGAATATCTCGGCGTCGGCTACATCATCGGTCCGCGCGTGGCTGGACTTCTCTTTGCGGGCGGCATCATCTCCTGGCTGGTCATCATGCCCGCCATCAAATTCTTCGGTCAGCTCTCCGGAGGCGTCGCCATCTACCCCGGTACAATTCCCATTCCGCAAATGTCCCCGGGTCAGCTTTGGACCACCTACATTCGTCCGATGGGCGCGGGAGCCGTTGCCGCCGCGGGCATCATCACTCTGATTCGCACGATGCCCACGATCGTTTCCGCGCTTCGTTCCGGTCTCAAGGATGTTCGCGCGCAGGGCGGCGGCCAATCCTCCGCTTCCAGCCGCATTGATGAGGACATGCCCATGCGCACCGTCATCGCGGCTTCCGCCGTCATCATCGTCATGCTTTGGGTGCTGCTGACCTTCCATCCCATGAAGGGCGCGAGCACCTTGTGGTGGCAGAATCTTTTCGCCGCGGTCTTCATCGTCGTTTTCGGCTTTCTCTTTGTCACCGTGGCTTCTCGTATCAGCGGCTTGCTCGGCAATTCCTCCAACCCCGTCAGCGGAATGAGCATCGCCACGCTCATGGCCACCTGCGCCATATTCTTCGTTTCCGGTTGGACCGCTCCGAACTACGCCGCTCTCGCTCTCATGATTGGCGGCGTCGTTTGCATCGCCGCAGCCATCGCCGGAGCCACATCGCAGGATTTGAAGACCGGCTATCTCGTCGGCGCAACTCCCAATCGCCAGCAAGTCGCTCTACTTATCGGTGTCACTGTCTCGACCTTCGCCATCGGCGCCACGCTCAACTTGATGAACGTCGGCCTCGAAAAATACGTCCCCACGCAAATCGCCGTGAATATCTCCGCGCTTCCTTCCGGCGTGAAAATCGAGCGCGACAATTTCGAGTATCGCGGCAAATCCTACACTCTGATCAACGCCCTCAGCTCCGGCGTCATCCCGGACGGCGAGTATCTCTACGACGGCGATACCAAACAGATCGAAATTCAATGGGCGCCCGGCATCGGCAGCGACAAAGCTCCCGCTCCGCAAGCCCGCCTCATGGCCACCGTCATCAACGGCATCCTCAATCAAAAACTCCCCTGGCGCCTCGTCCTCATGGGCGTGGCGATGGTCGTTGCCATCGAAATTCTCGGCATTCGCTCACTCGCCTTTGCCGTCGGTTCCTATCTCTCCATCGCTACCACTGCCACCATGTTTGCCGGTGGACTCGTTCGCTGGCTCGTCGAAATCACTTCCAAGGAAAAGAAGGAAGGAGGCGAAGCCAGCCCTGGCGCGCTCTTTTCCAGCGGCCTTATTGCTGCCGGCGGTGTTTTCGGCTTATTAGGAATCCTCATCAATCTTTTCCAGGATCCCGAAATCGCCACGCACGTCCCTGGCTGGTTCGCGCATTTGCTCAGCCTCCCGTGGCGCCCCGATCTCTTCTCCATCGGCCCGAAATATTGGGCTTGGCTCGCCCCCAACGACAAGCTGCCCGTGCCTACGCACGTCCAGTCGCTCTTCGGCATCTTCATGTTCGCGCTTCTCGCCGCCTCGCTCTTCCATTTCGCCCGCAAAAAACTCGACTAAGGAGAAAGCGGAAATAGGAATGCAATTCAACGCTGTCAAAACCCACTGGATGCCTGGAGAAATCGCGTTTTTCGCCGAGGAATTCTTCCACATCCCGCGCTTTGACGAGCGCTTCCCGACGCCGTAAACTTTATACATGGGGACTTCCTTTCGCGCCCGTCGGTACAACTTTGATTGGCGCGGTTTCATTACGCCCGGTGTAAAACTCCTGGTGCTCGTTTGCTCGGGAGTTTTTCTGGTGCAGACGCTCGTCGCGCTGTTGCTTGCCCCGGCGTACACCTCGTGGATCATTCACTACTTCGGTCTCGTCGCCCTCGGCCCCATCCCCGGCCTCCGGATCTGGCAGCCGTTCACGTACATTTTTCTGCACGGCGGCATCTGGCATCTGCTGATCAACATGCTGTTCCTCTGGATGTTCGGCCGCGAACTGGAACTGGTCTGGGGAAAGAAACGATTTCTGAATTTCTTTTTTCTGTGCGGAGTCGGCGCGGGGCTGATCGAAATCCTGGTGAAAGTAATTCCGATGACTTGGGGCCACACGCCCTCCGACATTCCTACGATCGGAGCATCGGGGGCGATTTTCGGAATCTTAATGGCGAACGCAATCCTTTTTCCCGACCGGCGCATCTGGCTTTTTCCTTTGCCAGTGACGATTCCCATGCGGCCTTATGTCGCGGTGATGGGCGCCATCGAATTTTTCTCGACACTGGGAGCCGGCGGCGATGCCGTCGCGCACGTCTGCCATCTGGGCGGAATGCTGGTTGGGTACTTATATTTGCGGCGAGGATCGTTTTTATACAACGTCCGGAACAGCGTTTCGGACTGGCAATACAAGCGCAACCGCAAGCGCTTCGATGTCTATATCAACAAACATAAGAACGAACCGCCTTCGCGCCCCGACCGCTGGGTCAATTAAGAATTAACTTGAGATTCAAAATTGGCGCGGCTGAGTTGCGAAGTGACTTGTGGCTCGTGACCGGCGAAACGCGCGGACCGCGCACGCTGCGCTAGGCGGGGCCGCCGATAACGTGGAACTTCATGAAGTTAGTGGTGCCGCGAATTCCCATCGGCGTACCTGCGACGATTCCGATCACGTCGCCTTTTCGGACGAGCCGTTCTTCCAGCAAACGTTTTTCCGTAATCGCCGCCAAACCGTCGATTTTGCGGACGTCGGCGATCGTGCGCGGGAGAACGCCCCAGATGAGTGCCATGCGGCGTCGCGTATCGGTTTCCGGAGTGAATGCGATGATGGGCACGGCTGGACGGTAGCAGGAAACGAGGCGGGCGGTAAAGCCGCTGTGCGTGAAGACAGCGATCAGCTTCATGTGCAGTTCATGCGAAGCGTGGCACACGAGCTCGGCCACGGTTTCCGCGATCTTCAATTTTTCCTGTGGGACGCGTGGAGGCGATTCCCATTCGCTGGCTTCCGCTTGTTCGATAATTCTGGCCATCATGCTGACCGCTTCGAATGGATATTTTCCCGAGGCCGTTTCGGCCGAAAGCATAACAGCGTCGGAACCGTCAAAGATTGCATTGGCAACGTCCGAAGCTTCCGCGCGCGTGGGACGCGGATTCTCGGTCATGGATTCGAGCATTTGCGTTGCGGTAATCACGGGGCGGCGGAAATGGCGGGCGCGAGAAATAATCTGCTTCTGCACGACAGGAACGCACTCCGGGCTCATTTCAACACCGAGGTCGCCGCGCGCGACCATAACGCCATCGGCGGCGCGGAGGATGGCGTCGAGATTGTCAATGGCTTCGGGCTTTTCCAGCTTGGCGATGACGGGAGTGTTTTTACCGGCTCGGCGCACGAGCGATTTTGCCAGTAAAACATCCTGGGGGCGGCGGACGAAACTCACGGCGATGTAGTTCGCGCCGTGCTTTAGAGCGAAAACCAGATCCTCGCGATCCTTCGAGGTTAGCGCGGGGACTCTCAGTTTGATTCCTGGCAGATTGATGCCTTTGTGCTCGCCAAGAGCGCCGCCATTGGCGACTTCGCAAATCACTTCCGGGCCGCGCACCCGCAGGACGTGCAATTCGATCAGCCCGTCCGAAAGGAGAATGCGGTCGCCGCGGTGAACTTCGCGGGGCAGCGGCCGAAACGTGGTGCTGACGCGAGTGGTATCGCCCAATATTTTGGCGGTCGTGATCGTGAAGCGCTGTCCCGTCCGAAGAAGTACCGGATTGCTCCCCGCGAGGGGACCGGTGCGGATTTTTGGACCTTGAAGATCGGCCAGAATTGCGATCGGCTTTTTATGCTGGATGGAAGCGGCCCGGAGCAACGCGATGTTTTGCGCATGTTCGGCGTGCGTGCCATGCGAGAAATTCAGCCGCGCTACGTCCATGCCCGCCTGAATTAATCGGCTGAGCATACGGGGCGAGCGACTGGCGGGACCGATGGTGCAAACGATTTTGGAATGACGAAAAGACATGCTGTCTCGCTGAGATAGTCCTCAACCAAATCCGTTCTAAAGGAGCGGAAGCAGCCTTGCCCGCTGCATAGCTACTTGGAAGACGCGAATTCCGCGACGACGCGCCCGAGGAAGTCGACGCCTTTATCGAAGGACGCAAGCGGAATGCGCTCGTCGTCGGCGTGCATGCGCCGGGTATCTTCGTCGGCCATGGGAAATGGCGAAAGGCCGTAGGCTTGTACGCTATGAAGACGCAACTGAGCCGAGTCCGTCGCGCCAGCCGACAGGAAAGGCAGCACCGGGGCGCCGGAAAATTCTTGCGCGGCGGCCTTGGTGATTGTGGCATAGAAATCGGTTTCGAGCGAAGAAGGCGGCGCGGCAAGGCCGGCATCGGGCTCGACCTGGAACCGAATCTGCGGATCGTTCACCAGTTTCGTCAGGTCGCCTACCACGACATCGATGGTGTCGCCGGGCAACAGCCTGATGTTCAGATTGGCGCGGGCTTCGGAGGGAATCACGTTGGTGCGCACGCCGGCGGAAAGGATGGTCGGAGCGATGGTGTCGCGTAACATGGCGTTCCAGAGGGGGTTAGCCTCGGAGAGGTATCGCTGCGCATGGTCGCCGCGGTCCGCGGTATCGAGAGAGCGGATCCATTTGGCGAGTTCGTCCGGCTCGAGTGGAGCAAGCTGCTCGAAATAACGGCGGACAATCGTGGTGAAATGCACGGGGGCGGTGTAGGCGCCGATTTTGGCGATGGCCGTCGCGAGATGAACGACGGCGTTATCTTTTGTGGGGACGGAGGCATGCCCGGAGGGCCCGCGAGCGATAACTGCGACATTCACAGGAACCTTTTCACTGGCTTGCACGGCGACATACTGGACTTTGCCGTTTTGCAGGATCACGCGGCCGCCCTCATTGATGGCAAAGCCAGCGGCGAATTTATCCCAGTATTTGGCGATGAGGATTTTGATGCTGGCGTCACCACCCTGCTCTTCATCGGCGGTGGCAAGAAAGATAACGTCGCGATTCAAACGAAGGTTCGAACGCTTGAGGGCGATGAAAGCGGCGAGGTTAGCGGCAAGCATGCCTTTGTCGTCGATCGAGCCGCGGCCATACAGGTAGCCGTCCTTGACGATCGCGCCGAAAGGATCAACGGTCCACTTGGACTTGTCCACGCCCACCACGTCCATGTGCGCGACTAGAAGAAGAGCGCGGGCCGGATCGGGAACTGCGGAGCTGCGCAAACGGGCCACCAGCGCGCTGCGGCCCGGGGCCAAATCCAGAAATTCGGAGGGGATTCCCTCCTTGGTCAGAACGCCAGCGAGGTATTTTGCGGCGGCTTGCTCATTGCCCGGGGGATTGGTGGTGTTGATTTTGACGAGGTCGGCGAGCCAGCCTTCGGCCTCTTTGGCCAGCGCGGTGGTATCGCCGAGGGGAGATGCGGACGACTGCACCATTGGCATTGCAGTGGAGGGGGCCTGCGCCGTGAGGGGTAAAGCCACCGCCAGACTGAGCAGCGGCAGAGCGACTACATGCAGGAGAGTGCGCATTCTGAAGTTCCCTTTCACAAAGACTTCCACCATTTTGGATGCGCCCGGGCCCGATGCGACACGCGCAGCAAACGTTTTGCAGTTAACGTGCTTCATACTAACATGCAGGGTGGGGGCACGACCGCAGGCTTGGCGGCGCGCGTTTCGTAAGCTCAAATGCCGCGCAATCATCCCAGCCCAGGGATGCAAGGCAAGCCGGCAGGACGGCAATGAATTCGAAAGCGAATCGAGGGGTTAGATGAAGACACTTTTTTCCAAAGTTTCAGCGACAATCCTCGCCGCGCTGCTGATTTTTGCGTGCGCGGGGGAGCGCGCGGCGGCGCAGGCCCCGACAGGTCCGCAAGGCGGGGCACCCCCGCCGAAAGCGGCACCTCAGACGCAAGGCACGCCCCAGCAACAAGCTCCGCAAGCTGGGGTGAGCATCGCGGTCGAAGTGCCGGTGGTGACGTTGGACGTAGTAGCCACCACGCAAAATGGCGACATCCTGACTGGTCTTAAGAAAGAAAATTTTCGAATTACCGATGATGGGGTGGCGCAGACGATCACCAACTTCGGGCCGACGGATGCCCCAATCACCATGGTACTGCTGCTGGAGTTCAGCGCACGCGGCTGGGGAGGGATGTTCGCCTACTATGGAAAATACTGGTCGCAATACCTTTTTCCCCAACTCAAGCCGCAGGACTGGGTGGCGCTGGAAACATTCGACATGAAGACGCGGGTTGAAGTGGACTTCACGCAGAACAAACAGGAAATCATGGACGGGCTTAACCACCTTTATTTTCCCGGGTTCAGCGAGTCGAATGTTTTCGATGCGTTGCTGGAGACCACGGACAGGCTAAAGGATGTGAGAGGCAAAAAGTCCATCGTTCTGCTGGCTAGCGGAGTGGACACCTTCTCGAAGCACAACCTGGATCAGACGATGAAGCAACTGCGGCAGAGCGATGTGACCATCTTTTGCATCGGCTTGGGCCAGGTGTTTCAAAATATGGTGGACGTGAACCAAATCGGCGGGATGGGAAGCATGCAACGCATGAATTACCTGCAGGCAGAAAATCAACTGAAGACGTTTGCCCATGAGACGGGCGGCCAGGCGTGGTTCCCGCAATTCGAGGGCGAGATGCCGGGGGTGTTTCAGGCAGTGACGGCTTTTCTGCGGCATCAGTACAGCATTTCGTACACGCCCACAAACGGCGCGAAAGATGGCAAGTTCCACAAGGTGAAGATCGAACTGGTAAAGCCGGACGGAAGCCCGCTGGTGGTGGTCAATCAGAAAGGCAAGAAACAGAAATACGTTGTGTATGCGCGAGAAGGCTATGACGCGGAGAAAGTCGGCAACGGGGATTGAGCCGAGTTTCGACTTCCGGTTCCAGGATTTCGAGCGCAGCTAGTAGCCGCGCGCGAAGTCAACTTGATTGAACAATTCGCGGCCATCGAACCATCGTTCCAACAAATTGATCAATAGATCCGTTTCGCGCTGCCACAGGCGGTCGCTTACGGCACTGACGTGCGGCGTGATGAAAAGATTCGGAGCCTTCCAGAGAGGGCTGTCTGACGGGAGCGGCTCGACGGCGGTCACATCGAGTGCGGCGCCGGCGAGCGCGCCTTTTTCCAGGGCGTCGATAAGCGCCGCCTGCTCCAACAGCGAGCCGCGCCCTACATTGATGAGGCGCGCGCCGGGCTTCATGAGCGCGATTTGCGACACGCCAAAGAAGCGGCGCGTTTCTGCTGTTTCCGGTGCAGCGATGACGACGTAGTCCGCGTGCGGAAGCCCCGCATCGAGTTGCGAGGCGGGAAGGATTTTTTCCGCGTGCGCGGAGTCACCTTTGCCGGAGCGCGTCACGCCCCAGACGCGCATGTCGAAAGCGCGAGCGCGCTTGGCGATTTCGCGGCCGATGGAACCGAATCCGACGATTAGCAAGAGCCGGCCATTGAGTTCGGTGAGGCCCTGCGGCTTGTCCCATAGATCCTGCTGGCCCCAGTGCGAACGATCCTGAAAGCGGACAGAATCGGGATAATTGCGCGCGAGTGCGATGAGCAGGCCCATGGTGTGTTCCGCCATGGGAACGGAGAAAACACCACTGGGATTTGTGACGAGGATTCCGGAATCGCGCAGCTCGGGATACATCAATTGCGCGACGCCTGCGGCGGTGGAATGAATCCACTTCAGTTTTCTTGCGTAAGTGAGCTGTTCGGCGCGCAGGGAGTATCCGACGAAAATATCCGTGTCCGGCAATTCAGCGGGGAGACGGTCGTAATCGGGGAGGTGCACGATACGCATTTCCGGCCAGCGCGCGTGAATGGCTTGCGGCATCAGCGGCTGCGGGCGCCAAAATGTGAATGGATGCCACACGCAGATGACGAGTTTTGTATCGGCCGGCTTGGTGCGACTGCGATTCATTCGCGCGGGCCGCGGTGTTTCCAGTAGAGCAAGAGGCCGACGATCAAACCGATGCCGCCGGTGCCGAGAATGAAAATGTGCGAGAGCGGAAGAGCGAACCAGCAGATCACGACGAGGCCGACGGAAACGATGGCGCCAACGGGTGTGCCTGGAATGGTGATGGTGCCGAAGCCGCCTCCGCGGCTTTGTCCACGTTCTGGTGGCTTTTGCTTAATTGGTTCGTAACTAAGACTCATTTTACCGCCCTGTTGTGATGCGCAGATCGTGGCCAGTCATGTCCGCGGGCTCGGGTTGGCCAAGCTCGGCGAGCATGGTGGGAGCGATGTCGCGTAGCGAGCCACCTGGTTTCAGTTGCAGAGTAGGCTCTTCGCTGACGAGAATGAGCGGGACGGGGTTCGTCGTGTGATAGGTGTGCGGGCCGCCGGTGACGGGATCAATCATCGTTTCGGCGTTGCCGTGATCGGCGGTGATGATCCAGACGCCGCCGCGCGGCTTGAGCGCCTGATAAATTGTGGCGAGGCCGGCGTCAACAGCTTCGACGGCTTTGATGGTGGCTTCGAGATTGCCGGAGTGGCCGACCATGTCGGCGTTCGCGTAGTTCATGATGATGGCGTCAAAATCACCTTTTTCGATGGCTTTTACGACTGTGTCCGTGATTCCGGCGGCGGACATTTCCGGCCTGAGATCGTAGGTGGCGACTTTGGGCGATGGAACGAGAATGCGCTCTTCGCCGCCAAAGGGTTTTTCGACGCCGCCGTTGAAGAAATACGTGACGTGCGCGTATTTTTCGGTCTCCGCGCAGCGCAGATTTTTGTACTGCAGCTCCTCGAAGACTTGCGCGAGGATCTGTTCGAGTTTTTCCGGAGCGATGACGAATTTAAGCCAGGGCCAGTTTTTGTCGTACTGGGTCATAGCGACGTAGAAAAGATTTCTCGGGCGCTTGGCATCGGTGATTTTGTTGAAGCCAGGTTCAACGAGCGCGCGCGTCATTTGGCGGGCGCGGTCGGCGCGGAAATTGTAGAAGATTACGGCGTCGTCATCGTGAATGGTCGCGACGGGAGCGGCGGATGTACCGTTTTCTTTGGTGATGACGATAGGCTTTACGAATTCATCGGTGACGCCCTGCTCATAGCTTTTTTGCAGTGAGCCGGCAGGATCGCTGGAGTGAGTTTCCGCTTCACCGTGAACGACCGCGCGATAAGCCAGCTCGACGCGCTCCCAGCGATTGTCGCGATCCATCGCATAGTAGCGGCCGGTGAGTGTGGCGATTTCACCGACGCCGAGTTCGCGCATTTTCTGCTGCAACTTGCGGACGTAGTCGCGGCCGCTATTTGGCGGTGTGTCGCGGCCATCCAGGAAGCAGTGGACGAAAACGCGCTCGACCTTTTGCTGCCTGGCCATTTCGAGCAGGGCGAAAAGATGCTGGATGTGCGAGTGCACGCCGCCGTCGCTGAGGAGGCCGAGCAGATGAAGCTGATGCTTCCGGCCGCGCTCCATGGCCTGTTGAAAAAGCGGCACTTTCTGGAGCTGCTTGTTGGCGATGAGAAGATCGATGCGCGTGATGTCCATGTGAACGATGCGGCCCGCGCCCATATTCATGTGGCCGACTTCGCTGTTGCCCATCTGGCCTTCGGGCAAGCCGACGTATGGACCTGAAGTGTGAATCAGCGTGTTCGGGAAATTTTTTAGCAAGTTGTCGTAAGCGGGTTTGCGAGCCAGGGCGATGGCGTTGCCTTTTGTTTCGGCGCGGTAGCCCCAGCCGTCGAGAACGGTTAGTACGATGGGTTTTGGTCGTTTTGGCATATTTTTTGCGATGACTATCGGGCTGCGAGTTCCCTTAGCGCGGCGAGCAGGCGGTCTACTTCTTCGTTCGTGTTGTAATGAACGAGGCCGATGCGCAACAGGCCACCGCTGGCTTCGACGCCGAGGCGCTCGGTGAGATTCAGGGCGTAATAATTGCCGTCCCAGGTGAAGATGCCACGCTCGCCGAGAAACGTGGCGACTTCCGTGGGCGTGCGGTTGGCAAGCCTGATGGAAACGGTGGAACACCGCTCGTTGAACCGATTTGGATCGCTGATGCCGAAAAACCGGAGACCGTGAATGGCGAGCAAGCCTTCCGCAAGACGCGAAAAAAGGGCCATTTCATGCTGGCGCGTGGACCGGTATGCAGCGAGCAGGGCGCTGCGGCGATCTCTTGCAGATGGATCGCAACGTCTGCCCAGCTCAGCGAGGTAATCGACAGCGGCAGCAACTCCGGCGATGAGTTCGTGCAATTGCGTTCCGGTTTCCCAGCGATCGGGAAGCGAGTCAGGTGCCGGGCGCACTTTGTAAGGCCGAAACCGCAGAAGATGTTCGCGCTTGCCATAAAGCGTGCCGATGTGCGGGCCGAAAAATTTGTAAGGCGAGCAGACGAGGAAATCGCAATCGAGGCCGCGGACGTCAATGGGGCCGTGGGGAGCGTAGTGAACGGCGTCGATGAACATCAGCGCGCCTGCGGCGTGGGCGAGCTTGGTAATTTCGGCGACGGAATTGATCGTGCCGACGGCATTGGAAGCGTAGCCGACGGCGACGAGCTTTGTCTTCGAAGTGATTTTGCGGCGGAGGTCGTCGAGGTCGAGAGTGCAATCCGCTTCGCGGATGTCCACCTGGCGGACGACGACGCCTCTTTCTTCGAGCGCGCGCCAGGGAGAGATGTTGGCGTCATGGTCGAGGGTGGTGACAACAATTTCGTCGCCCGCATTCAGCTCGCGTCCAATGGCGCGGGCAAGGGCGAAGGTGATTGTCGTCATGTTTTGGCCGAAGATGACTTCGTCTTTGTCGCAATTGAAAAAATCCGCCATGACGGTGCGCGCGCCGGCAATGATGGCGTCGGTGGCGCGGCTGGTGGCAAACGCGCCACAGGTATTGGCATTGGAGCTCAGGAAATAATTCCGAACTGCGTCCATCACTTGCCGGGGGACCTGCGTGCCGGCGGGACCATCAAGGAAAGCAGCAGGTTGGCCGTTAATCTGTAATTGCAGCGAGGGGAATTGCGCCCGCACCCACACCATATCGAGCGGCCTGCTTTCGGTTCCGTGCATCACGGGTGTGCCCATGGGATTCTCCGCCCGATAGTTTCTCACAGGGAGGGCGGATGAAGAAGCCGCGCAGAGCCGTGTTAGCATTGAAACGATAGTTCCTCACTCATGCCGCTTTGGCGCCGGCTAAAAATCAAATGAGCGGCCACTCATCGGCCGGCTTCGCGCCAGGCTTTTCCATGAGGTGCAAAGTGTCCGAAGATTTTACGCCGAACGAGCGGACGCGTGTCGTGCGCGAACCGCATCGCGGAGTATATGATCGCGAAACGGTTTACAAGATTCTCGACGAAGGCATGGTGTGCCACGTCGGATTTTCAGCGGACGCGCAGCCGTTTGTCATTCCAACGCTGTACGCGCGCATCGGCGATGCGATTTATTTTCACGGGTCGGCCGGGAGCCGGATGCTGCGCGGCCTGAGCGAAGGCGCGAACGTCTGCGTCACTGTGACGCTGACGGACGGCATCGTGCTGGCGCGCTCAGTGTTCAATCATTCGATGAACTACCGATCCGTTGTGGCGATTGGCAAGGCTACCCTGGTGGATGCGCCGCAGGAAAAGCTCGAAGCGCTGCGGGCATTCACGGAAAAGATTTTGCCCGGACGGTGGGAAGACGCGCGCCAGCCCAATGAGAAGGAACTAAAAGCTACAAGCATCTTGCGGCTACCGTTGACGGAGGCTTCCGCGAAGGTGCGCGTCGGACCGCCGGAAGATGATTCGGCCGATTACGCTCTCCCTGTCTGGGCGGGCGAAATTCCGTTGCGGATCGCCTCCGGCGCGCCGATTCGCGATGAACGGTGCGATCTCGGAATTCCTCTGCCGGCCTATGCGGCGTCCTACTCGCGCTGAATTCTGTCTGGGTTCAAAGCTGGACGTGCCTATTGGCGGACGGCGCGCAGAAAATCGGCGAGCAGGCCGTAGCCGGTGGCTTCAATGCCGGGGTTGTGCTCGACGAACGAGAGCCCGAAGACGTCAAGGTCAAATCGAATCGCCGAGCTGCTGCCTTCGAGATTTGCGAGCGGATCCGAAGCCAGAAGCATTTCCGGGCGCACGCTGCATTCCACGCCGTCGCCGCGGCGCTCCGCGCGGCAAACCAGCTTGTAGCGCATGCCAGCGGCACGCACGGAGCGAATTTTCTCCTCGCCGAGGTCGCGAATTCCCGTGCGCTGCACCTGGTCAAGCCGCAGATTCGCGCCCATCAGCACAATCGCGAGGGCCAGGACTTTCACGGCCGCGTCCCAGCCGTCCAAATCCGCGGCGGGATCCGTCTCCGCGATGCCCATGGCCTGCGCGCGTTTTACAGCTTCGTCCATCGAGCGTCCCTTTTCGATCTCCGTGAGAACGACATTCGTCGTGGAATTCAGCACGCCGGAGAAGCCGCGGAGTTCCGTCGCGGGCAAGCCGTCCGGAAACATGGAAAAAACCGGCACGCCATCCATCACAGTGGATTCGTATAAAAATCTTTTGCGCTTCTCTTTCGCGAGAGCTGTGAGTTCGTGAAACGCGTGAACGATGGGGCCTTTATTGGCAGTGATGGCATGTGCGCCGCATTCGAGCGCCGCCTTCAGATGTTCGGTGGCCGGCTGGCCGGTCAGCGCGTTGAGCGAGCTTGTTTCAAAGAAAACGTCGGGGCGCGTTTTCTCCATCCATTCGCGGACGTTGCGCGGCTGCAGAAGACTCCCATGCGGAGCCAGAGCGTGACCTTGCAGGACAGCGAGAGGATTGAGCCCATCGGGATCGGCAATCCAGCCCGTGCGCCGCGTCGCTACGCCGGTAAGCCGCCAGCGAATGTCATAGCGGCGGCGAAGTTCGGTTTCTTTCGAGATGAGCAGCCGCAGCAGCGCACGAGCGACGTTGCCCATGCCGATGATGGAGAGATTATAGGAAGGCATCGAGCCAACCTCCGCTACGAACAAAGTGGGACAGACCGAAATGTCCGTCCCACCTCGCGGACGCTACGAGTCGGGCCTTAACAATGAATTGATTCAATGTGCCGCAGCGAGTCTCGCGGCAGCTTCAGCGATCAGCTTCGCTTCGTTCTGCAAGCATTGGGCGACGACCACGACGCCTTCGTCCGCTTGTTTCCAGTCTTTCTGTTCGATGGCTTCGCGGACATAAGGCATGGTCTTGGCCGCATAACCCGTGTAAAAGCCGGGCGCGTAGAGTTGATGACGGTACCACTTGCGGTTCGGCAGTCCGTCCTGTGTTACGAACTTGCGTTCGCTTTCCATCAACAATTGGTTCACTTGATCGAGCGAAGCGGCAGCCAGAGCCGCACCGCCATTGGCTTCGGCGTGTTCCAGGGCCTTGTGATATTCGGCTGCGCTGTGCGTCAGGGCATCCACCGCGTTCTCGAGCGGAGCGAAGTTCTGGTAAGGGGGAACCTCTTCCTTTTTTGGCGGAACGTAAGTCTTCTTGGGGTCCGCCGTCGCGGTGAAAACGCCTTCATCGATCTCTTTGTTGCGTTCGCGTATTTCATCCTGCATTTTCTTGGACAAATCTTTCAACTCGTGGACGTAGGTTTGCATTGTTTCGGCAAAGTCGCTGAAGTCGAAGGGCAGCAGGTCGGCGTCGGCCAGCCGCATCATGACGGTGCCGCCGGCCTGTGATAGGGCGCGGCCATAGACGAAGTTCGTATCGGCAAAGTGCGTGTACCAGTAGAAGTCATCGTAGATCGAGTGGTAGATGCCGCCGCCGTCCTCGCCGCCAAATCCGATATTGGCCGAAGCGATGCCGAGATGCTGAAGGAAAGGTGTGTAGTCGGAGCCGGAACCAAGCGCGCCCAGATGCAGGTCATGTCGATGGCGGATCTCGTCCTTCTTGTCTCCAGGCGCCCGCTCAATGGCGCGCAGTTCATCCCGCTTCCACGCAGTCAGCTTGGTTTCGGGATCCTGAACGTCCCGAGCGACATCATTCAAGAATTTTTCGAGCGTGTGCGAACCGGCCAGATCGAAATAGCCGCGCCCGTTGCCATCCGAATTGAAGTATGCAACAGCATGTTTGCTGAGCTCCTCAGCATGCTCTTCGACCCATTCCGTTGAGCCGAGCAGGCCGGGTTCTTCACCATCCCAGGAACAATAGATAATGGTGCGTTTAGGCTTCCACCCTTGTTTCACCAGCGCACCGAGGGAGCGTGCTTCTTCGAGCATCGCCGACTGGCCTGAGAGCGGGTCTTCGGCGCCATTTACCCAGCCGTCGTGATGATTGCCCCGAATGACCCATTCATCGGGGAATTCAGAACCGGGAATTTTGGCAATGATGTCGTAGATCGGCTGCAGAGGCATCCAGTTCGATTTCACGACCAGGTGAACTTTTCCGGGACCGGGCCCGATGTGGTAGCTGATGCCGAGCGCACCGCGCCATGCCTGCGGCGACATGGGGCCTTTCAGCGAGGCAAGAAGCGGCTCCGCATCGGCGTACGAAATCGGCAAAACGGGAATCTTGGTGATGGTCTCCGCGTCCTTCAGAGGCACGCGCTTGGCATCTTTCGTCGCGCCCACACCGGGCGTCAAGGGATCACCGGAGTAGAGCGGCATGTCCGCGACGCTGCCGCGCTGCACGCCGTCCTTCGGGCGATAGGGCCCTTCGGGGAAAACGTCGCCCTGGTAATAGCCGTCTTCATGCGGATCGGAAAAGATCAGGCAGCCAATCGCACCGTGCTCCGCGGCAACTTTTGGCTTAATGCCGCGCCAGGAGCCATAGTAGCGCGCAATGACGATCGCGCCCTTCACGGAAACGCCCATGCGCTCGAGTTCATCGTAGTCCGCGGGAACGCCAAAATTCACGTAGACCAGCGGAGCGGTCACATCGCCGTCAATCGAGTACGCGTTGTAGGTGGGGAGCTGCTCCGCCGTTTGATCCGAGGTGAGGTCTTGCTTGACGGCGGGCTCTTGCAATTTGGCGGTAAATTTCGGACCGCCTGCCACGAGCTCGACGAGACGTTCCTTAGGCGTCGGGAAGAGCACATCAAACGTTTCGATGTGAGCGTCCAGGCCGAACTCCTTATATTTCGCGAGAATCCATTCGGCGTTGGCCTTGTCGTACGGCGAGCCAACGGCGTGCGGCCTCGCAGAAAGCTGTTTCATGTACGCGCGAATATTATCCGGCTCCGGTATCGCGCGCATTTTTTCTTCCCACTGCCGTTCGGTGCGCGAGGAGTCGACGGAATAGCCAGCGAGCGGCTTCTCGTCCGCGACGAGATGCCTTCCAACTGGCGCCAAGGAAATGCCTGCGAAGACAATCGATGCAATCCATGCTCTGCGGTTCATGTTTCCCCCTGATTTGCGCAGGTATTTTGCCTGAACTCCGCCGGGATTGGAAACGTTTGTTGCAACTTTATGCGAGGGCTCCCAGTTTCAGAGAGAATCGCCGGGGCAAGATTATGGATGGACAATCGCCGCGCGATAATTCGCACAGACTGCTGTAATATGCGGAGAATTAAGCTCTGCGAAGAGTGATGAGCGAGATTTCCGGTGGGACCCCGAGGCGCACGGGCGCGCCCACCGTGCCAAGGCCGCGATTCACGTAGATTGCCGCCAGAGTCGAGGAGCGGCTGGGCAGCAAAGAATTACGGTTCTTATCGAACCGGGAAACTCCCGAGGACGAGCGATCGGTCGGCGCCGGCGCAAACATCGGCCGCTGATAAAGCCCGGCGATGTAGTCCGTGATGAAGCGCGCGGGACTGAGCCGATGATCGAGAATTTCCACCTGAATCTGCCCGCCATGGGTATGGCCTGCAAGCGAAAGCTCGATGCCCAGCTCGGCCGCGCGATTGAAGGAGTTGGGATTGTGCGAAAGAAGGATATTAGGCATGTCGCGCCGCACGAATCGCTCGCCATTCTGGAGCATCTGCAGTCTGCGGCCGCCGGGAGTGCGCTCGCGCTGGTAATCCACGCCGATGAGGTTAAACGATGCGCCGTTGAAAGTGACTTGCGCGTTTTGCTGGCGGAGCAGCTTCATTCCGGCTTGCGCGAAGAGGGTCTGTGCCTTGGCTTCCGCGCGAGCATAAATTTCGTGATTGCCGTTGCAGCCCCAAACGCCAAGCGGGGCACGCAAACGCCGCACTTCATCAATGCAATCGGCTATAGGATCGCTGGGGCCGGTGATGAAATCACCTGTCGTGATGGCGATGTCCGCGCCGAGATCGTTGGCCATTTCAACAGCTCGGCGCACTTGCAGGCGAGGCATAAAGCTGCTGAGATGAATGTCGCTGATCTGGACAATCTTCATGCCCTCGAGCCCAGCGGGAAGATTGGCCACCGGAATTTCAATGCGCCGCACCTGATAGTCCAGACGCTCCGCGGCGAATCCGTACATCGCGGTGAGAAAAGGACCGGCTCCGGCAAGAGCAGTGGCCGTCTTAAAAAAATAACGGCGCGAGGGGTTGGGAATGAGTTCAACGGCGGCAGGCGCCGAATCGGCAGGCAGCGCCTTGGCAGGCGCGGCAGACGACGCTGAAGCCACTGCAACTTGCGGCGCGGTCTTCAACAGGTAGGCAGCGCGCAGCCAAGCCCAAATTCGATCGATCCCGCGCACAGACTTCATAGCCAGATAAGCAAAGAGCGCGCTGAAAAACCACAATCCTGCGAGAACTGTGACCAGATTGCCGGTTGGAACCAAGTAGCCCCGCTGGCCCATGCGGAAACTGTCCGCGGTCTCGCCAATAAAGAGCAGCAGCAGGATTACGTAAAGCAAACGAGCGCTAACGCGTAGCCACTGGCTGCCCCAATTTGAGGTGATGCGCCAGATAGCGCGATACCAAAAGCGCTGCGAGAGAAACAGCAGGCCCAAAATACCGACGCCAATTGCAGAGCGAACTAAGAGCCAGGTCCAATTCAAATGAAGCATCCCCCCAGACGCGAACTCTAAGTTTAGCACGCCCGCCGCAAGTGATTTTGCATGACGTAAGTGGACATCCTGCGTAAGATGAACCCGGCCTAAAGGGCAGGTTTTCGCCCGCCCCACGGAGAAACAGTTCAATGCACGGACCGTCTGAGAGTGTGTGTGCCTGACCTTGCCGGAGCAGAGGGCGCCCCGGACAGGCAAGCGTAAAGAGAAGCATAGTGAGGAGAGAAACGATGAAGAGCTATAGCAAATGGGGGATTCTACTGGTTGCAGTCATGTTTGCGGCCATGCCTGCCTTGGCGCAGGAAGCCAAGAAGGCGGCGCCGCCAAAGCCCGCGTTGAGCCCATCGCAAGCCGTGCTCGAAGCCTGGAATGACATCGGCAGAAAGTTGATTGCTATTGCCGAGGATTTGCCGGAGGACAAGTACGACTACAAACCGCATCCTGATTCGCGGACATTCGTCGCGCAATTGCTGCACGTTTCTGCTTCGATGTATTACTTCACCGATCCCGCGGAGGGGAAGAAACCGCATTTCTCAGACGACCCGAAGCGCGATGAGCTGAAAACCAAGGAGCAGATTGTCGCCTTTGTGAAGAAATGCGTCGAAGACGGCGCGAACGCGATCAAAGCACAGGGCGACAAGGGAATGAACCAAAGCGTGGCCGCCGGCGGCCCGCGCCTGACTCGGCTCTACGACCTGGCCTATGGATTGATCGAACATTCGGGCGAACATTATGGGCAGCTTGTCGTGTACTACCGGATCAATGGAATGGTGCCACCGGAATCGCGGCCAAAGAAGTAACTCTGACCATGGCAAGCAACGACGGGCGCGAAGCTTTATTGATCGCGCCCGTTTCCTTTTTTGGTGTCGGGTCAAATTTCGGGTCAACGGTTTACGACGTCGCAGCTCCGGCGGCGCCGTTTTCGAGGAGCGCTGCAAGTTGCGCCGGATCACTGGTTGGCGGCAAGCAGGTTTGGCCCGCGCAGACGACTGCCATCGGTTTGTCTGCTGGTAAATGCGGCAAAGTTTCCTTGAGCGCGCCTGCAAGGTGGAGACGCGGCGTTTCGGGAGTCACTCGCAAGACGGATTTGCCAAAGCGGTAGACGCGGTGCGCGGCGGCTTCGAGGGCTTGCGCGTCGGGATCATCGGCGCGCCCGGTGACAACAACCTGCATCGGATGGCGTGCGAACAGCGTGGCTGCGAGGCCGTAGGTCGCGGCGAACATGCCGTACTTCGGAGCGATGCCAGCAAACGCTTCGAGCGTTTTCCGTGCAAAGTCGTGGTAGCGCTGGTCTCCGGTGAAAGCGTGCAAGCGAATCAGCGCGATGGCCGCGACGGAATTCGCGCCCGGCGTCGGAGAATCCTGGAAGGGTTTGCGGCGAACGTCGAGGCCGCCCATCGGCGCGGCGTCCGAAGGCCGGTCGAAAAAGCCGCCGCCTTCCGTGTCGCCGTAGCGGGCGATGGCGAGGTCCATCGTTTTTTGCGCGGCGGCAAAATAGCGTGGATCAAGCGTCGCTTCGTAAGCATCCAGAAGAGCGAGCACGCCGAAAACCTGGTCGTCAAGCGATCCGTCCAGCGCAGGGCCTCCGATGCGGTGGCCAAATCCGCGCGTCTCGCTCCACGCCTCTGCAAGCATGCGGTCCAGCGTTTTCAAAGCAAATTCGCGGCACCCAAGGTACTCGCGCTCTTCCAGAACTCGGCTCGCCTCCAAATAAGCTGAGACAAACATCGAATTCCAACTAACGTACATGGTTTTGTCAATGAATGGCGTAGGACGTGCGCGGCGCGCTTCCAGCATCTTCGAGTCTGCTAGAAGCAATGCTCTCATCGCTGTGTCGAGGTCTGTTTTCGTGATTTCTGCGATTTCAGTGAACTCACGCGCGACCCAAAGCACGTTTTTCGCAGGATTGTGGTGCATCTCGCCATGCGGTTCGACGTCGTAATATAGCTCGGCGACTCTCGATTCTTCCGGCGTGAGAACGGCACGGACCTCTTCCAACGTCCAGGTAAAATAGTCGCCATCATCATCAAGCGAATAGTCGGCATCCTGGCTGGCAAAGAAGCCGCCGGCTTGGCGGTCTGAGAGTACTTCGTTCACCCACGCAATTATTCCCTCAGCGGTTTCGCCCATGAGCCAGTTGTCGGTCATTTGCGAGACGTGAAGAAAGTTTTTCAGCAGCTCGGAATTGTCGTAGGACATTTTTTCGAAGTGCGGGACGAGCCAGCGTTCATCGACGGAATAGCGATGAAAGCCTCCGGCAAGCTGGTCGTAAACGCCGCCGCGGGCCATCTTCTCGAGTGTCGTCTCGGCCATCGCGAGCAGATGCTTTTCTTTCGTTTGCTGATAGCGCTCGAGGATCAGATCGATCGCGGAGGAATGCGGAAATTTCGGGGCGTGGCCGAAGCCGCCATTTTTGATGTCGAACTGCTGGGTCATCGACTTGATCTGCTCATTCACGACGCCTAGATCAAATTCGCCGCGCGCGCCGGTGAACACTTCGGCTTGAGCGACAGCGTCAGCCAAATGGTCCGCTGCTCGCACGAGGTCGGCCCGCTTGGTCTTGTACGAATCCGCCACCGCGAGAAGAATTCGCCGAAAACCGGGCCGCCCCATGGCGTCCTCGGGCGGAAAATATGTTCCGCCGAAAAACGGCTTACCGTTGGGCAGCAGAAAGCCGGTCAACGGCCAACCGCCTTGTCCGGAGATGGCGCTGACCGCCGATTGATAGCGCGCGTCAACATCCGGGCGCTCGTCGCGGTCCACTTTCACGGCTACGAAATTTTCATTGATGATTTTGGCGATCGCAGAGTTCTCGTAGCTCTCGCGGTCGATGACATGGCACCAGTGGCACCACACCGCTCCGATATCGAGCAGGATGGGCTTGTCTTCCAATTCGGCGCGAGCAAACGCCGCATCGCCCCATTCGTGCCAGTCGATAGGCTGATGGGCGGCGGAACGCAGGTACGGACTCGCGGAGTCCTTCAAACGGTTTTCCGGGTGAGAGACCAAGACAATTCCTTTCGGATCGCGCAATGATGGAGGCAAGCACCGCGCATGAAAGCGCGAAAATAACAGTGGAACAGAAACACAAACCGCAGCTTAGTCTACTGCACTATGTCGCCGGAGCCGGTGTCGCGCGGGTCGATGGGCTTGCGCCCTGCAAACCCCTCGTCCTGCCTGTGATAGAAGCGGATGCGGTCTTCGCCGAGTTTCCAGCAGAGATATACATCCTCGTTATCGATCACTGCGGGAAAATCGAGCAGGCCAACATCCAGATCCTTGATGAGGCAGCCGGTTTCGAGAATGCGGTTCAGCGCAGTTTTGAGCGACTCCGCGAGCTGCTGATGCTCCATGCGCAAGGCGGCAAGCTTCTCATACGGAACGATCACGCCGCCCATCATCATGATGCGCGCGGAAACTGCTGAAAGATCATTGTCCAGGCCGGACAATTTCTTGCGGCAGTCCATGGCTTCCACAAGAAAAGGCTCTAGCTCACGTCGTGCACGTTCCGCTTCAGTGAGAGTGAAGGTCCGTGGTTCAGGCTCAGGCGTATCATCTTGCCCGTCTTCTTCGCCGTCGTCTTCGTTTTCTTCGTCGTCTTCTTCGTCCGCCATGGAATGTCCGTTCTCTGCCGGGCTGTTCTACCCTACTTAATTCGATGCTAGCGCAAACTCATTGTGCGGTCGAGGGCATCAGCTGGGAAGCTACGAAAGGTGAAGAAAGCATTCCATTAACCGCCGATAAACACCATAGTACGCGAGGGAGGGATAAAATCAGGGGCGTTGATGCGGTGCCCTTCTTCCTTCTCGTTGACGACGGACTGGATATAGGTCGTCAAATCTTCATCTGTAGCGCCTTCGCGGAGAAGGCCGCGCAAATCATGATCTTCCTTGCTGAAAAGACATGTGCGCAGCTTTCCATCTGCGGTAAGGCGAATGCGCGAACAATGGCCACAGAAGGGCTGCGTCACCGGCGCAATCAGGCCGATCTCGCCGGCAGCGCCGTCGGCAAACCGATATTTGCGCGCCGTCTCGCTTCGTTCATGAGGAATTTGCTCGAGTGGCCAGCGCGCATGAATGCGCTGGTAAATTTCTGCCGCCGGCACCACAATATTGCGCGTCCAGGTCCGGTCGGCGTCCAGCGGCATGAACTCGATAAAGCGCATGATCACGCCGCACTCGCGCGCAAATCCGGCAAACGATTCCACCTCGTCATCATTAAGGCCGCGCACCAGGACGGCGTTGACTTTGGCCGGCGCCAGCCGCGATTTCTGCGCCACGTCGATGCCCTGTATCACAGTGTCAAAAGACTTTGTGCGCGTAATGCGTTCAAATCTGCCGCGATCGAGCGAATCCAGGCTGATGTTGATCCGGCGCAGCCCCGCCTCAATTAAACGCTCGCACCGTTCGGGCAGCATATGACCGTTGGTGGTCATCGAAAGGTCTTCAACGCCGAGCGCATGCAAACGCGCAATAAAATCTTCCACGCCTGCTCGGACGAGCGGTTCGCCGCCAGTAATGCGAATCTTGCGAATTCCGAGGCCAAGGAAAATATGCGCGAGCCGGTCCAGCTCGGGCCAAGAGAGAATTTCATCATGATCCCGGTAGTTTTCCGGGTCGGCGGAGCGGCAATACACACAACGGAAATTGCAGCGATCCGTGATCGAAATGCGCAGGTCCGTAATCTGCCGCCCGAATTTGTCTTGAAGAGTCATGGCACTCTATATCAATCCGACGGAACCACCTGTATTCGGACTTTCCGTTTCGGGCAAAAAAAATCGCCCAATCCAGTGACTTGGATTCGGGCGCACAACGAAAAAGTACATTTTTCCGTCGAATCGCTCCTTTCCAAACACGGGAGGCTCGGGCGTTTCCACCCGAACCCTCAGCTTCGCGATTCCCAAATGGCGACCGCGGAAGCATCGTACCTGCGCCGTGGGCTGTCTCTCCCGTAGGCTGCAGGAATCGGAGTTCTCCCGTAGTCTACACCGCGAGCCGGCGAGGCGCAATTCAAGCAATTCGGACTCCCAGCCTGAGTCCTGCGCAGGTATTATGATAGAGTTTTTGCCACGCCATGCGGATCTTCGTTCTCGGGGCCGGAGCGACCGGCTCCCTTCTGGCAGAGCTGCTGCAACATCAAGGACATACTGTCTGGTGCGGCGACCGCGACCTCGTCCGAGCGCGCCGGTTTCTCGGCAAACGCAGCACGATTGCCGTCACGGAAGTAAACGCCAGAAACCTTCGCGGCATCGTGCGGGCCGCGCGCGGCTGCCAACTGATCGTCAACGCCTCCGCGAGTGTCTTCAATCTCATCGTCCTGCGCGCCGCGCTCCGCCTGCGCGCACATTACGTGGACTTAAGCTCCCACCTCACGCGCAACCCTTTCAAAGCCGAGCAATTTTCTTATGCAAAACGTTTTGAAGAAAAGAACCGCACCGCGGTGATTAATGCCGGCGCCGCACCCGGCTTGACGAATCTCCTGGTCAAACGCGCAGCGGAGATGCTCGACGAAGTCCATTCCGTCCACATCCGCCTCTATGAAAGCTCCGAGAGCGATGACCCAATTTCGCAGTGGTCGCCGGAAGTTTCCTTTGACGAAGCCATCTCGCATCCGCGCGTGTATCGCGACGGAAAATTCCGCATGGGAAAGCGATTCGGCGAGCTGGAGAAATTCCGGTTTCCGGAGCCCATCGGAAACGCAAGAGTCGTCCTCGCCGCGCAGGATGAAGTCGCCACGCTTCCCTATTCCATTTCCATGCGAAACATGGACGTGAAAATCGGCGGCAACGAGTTTGACCGCTTGCGCCGCTGGTACAAGCAGGGGAAATTGTCTAAGTCGCGCGGCATTGTGCGGCAGCGCTTTCCGCAAACGTCTTCACCCCGCATGATTGCAAAACTGATTCGCCAAGGCATCCTTCAAAACGCCCGCTTCTCGGCCGCCGTGCTCGTGAGCGGTGTCAAATACGGCGCGAAGGCAGATCAGCACCTGCTGATCCGCACCGACGCCATGTTTCCCACGCTTTACCAGATTCGCCACCAGGGGCGCTACACGACTCCCGTTGCCTACGCCACGGCCCACGCGGCCGCACTCTTCATCAAGCATTTCCAACGTGAAGAATCTGGAGTCTTTGCTCCGGAGATGCTTCCCGTGGATGCCCGCCGCGCGATCATCGCGGCCATACGCGGTCACAGCGTGAAAATCACGCACAAAACTACCGTGCTGAAAAACGACGGCGAGGATGAAGAAGAATCCTAAATTCTGGAGTCCAGGCACCGATGTTACGGCCGAGCCTCGAACACGAGGTTGAACGGCGTTTGCGTGGCGCGGCGGAATTTCGTGAACCCGCCGCTCGTTACGACATCCTTCAATCGCTTTTCTCCCGCTTGTGCTCCGAGGGCCAGTCCCACTTCCTGCGAAAGTGAGGCGGGCGTGCACAAGAGCGTGGAAGCGCCGTAAAACGCGCGGCCAATCGGGTTGAGATTGTCTTCGAGTTTGTCGCCTGCGAACGGCTCGACGATCATCCAAGTTCCATCTTTCTTCAGGCGGCTATGTACGTGCGCCGAAGCTCCCGCGGGGTCGCCCATATCGTGCAAACAATCGAAAAACGTCACGAAATCATAGTCCTTACCTGGAAAGGATTTCGCGCTGGCCACTTCGAAGTTGATCCGGTCGCCCACTCCGGCATCGCGCGCGCGCTGTTTGGCGGTCTCGATCGATTTGTCGTGGTAATCGAAGCCATGAAACTCGGATTTGGGATAGGACTTGGCCATAAGTATCGTCGATGCGCCTAGCCCACAACCAACATCAGCGACGCGTGCGCCGCTTTTCAGTTTTTCATGAACGCCCTCGAGCGAGGGAATCCACGCCCCGATGAGATTTGAGGCGTAGCTCGGCCGGAAAAATCGCTCGGTGCCCTCAAAAAGCTCCGCGTGGTGTTCATGCCAGCCCATCCCTTCGCCCGTTCTAAACCTTTCCGTCAGCGACTCCTCTGCCTTGACCGCTGCGAGCGCCACTTGAAAGGCTCCCGGCAGGAAGACGGGGCTGCTTTCATCCGCCATCGCAAATGCTTGTTCTTCGCTCAGATGAAATTTTCCTGTCACCGCATCATAGGTGACATAGCCGCCAGCGGCTTCTGCGCTCAGCCACTCGCGAACGTAACGTTCGACCGTGCCGGTGCGTTTCGCAAGTTCTGCGGCCGTTTGCGGGCCCCCGGTCGCGAGGCCTTTAAACAAGCCGAGTTTGTCCCCGATACGGATTAGCGCTGCGTTAAACGTTGCGCCAAAATCCACCACAGCTTTCACAAGAAATTCATGAAGCTTATCTTGATCAATAGCCATCGATTCCTCCCTAAGTGCAGAATAAATGGGTGGAGCAATAATCTGGAGATTTTAGTACCGCGGCCCCGCGAGCCGCAAGCGAAGTTCACCACAGATTCGCCCGGCCCCATCAGCAGCAACGATTGGGCCGTGAATAACGACGATTTATCTGTTCAAGGTAAAACTCCTCGGCAGTCAGCGCGCGTTGGCCGCAGTCGCTCCGGCCTTTTGCGCGCAGATAGCGTTCGTACGCTGCGTCGCCACACCATTCCCGCACGCCCCGCCAAAAATGGCGAAGCTTCCGTTCCGCGAATTTTCTCGCTCGCCGCATCAATCGTCTCCGTGCGCCGTCCCGCTGAACCCCGGCGCCCATTGTGTCGCAACGCGCGGCGCCTCGTGCAAAACGCCCTCGCGACGACGGCTCAAGATCCCGTACCACTGCGCCGCGGCTTCCACAAGCAAGAAGAGAATCATCAATGCCAGAGTTGCCGTCACCACAGCATCGAGCCGCTGGTTGAAGATGAGCCGGTGCGTTTCGGCGATTTTTGCCAAGGGAACTTGCCCAGCCGTGATTTGCGAGGCCAGCGAATTCGCTTTCGAAAGAAACCCGAGGTCGGGATTCGCCGCGAAAATTTTCTGGTAGCTCGCTGTCATGGTGACCGCAACCAGCCACGCCGTTGGTACTAACGTCACCCAAATCCACCGCACGCGCTTCATCTTCAGCAAAATCGAAGTCGCCACGACCAGCGCCACGGTTGCAAGCAGCTGATTGGCGATCCCGAACAGCGGCCACAGCGAATTAATTCCCCCCAGCGGATCGACGACTCCTTGGTACAGAAAATAGCCCCATGTACCGACGATGATCGCGCTCGAAATCAGAATCCCCGGCATCCACCCCATGCGCGCCAAGGGCTTCCAGACTCGTCCGCCGATCTCTTGCACCATGAAGCGGCCCACACGCGTCCCGGCATCCAACACGGTCAAAATAAAGAGCGCCTCGAACATAATCGCAAAGTGATACCAGATGCTCAGCAGCCGCTCGCCGCCAATCGTGTTCGAGAAGATTTGTGCCATGCCCACGGCCAGCGAAGGCGCGCCTCCCGCGCGGTTCAGCAAAGTCTGCTCGCCGACGGAGCGCGCGAGTTGGGTCATGGTTTGCGGATCGAGCTGGTATCCCCATCCGCTGATCGTGGCGGCAGCAGCATCGGCAGTGCTTCCCACTATGCTCGAGGGGCTATTGATCGCGAAATAGACGCCCGGCGGCATCGCGCAGGCCGCAACCATGGCCATGACGCCGACAAAAGATTCCAGCAGCATCGCACCGTAACCGATAAACCGCGCGTGAGACTCCCGCAGAATCATCTTTGGAGTGGTGCCGGATGAAATCAGCGAGTGAAATCCGCTGATCGCTCCGCAAGCGATCGTAATAAAGCAAAACGGAAAAATCTTTCCGGCAAAAACGGGCCCCGTTCCATCTATAAATCGCGTGAGTGGCGGCATCATAATTTGCGGCCGCACAAGAAGGATTCCCGCTGCAAGCGAAAAGATCGCGCCCGTCTTGATGAACGCGCTCAAGTAATCGCGTGGCGCCAACAGCAGCCACACGGGAACAACCGCGGCCGCGAATCCATACGCGATGATCAGGAACGCAAGCGCCACCCCGCTGAATGTGAAAGCACGCGACCAAGAAGGCGACTCCGCCACCCACTGCCCGGCCACCACCGCGAACATCACAAGCGCGACACCTAGCAATGAGCCTTCAAGGACGCGCCCCGGCCGCAAAAAGCGCAAATAGACGCCGATCAGCAGCGCGATAGGAATCGTCATCGCCAGCGTGAATGTCGCCCACGGAGATGCTTTCAGGGCATTCACGACCACTAGCGCGACGACCGCCAGCAAAATCACCATGATGGCCAACACGGCGAGCTGCGCGATGAATCCGCCGCGCGCGCTGACTTCTTCTCGCGCCATTTGCCCGAGCGTTTTTCCCCCGCGCCGGATCGAGCAAAATAAGATAATGAAATCCTGCACGCATCCTGCCAGCGCCGCCCCGGCAATCAGCCACAGGGTGCCCGGCAAATACCCGAATTGCGCCGCGAGCGTTGGGCCGATTAGCGGCCCCGGCCCGGCGATGGCCGCAAAGTGATGCCCGAAGAGAACCCACTTATTCGTGGGCACGAAGTCGCGCCCGTCATCGTGAATTTCCGCCGGCGTGGCGCGCGTGTCATCGAGCGCCAGCAACCGCGCTGCGATGAACGCCGAATACAAACGGTACGCCACCATGTAGCAGCAGACGGCCGCAACGACGAACCACGTGGCATTCAGCGGCTCGCCGCGATTCAGGGCGATCGCACCCAGCGCACCTGCTCCCGCAATGGCCACGCACAGCCAAATAATAAATTTGAGAATGCGTTTCATTTTCTCAAGATGTCACGAATCAAGCGCCGATCGAAAGTGCGGAGCAACTCGTTCGCCGTTCGCGATTCTCCGTCGGCAAGGTGCTCCTGCTACCGGAAGCCTGAAATTCACGGATCGGTTCGCGGCATCGTATGTGAGTGCGGCGGCATCGTCAATCGAAACACCTCGCCACCGTCCCCAGCGATCTGCGATTTTCCTTGTCTCACGGCCTGCCCGCTATAGAATGCAGCCACGTTGCCAACATCTGTCTTTCGAGGAGGATTTATGCACCCAGTCCGTCGACTGCCCGCTGTGTGCCTGAGTCTTGCCGCGATTGCGCTGCTCTTGCCAGTCGCACGAGCCCAACAGAAAGAAGAATTGCCGCATCCGAAAACCCTCGAAGAACTGCAGAAGGCAATGAAAGAAGTTATCGAGAAGGCGCACCTGCCCGGCGCCGGGGTCGCTCTGGTCTCAAACGGCCAACTGCTATGGTGCGGCGGAATCGGCAGGGCGGACCTCGCTTCCGGCCGCGATATTGCTTGCGATACGGAATTTCGCGTGGGCTCCATCAGCAAATCCTTTGTCGCTCTCGCCCTGCTGAAGCTTCAGGAGGAAGGAAAAATCAACCTCGAGGCGCGTCTCCAGGATATTGCGCCGGAGATTCCCATCGAGAACCGCTGGCAATCCACGAATCCCGTTCGCATCGTGAATCTGCTCGAACACACCGCTGGCTTTGACGACATGGAAGCGGCAGAAGTCTACAATTTCAAGGACCCGTACGATTTTCCACTGGTCGATGTCTTCAAGCGCTTTCGGGAACCAGAAGACGTTCGCTGGCCCCCCAGCACGCGCATGTCTTATTCCAATCCCGGCTTTGGCATTGCCGGCTACCTCATCGAAAAAATCACTGGAGAGTCATTCGATCGCTATATTCGCGAAACCATACTTCGTCCTCTGGGCATGAACAATGCCGACTTCCCTTTCACTGACGCGAATAAAGCTCTCCTCGCCACCGGTTACAGTGGGAATCCTCCGCACGCGCTCGGCTATCCCTACATTTACTTGCGTCCCGCCGGCGATCTGAAGGCTTCGCCAGGTGAACTCGCCAAGCTGGTGCAATTCCTGCTTCTGCGCGGAAAAGTGGGCGAGGTCCAGTTATTAAAACCAGCATCGATCATGCGCATGGAAACTGTCGAAACCACTCTCGCCGCGAGAAGTGGTCTGCGTCTCGGCTACGGCCTCGCGAATTATACAGAAGTCACGGGTGGCGTGGTCACACATGGCCATGACGGAGGCATCGACGGCTTCATTTCTTCCTACCGTTACATGCCCGAACAGAATTGGGGTTACGTCGTCCTGCTGAACAGCACGCAATCGGGCCAGGCTTTGAACGACTTGAACAAACTGGTTATCGATTTCCTGTCAAAAGATTTTCCGAATCCGCAGCAGCCACCCATTTCTGTTTCAGCCGGCGATCTGAAAAAATTCGCCGGTTACTACGCGCCGCGCGCGCCGCGGTCGCAGTTTTTAGCGTTTGTCGATGATTTATCCGGCGGCCTGCGTATCTGCGTCCTCAAGGGACAGCTCACCCGGTCCGGACTTTTTGGCAAACCGGAAGTCCTGGTCCCAGTTGGCAAGAATCTTTTCCGCGGCGAAAAGGAACCAGAAGCAACCACGATTTTTGCTACGGACGCCGCGGGCCACATGGTGCTTTCGAGTGAAGGGCTGGAGGGCTTTTCTTACGGCGAGCGGACCAGCATTGTGTGGACCTACGCAGAGATTGCTCTGCTTGCCCTCTGCATCGCGCTAATGGCCACATCCCTGCTCTTCGCCATCGTTTGGATCTTGCGAAAACTGTTTGGAGCAATGAAAGGGGTGCAGCATTTGGCGGTCCGTGCGATTCCGCTTCTAGCCTCTCTTGGATTCATCGCCCTAGTCTTCTGCTTCACAAAACTTGGCGGAGCTGATACCGGAAAGCTCACCGTCTGGACGTTCAGCATCTTCGCCCTCAGCATCCTGTTTCCGCTTCTTTCGCTGTACGGCTTGTTACTCGCACTCCGCGTCCCCAAATCGGAAATCAACTCCGCTGCGCGCATTCACTCTCTCCTCGTGGCGTTGGCTTGTTGCACCCTTACCATCTTCATCGGATCATGGCACCTCATCGGCCTACGCCTCTGGGCGCCCTGAGTGCCCGATAAATGCTGCCAGCTCCTCTGGGCACACAGCTCGTTCCGAAATAATCGTGGATTAGCCTGCGCCGGAGGGGTCCGGGGGGTAGCCGCCAAAACCACCCGCATCGTTTCTCCGCAATCCCAGACTGGCGAGCGCGCGATACCAGGCCGCGCGGAAACGATGCGGTCGATTCACGTGAATTGGCACCGGCGAATCAGGAGAGCGTGCGGATTTGTTTTCTACGATGATGCCCGCTTCTTGCCAGCGACGCAGGACGTGCGCGAGGTCCTCCTGGGGCTGTTTCACGGGACTTTCGTGGACGTAAACCACTTTTTTGATTCTTCTCGCCAGAAGGAATTTTGCGGACGGAAAATCTTGCGGAAACGTCATCCAACGATTGTCGAACGCCATGTCTGAAATGTCGGCCATGCCGTTCATTCGCTTCGAGTCGAGCAAGAATGCCGGCGGCGAGTCGGGTGCAAGCATTGCATGCTGAAGCAATTTGGTCCCCTGGCAAAGCGCGAGAAGCAGTCCGCGCATATCGACCACACTCGGCGATCTCAGGGCGTCCTTCTCCAAAAGAGACAGATCCAGTGTAATCATCGCCCCGAGACTTGGTCCCGGCGAACCGTCGATGACGGGCACAGGACGGAAGCCAAATTTCAAGAGAGCCAGGCCGTAGTGAATCGCGTCGGCTCCCGGAAGATCGGCAACAATGGCGAGGGGACGAGTGTCCACTTGATGAAGCCAATCCAGCGAATAGGCCGGGATCTCTGGAAGACTGCCGTTATCTCTGCAAGTTAACTCCGCAAATGGAACAGGCAGGATCCATGGCGACCAAATGGAGTCAGCCGGTGCCCAGATCGCATAAAGCTCTTCGGGCGTCATTCGCTTCTCTCCTCGGCCATCGAAATAATCAGTACGGCCGCGTCCTGAGCCGCTCCGTTGATGATGGGCTTGTCGGCAATTCGCCCATAAAATCCAGCGGCCTTGCCGCCGATAGTAAAGACTCCGATGCAGGGATATTTTTCACCTTCGTCCGTTGTGACCGGCAGAATCTCGAATCGCTTTTGTGCCAGCCACTTCCCTGGATTCTCGCGTGCGTGCCGACTAATTTTCTGAAACTCTGGTTCGGGCGTGATTCCCCGGATACCGATTCCTTCCCCAACTCGCCCGAGCGCGGGCTTCAACACCCACTCGTCGTCGAGGGGGAATTTGATATCGCGCAACTCGAGAGTTTGCGGCAATAGCCGGCGCCAGATCGAAAGGTCAGCACGGAGTTCGTCCCAAATGAGCGGAAAGCGCTTCGACTGGAGGAGAATGGCGGCTCCGGGATTGCTTATCGAAACGTGCGTTTTCTGGAAGTAATCCTTCCACAAGTCTTTTCGTGCAAGATTCGGCAGCCACTCCGCAGGGAAGAAGCGCACGATCGCATCAGGCCAGCCGGACGCAAAGCTCGCGCGAATCTCCGCCCGTCCGTCTATCCAGCGTAAGTGCGACGGACTCAGAAAACAAGTTCGCAAGCCCCTAGCGGAAAAGCAGCGCGCGAGATGCTGCATGACTTGACGATCATCGCTGTACGCCGTGGCGTGGACCAGTGCAACCAGCGCATTTTCGCCAACGGCCTCGAGAACTCGCTGCGCATAAAGTTCTGAGGTGCAGGGCGGGGCCGTTGCTCCTGCGAGGCTCCCTGCAAGAAGAGAATTCCACCCGCTTGCCTCGATAAATCCACCGGGTACGTCTGCATTCACTTCGGAGATCCGCCATCCTTCCGCCGTGGGATGAAAATCAAATCGCATCACGCGTAGTTCGTGCACTCCCGAGTCTGCGCGCGATCTGGCCCGAAGAGCGGCTTCCAGCTTGTGTGTCAATCCTAGCCGGCCTATCAGGGTCGGGTTCTCCAGAATTTCTTCTTCCGCTGCGAGAGCTTCCCACGTCAGCGCTTCCGCCATTTTGTTGAGCAGGGTTGCGGTCGATTGCTCGAGAAATAGGGGAAAGGGCGAAAGGACGGAGAGGTCATCGCATTGTACATCCCACTTGCAGAAATCAAACATCGCGCGCATGCGAAGCGGAAGCCAACGTTCGGGCTCTAGCGCTGCTCCCGCGATGCACGGTGCAGTCATCAATGAATTCCTCGCTTCCACGCGTAACAGGCCGCGCAGAGAACATACACGCAGGCGAGGACAACCGAAGCGCCCGCTCGATTCCAGGCATTGTCCCCCGCGCGCGAGCGCATCTTGCGTTCGAGAAATGTCACCACTACAGCGAATATGGCAGCCGGCCAGGCGCACGTCGCGAAGTCGCGGAGCGTTGCGGACGCGGATTTCCAATCGCCAGTGACCGCATCCCCCGGTATGATTCCGCTTGCCGTCAGCCAGCCGCAGGCCCGGATTCCCGTTCCTAGGTGTCGATCAATCGTGACCGTATCGGAGATTGAAGCGGCGCGATCCACCAAGAACCACAGAAGGAATAACGCTCCTGTTGAAAGAAGCGCGCAGAAAATCACCACTTCCGGGCCGGGGCCATCGCCGATATTTGCCCCCGCAAAACAACTAGTCGCGGCAATAAGCTGGCCGGAAACAGTCCAGGCCGCGGCGGAGTTTCGCCGCTCGAGAAGGTCGTCCCTTGCACTGACCCCGAGAAAACCAAAGATTATTTGCGTGACGCCTAGCCAGCCCGCGCCAAGCAGAAGATATGTTACGGTCCACTGAAAATTCAATTTGACGCTATCTGCCGACCACCCGAGAAGGACCAGAAAGAGACCAAACACGCAAAGCACCGGAACTAGAGCTAAGGCGACGCGGCTCCGGCTGCGCAACAGGAAAGACCGGCGAGAAATAAAAGGGTGATACCAACGAATCCAAAAGAAGATTGTCAGGAAAATGCCCACACCCAGCAAGAATTCCATCTATGCGAGCCGTTCCGTGAGAAACTCCTCTGATTACAAAATTCTTACTTCATGGAGAGATGTACTGCCTGGCGATGGTGAAAGCAAGAAAAAAATCAATGTGCGGGAAAATTTGGTTGGCTAAATCCATTTTGCCGCACGCTCATGCTCCCGCCATGAAAAGCGGCGGGTTACTGCTCGCAGCCGTAGAAGCGGTTTGCGGCGTCGAGCAGGCGCGCGAGTTGGTCATGCGGACGTTTTTCCGTTGACGGAAGAATATCCCAGCCGGTGAAGACGGCGACCATGTCGTATTCCGGAATCACGATCAACTGTTGTCCGCCGAATCCGCGCGCGGTCCAAGCCACATCCTCGGGCGCGCTCCCGAAGTTCTGCAGCCACCATAGATAGCCGTATTTCCACTCGCCGCCGGGCACGGTCACGTGCGGCGCCAGCGATTCCTTAATCCAGAAGGACGAGACGATTTCTTGCCCGTTCCACATGCCGCCCTTGAGGTATAGGTGACCGATCTTGGCCAGATCCTGCGGCGACAGGTAGAGTCCGCCCTCCGTATCCGGCAGGCCCGTGGGTGAATGCTTCCAATAAGCGTGTATGCCGAGCGGCTTGAAGAGGTGATCGTCGGCGTAATCGTCGATATTCTTGCCGGTCACTTTCTTGAAGACCTGCGCGAGCAATTCCGCGGCGCCGCTGCTGTAAGCGAACGTCTTGCCTGGCTCGTCGGCCATCGGCTGGTTGAGTGCATACTCCGCCCAGTCGTGACTCGCCTCCATCAGGTCGGCGGAGTTTTTCGGATCATCGTACGGCAAGTCCTCGTGCCATTCGATGCCCGCCGTCATCGTCAGCAGATCGCGTATAGTGATGCGTTTCTTTCGAGCGTCGAGGTTGGCGATTTTCTTGGCCTCGAAATACTTCACGATGGGTGTGTCCAGGCTGGCGGTGAACTCGTCACGAGTCCTGGCGATTCCAATCGTCACGGAAGTCACCGTCTTCGTGACTGATTGCATTGTGTGCATCCCGCCGCCCTGGTAGTAGGGATGAAAATTCGTACTGAAATAATTGTAGGGGCCTTGCAGGTCGTGATTGAGCGGGCCTTCTTTTTTGGCGCGCTCGCCGTAAATCTGTCCGTAGTCGTGCTTATAGGATTTGTCGAAGACGGCCATGCCGCAGCGCAACACCAGCAGGCTGTCGACCAGCCCGTATTTGCCGCCGGCGATGTCGGCGTCGAGCGCGCCAAGTTTCTCCGGGCTGATGCCGAACTCCTTCGGAGCCCCTGCGGGCCAGTCTCTTCCGCCAGACCGCGCTTGCGCAAACGTCCCGATGGAGGCGCCCCACTGAACGAGCAGAGCCAGCCCCGCCGCCGCTACAATATGTCTTGCAAGCTTGCTCTTGCTCACAAAATGCATGGCGTGCGGTCTCATCGTTTCTCCTCTTCGGCGTAAGTCTCAATCGTCGAGCGAAGTAAAACGCAGCAGCGGGCAGAGGTCCCGAAATACTTTTTCCATTCCGCGCGTGAAATTCGCGCTCGTGGCAGCGGCCGGCTTCATCTTCTTTCGCACAATCCAACCTTGCAGCCTCTTCCAGTCCTCGGAAGTGGCCGGCCAGCCCTTCTGCTGCGTCCATTCCTTCTTTTCGAGCGAATACCAGTAACTTTCATAGCGCCGGGCGAGGCGTTTCTTCTGCTGGGCGGCCCACTTGGGTTGCGTGAGAAAGCGCGGCTCGGCAATCACGCCAAGCGCGGACTCTTTGCGCTTCGCGCCGGAATAGATTCGAAATCCGGCGGTGACGGCGTCCGCGGAAATTCCCACGTAGAGCTGCCCCGTCTCCCCATCTCCGGGAAATGGTGCGGAAACCTTCAGATACATTTGCGCGCGATAGGGGGTTTTGTCCTTTGCGAAACGAATGTCTCGATTGATGCGGGAGAAGTTGGCGCCGGTGCGTCCGGTGGTGTCGAAGCGCGAATCAAGCTGGAGGATAGACGGGCTGAGTTCCTCGAGCAAACGGCGAAATGGTTTTACGACAAATTGCTGATAACGCTCGCGGTTCGCGTCCATCCAGACTTTGCGGTTATTGCGCGCCAAATCGCGAAAAAACTGGAACGTCGCGCGCGTGAAAATCGGCTCCGCTTTCGCCATTCTGGTCCTCGGTACGTTTTGGTCGGGACAAGAGTACACGATTCCCAATCACAAGCAACAGTTGAGAAGTCCAGATTGGAACTTGCAGCAGGTAACGACTGGCGATAGCCTGCTCGAATGAGCAATTTCACACCGACAAAGAGAACACGAGTTACGCGCAAGCCGGACCGCGCGATCTATGAGCGCGAAACAATTTACAACATTCTCGATCAGGCATTCGTTTGCCACGTCGGATTCATTGCGGATGGAATGCCCGTGGTCGTGCCGACGAATTACGTGCGCGTAGGCGACAAACTTTTTTTGCACGGGTCGACGGCGAGCCGGCTGATGAAGACTATCGGAAGTGGAGCGCCATTTTGTCTGAGCGTGACGCTGTTGGATGGGATTGTTTTTTCGCCGACGGCAACGGGGCATTCGGTCAATTACCGGTCCGTTGTGGTGATGGGAAAGGCCGAGCAGGTCGAAGGCATCGAAGCCAAGAGGGCGGCGATGCGGGACTTCGTCGAGTACGTGCTGCGGGGGAGGTGGGCCACGGTGCGACAACCGAGCGAGCAAGAATTGAAAGGCACGATGGTGCTGGCTGTGCCGCTGGTGGAAGCATCGGCAAAAATAAGGACCGGCTTTGCGGTGGACACCGACGCCGAGTACGCCAGCGGGGCGTGGACGGGAGTGCTGCCGTTCAAGTGGACGCCGGGAGAGCCAATTCGCGATCCGCGAGGGAGCGCCACCGTTCCTGTTCCCGAAAACATTCAACGCTATTCGCGGCCGCAGTAAGGGAGAGGCGGTACGATGGTTCTGCCGGGCGGCGTATGGGCCTGGGACACTTAGTTAAGAATATCCTCACCCCTACACCTGTTTTTTGTAAGTGTTCATTCTACAGGGATTAAAACCCTGTTTTTTGTGACATTTACGGAAGTATTCATTCTAAATAACTTAGCCTACGTATTTTGCACTGAAATTGTGCAATAGCAGCCGAATTTCGTAAGTGTTGCCACCAAAGGAGTTAGGAGTCGGCAGCAGCCCTCCCAAAGCAAAAACGCCAGCAGGGTGCTGGCGCGTCACACGCAAAAACGAACTAGTTCCTGATTGATACTATGCGCCCATATTAGCGTTGTCGTCAAGTAAAAAATGGGCTCGTGAAATAGGCCCGATTTTGGATGAGCGCGAGCCGGACGAGCGTCTGGCCAGTCCTTTGACGTTTGCAGTTTCTTGCGGTGCGTAAGTCCCATGAAATCAGCGTGCGTTGCCGGGGGCGAGATGGTAGTCGCCGCGGCCGGTGCGGTCGATAAAGGTGATGGTGTCATGGTCGCCGACGCCGGCTACATGTCGGTAGGTCCAGACTTCGATGGCTGGCTTCGACGAGCCGCCTTCATCCTTTGGGTGAGAGTCGATCTCATTGGGTGGGCCGTAGACAATATAAATATGTCCCATGTCGGTCTGCCAGCCGGGCGTGCCGGAAGCGGTGGCAAAGCGCTTGTTCGCGAAAGCGATGCGCCGGTAATATTCGACTTTGAATTTGTTGACGGACGAACCCGGATTGGGATTGCGGCGCGCCCAGAATTGTTCGATGAACTTGTCGCGTTCGGGGTCGGTCGAGAGATTCAGGAAAGCGGCGCGCTCGGCGTCGTCGATGATGTAGACGACATCCTCGTTGAGCCACTTGGAGTAGTCAGCGGCTTTGGACGAATCTGCCCGCGCTTGAATGGCGGACGAGCCGTGCGGCGAAACGTCTGCTTGCCAGGCGGCGATCGAGACGGCGCCGAGGGTGAGCAGGATGGCAGCGCCGAGCAATGGCGTCCAAGCGGTATTCCGAAGCTTGGGATACAGCAAACGATGGATGCGTTTCATGAGACGACCTCCTGTGACAGCGACAGCCTGTTGCGGGCCGGAAAAGCGGTTTTGTTCGAGAATGGCGAGGGTCAATGCGTACTCGTGGGGATTGCGCGTGATGGAGACAACGAGATCGTCGCAACAGTTTTCACGCTCGGCGCGCATGACGCCGGAAATCCACCAAACGGCGGGGTGATAGAACAAGAGTCCCTCGGCAAGTCGCTGCAACGCGTTGACTAAGTAATCGTGGCGGCGGATGTGCGCCAGCTCATGGAGAAGAATGGCTTCGACTTGCGAGGGTGGAAAGCCGGCAAGGAGTCCTACGGGGACGAGGATCAACGGCTTGAAATGGCCAAGAACCATGGGGACTTGGGCGAGAGAGGACTCGAGCAGTTGGAAGTTGCGGGATACGCCCAGGAGAGCGCCGAGGCGATTGAGCTCGGCCTGCCAGCGTTCTGGGGCGCAGCAGACACCGCGGCGGCGAAGCCTTTGCACGGAGAGGCAGCCTGCGAGCGCGTGGAGATAGACTAGGAAGACGCCAAGAATCCAGAGCGGCGTAAGCCACGGAGCGATGCCCCCAAGACTGGAAGGCCAGGAGTTCGAAGCACCTTTAGAACCGGGGACCTGCCATGCCGCAACAGCGGGGGGATTTAGGAATCCAGAGCTATGCGCTCCGTTTGGCGCGAGGATCGCGAGCGTGAAGAGGCAAGCGCAGAGGAGCGCCGCGAGAGCGGCACACGCGGCCGCATAACGGATCCGTGGCGTACGGACGATGACGAGCACCGCGGCAAGGAGACCCGAGAGGATGGCGCCTTCCCACAGCGAATGAAGCAGAGTCCAACCGATGGCGGCGGCCAGCGGAGAGCCGACAAAATGATGGAGAAAATTCATTTGCGAGCCTCCGAGTACTGGTCCAGGAGAACGCGGAGTTCGGCGAGTTCTTTTTTGGAGGCTTTGCGGGCGGAGAGAGCGCCGACGAGGAGAGCTCTGGCGGAGCCGCTGAAAGCGCGTTCGAGAAGATCGCCGGCGAGTTGGCGCTGGGTCCACTCGCGGGAGTTCGCGGCGGAGTAAATGTGGGCGCGCTGCTTTTCATCGCGAAGGACCAGGCCCTTTTCGGCCATGATTTGCATGAACTTGAGGATGGTGCTGTATTGCGCGGAGCGGCGGCGGCGAATGACGTCGTAGACGGAGCGGACGGTGGCGGGGCCGATGCTCCAGAGGACGGTTAGGATTTCAAGTTCGGCGTTCGTCGGGCGAGGCGTTTCATCGCGCATAGTACGAAGACATTACTAGTAAGAGTTTCGTATGTCAAGGAGATCTTGTTTCAAGAAAACGCGGAGCCAAGAGCTTCATTCGACGATGATGCGGTCGGCCCACTCGACGAGAGAGACGAAAATCGCCGGGGAGCCGAATTTAGCTCCCCATGGATTTAAGTCGTTTTCCGCAACCCCACGGGCGCGGGAGCAGGCCCCTCAAGCAAAGATAGGAATGTGTTTAGCCACCACTTTTTCAAGGGTCTCGCTGAGAGGCGGCCAGCCAACGGGATGCACGGAATCCACTAAAGACTTTCGCATGAGAGCCGTGGCTTCGGCGAGGAGGAAAATCTGAACGTCATGGCCGGCTTCGGCAAGCACAAGTCCATGCACGAAGGGAAAGGAAGCCCGCGTGGGGTCGTCCGATCCCCAAGCACTTTTCATCATGATTTTCAGAGGCTTCTTGGACTCCCGCGTGCCGCTGCCGAACGCCAGAAAAGGCAGACCCGCAAGTTGCGCTAGAAACGTGCGTCTCGCCATAGTTCTTTCTCCTGACTTGTAAGTTCCCAGAGTTGAAAGTGCAAGAACTCTACTCTAGTTCGTGATGGTTGCACAGGGGGCGAGCCTTGCCCTTAATGGGTCGCTAAAGAGTGGCCCGGTAGCGTGAGCCCGCCGGGCCGCGTTCATTTTTTGGCAGACGAACCGGCGAAGGCCGTGGCGAGGCCGAGGCAGATGAGGATGCCGCCGGAGACGTAGCGCTCGTTGCGTTGCCAACGCCTGTTGGCGCGGAACCAGCTGGCTACCCGGCTCGAGAAGAGCGCCCAGATGCAGTCGCTGGTGGTGCCCATGCAGGCGAAAAGGACGCCGAGGGAGAGGATTTGCACGGCGACGTGGCCGCGCACGGGATCGATGAACTGGGGAATGAATGCGAAGAAGAAAAGGGCCGTCTTGGGATTGAGTACGTTGACGACGGTACCCTGTCCGAAGACGCGAGCGAGACTGGCGCGCGGTGCGGAGCGATCGGAAGCCGTGACGAGAGATTCCTTGCTGCGAAGGCGCTGGACGCCTAGAAAAACGAGGTAGGCGGCGCCAAGATACTTGACGACGCTGAACGCGACGGCGGAAGAAACAACGAGTGCCGAAAGGCCGACGGCGGCTGCGGCAGTGTGAATGAGAGTGCCGACGCCGATGCCGAAGGCGGAAACGAAGCCAGCATTGCGGCCCTGGCCAATGCTGCGGCCGACGATGTAGAGAACGGCGGGGCCGGGGATGGCGAGAAGAACGAGCGCGGCGCTGATGAAGAATAGGAGTTGGGAGTGGGAAGGGAGCATTACGGATTGACGGACACGTGTGGGATTCGGTTATGCCGCCAGTGCGGTCAGGAGGATCGGTTCGCCCTTGGTGATGACGATAGTGTGCTCGTAGTGGGCGGAGAGGCTGCCGTCGGCAGTGCGGACGGTCCAGCCGTCGCGGTCGAGAGAAACGCGGCCCGTGCCGGCGGCGATGATGGGCTCGATGGTGATGACGAGGCCTTCGGTGAGGAGATGGCGAGCGAGCGGGTCGGCGAAATTGGGAACGCTGGGCTCTTCGTGAATGGTGCGGCCGACACCGTGGCCGCCGAGTTCGCGAATGACGTGGAAACCGCGGCGGCGGACTTCGCGCTCGACGGCGCGGCCGATGTCTTTGGTGCGATTGCCGGAGCGGGCGGCGGCGAGGGCTTGGCGGAAGGCGCGCTCGGCGCAATGCGCTAGTTCGCGGGATTTTTCTTGCAGGGGCGGGACCTGGATGGTGACGGCGGAATCGGTGTGGTAGCCGTCTTTGACGGCGGTCAGGTCGAGCTTGACGAGGTCGCCGGGTTGGAGAACGCGATCGCCGGGGATGCCGTGGACAACTTCGTCGTTCACGCTGATGCAGACGTCGCCGGGGAAATCGTAGATGAGTGGCGGGGAGGATTGAGCGCCGTTTTCGGCGAGGATGCGCGAGCCGATGGCGGAGAGTTCGGCGGTCGTGACGCCGGGACGGACCGCGGCGGACATGGCGCGGAGAGCTTTGGCGACGATTTGGCCACAGGCGCGGAGTTTTTCGAGCTGGTCGGGGTTATTGATGGACATGAGGTGAGCCTCACTAAAACAAGAAAGTTTGTTTGAAGATACGCCTTCATTAGGCCGAATGAGACCGAGCCCCACACTCCGTGGCTATGGATTAGTGAGGGCCAGCAAAGTCGCCATGCCCTCCGTCGAATCCTCCGTGTCCTCCTCCATCGAAAACAGAGTCGTGACTTCCGGCATCACCGGTGCCATGGTGATGGCCTGCGTGAGGAGATGTGTCGACGGGATCTGGAGTGTCAAAAACTGACCCATCGCCGTGCCGCGGAAGAGTCACCTGCATCGAGCGAATCTCACGCATGTCGCTCCGAAGGTGAAGCAGAGCGTAACCCAGACTAAGCACGAGGAGGGCTAGGAATAAAATGGTGAGAATATTCATTGCCATCTAGTGGCATCCGCAACCGCCGCCGCAGCAGCTTCCACCGCCGCCTGATGAATTGCCGGAGGGTGAGGAAGAGCCGCCGTTGCCAGCGGTGGCGAAGACGGAAAGCTGGATGGTGGCCTTCTTACTGGCGCATTTGGGGCAGGAGATTTCCTGCTGCTTGTTGATGACGATTTTTTCGAAGTGCGTTTCGCACT
>DATJXZ010000025.1:0-17700 GCA_035499815.1 Candidatus Solibacter sp. | reverse complement strand
TCGCGCTCGACTTCTTCGAGCGACCGGAGACCGGCGATGCTGCCCGCGGCTCCCGCCGTCGCCGCACGGATGTTATCGGGGAAATCTTCGGGATTCAGAGTGTCGCTCCGGGAAAAGACGACCGCGCGCTCGAGGGCGTTGCGCAGCTCCCGAACATTGCCGGGCCAGGCGTAAGCGCCTAGCATGCGCCGCGAGGTCTCGCTGAGGTGAGAGCCGGGGCGCCCGTGAATTGAGCGCAGTGTCGTCAGAAGATGATCGGCGAGAGGCGGGATATCCGCGCGGCGCTCGCGCAGGGGTGGCACAGTCAGAGCCAGCACGTTCAAACGAAAATAAAGGTCCTCGCGAAAGTGGCCGCTTGCCACTGCGCCGCCCAGATCGACGTTGGTCAAGGCCACGATTCGTGCTTCGATGCGGAGAGTTTCCGTGCCGCCGAGGCGCTCGAAGGTGCGCTCCTGCAAGACCCGTAGAAGCTTGCCCTGCGCCCCCGGTGTGAGCGCCGCGACTTCGTCGAGAACTATCGTGCCGGTGCCGCCGAGTTCCAGGCGGCCTAGCTTGCGCTCGACAGCGCCGGTGAAAGCGCCAAGCTCGTGGCCGAAGAGTTCGCTTTCCACCAACTGCGGCGGAAGGCTGGCGCAATCGATCTTCAGAAAGGGCGCATCGCGCCGCGGACCGAGTTCATGCACGAGACGCGCGAGATGATCTTTGCCAGTGCCGCTTTCGCCGCTGATGAGCAGCGTCGTCGCCGCAACCGCCACCTTTTGCGCCAGTTCGAGAAGACGGAGCGATGCTGGATCCTCCGCGATCCACGGCAATCGCTCGGTGCTCATTTGGAATAGGCTTCGCCCGCGGCCTGCGGCTCGCCGAGAGAATGGCTGCGCTCAGCGACTCCCGGCTCATCCGGAATCTCGAGTTTGGGCGAGGAGCGCCACAGCCGCTCGAGGTCGTAATAACGGCGGGCCTGCTCGCTGAATACGTGGACGATGAATCCGCCGAAATCGATCAAAGCCCATTCCGCGGAATTGTATCCCTCGCGATGTTTCGGCGAGCGATGCAGATGTTTCTCCAATTGGTCTTCGACTTCGCTGCAGATGGCTTGCACTTGCGGCGTGCTGAAGCCCGTGCAGATCACAAAGTAGTCCGTGAAAGCGCCCACACCGCTGAGGTCGAGAACGGTAAGCCCGGAAGCTTTTTTGTTTTGCGCCGCTTCCACGGCTAAGCGGACGCCTTGCGGCAGAGTTTCTAGTTTCAACGGTATAGGCCCTGTTTAAGAATGTATTCCTCGACGCGCATGGAGACAAGCCCGTGAATGGATTGACCGCGATTGGCGCGTTTTCTGATGTCGGTCGCGGAGACATCCACGGAAACGGAATCCAGCAGGTAGACGCTGGTGCTCCGCAGATGCGCCACGACCTGTGACGGCGGGTGTTCGGCGTCTTTCTTTGCGTCGGAGCGCGCGATCAAGTCCGGTGGAATGACCAGGCGCAGAGCTTCCGCGCGAATTCCCGGGCGGTTGGCGACGATGAAATCGCAGAGACCGAGAAGCGTTTCGTATTCCTTCCAAAGGGGAATATCGAGAAAGGCGTCGGCTCCGACGATGAAATAGATGCGGTCGCCCTGATGGTTATAAGTGTGGCGGAAGTAGCGCACCGTATCCACGGAATAGTGAAGCTGCGTGCCGCTGAAATCTTCGCCGGCTTCCGCAAGCGAAGGAACAAAATGCGGATGTTCGGTGCACGCGAGAGCGAGCATGGCGAAGCGGTGCGGAAATGGCGCCAGGTGCTGTTTGAGCTTATGCGGCGGACGGCTCGCCGGAATGAAATGAATCTCATCGAAATTGAAGCGGCGGTCGGCGGCACGGGCCACGGCGAGGTGCCCATTGTGAATCGGATCGAAGGAGCCGCCGAAGAGCCCGATGCGTCGCGGATGATGTTTAGCGGCGGTGCGGTGCGCTTGCGCGGTCGTCAATGCGCCTCCCAAGAAGAGATGTTATCCAATATTCTCACGAATTCTTGAATGGCGCAGGGAGCGAATCCAGCGGTTGTGCGTTCTCGTCAATTTCGACGGAAACGGATTCAGCGTCTGGGGAGGTATCGCGGGCAGGACGCGGAATCTTGTCTAGCGCATCGGCGATGGAGCGAACCAGTTGCTTTACGCCATCGCCCGCAACCGCGGAAATCGAGTGGAACTCCAGGTGACGCTGCTTGCAAAAGTCTTGCAGCTGATCGAGGCGCGCGCGGTCGGTAGTGGCGTCAAGCTTGGTGGCCACGACAATCATCGGCTTTTCAACGAGGGAAGGGCTGAATGCTTCCAGCTCTCCGTTGATGACTTGAAAAGAGTGGACGGGATCATCCATGTTGGAATCGCTCGTGTCGATCAGATGGACGATCAAGCGAGTGCGCTCGACGTGCCGGAGAAAGCGAATACCGAGACCAGCGCCTTCGTGGGCGCCTTCGATGAGTCCAGGCAGATCGGCGACGACAAACGTCCGGCCGCCCTCTTTGAGAAAATCGCGTCCTTCCTTGCCCGTGCCGCCATCGGCACTGACGACGCCGAGGTTCGGCTCAAGCGTGGTGAAAGGATAATTTGCGATTTTTGGCCGAGCCGCGGAAATTACGGAGATCAGCGTGGACTTGCCGGCGTTCGGAAAACCAACAAGGCCCACGTCGGCGAGCAGTTTTAGCTCGAGACGAAGATGGCGCTCCTCGCCGGGGAAGCCGTCTTCATGCTCGCGTGGAGCCTGGTGCCAGGGTTTGGCGAAATTCTGGTTGCCGCGTCCGCCGCGTCCGCCTTGCGCGATCAGCACGCGCTGGCCGGGCTCTGACAAATCAGCAATGGTTTCCCCTGTTTGTTCGTCATAAGCGACTGTGCCGATCGGAACCTGGAGAATCATGTCGTCGCCGGAATGGCCGGTGCAATTCGATCCTTCGCCATGCCGGCCGCGATCGGCTTTGAACTCGCGATTGTAGCGGTAGCGCAGCAGCGTGTTGTCGTCGGGATTGGCTTCGAGATAGATACTGCCGCCGTGGCCGCCATCGCCGCCGGACGGGCCGCCGCGCGGGACATATTTCTCGCGGCGGAACGCGACGCAGCCGTTGCCGCCGTTGCCGGCCTTCACAAAGATCTTTGCTTCATCAACGAACACGAGAATGAAACTCCAGGAGAGACGGCCGCTATAGGGCCACTCTTCAGAAAGGATAGCAGAAGCGTGAAAGCATGAGGGAAGGCACGCCGAAAAATCCAGGCGGCCAATTTCAAGCGATCAATTGACTGCTTGCGCTGGCGCGGCCGGCTGGACGCTGATGAAGCGGCCGTGGCGGCCCTTGTCTTCAAACTTGACGTAGCCGGTGACGAGAGCGAAGAGCGTATCGTCCTTGCCCTGGCCGACGTTTTCGCCGGCCTGATGGCGCGTGCCGCGCTGGCGCACGAGAATCGTGCCCGCGTTGACGAGCTGGCCGCCGAAGCGCTTTACGCCGAGCCTTTGTCCGTGAGAATCGCGGCCGTTTGTCGAGGAGCCGCCGCCCTTCTTATGTGCCATGACGAATTTCCTTTTTCCTTGAAGACTTTTTTCTCAGAAAACCAAGGATGAAAAGCCTTTGGCTTAAAAGAGACTACAGCTTGATTTCGCTGACTTCGACGGCCGTGAAATTCTGCCGGTGGCCGCGAGAAATTTTGTACTGATTGCCCTTCTTGAATTTGAGCACGGTGATTTTTTTGGCGCGGCCTTGCGAGACGATCTTGCCGCTCACGCTGGCTTTGGAAGCGTCGCTGCCCAGGACGATTTTCTTTTCGTCGGTGTGGACGGCGAGAACCTTGCCGAATGTCACTTTTTCGCCCACGTCGCCCGAGACGCGCTCGATGCGAATGGTGTCGCCCGGTGCGACGCGATACTGCTTTCCCCCGGTCTGAATAACGGCGTACATCTGCCCTCCAAGCTGTAAAGACAAACATTGATTATAAGGGTTGAGGGCAGGGCCGGTCAACGAAGTAACACGTAGTGGGGACAGGTCGCGGCAGGTGGGGAAGCCTCGGTTGTCGCGATGGTAGCAGGAAGAGACATGCCTCGTCGCATATCTGGTTAACAATAATTGATAACTCCTCCCCCCTTTTTCCGTAAGTGTTGATTCTAAAAGAAAGGGTGTGGCTGCAAGGCCTTTAGAATGAACACTTGCAGCGGGTGCTGTAAGTGTTGATTCTAATGGAGTTGCGGGAGATATTATCGGACGCGGGAATTTGCGGTGGGAGGCGGTTGCTGGGGAGGCAGTGGCGGGTGACGGGTGAGGAATGGCGAGAAGAAAACGAGCGGCAGAAAATGGGTGGTTGCCGGTACAGGCGGGCTGCGTTGGTGTGCGAAACGCTTCGAGGCTCTGTTGGGAAGTCCTCATGGCGAGCATGGGGAAGGGTAGCATGGAACTGAATTACTGTCAAGGTATAGTACTTGATGCGTATCATTCGAATTGAGACGCGGGAAGTGGAATGGATGGAAGGGGTTGGCGGGAAGTTGAGAGTTTGGTGAGAAGGTGGACAATGAATACTAGCGGAAACCGGCCCTCGACGTGGCAGCGGTTAGGACCGTGCCAGTGATTTACTTCCGGACCAAGCTCGCGGGTTCTGAGTTACGAATCAATAGGAATGTAGTCGCCGTGACCTTGTGTCGCTGCCTCAGCTCTGGCGAGTTCTCTTGTTCGCGGCCCCATATGTTGCCAAGCTTCTCGAATGGCCTTTCTATTGAAAACCAATGGCTCCAGGACCGCAATGCAGAGCAAGTCACGGCTCACGTTCGGGTCTGGTGAGTTGGCCATGGCTTCTAGGAAGTCGAAAATTCGAGCGGTGTAAGTTTCTTCCCGCTGATCTTCAAGAGACTTGAGCAGCAGCGGTTTAAGAACATCCTCGAAAATGGGATAAGCGTCAGGCATTTCAAGGTCTAAATTATAATAGGTGCCGAATTTCTCCCGAATGCCGTCGCGAATCTCAGGAATGGCCAGTAGGAGTGCCTCTCGAATCTGGTTATATTGGAGTGATTTTTCGATCATGTTTCACTTACCTGTTAGGGCGTTTGTGAGATCTTGGATGAGTGCTTTGGCTAATGCAACGTCTTTGGAAGATAGGTTTCCTCGGGCAACGAGCTTTCTTAGCTGATTTGCCCGCTCTCCCGCTTTTAGTGTGTGGATCTTTCCACCGACCCTAATCCCAGTCCTTTCAGCGCGAACGGCACCGGCTGTGCCGCCAGGGAGGCTGTCCGTGTCTTGGTAGAGTGCGTCGATGACCGCCTGAAGTTCTTTCCCTTCCGCAAATGGTTTCGCACCTTGGGCCAGCTGAGCGAGTAGTTCGTCTGCGTCAACTCCCGGAACGAAAATGAGTGCAATGCTCACTTGTTGCATTTCTTTTGCCTGTTGGGGAGTACGGGCTGAATAGTAAGAAGTCTGCCTGTCGGGTCTGCCGGCAGCCCGGTCAAGGAGGTTCTGGACACCCACAGCCATGTTCGCGAGAACGGGCCCGACTGGATCGTTACCCTTGGGCGCCGGGTGCGTTTTGTGTGGGTCGCCAAACAAAACATTCTTAAGCCAGCACAGGAATCCCGGGCATTTGCCCGCCGGGAGGGTGCCGCCCTGCTCATTGTCAGGGTCGTGGCCGTCGAGGTCGGCGAAGGATTCGGGGTCGTCGGAGACCATGGCGTAGAGATTGAGGGTCTGCGGGTTGGTGAGATTGGCGTAGGGGACGGGAACGGGGATGCTGGACCAATCGGCAGAGAGCCAGCGGCCGAAGCGGCTGGTGTAGTAGCGTGCGCCGAAATCGTCGTTACCCGTTTCGGTGTCGCGCTCTTTGCCTTCGAACTTGTAGGCGTTGGTGGAGGGGCAGTTGTTGGTGTAGGGGTGCTCGCCGCCGAAGGGATCGAAGTCGGCGTCGTAACAGACCGCGCCGTTGTTCTGGGTGATGACGCGGGAAGAGCCGAGAAGGTCTTCGGCGTAGTAGATGGGATTGCCGCCAGCGGGAAGCATGGCCACGCGCCGGCCGCCAAAGAAAATGTATTCGTTCAGCGTGGTGCCGGAGGAGTTGGTTTCGGCAAGGATTTCGCCGCCGGAGCCGTACCAATAGAGCTTGCCGTTGGATTTAGAGACGCGGCGGGGGGTCGGAGGCGTGGAGTGGGCCGGAAGATGGAGGGAAATCAGGGCGCAACTTTTTGGGTGAATTGGAGTTAGAATACGTAGGTGCCTTGGAAACAGCGAGGCATGGAGGTCACTTAGATCCGGTCCTAATATGGGCAGGCGGTTGGGGTCTAGGGAGGACAAATTCATGCGGTATCTAAAATATTTTGCACTGTTGGCTTTACTCGGTTTTGTGGCGGTGGCGCCTTCGGAGGCGCAGGTCAGCGTGGGAGTTGGGGTGGGATATGGCCCCGGCTACTACGGCTACGATTATGATTATGCGCCGCCTGTATGCACTTATGGCTACTATCCCTATTATCCCTACGCTTGCGCGCCGTACGGTTACTACGGACCGGAGTGGTTCATTAGCGGCGTGTTTATTGGCGCTGGGCCGTGGTTCCATGGATTCCGCGGAGGCTATTGGGGCCGTGGCTACTACGGACGAGGATATTACGGCCGTGGCGGTTACTACGGTCGAGGCGGATACTACGGACGTGGCGGTTACGGACGCGGAGGTTATGCGTACGGTGGACACGGCTATGTAGGCCGCGGATCTAACTACGCCGGACGTGGCGGCTATGCGCGTGGCGGGGCTGTATCACGCGGCTCGGTAGGCGGCGGCTATCGAGGTGGCGGGTTCGCGCGCGGTGGCAGTAGCTTTCATGGCGGTGGCGGCGGTTTTCACGGTGGAGGCGGCGGATTCCACGGCGGTGGAGGAGGCCACGGTGGCGGCGGACATGGCGGGGGGCACCGGTAATTAAGCCAAGGCCTTTGGCCAAGAATTGAAAGACGAAACGGCTGGCAGAATACACTGCCAGCCGTTTTTGTTTTTCAGCGACAGCGGTTGATCGCTGAGATGAGCGGGGTTCATTGCACCGGAAACCGGGCGGAAAACCAACGTTAAAATTCTCCAATCCAAGTGGCTTGAGTCTGGGAAATCTCTGTCGTAAGGTGCATCTTGAGTTTCGGGTAAGCAGAGATTTGATGTTGAACAATGGTTTGCGGGCTTTCCATGAGAGGCAAGGCTAAGTGCTCACAGTTGAACTGCAGCATTCGCCTCATGCACCGGGGATTAGTCCTGTAAGGATTCATTACCGCGAGTTTGGTAGCGGGCGGCCGCTGGTTTTTCTTCATGGAGGCTGGGGCTATCGCCTTTATCCGTTCGATCGGCAGATAGAGGCGTTCAAGAGCGAGTTTCGCATACTTATCCCCGACCGTTCCGGGTACGGAAAGTCGACGAGAGCCGGAGGAGAGATGCCGCTGGATTTTCACCGTAAGGCGGCGGCGGAGACGATTGCGTTTCTGGATGGGCTTGGGATCGAGCGGGCAATTTTGTGGGGACACAGCGATGGGTCGGTGATTGCGGCGATGGCGGGGATGGCGGCGCCGGAGCGCTGCGAAGCACTGATCCTGGAAGCGTTCCACTATCTTCGCCGAAAGCCGGGGTCGCGGTCTTTCTTTGAGCGATTTGCGGCCCGGCCGGAAGACCTCGGAGCGGAAACGAAAGCGTTGCTGGCGGAGGATCACGGCGCCGACCGTTGGCCGACGGTGCTGAGGCGAAATTGCAGCGTGTGGTTCAGAATTGCGGACAGCGTGAAGAGAGCGGATGAGGATTTGTATGATGGCCAGCTCGGGGAGCTGAAGGTGCCCACACTGTTTCTGCATGGAAGCCTCGATCCGCGAACCGAGCCGGGAGAGATGGAGCTAGTTCGGGCGACGCTGCCTCAAGCAGAGGTGAGATTTATCGCCAATGGCAAGCACAGCCCGCACAGCGAGGAAGCGGCGTGTGGAGAGTGCAACGCGACAGCAAAGGAATTCCTGCACATAGGCCCGTAGTTCATTCCGAAGGTCCGGACAGTTGATTGCGAGTTAGAAATCGAAGCGGTGGCCGAGGATCATCATCGCGAGATGGTCTTGCCGCCGTTCATCGCGAAGTCGCCGTGGAGTTCGAGTATGTGTCAGAGAGCGACGAAATCGGAGCCGTAGCCCAGGACTTCGAGGTTATCCTGAGCGCGGGTAGGCGAAAGAGAGACGAAGACGCGCAGAAGCAGAACATCCGAATGTCAGGGTGAAGCGAAGAAGAGCCGGCACACCGAAGGTTATCCTCAGGACAGCACAGGGCAACGGATTGCTAACAAAGCGTTCATGTGCTAGAAACATGCCCTATCTGATGATGTCTTAGCGATTTCAGACAACGAGATTTGGACTGAAGATGACGGCCCCCGAATTCGAGCAGGGAAACCCCTCTGCGGCGGCGAAACTTCTGTCCGCCGGTGCGCTTGTTGCTCATGAAACGAAATGATCAAGGAGGTTCCTCAATGAAGAGGACGAGAAGTTGGGTATTAGGATTCGGCGTGTTTTTTGGATTATTGATGGTTCTCACGGCAACGCCGGCGGCGAATGCGCAGTCCACAACGGATGGAGCCATCGGGGGGACGGTAACGGACCAGTCCGGGGCGGTAGTGCCGAACGCAAGCGTCAGTACAACAAATCTTGGGACCGGAAGCGTGTCGACGGGCAAGACAGACGATAGCGGCCGATACCAGATCATCCATCTGCAGCCTGGATTTTACTCACTGGAGATTTCGGCGAATGGGTTCGCGGCGTTCAAGGCGACCAAAGTGACGGTGGAGGTCGGGCGCACGACAGCGGTGGATGCGAGGCTAAACGTCAAAACGGCGACGGAGACGGTCGTGGCAACGGCGGAAGCGCCGGTAATCGTGGCCGACCGGGCGGATTTCTCGACAAACATCAACCAAACGACGATTGAGAATCTGCCGATGAACGGACGGCGGTGGTCGTTCTTCGCGCTCAGCACACCGGGTGCGGTGCCGGATGGCGGGTTTGGACTGGTGAGCTTCCGGGGAATTTCCGGGCTTTTGAACAACAACACGGTGGACGGAGCAGACAATAACCAGGCTTTTTTCAGCGAGGAGCGCGGGCGGACACGCATCAGTTATTCAAGCAGCGAGGCATCTATTCAGGAATTCCAGATCAACACATCGAATTATTCCGCTGAGTATGGGCGCGCGGCCGGCGGAGTCGTGAATGCAGTGACGAAGAGCGGAACGAACCAGATTCATGGCGAGGCATTCTGGTTTGACCGGAGCAGCGATTGGGGAGCGATCAACCCATTTCAATTGCACAATGTGAACGGCACGCTCGTCCCGTTCTTGCCGGAAGATAAGCGGCACCAGTTCGGCGGAGCAATTGGCGGGCCGATCATCAAAGACAAGCTGTTTTTCTTTTTCAGCGCGGACCAACAACTGCGGCCGTTCCCGGCCGTGGCTAACTCAGGTACTCCAGGGGCGATATATGCACCGGTGACAGTCTCGGCCCCGGTGGCACCGAACACGTGTGCGACCAAGAATCTGCCTGAAGGGAATGTCTTATCTTGTCGGGGAGTCACGCAGACGCAGGCGGACTCGGCGGTGGCATTCCTGCAAACTCTCACGGGCACTGTGCCACGGCGAGGAGACCAACTCATTCTACTGCCGAAGATCGATTGGAATATCAACTCGAAGAACCACGCATCGTTTACCTACAACCGTCTTCGATGGAATTCTCCGGAGGGCATTCAAACAGGAGCGGTTGTGCCGCGCGGAATCGAGAGCTTTGGAAACGACTACGTGAAGAACGACTGGGGAGTGGCGAAACTAATCAGCACGGTGTCGTCCACGATGACCAACGAACTTCGTTACCAGTATGGGCGAGACTTTGAATTCGAAAATGGACAGAATCCCATCTCCGGTGAGCCGGTGTCGCAACTGGGATTCTCCCCACAGATATCCGTAGGCGGCGTGGGCAGCTTTACGTTCGGCATGCCGAATTTTCTGAACCGGCCTCAATACCCGGATGAACGACGGAACCAGGTGGCGGACACGATGGCGTGGAGCCACAATACGCACCTCCTTAAGTTCGGGTTGGACATCAACCACGTTCATGACGCCGAGGTCAATTTGTTTGAAGGCTTCGGAGCGTATTCTTATAGTACTCGAGCGGACTACATCTCTGACTTTGTGGCCGCAGAGACGAACAGCGCCCCACTATGCACAGCCAACATTGGTACGCCGCCGGTGGCGACTGCCGTTGGATGTTATTCCAACTTCGCGCAGGGGTTTGGAACACCAGGATTTCAATTCTCGACCAACGACGTGGCGCTTTTTGTGCAGGATGACTGGAGAATCCGTCCGCGGCTGACGTTGAATCTTGGGCTGCGGTATGAAACCGAGATCCTACCGTCACCGCAGATTCCGAACATTGCGCTGCCCAATACCACTCTCTTCCCAGCGGACCGCTCGGATTTCGGCCCCCGGCTCGGATTTGCCTGGGATGTTACCGGCGGAGGGAAAACAATCGTCCGCGGAGGTTATGGCATTTTCTACGGGCGAATTATCAATTCCACGATTTTCAACGCCATCGCGAATACAGCGCAACCCACCGGACAAAGCACAGTATCGCTGCAATCCTCGGCTCCGACGGCTCCTATCTATCCGGATGTGATCGCCTCAGGCGGGGGAACCGTTCCGTTCGGTGTCACTTCGGTAGGGTTTCCTGATGGCACAAGGCTGCCCTTGGTGCATGAATTCGACGCCGAGGTGGAGAGGCAGATTGCAGAGAATACGGTGGTGACAGTTTCCTATATCGGAAGCCTGGGGAGACGGTTGCCGCACTTCATAGACACGAATCTGAACGCGCCCGCGCTGACGACCACGTACACGGTAGTACAGGGAGCGGGCACGGTTACGAGCCCATTTGCGAACCAAGATTTCGTGGGACAGAGCTTTACGGTGCCGTATTTTGGAGTGCCGACGAGCTTAGCCGGAACCAAGCGTCCTAATCCGGCGTTTGGCGCGATAACCAATATCACCTACGGTGTGGACTCGACGTACAACGCGCTGGTCATCGGGCTAAACCGGCGATTCTTCAAAGGATTTCAAATCCAATCGTCGTACACCTATTCGCACTCCAATGATTATGGCCAGGTCTCGCAAACGTTTACGGCTTCAAACGACGTGCTGAACCCGTTCAACCTGCAAGAGGAGTACGGACGTTCGAACTTCGACATCCGGCACCGGTTTGTATTCGGCGCCGTGTGGACTCCGGACGTTTACAAGGGGGAGAGCAAGGTTCTGCAATATCTCGTGAACGGCTATACGTTGTCACCGCTCATCAACGTGTCGTCCGGAGCGCCATTTACAGCGGCCATTTCGGGAAACGCTCCCACTCAAACCGGTTTCACGGCCATGACGGGGGGGACCGGAGTTCTGGCGGACGGGGGAACTAACCGTGTGCCGTGGCTGGCTCCCAACACTTTCCAAATGCCGCGAACAGCGAACGTGGACTTTCGCTTACAAAAGGCATTCACAATCCTCGAACGCTGGAAGCTGACCTTGAGCGGCGACGCGTTCAATCTTTTTAACCACAACAACGTGACGGGCGTGGACACGCAGATGTACACGATCTCGGGAACCAACCTGGTATTCAATCCGCATTTCGGCGTGCCCACATCGTCGAGTAACACGCTGACTGCGCAGAGACAGATCCAGGTTGGAATCCGTCTGAATTTCTGACGCGGAGGAATAGAAAACTCAAAACTTCGACGGGCGCCTCGAGTGATCGGGGCGCCCGTTTTAATTTACAAAGTAAAATAAACGTCGGCGAACCAGCACTCGGGCACAAGTGTTCATGCGTGAGGATGTGACTTGTCGTAGATATCCATTAGTTGGCGGATGGAGGCGTGGGTGTATTTTTGGGTGGTCGAGAGCGATTGGTGGCCGAGGAGCTCTTGAATGGCGCGGAGGTCGGCGCCGTCGGCGAGGAGATGAGTTGCAAAGGCGTGGCGGAGCGAATGTGGGTGCAAGTCCCAGTTCACATTTACCAGACGGACGTATTTTTTGACGATGCGGCCAACGGAGCGTTGCGTTAGGCGGCGGCCTGCATAATTGAGGAAGACTGCTTCCGTGTTTGGCGCGTCGCGGTGACGGCCGCGGCCGCCGGTAGCTTGCAGAAGCAAACGATCGCGGAGAGGCCAATATTTATCGAGAGCCGCCTGGGCTTTTGAGCCGTAAGGGACGATCCGTTCCTTGTCGCCCTTGCCACGAACGCGCAGGATGCGTTCTTTTTGTTCGATGTCGACGAGATTGAGGCCGGTAAGTTCGCTGACGCGAAGTCCTGCGGCGTAGAGGAGTTCGAGCAGAGCGCGATCGCGGCGCAGCAGCAGGCTTTCGTCTTCCATCCTGGCAAGCCCGGCACCAAAGGTTTTCGACTTGCGCCTCGAAGTCTCTTTGGGAGGCTGGCCTGTGCTGCCGGCTGTTGGGCCCATTTCCGCCAGCTGATTGAGAAAACCGTTCATCTCCTCGGCAGATAGCACAGAAGGAATTCGTTTGGGCAATTTGGGTGTGGGGACGAGCCTGGCGGGGTTTTCCAGCAAGCGGCCTTCGCGGACGCAATATTTGAAGAAGGAGCGGAGCGAGGCGAGTTTCCGTGCGATGGAACTTTTCTGGAGTCCGTGATCGTGCAAGTGACCAACAAACTCGCGGATAGTGGTGTGCGTGATGCCGCTCAGTGCAGGCGGGTCGAGACCGGGTGGAGACAGGTAGGTTACGAACTGATCGAGATCCTTGCCATAGTTCGCGATCGTGTGAGGAGAGGAGTTCTTTACCGCATGGAGATATTCGAGGTACTTGGCGATAGCCGTTTTCATATTGGGATGCGGGCACAGCCGCATTGTCGCAATTGATTATAGGGCACAGGGGCGTAGCGGGCGCGGGGAATGGACGAATCGAGCATCAGCGAGTGGCGTCAAGAGATCATCCTCGCTTGACTATTTAACATAATTTGGTGGGTGACGGACGGCTGAGACTGCGCGGGACGAAAGGCAAAGAAGGCACCGCTGTGGCGTTAACTGTTTTATTCGGGCCAATCGGACTGATCGAGCACGGAAAAAATGTAGAGAGCAAGGAAGGCACGCCGTTGGTGGCCTATACCGACCAGAATTACACGGTTCCAGAACCGGTCAAGTAGCCTGGCAAAGCTTTTGCGAGTTTTGGATTGACGAACGGGATGGGCGGGCGCGATGAATACTAGGATTTTGCGCCGACCGGCGTGGGCTCTTCTTCAGCGTGAGCATGCACTGGAGCCTCGGGAGCCAACTTTTCCCAATCGCAACCTTCTTTCAGGCATGCATGGACGGTGCCAATTTTGGTTTTCTTCTCGACGACGAAGGGCGCGCCACACTTTGGGCACGGGTCGGCGATCGGCATGTGGGGTGTGGTGAAATCGCATTCGGGATAGCGAGAACAACCGTAGAAAATGCGCGGGCGGCCGCGGCCCCCTTTGCCTGCGCTGCCACGGCGAACAAATTCGCCTTCTTTGCACTTGGGACATTTGATCCCTAGTGTGATCGGGCGCGTGTACTTGCATTTGGGATAGCCAGAACAGCCAATGAAATCGCCGAATCGCCCGTGCTTCTTGATTAGGCCGTTGCCACATAACGAGCATTTTTCGTCGAGCGGTTCATCGGGCCTCATGGATTTGCGCGTGCCCTCGACGAGCCGGCGCGTGGTCTGGCAATCAGGATAGGCGGAGCACGCAAGGAAGGGTCCGAATCTGCCCGCCTTGATGACCATTTCTTTGCCGCAGTTGTGGCAGTACTCGATTTTTGTCTCGCCCGGAGCGGCCTCCGGTACCGCAGGCGAAAGATCTTGAATGAAATCGCAGTCCGGATAGCGCGAACACCCCAAAAAGAAGCCCAAACGGCTAATGCGTTCGAGTAGCTCGCCTTCGCCGCACTTTTCACATTTCTTGCCAGTAGGTATGCCGGCTTTGTAGGAAAGCATTTCGTCGTCGGCTTTATCCAGGTCGATGACGAACTTCTCCCAGAATTCCTTGACGGCATCCCGCCAGGGAAGCTTGCCTTCTTCAATTTCGTCGAGCTCTTCTTCGAGCCGGGCGGTAAAGGTTACGTCGAAAATATCCTCAAAGCTTTTGATCAGAAGCGAGCTGACTCGTTCGCCCAGCATGGTCGGTGAGAAACGTCCCTGCTCTTTTGTGACGTATTCGCGCTCGACGATAACGGAAATGATCGAGGCATAGGTCGAAGGACGTCCGATGCCTTTCTCTTCGAGTTCCTTAACGAGCGTCGCATCGTTGTAGCGGGGCGGCGGCTGTGTGAAGTGCTGATCAGGGCGAATTTTGTCCAGCTTCAGGGCCTGGCCTTCCGCCAGGCGAGGAAGAGCATTGCCCTCGTCTTCATCACTTTTATCATCGTCGGCGATATCCACAGCGGCCGTCTGGTAAACGCTCAAATAGCCCGCGAATTTCTGGACCAAACCGTTGGCGCGGAAAGTGTAATCCCCCGCCGAAATGTCGATTGTAGTCTGATCAAAGACGGCTGGCATCATTTGCGACGCCACGAACCGCTGCCATATCAATTGGTACAGCTTGAACTGATCTTCTTTCAGATACTTGCGGACGTCTTCCGGCGTGCGCGTCACGTCCGTCGGACGGACAGCTTCATGCGCCTCTTGCGCATCTTTCTTGGACTTGTAGTAGTTGGGTTTCTCGGGCAGGTAGGCGGAGCCAAATTTTTGCGGAATGAGTTCACGCACTTGCGCCAAGGCATCCTGCGAGACATTTACAGAGTCCGTGCGCATGTAGGTGATCAGCGCAACCGAACCTTCGTCACCCAGCTCCACACCTTCGTAAAGGCCTTGGGCCACGCGCATGGTGTTCTTTGCCGAGTAGCGGAGCCGGTTATAGGAGGCCTGTTGCAGCTTTGAGGTGGTGAAGGGGGGCGGCGGATTTCGCTTCTTTTCTTTTTGCGTGACGTTTGCAACCTGCCATTTCGCTTTGCTCACCGCGGAGACAATCTTATCGGCCGCTTCCTGGTTTGATACTTCGATATCCTCGCCTGCGTATTTGAAGAGCTTCGCTTCAAAGAGGGGCGGCTGGCCTGCGTCGAGCGTCGCGTGAATGGTCCAGTATTCCTGGGGAATGAATGCGCGGATTTGCTGTTCGCGCTCGACGATTAAGCGCAGAGCCACCGTTTGCACGCGGCCCGCGGAAAGTCCGCGGCGTACCTTGTCCCAGAGAATGGGCGAAACTTTGTAGCCCACGATGCGGTCGAGCACGCGGCGGGCTTGCTGGGCGTCTACAAGATTTGCATCCACCTTGCGGGGATGCTCGAAAGCGGCGCGAATGGCTTTTGGGGTGATTTCGTTGAAGGTTACGCGAAAGATTTTTTTTGGGTCGATCGCGATGGCTTCTTTCTTGGGAGCATCCTTTGGCTCTTCAACAGGCGCAGGTTCCGGCTTCGCAAACTTCTTCTTAAAGCGGGAGACAGTTGGTTCCTGCTCTTCAAACTTTGACGGCTTGGAAAGGACCATGGCAAGGTGGGCGGAGATCGCTTCGCCTTCGCGGTCGGGGTCGCCCGCCAGATAGACGGCATCGGCGGCGTTGGCCGCCTTCCGTAAGTCGTTAATTATTTTCCCTTTGCCGCTGATGATCTGGAGCGTGGGCTCAAAAATATCTTCGTCACTGAGCTTGATGATTTTTCCAATCGGCTTATCTTTTGCTTTCGCGGCTTTCTTGCTCCCTTTTTTTGCCTTCGACTTTTTCTTCTTTTTTCCGTTTCCTTCTTCTTCGCCGGGCAGACGAATGCCGATGGACTTCTTGGGCAGATCCATAACGTGGCCAATGGAGGCCTTGACGAGGAAATTCCGCCCCAAGTACTTATTAATTGTCTTCGCCTTTGCGGGCGACTCAACGATCACAAGCGAACGAGCCATCTTGTCTTTGTAACCCCGTACTGTTCTGCTGGAAGGGCTGACAGAGCGGCGTGTGTCCTTCTCGCTAACCAACACGTAGATGCTGATATCAGCCTTTGGGATACTTTCAGACGTTAGATGCAGGAGCGGAGACTAGCGATTCGCGGCTTATCTGCCGCTAAAACAACACCTTACTGAATTGCTTCCCCGGCGACTGCCGCACAATGCCTTTCATTTCCAGATCAAAAAGCGTAGCGAGAACTTCGGATGAGTTCAAGCCAGATCGTTCAACGATGTCATCAATGGGTTTGGATTCGTCGGCGCTGAGCAGTTCGTATATCTTCGTTTCGGAAGGATTCAAGGAGGCCGCAACGAGCAATTCTCTCTGAGCGGCTTCAGGCTGTTCGGCTTTGACGAGCGCGGCGCGAACGGGCGTGGGAAGCTCTTCGACCACGTCCTCGGCATTTGTGACCAACTTGGCGCCCTGCTTGATCAACTGATTCGGAGCGAAGCTAACGGGCTGCGTTACGTTTCCGGGAACGCCGAAGACTTCGCGGCCAAATTCCATCGCCAGACGGGCTGTGATGAGCGAACCGCTATATTGGGCGCCTTCTATGACGATGACGCCCAGCGGCACTCCCGCAACAATGCGATTGCGAATTGGAAAATTTTCTGGCGCGGGATGAGTGCGAAGAGGGAATTCGCTGATGATGGCGCCGCGTTGCAATACTTTTTCGTAGAGTTTCTTGTTTTCCTTCGGGTAGCAGACATCGATACCTGTCCCCAGGACGCCGATAGCCCGGCCATTGGCGGTCATGGCGCCCTGGTGGCCGATGGCATCGATGCCACGAGCCATGCCGCTGACGATCACGAGGCCACGTGCGGCGAGATCGCGGCCGAGTTGCTGCGCCATCTGCGTGCCATAGAGAGTGGGTTTTCTCGTGCCGACGATGCTGAGAGAGGGAAGATTAAGGACTTCCGGATCGCCTCGGATGTAGAGCAACACCGGCGGATCATAGATTTGGAGCAGGCTTTGCGGGTACTCGGGTTCGGTCCAGTTGATGAGACGGCAACGGTCGATATTTCGAGTGGCCGACAGCTCCTTTTCGGCGCGCTTGAAAGCTTCCTTTTTAAAGACTGCCTGGGCGACGGGGGCGGGAAGGCTGCAACCTTCAAGTTCAGTCAATGGGGCGCGAAAAACGGCGTCAGGCGAACCAAACCGCTTTAGCAGGCGCGCGGACAGACGAGAAGCAAGCCCTGGCGTGAGGGCCAGCGCGAGCCAAGAGAGGGATGAGTCTAACTCCATCGCAAAGGAAGCGTAAGCGCACGATAACGGTAATGTCAAGTACTGAAAATTATAAATCAGAGGCAGAGCTGCAAGGGATTCGCGGCCTCGGTAGCAAGGATGGCCGCTCTGCGGGATGCGTACACGGCGGAGGAAAACAATGGCGTTTAGGAGTTTGCGAACGAGTGCAAATGCAATAAAATGAAAGACAGTACCGCCGTGGGCGTGTAGCTCAGCTGGGAGAGCACCTGCTTTGCAAGCAGGGGGTCGCAGGTTCGAACCCTGTCACGTCCACCAATTTACTGCTTCAAACCCGGAGACGTGGATGACAGGATGTGGTGGGCGCAACGAGTCCCGGAGGCTACGCCAAACATCGCCTGGCCCGCAGGAGGATCGGTGACGACACGTTTGGCTATTCGGCCAAACGCGCGAGACCGGCCCTACTTATGAATTTTCGAGCTTGGAATTGCCGCCGCGATTTCCTGCCGCTGCGAGAGACTGA
>DATJXZ010000024.1:0-297487 GCA_035499815.1 Candidatus Solibacter sp. | reverse complement strand
GGGTATGGGGGACCCTAGCCTCCGGCCAATTTATTTCTCTCTCACTAAGCTCTCCCCAGAAATATTTCGTCAGGCCCGCCGTCCTTTAGGCAGGGACCAGTCAGCGACGAAGCCCTGCGTCAACCTGCCTCGGCCCAGTGTTTCGCGAGGTGTTCGATGACCACCCTCTGGCAAGATATTCGATACAGTTTCCGCGTTCTGGCCAAATCGCCCGGCTTCACTTTCGTCGCCCTTCTCACGCTGGCTCTCGGGATCGGCGCGAACACCGCCATCTTTACCATCGTCTATGGCATCCTGCTCCGCCCGCTTCCTTTTCCCAACCCGGATCGCATCGTCGAACTGGCCGAAAGCTACAAACAGCAGAGCGACGAAATGGACCTCGATTCCCGCGAATTGGGGCAATTAAAGACCTACACCGAACCGTTTGAGAATATCGCCGGATACACTTCGGTCGGCTACAACCTGGCGGTCGGAAATGCCGCCGAACACCTGCGCGGCATGCCCGTTGATTCTTCCTACTTCAGTGTTCTCGGGATCCACCCGGCGCTTGGCCGCGACTTCACTCCCGAAGACAACGCAGGCGACGGCCAGCGCGTCGCCATCATCAGTCATAACCTTTGGGCCCGCCGATTCGCTTCCGATCCCGCCCTAATCGGCCGCAACATCCTTCTGAATGGCGAACCTTTCACTCTCATCGGCGTCATGCCGCGCGATTTTGCCGCCATCGCGATTGCCACCGATCTTCCGAATAGTGGTTCCGCGGATGTTTGGACGCCTCTCGCGCTCGTTGCCAAATCTGCCGGCAGCGGAGAAAACATCGGCGTGCTGGCCCGTCTAAAACCGGACGTCACTCCCGCGCGGCTTCAGGCCCAAATGAATATCGTGACGCAAGACTTCCGCCGCGAATTCCCTGGAGTGGTCGGCAAGGAACTCGTCATCAGCTTTCGGCCGTACCAGCAAATGATCGGAGCGGATGTTCGTCCCTATCTCTTGCTCTTGCTCGGGTCCATTGGTTTTGTTCTGCTGATTGCTTGCGCGAACGTCGCCAACCTGTTTCTCGCTCGAGGCGGTTTGCGCGGCCGGGAAATTGCCGTCCGTATCGCTATGGGCGCATCCCGCGGCCGCCTCTTTCAGCAGTTGCTCACCGAATCCATGCTCGTCGCGCTCGCGGGCGGCGCGTTCGGCATATTCGTTGCTTATCTCGGCCTGGGTTCGCTTCTCGCGCTCGCACCCGTCGATCTGCCTCGCGCCTCGGCTGTTCATCTCGACGGATGGGTCTTCCTCTTCACATTTCTTCTCTCGCTGTCTACAGGGCTCCTTTTCGGACTTGCCCCTGCCCTCGAAGCCAGCCGCGCCGGTATCAACGAAGCTCTCAAGGAAGGCGCTGGCCGATCCAGTGCCGCTCCCGGTCGCGCTCGCTTGCGTCAGATCCTCATCATCGGCGAATTCGCTCTCTCCGTCATTCTTCTCACCGGCGCCGGCCTCATGATCGCCACATTTTCAAAATTGCTCCACACCGATCCCGGCTTCAATCCTCACCATATTCTTTCCGCGCAGTTCTGGGTGATCGGCTCGAACTACAATTCCGAATCGCAAATCGCCACGTTTGACCGAGCCATCGTTCAACGTCTCGAAGCCATTCCCGGCGTGGATGCCGCCGCCGTCGTTGCCGCAGGCCTCCCGCTCGAACGCGGCGGAAACAACGGCGTCCGATTGCCTGGCTCTGAAAAATGGTACAGCGTCGACTACCGGGAGATCACTCCCGGCTTCTTCCAGACCCTGGGCATTCCGCTGCGCCAAGGTCGCACATTTTCCGAAGCGGATTCAGAGATGGGTGCCAAAGTGGTCATCGTTAATCAGGCCTTTGTTCGAGAACACTTTCCCAGCCGCAGCCCCATCGGTGAACAGATTTTTCTTGGCAAAACTCCCTGCGAAATCGTTGGCGTGGTCGGCGACGTGAAATCTTACCTCGACCAACCCGTGTCTCCCGCCACTTTCATTCCCGCTGCCCAGGCCTCCTACGGCACGTCCGCACTTTTCGAGGGCTGGTTCCCGCGGAGTGTTCTTGTCCGTGCCAGCGTCGATCCTCTCAGCCTCAGCCGCTCCGTCCGCGACGCCATCGCCGCGGTCGATCCCACCGTTCCGACTGGCTCGGTCCGCTCGATGGATCAAGTCCTTTCGCGATCCCTGGCCCTCCGCAGCTTCATGATGTTTCTTTTGGGACTCTTCGCTTCCCTCGCATTAATCCTCGCAAGCGTGGGCATCTATGGAGTTATTTCCTTCGCCGTCTCCCAGCGCACACGCGAAATCGGTGTGCGCATGGCCCTCGGCGCTCATCCGCGCGACGTCTTGCGGCTGATCTTGGGAGAAGGCTTGAAGCTGGTTTTGGCTGGCGTCGTTCTTGGTGTCGCCGCTGCTCTTGCCATGACCCGGCTTCTTGCCACAATGATCTACGGCGTAAGCGCCACGGATCCGCTCATCTTCTTGTCCGTCATCGTGCTTCTTGTCGCCGTTGCGCTTGCGGCCTGTTTCGTTCCCGCTCGCCGCGCCATGCGCGTCGATGCCATCGTCGCTCTTCGTTATGAGTGAATCGGAATACGAGATGCGAACTTCACCTGCCCTGTCGCGAATGTTTTCGATCAACCCGCCCGGGCGAGATTCTCGCTTTTCTTTTCCGCGAATCTGCCGAAGGCATCCGTCGCTAGAATTTGAATACGACCCCAGCAACAAAATTTCCGCGGCTCTGATAGTTCGATACTTTCGCCGTGTAGCAGCCATAAAAAGGATCGCAATACGTGCCGAGAGAAGAATTCGCATATGTGGGCATATACCGTGCGTCCCCTCGAAAGGCGATGTGCGGACTCAGTTCGTACTTCACTCCAGCGCCCAAACTATACGCAAAATCCGTTCGGTTCGGCGTCTGTCCCGAGTTGTACTCATGCGTGAATCCCAACCCGCCTACGATGTATGGCCGCCATTTATGTTCACTGCCCATCAGCATGTACAACGCACCAAACTGGTATTGATCGATATCGGAATCATAAGCCTTCACGTAGCCCGGGTTGGGAATCTGCAGCTCGCTGTACGAGGTTGGATTCCTGTTCCACATGAAATCAATCTGAGCATTCTCTGTCAGTGAATAATCGACGAAACTTCCGAAGCTTACTCCGCCATCCGCTCGTACGTTCGTCACGCCCACCGTGTTCAACGTCGGGTTCACGGGATATGCACCGCTGGTTTCATATCCTGCAAATGGTGTCAGTTCCCATTTGTTCGCGAAGCCCTGCGCGTTCGCCCCAGCGCTTGCCACGAGCCAGATTGTGCCGAACACGAGCCAACTGCATTTGCTGCGCATGTTTCCTCCTGGTATCTGAAAAATCAGCAGGGACATGCAAATCCCCTGTCGCTCCTATCTTTTGGTTGGATGCAAATCAGTTTGCTTGCGTTCCGGCTTCGAGGTGGGAAATCACTTCTTGTCCACCGGCTTCTCCACGGGCTTCGCCGTTTCCTCGCTTGGCTTCGCTTCGGCAGGTTTATTTTCCGCCGCTGGCGTTTCGGCCGGCTTCTTGTTCAGATACTGAACAATCAGTGAAATTCTTCGGTTCGCCGGATCCATCGGATCCGCCTTGTCGCGTAGTCTTTGGTCGGCAAATCCCCGGACTTGAGTGACTTGGTTTTCCCCAATCCCATTCATTTGCATCAGTCGTCGCGCGGCATTTGCCCGGTCGGAGGATAGTTCCCAGTTCCCATAATTGCTACCTTCCGGGTATTGCTTTGAATCGGTATGTCCCTCGATCGCCAGTTTGTTGGGCAGTTTTCCCAGCTCCTGTGCAAGCATGATCAGCAGCGCTCCGCCATCCTCGCTGATTTTCGGACTGCCGCTGTCGAAGAAAGTGCCCGCTGCGGATTCCGTCAGTTCGATCCGCAGTCCTTCATTCGTCACCGTCATGTCTATGTGATTCTTCAGCTTGTCGAACTTCGGCACTTCCTTGATCGCTTTTTGAAGCTGCTCCTTGAGTTCCTCCATATTGTCTTTGGACAACACAAAATTATCCGCTGCACCGACTTGGTCGCTGCCAACTTGTTTCGCGGTCCCTGTGGGATCCTTGAAATATCCCCCGACCGCCTCCTGAATCTGTTTGCTGCTGTTCATCAGCCATAGCACGATAAATAGCGCCATCATGGCCGTCACAAAATCCGCGTATGCGACCTTCCACGCACCGCCGTGGTGTCTGCCGTGGCCTACTTTCTTCTTGATGATAATGGGAGGCGTTCCCGCCATGAGATTGCCCTTTTCTTACGCCGCTGCTTCCGCCGCCGGAGGCGCCGCCGCCGCTCCGCCCGAGCTTTTGATGTATTTTTCCGTTTCCTGAAATGTCGGCCGCACGTGTCCAGGAATCGCCCGGCGGGCGAACTCTACCGCTATGGTGGGCGGCGTTCCCTTCATGAAGGACACCATCGCCACTCTCAGCACGTGATAATACGCATGTTCTTCGTCCGCGGACTTCGCCATGTTTGAGGCGATTGGCCCGATCAGTCCATAGCAAAGCAGGATTCCCAGAAACGTTCCGACCAGCGCCGCCGCCACTTTGTGCCCGATTTCCTCCGGAGGCCCGCCCAGCGCTCCCATGGTGATCACCACTCCGAGAACCGCCGCCACAATCCCCAAGCCGGGCAAGGCATCCGCCATCGTCGAAAGGGACGCAATTGGCTGTGCCGAATCGTGGTGGTGCACGTCCATGTCCAGCTCCATCATCTGGTCGACATCAAACGGCTCGACTCCTCCGCCTGATGCCATTCTTATCGTGTCGCACACGAACGCCAGCGCGTGATGCTCCTTCAGGAATTTTGGATACTTCGAAAAAACCGGACTCTTATCCGGAGCATCGCTGTCCGTCTCGAGCGCCATCAGCCCCTCTTTCCGAGCTCGGGTGAAAAGTTCGTACATCATCTTCAGCGTCTCCAGGTACTTCTCTTTTCCGAACCGGCTTCCTCCAAACACTCCGCCGATTCCTCCCGCGATGGCTTTAAGTATGTGCAGCGGGTTCGCGATTAGTACCGTTCCTGCCGCGGCCCCCGCGATAATGACCAGCTCTGCCGGCTGGATCAGCACCCTCAAGTTGCCGTGCTCCATCAAGTACCCCGCCAGCACCGCGCCGAACACCACTACGATTCCTATGATCACGAACATTTCAAATTGATCCTCAATTGGCTTTCCGTTTCTAATCGTTCCACACCACCATCCGATTCCCGCCTTGCGAAGTGCTTTCGCGGAGCGCCCCCTCCGCACGCCGCGTCATCTCGCTCACATCGTCTCCGTTTTTCACCGCCGTTGCCCCGATCGATATCGTCACTGGCACGGAATCTCCCCACCACGTAATTTTCGCGGCCGAAATCATTTTTCTTAAGCGTTCACCGACCTTCGGAATTTCGCCAATCGCGCATTCCGTTACGATCCCCAGAAACTCATTTTCTTGCCACCGCCCGACAAAATCCGTGGGTCGCAGGCTATTCTCTATGGTGTGCCCCGCAACGCGCAGCACTGCCGCAATCGCTCCCATCCCGTAGCGCGCCTTCACATCTTCCAGGCGGTCAAAAGCAATGGTTAGGACGCAGAAGGGAACTTGCTGCTCGGCGTACGTCGCCAGGCACTCACGCAGCCGCAAGTCAACCATCTTGTGTGTCAGTACACCGGAGGCGGCATCCAGGCACCCATATTCGGCAAGTTTGCTGTGCCGCCTATCCCACTCCGCAACGTCCACAATTTCATCGAAACACTCCGCCACTCCTATGATTGTCCCTTGCGCATCACGTATCGCCGATGCGCGCAATCGCACTGGCACTAGATGACCCGATTTGTGGCGGAAGGAAACTTGCGATTCGGTCGTTTTTCCATCTCTCAACACGGCTTCCAGGGCCGCCGAAGCTCCCGACACCTGCCCCCCGTTTTCTTCCGTGTTTCCGAGAAAATCCTCGCGGCATACGTGCCCCACTACGTCTTGTCGCAGATGGCCGGTAATTCGCTCAGCTCCCCAATTCCAAAACAAGATCTTCCCGTCCCGTCCTACCAGGTACACACCGACCGGCAGCTCTTCCAGTACGCTGCGCAGGATCTCCAGGTTGTCAAACCGTGTCATTCAGAGCTCTCAGATGCTGCATCGGTGAATTCAGGGGCAACTTTAGTTCCACGCTCCGTTGCATTTCCGAGCAGCTTCACGCCCCATCTTCTTTGTTTGCTGGCATCTTTCAGAACTCAGATTTTGACAACATGCGGATGTGGGAACAGCTGTACCGTTTTGGAATTCTCCCCCGATTCCATTCACTCGGATTGCTAGCTCCACTTACGTCCCAAACGGCTCGATGCCAGATGCGAATCGGTTCGCGGACAGAACTTGGTCTCTTTACTTCAGGCTGGGACAGTTTCTACTCGGACTTATTTAGCAGAGGTTTTGCGCAGGAGGGGCGCGCGAAGGCTTGCTTCTAAACTAAAATCTCGAGGCTTCAACTTCTGGAAATGGTGGGCCCTAGTTGACGATTTTAGAATCCTTCCGCTGAGTCAGATCGTCGCAGGGATTCCGCACCGTCGAGAGCTCTCGCTGCTTACCAGTACGAACTTCTCCGGTTAGAAGACTCACCAGGCACTAGGTTGAGGCTGCTCGCCAGACTCCTTGTCAGTTTCTTGGTGCCTGTGGTTTAGCAAGTTGGCCGTAGCGCTCCGCTTTGAAATTGCCACGTAACACCTCAGCGATGTCTTGCAATCCACGCTTTGTATCCAGAGCTATTAGAGTCCTCTGCTTCACGCAAGACGTCGCGCCTTCGTTGTAGTATTCATCCTCCAAAGGGCTAACAGCGACTACGACATTGCCTTCGGGCGTAAATCCAACGACGGAGTTTGAAGACCAACAATCCTTACCAAACCGAGCCTCAAGGATTTTAGGCAGGTCAGGCGCGATTGCCGCACCGGAACTGACATTAAACAGCACAATATCGGTGTAGTCCCCTTCCGATTCGTACTTCCAGATGGTCCGCTCCATCAGAAGATAGCCACCGTCTGGCGACCAATCAATGAGTTTTAGGCTGTTTCCATCAGCGATATCCGGCGGGGCCTGTGAGTATGCAAGCTTAAATTCCGATTCTTCTGGTCCTGCGAGAAATAGACGTGAGATATTCTCACAGAGCGGTCCAGTATAGGTCTCTTGGTATTTGGGGCTGAAAGCTGTCGCCTCCACCTCCGCGTATGCGCGAGAACCAGCGGTAGAAGAAATGATGGGGCTGTGACCCAGCCGAGAAATGGCGTGGTCGCTGCCCTTCTTCCAACAGCTAACCTCTGAGGTGTCAGCCAGGCGTTCAGTGACCCGTAAGCGCACTGCGGACTGAGCTGCCGCGCGAGGGATGATTTTGTCTGCCAAATGCTCAGATCGATTTTGTTGAACTACCGTGGAATTGATGCCGTGCTTTTCGCGAAGTTCTTCCTGCAACCGCGCAAGTTCGCTCGTTGCGACCAAAACGCCATCATCTCCATGAAAAACATCATTGGATACCTGCCAGACCCGCACATCTGCTGTGTGCTTATTGACCGCATAGTTTCCAACGCTAATCGAACCGGTGTCCCGCTGTTTTTGCGCCGTCGCATCGTAAATCCAGAAAAAGTAATAATCCTTGTTGTTCATGGTTGATACGGATTGCATCTCCGACTTTACGATTATTCCTTTGGCGCGAAGGTCCTGTATGACAGGGACCAGATTGAGTAAGGCTTCTGCTTCCGCAATGGTGATTGTCGTCGGGCCACTAGGCGTGGCAGGATCATCCCCGAATGCAAGGTTTATAGGAACTAAACATAGGCTGACCAGAATCAAAGCTCGTACAGACTTCGCCATAAGTTCTCCATCCCAGAAAACTCGTTTCGTCGCAATGATGACATTTTGAATCCCGCGGCGAACCTGTCCCAAAGAGCGATGTTCCTATTGGGAAACCCTAACCGTGCTGTCCACTTCTAATTAACGCTCTTACTGGTAAAAGTGCTAATAGTATTGTTTAGATAGTTATTTTATTGGCAATGTGCCCTTGCGGGACATTTGACAGCGTCCCAGAATGATGGCTCTGTCGTTGCGGGCTGTTGTCAGGAACTGAACGGGGCTGTTTCGCCTCGTTCAGCACCCCTTCAGATATCGGTTCAGCGCGAGCGCTGCTCAACTAGAGTACCCACAACTACATCCAGGCTCCAACATACTCTCTAAAGTACGCGGACGAAACACTGCCACGGGCGGGAGCGACCCGGGTGTTTGTGCGGTTTTGCCGCCCAAACGTGCTCACCGGGTCGCTCCCACCCAAATTGTTTCTTCGATGCGCCAGGTGTTTCGTCCGTGTTTCGGAAGGGAGAAAACCAAACTCAAATATTTTTGAAATCGTGCGCGTATATTTCCAGGGTGAGTTCGTCGAGCCCGCAGGGGCGAAAACAGGGAATGGTGGGCCCTGGTTGACGATCTTAGAACCCTTCCGCTGGGTCAAATTGTCGCATGGCTTCCGCACATTGGAGAACTCTCGCTGCTCTGATTCTAACCAAGAGCATCGAGCGCCGGTCATCGACTGCGCCCAAGTGCCCTTCGGAAACCCCGCTGCGGGGGGAAAGCGCGTCCCAGTAACCAGCCTCTCCGGTTATCCGACGCATCTGGAATATGGCAAAATGCGGAGCTAGTTTTGGAGTCGGCCGACAGACACCCTTGTCTAGGCCGTGGTGTCCAATAGTCTGGAACGGAAATGGTTATTTGAATGAGATTGAACGCCCCACTCATTTTGTTGTCTTGCCTCATCTTCTTGTCATCGCTCGCATCCGCAAAAACCCAATCCGATTCAGCCGACCAATTCATTGGCAGTAGGCTAACCTCGCTCTCGGCATCGAACGGCGGCAACCCAACGGATTGTGGAAGCACAACCCTAAACAGACCAGATGCCAAGACAACGGCTTGTGCTCAGGCTGCATTTCAGGACCGCAAACCGTTCCACATCCTGTACTACAGTGCTTTTGGATTCTTCAAATCCGCCTACGGGTTGGCAGGCGATGCAAACGGGAACGTCTATGAGGTTGAATACGATTCGAGAGGCTTACTCAATTTGGCTTTGGGGAAAAGGTCACAAGTCTATGATGGCAATCGGGTCAGAGTAACAACCTGCATGAAACCGGTCCGCCTCGGGAGCACCCAAGAGGGCCTGTTGGCGTGCATTACGCCGGTAAACGAGGAAGAATCAAAGCTTGCTGCTCAGCAGAAACCCATTGAGACTACTGTGTGCGCTATTCTCGAACATCCTTCCGCGTTCAACAATAAAATGGTTCGTATTCGCGGATATGCTTCTGGGAATTTTGAATACTCGGAGTTGGGCGCGGATGGGTGTACAGCCTCACTCTGGTTTGCATACGGCAATGGGGGAGGCCCGCCTGACCTGGTTGCCACCGTTAGCGGGGGAGCAAGACCTGGATCGGAAGACGCAGAGGGAAGATTGATATTACCTGTGCCAGTAAAGCTGGTTCAGGATGCAAATTTCCAGCGCTTTCAGAAGTTGATGATGGCCCGGGCCAAAGCGGACGAGCGAAGCATGAAAAACAAGGATGCTGACAGTTGGACGTTCTACCGCGTCGCTGCAACCTTCACCGGAAGAATTGATGCCGTCTCGGACGATATTCATGCCTTCCATCTAAAACGGAAAGATACAGACCGAGCGGATTTTCTGGGGTTTGGTCAGATGGGACTTTTCGACGCTCAATTTGTACTTCAATCAGTAGGAAACGACGCCGTCCTTGAGAAGTTCCCGCCAATGCCAAACCCCGAGCGTAGCAATCCGCCTAAGCCCTAAGGGCTCGTCTTTCCCCTCCCCTGTGGTTCAGCGCGGCAGAACACTGAAACACAGGCAGTGTTCTGGTCAAAAAGTACCGCTCGCGTTCTGCGACATGCCACCGAGGGTGAACACAGGAACACTCGTAGTGTTCACCCCTAAATATAAGCTTTCCGTTCACCTGGCCCCCGTCGTAAGGCTCCGCCAAAGAAGGGACTGCGGAAATCGGGTCTGAAAAAAGACCGCGGACGAAAACCTCGATTTGGGCGGGAGGGGACCCGGGTGTTTGTGCGGTTTTGCCGCCCAAACGTGCTCACCGGGTCGCTCCCGCCCAAATTTTTTCTTGCACGCGCCAGGTGTTTCGTCCGCGTTTCGGAAGGGAGAAAACCAAACGCAAATATTCTTGAAATCGTGCGCGTATTTTTCCAGGGTGAGTTCGTCCAGCCCGCCGGGGCGAAAACAGGGGAATGGTGGGCCTGGGTGGACTTGAACCACCGACCTCGCCCTTATCAGGGGCGCGCTCTAGCCACCTGAGCTACAGGCCCTTCCACAACGCAGACATCTAGTTTAGCACGCCATCGTGGACGTACAAGGTGCGACTCTGAATCTCCGCACCTGGGACTCAATGTTTATCCAGGAAGCCACGGTCTACTGCACAAATCCGACATTCGGCGTCGGCGGCGTCCCGCCTTCCGGCGCTTCCTTGATCGGCCCAAACTGCGCTTCATATCGCGAAATATTTTCTCCCAGCGCCCTCAGTATGCGCTTGGCGTGCCCCGGACTCACAATGACGCTGCTCAACAGCTTTCCCTGCGCGCCGTTCGGGAAAATATAGATAAAGTTCAAAGTGAACTCTTCGAGATTGTGGTGCAGCATCACCAAATTGCTGTACTGCCCCTGCAGCTCTTTCTCGTCCGCTTTGATCTGCACTTGCCCCTGCACTGGGTGCTGCTCTTCCATCGTCTTCTCCCTGTATCGTCCGCTTGCTTCGCGGCATCTCCGAAGGTATCACAGCCATTCCTCTTCTGCTTGCTTGCGAAACAGCAATCCATTCCCCCAGCGTCCTCGATTGGCAACAATTTTCCTAAGTCCTATTGACAAGCGCTCTTATTAAGTCTAGTTTATGATGGAGCTTTACTGTAGTTAACTAAAATTTAGTTACCACGTATCATTAAAAGAGAATCATGCCACCGGCTCTTCCGCCACAACTCGAGACCGAGCCCGCCTCGGATACCGCATCGGTTCCGGCGAATTCCTCGCATCCCGCGGCGCGTATCTCGCTCGGTGCGCCGTCTCTCCCCGAAGCCCATCGCAGCATCCCCATTTCGCATACCGCTTCATGGATTCGCAAGGTCCTTGCTTTTGCGGGCCCCGGCTATCTGGTGGCCGTCGGCTACATGGACCCCGGCAACTGGGCCACCGACATCGGCGGCGGCTCGAAATTTGGCTACACGCTTCTCAGTGTCATTCTCACCAGCAATCTCATGGCGATGTTTCTCCAAGCGCTATCCGCCAAGCTCGGCATCGCCACCGGGCGCGACTTGGCGCAAGCTTGCCGCGAACATTATTCGCGCCGCACTTCCATAGCGCTCTGGATCATCTGCGAAATCGCCATCGCCGCGTGCGATCTCGCTGAAGTTCTTGGCTCCGCCGTCGCTCTCAAACTTCTCTTCGGTTTGCCCCTTATCGTCGGCGTGATCATCACCGGCCTCGACGTCCTGATCGTCCTCGCTTTGCAAGGCCGCGGCTTCCGCATCATCGAAGCATTCGTCGTCACTCTGATTGCAACGATCGCTGGCTGTTTTGCCTACGAAATCTTTTTCGCCAGCCCCATTTGGCGGGAAGCCGCCGTCGGCCTCATGCCCACCGCCGAAATCCTTCGCAATCGCGAAATGCTCTACATCGCCATCGGCATTCTCGGCGCAACCGTCATGCCTCACAATCTCTATCTGCACTCCAGCATCGTGCAGACGCGCGCCTTCGGCTCCTCCACCCGCGATCGACGCGAAGCCATGCGTTATGCCGTTTTCGATTCCACGCTTGCTCTCGGTTTCGCCCTCTTCATCAACGCTGCCATTCTGATTCTTGGCGCCGCTGCTTTTCACACTCGCGGCATGCACAACGTCGCGGAGATCGCCGACGCCTATAAACTCCTCAGTCCTGTTCTCGGCGTCAGCTTCGCCAGCACCCTCTTCGCTTGCGCCCTCCTCGCTTCTGGCCAAAACTCCACTCTTACAGGCACTCTCGCCGGCCAGATCGTCATGGAAGGTTTTCTGCAAATCCGTCTCAAGCCCTGGCTTCGCCGGCTCATCACCCGTTCTTTGGCCATTCTTCCCGCCGTGCTCGTCATCGGCATTGCCGGAGAAAACAAGGTCACCTCGCTGCTCATCCTCAGCCAGGTCGTTCTCAGTTTTCAGTTGCCCTTCGCCGTTATCCCCCTGATTCAATTCACCGGCGACCGCAACAAAATGCGTGAATTCACCAATTCCCGCCTCACCATGGTTATCGCCTGGATCGTTGCCGCCGCCATCCTCTTCTTCAACGCCCTGCTCCTCTGGCTCATCTTCCGCGGCCAGTAAGCCTGTCCCGATCCTCTTGGTCCCAGACTTGACTGTGCTTGTCCCTGTTTCTTTCTCTTCAGTCTTCTCTGTGACTCTGTCCACCCTGTGTTAAAAGAAACATTTCCTTCTTCAGTCTTCCAACACCCTATGCGAAAATTTCTTCTTGTCCACCACCCCAAACTCGCCGCGAACTCTCCGCCTAAGTAAATTTCTTTTCGTCGCTCTCCTTGCCCTGATCTGTCTCACCGTCGCCATCGCCATCTATCAAAGCCAAGAATGGAAAATCCCCGAAGCAGCCAAGCTCCGCAAAAATCCCATCCCATCCTCTCCAGCCGCTCTCGCTTCTGCGAAGGCGATTTACCTCGACAAATGCGCCAACTGCCACGGCCAAACGGGAAAGGGTGATGGTCCGGATGCTGCCTCGTACTATCCCACCCCCGCCAGTCTCGCCGACGCGAAGCGCATGAGCGGTGTCACAGACGGCGAAATCTTCTACCAAATCACCCGGGGCAGAAAGCCGATGCCCTCCTTCAAAAACCGCCTTACCGAAGAGCAGCGCTGGCAACTCGTCCTCTTCGTCCGTTCTCTGGCCGTCCCCGAATCCTCCAGCCGTTAGCGCGCATTTCCAAATTCTCGCTCCTCGATATATCCTGCTAGCACCATTAAGTCATCCATCTCACGGAGAATTCATGCGCAAAACGCTTCTTGTCTTCATTGCTTGTCTCGTTTTTGTTTGTCTCGCACACGCCGCACCCGGCGCCGTTCGCTGCGGCAAGCTACTCGATGTTCGCGCGGGCCGCATGCTCAGCGATCAAGTCGTGGTTTTCGACGATGGCGGCGCGATCACCTCCGTCGGGCCGGCTGCCTCCGCCAAACTTCCTGCAGGGGTTTCACCTCTCGATCTTTCCTCCGCAACCTGCCTTCCCGGCTTGATTGACGTTCACACCCACATCACCAGCGATCCTACTGGCAGCGGGTATGAAGGTCTTGGCATCTCCGTCCCGCGCGAAGCCGTCACTGGAGTCAAGAACGCCCGCATCACGCTCCATGCTGGCTTCACCACCATTCGCAACGTCGGCGCGGACAGCTACACGGACGTCGCCGTCCGCGACGGCATCAATGCCGGCGAAATCGAAGGGCCGCGCATGCTTGTCTCAGGCCCGCCTCTCAGCATTACGGGGGGCCACTGCGATAACAATCTCCTCCCCTTCGAATTTCACTATAAAGCGGAAGGGGTTGCAGACGGCCCGTGGGCCGTGCGCGCCAAAGTCCGCGAAACCATCAAGTACGGTGCGGACGTCATCAAAGTCTGCGCATCCGGGGGCGTGCTCAGCAAAGGCGATCAGCCCGGCACGCCGCAATACACTTTCGAGGAACTACAAGCCATTGCCGAGGAGGCCCACAAGCTCGGCCGTAAAGTCGCCGCTCACGCACATGGCACGCAGTCCATCAAGGACTCCATCCGCGCCGGAATTGATACCATCGAGCACAGCAGCCTGATCGACGATGAAGGCATCACCCTCGCCAAACAGCACGGGACTTATCTCGATTTCGATATTTACAATGACGATTTCATTCTTCAGGAAGGCGCGAAGGCCGGTATGCTGCCCGAATCCATTGAGAAAGAAAAGAAACTAGGCCGCCTCCAACGCGAAAATTTCCGCCGCGCCTTCCAGGCCGGCGCAAAAATGGCCTTCGCCACCGATGCCGGCGTCTATCCCCACGGCGATAATGCAAAACAGTTCGCCAAAATGGTCGAATGGGGAATGAAGCCCATGGATGCCATTCAGGCCGCCACAATTAACTCGGCCGACGCCATCGGTTGGCCCGGCAAAGTAGGCGCGCTCGAGCCCCGCCACTATGCAGATCTCATCGCCGTTACCGGCGATCCGCTCGCGGATGTCCGCGTTCTCGAATCCGTAAAATTCGTCATGAAGGGCGGCGCAGTCGTCCGCAACGATTTGTCTGCCAGATAAATTGCGCCCAATCCTTGTTGGGGCGTAGCATGCTGCGACCTTAGTAAGCAGACACGAAGCTTCGCGCGCGTTTTTCCTGCCATCCAAAAACAAAAAACGGGCCTCGCCGAAACGGGGCCCGTTTTACTTTATCTTCTCGTCGTTACATCCTTACTTCATTAATTCCTGCTAAGCCGTCGCCGCCTTTACCTGCGAAAGCGCTGCCGCCACTTCCTTCACGTCAGGCACCATGGGTATATCGTAATTCTTTATCCATGCCACTTTCCCATCTTTCCCCACGATCACAATCGCTCTTCCCGTGATCCCCTTATCCGCCAGATACGCGCCATACTTCTCGCTCATCGCCCCCTTCGGATGAAAATCCGCCAGCAGCGAATACTTGATTCCCATCTTGTCTGCGAACGCCTTGTGCGACCACACGCTGTCCACGCTCACTCCCAGAACTTCCGCATCCAGCGACTCGAACGCTTTCATATCATTCACGAGACACACATGCTCGTTCGTGCACACTGGGCTCCAATCCAGGGGATAAAACACCAGGACTACATTCTTCTTTCCCGCAAAGTCCGAGAGCTTCACTTCCTTCTTGTCCTGGTTCGGCAGCGTAAAATCCGGTGCCGTTTGCCCTACCGCCATGCTCATAATTTTGTCCTCCATTCGTCTAAATCACGCCCTTCATCTTACCAATCCCCAATCAACCCCACAAACCATACGCTCTCCATCTGAGGGCAGGGCCCTAGCCAGGTTCGCTGCTTCTGCCCTCCGTGCCCTCTGTGATCTCTGTGTTAAAATCCTGCCTGAAATTAACTCCGCGCGCCCATCCAATTCTATGACTCTTCGCCAACTTGTCGATCGGTACCGCGCGCTGGTCCCGGAATTCGGCCAGTCTGTTCCTCTCTCGTCTTTCCAACTTTCCCGCGCCGAAACCGAGCTCCTCTTTTCCGCCTTCGACGAGGACTACCACATCAGCCGCTTCTTCCATTTTTCTGAATCCTCCGGCGAAAAATACTCCATCGACGGCGTCTCCGCCACTCACGTCTCCCTCGACGCCGAAATCGAAACCATTCTCTAAGTTAGCCCTTCCGCCTCGACTTCGATATAATCCGTCTGCAACATTTGTGTCACAGCTCCACTCATCACCACTTGGGGAGGTTCCTGGATGGCTGGCTCGCCAACCCTCTTGCCACAATCGCGGCTCGGTAGCACTCTTCGCCGTGACTCCTGGTGGGTCGAAATCATTCCCGTCATCATTCTTCTCGGCGGCTTCGGCGTTTACGCCACGCTCCGCGCCTTCGAAGGTGCTTACTACTCCTGGGGCCCTTATCTTTCGCCTTTCTACTCGCCTCTCATTGACCCGCATCATCATTGGTGGCCTTTGTCGCCCGCGCTGCTCATCCTCATTGGCCCACTCGGCTTTCGCGCCACCTGCTACTACTATCGCAAAGCCTATTACCGAGCCTTTTTTCTCGATCCGCCAGCCTGCGCTGTCGCTGAGCCCGCCAAACGCAAGTATCAGGGCGAAACCCGCTTTCCCTTCATCCTCCAAAACGTTCACCGCTATTTTCTCTACCTGGCGGTCCTCTTCCTGTTTTTTCTCTGGCACGACGCTTTCGTCTCCTTCAACTGGAGCGGCCACTTCGGCATCGGTGTTGGCTCCCTCGTTCTCACTACCAACGTCATCCTCCTCACCCTCTACACTTTCTCCTGCCACTCGCTCCGTCATCTCGCCGGAGGCAAACTCGATTGCTTCTCTTGCGCCACCTTTGGCAAGCCGCGTTACGGCGCCTGGCGCGCCGTCACGTTCCTCAACGACCGTCACATGCTCCTCGCCTGGGCCAGCCTCATCTTCGTCGGCCTTACCGATTTCTACGTGCGCCTCGTCGCCAGCGGCGCCATCCATGACCTGAGGCTCATGTGACCACCAGCTACGAGACTCGCGAGCACGATGTCCTGATCATTGGCGCCGGCGGCGCCGGATTGCGCGCCGCCATTGAAGCCCTCGCCCATGGCGCGAGTGTCGGCGTCGTCTGCAAATCACTTCTCGGCAAAGCACACACCGTCATGGCTGAAGGCGGCATAGCCGCCGCCATGTGCAATGTCGACGCCGCCGACGGCTGGCAGCCTCATTTCCGCGATACCATGCGCGGCGGAAAGTTCCTCAACAATTGGCGCATGGCCCAGCTTCACGCACAGGAATCTCCCGATCGCGTCCGTGAGCTCGAACAGTGGGGCGCTCTATTCGACCGCACTGAAAAAGGCGACATTCTTCAGCGCGCTTTTGGCGGCCACACTTTCAAGCGTCTCTGTCACGTCGGCGACCGCACCGGCCTCGAAATGATTCGCACGCTTCAGGACCGCGGCGTGCAGCTCGGCTTCGACGTCTACATGGAGTGCACCGTCACGCGCCTCCTCACCGACGGTGGACGCATCGTCGGCGCCTTCGCCTACTGGCGCGAGAATGGCCGCTTCATCGTCTTCAAAGCCAAGTCCATCGTCATCGCCACCGGCGGGATTGGCAAAGCCTGGCCCGTAACTTCCAATTCCTGGGAGTGCACCGGTGACGGCATGACCCTTGCCTACGAAGCCGGCGCCGAGCTCATGGACATGGAGTTCGTCCAGTTCCATCCCACCGGCATGGTTTGGCCTCCCGGCGTGCAGGGCCTTCTGGTCACCGAAGCTGTCCGCGGCGAAGGCGGCATCCTCCGCAATAAACTCGGCGAGCGCTTCATGGAAAAATACGATCCTAAGCGCATGGAGCTTTCCACGCGCGACGTCGTTGCCCGCTCTATCTACACCGAAGTCAAAGAGGGCCGCGGCACCGAACATGGCGGCGCGTATCTGGATATTTCCCACAAGCCCGCCGAGTACGTAAAGAAAAAGCTGCCCAGCATGTATCACCAATTCAAGGAACTCGCCGACGTGGACATCACCAAGGGTCCCATGGAAGTCGGTCCCACATGTCATTACATGATGGGCGGCATTCGCGTCGAAGCTGAAACCGCGCAGACCACAGTCACCGGTCTTTTCGCGGCAGGCGAAGCCGCTGCTGGCCTCCATGGAGCGAATCGCCTAGGCGGAAACTCACTTTCCGATCTGCTTGTCTTCGGCCGCCGCGCTGGCGAAGCCGCCGCCAAGCATGCCAAAGAAGTATCCGTGCCCGGCCTGGCCCTCGCGCAGATCGAAGAAGCCGAAAGGGAACTGCTCGCTCCGTTTTCCAATACCGGCTCCGAAAGTCCTTACGCCGTCCAGCGTGATTTGCAAAAAGTCATGCAGAGCCTCGTCGGCATTTTCCGCACCGACGAAGACTTGAAGAAGGCCTTCGCCGAGCTCGAAGAATTGAAAGCGCGCGCCGCGAAAGCCAGCGTCGAAGGCTCGCGCCTTTTCAATCCCGGCTGGCACCTCACGCGTGAACTCAACTCCATGCTCACCATTTCCGAAGCCGTCGCTCTCAGCGCGCTCGCCCGCACCGAAAGCCGCGGCGCGCACAGCCGCATCGACTTCCCGAATTACGATCCCGTCTGGGAGAAAAAACACAACGTCATCGTCCGCGAAGGCGCCAAGATGACGCGCCGTGAAATTCCCGTCGACGAAATGCCCGGCGATCTGAAGCAGATTCTTGCTGAGGACAAATAGAGGACAACGAATGAAGAGTCAATCGCAGCAGGGAGCGCCACGATGAGCGAGGCAACTCTGAGAATTTTCCGCGGCGAAGGCCCCGCAGGCGGCCAATCCGTCGATTTCCAGGTTCCTGTCGCTCCCGGCATGGTCGTCCTCGACGCTCTCCACTACATCCAGGGCCATCAGGCTCCGGATCTTGCCGTCCGCTGGAACTGCAAAGCCGGCAAGTGCGGCTCCTGCTCGGCCGAAGTAAATGGCCGCCCGCGCCTCACTTGCAAGACGCGCATGGACGATCTCCCAAAGGATCAGCCCATCACGGTCATGCCCATGAAATCTTTTCCCCGCATCAAGGATCTCGTCACCGACGTCTCCTGGAACTACGCCGTCAACAAAAAAATCCCCGCCTTCCAGCCAAAGCCCGGCACCGACTGGAAAATGTCCCAGCTTGACGTCGACCGCGGCCAGGAATTCCGCAAGTGCATCGAATGCTTCCTCTGCCAGAACGTCTGCCACGTCCTCCGCGAACACGACGCCAAGAAAACTTTCGGTGGCCCGCGCTTTTTCGTTCGCGTTGCCAGCCTCGAAATGCATCCGCTCGACACTCTCGACCGCGCCGCTCTCCTCAAAAACGACCTCGGCATCGGCCTCTGCAACATCACCAAATGCTGCACCGAAGTCTGCCCCGAAGAAATTCACATCACCGACAACGCCATCATCCCGCTCAAGGAGCGCGTCGTCGACCGCTTCTACGATCCGCTCACCATGCTCTTCCGCATGTTCCGCGGCTCGTAGCATAATCCCAGTGGCACAGGCTTCAGCCTGTCCACTTTTCTCCCCGCACCAAGGAGGCCACATGCCGCACCAGCTAAAATCCATCTCCAAACCCGGCATCCCCGAAGCCATCGCCAAAGCCGAGCTCTACCGCTATCTCCATGAACCTGAAGAAGCCGAATCCATCTGCCGCGACATCCTCGCCATCGACTCCAATCATCAGCTTGCCACTCGCATGTTAGGCCTCGCCATTACCGATCAATTCACCGGCACTACTTCCGATCGCTATGCTGAAGCCCAATCCCTCTTCCAATCTCTCCGCGATACTTACGAGCGCAACTACTACATGGGCCTTCTCCACGAACGCCGCGCCAAAGCCCAGCTCCATTCCGGCTGCTCCGCCCACATCCTCCTTCCGCTCGTCGAAGAAGCCATGCGCTGCTTCGCCGAAGCCGAAAAAATCCGTCCTGCCGGCAATGACGACAGCATCCTCCGATGGAATCGCTGCGTCCGCCTCCTCGAATCCCGCCCCGAATTCCACGCCGTCCATCCCGGCCCCGAGGAGTTCGAAAACGAGGACACTCCTCCCGTGAACATTCCGCTTCGCCGCTCCGCCAAGTAACCTAGCGATGCGCCGCTTATTTGCACCTATACAACTTCTGCTTGTCCTTCCTCTAGCGGCCCCGCTTCTTGCTCAGCAACCGTCGCATCCAGGCGACCTCCCCGAAACCGGCGTCGTCCTGCGCGATTCGCCACAACCTCTTCGCTTTTTCGATGTCACCGGCCGCAAGTCCGCGGCATTCGGCCGCGAGGACGGCCAGTTCGAAGCGTGGATTTATCCCATAAAACTCCTCCACAATTTTCGCCTCGAATTTCAGCAGGAAGGCCAACTCGAGCCGCTCCGCGCCGAAACTCTCCTCCGTCAAGTCGTCACCCGTCCCGAATCCACCACTCTTGTCTACGTTCATCCCACTTTTTCCGTCCGCGAGGTCATCTGGACGCCTCTCGACGAGCCCGCCGTCGTCATCTCGTTCGAAGTGGATTCCCCCAAGCCCCTCGAAATCACCGCCGCGTTCGTCCCCGACTTCAAGCCCATGTGGCCCGCCAGCTTCGGCGGCCAGCACAGCTCCTGGCTCGCTCAAGAAAAGACCCTCGTTCTAACCGATGCCACCGAAGGCCCCACGGCTCTCGTCGGCTCGCCCGCTGTCAGCGCCTACAGCGAGGTCACCGATCATCAGCTCGCCGCCGGCGAAATGCTTCTCCGAATGCGCTTCAATCCCGCGGGCTCTCGCTCCGCGCTTCCTCCCCTCGTCATGGCTCTCAGTATGGAGAACGAAGCGAAAGCCAGCTCCATCTATCACGACGTTCTCTCCCGCAACTCTGCGCTTTTCGAACAGCGGGTCAATCACTTCCGCGAATATCTCGGTCGCACTCTCTCTTTCGAATCTCCTGATCCCCAGCTCAATCAGGATTTCCTCTGGTCAAAACTCTCTCTCGATTCCGGCTGGGTCTGCCATCCGCATTATGGCTGCGGATTGATCGCCGGTTACGGCCCCTCGGGCGTAGGCGAACGTCCTGGCTTTGATTGGTGGTTCGGCGGCGACGCCATGATGTCCTCTTGGGCCCTCGAAGATTCCGGCGACCTCGCCGGCGCCCTTCAGGCGCTCCGCTTCTTGAAAGCCCGCCAGCGCGCCGACGGCAAAATCATGCACGAAATGACCCAGAGCGTTGATCTTCTCGATTGGTTTGGAAAATTTCATTACGCCTACTACCACGCCGACAGCACTCCGATGTATCTCTACTCCCTTGGCCAGTATTGGCGCCGCACCGGCGATGCAAAATTCCTGGATGAATTTTGGCCCTCTATCCAGCATGCCTACGCCTATTGCCTTTCGACTGTCACTCCCGATGACGGCCTCATGGACAACACGAAAGCAGGCCTCGCCGCCGTTGAAGTCGGCGTCCTCCGCGGAAAAGTTGTAAAGGATATCTATCTCGAAGGTTTTTGGGTCGGCGCGCTTGAAGCCATCGCTCCCATGGCCTCAGCCAAGGGAGAAAAATCCCTCTCCGAAGACGCCGCCTCTCGCGCCGCAAAAGCTCGCGACTCGCTCGAAAAAAATTGGTGGGATCCGCAGCAGCACGCTTTCTCCTTTGGCGTCTCCGCCGACGGCCATCGCAGCGATCTCCTCGGCGTCTGGCCCGGCGTACTTCTCGCGCTCTCCGATCAGCTCGACCCGGAGAAAGCCTCTTCCGCGGCTTCCGTTTTTTCGAGGCCCGAACTAGCCACCGATTGGGGCGTCCGCTGGCTCTCCAACAGTGATCCCCTATACGATCCCCTGAGCTACAACAACGGCACCGCCTGGCCTTTCATGAGCGGCTTTGCAGCGTGGGCGCAGTATCGCCGCGGCCTTCCTCTTTCCGCTTTTTCCATCTGGAGCAGCGTCGCGCGGCTCACCGGACTCTCCTCCCCCGGCGGCGTTCCCGAGCTGATGAATGGCGACCGCTATCTTCCCGGCGAATTCGCCGTCCCCCATCAATTATTTTCGTCCGACGGCGTAATTCTTCCCGCGGTCCGCGGCGTGCTTGGTTTGGAAATGGCGGGACCGTCCAGCGGCCGCGATAGCGCCCTTCAAATTTCGATCTCGCCGAATCTTCCCGCGGACTGGCCCTTCCTCCGCTTCCAGCGTTACGCTATCGGCGACGGCCATCTCTCCGGCGAAATCCTCCAGCGTCCGTCGGAAACCACTCTCCGCCTTGCCTACGAAGGAAATTCCCCCATCAACGCAACGCTCGCTCCCTCTATTCCGGCGGCCGCCCGCGTAAAGAGCGTTCGCCTCGATGGCAGGCCCGTCAAGTTCTCGATCCACGATTTTGGCAGCTTTCTCCGCATCGAAACCGCACCCGCAATCCTTCGCGCCTCGCAGCAACTCACTCTCGCCGTCGAATACGACGGCGGCATCGCCATCGTCCCGCCCGCGCCGCATCCTCAACTCGGCGACCGCACCTCGTCCCTGAAAATTCTCGACGTCCAATCCAGTCAATCCAATTCCTCCGCCTCGCAAACCTCCCAATGCCTTCTTCAGTTGACCCTCGCCGGACTAGCCGGCCGCACCTACCCGCTCCAGTTCATGTCCACTCTTCCCAATCTCCATGCCGCAGGTCTCAAACTGGATAAAACCGAATCCGGCTATCTCCTCCACATCCCCTTCGACCCCGCCAATCCCGCTGCTGCTAACTCCACCTCCTACGTCACCAGCCAGGTCTGCCTCTCCAACTAGCTCCCAATTTCTTATTTACAATCCGTCTTAATTAGCGTATATACAGTAATGTGTTCTCTTGGGACGCCCACAAGGCCCTGAGTAATCTCAAGAAGCACGGCGTCTCCTTCGAGGAAGCCGCCACCGTTTTCGTTGACCCAGAAGCGCTCGATTGGGACGATCCCGAGCAGTCCTACTCCGAGCTGCGTGACAAGCGCCTCGGCTCGTCGCTCGCGGGCAGGATTCTCATCGTTGTATACACGCAGCGGAGGTTAAAACATGGCCAGGAACTCATTCGCATCATCAGCGCTCGCCAGGCGACGCTCAAAGAGCGCAAAGCCTACGCCGGATAGCAAGCTCGATCTCTCGGACATCCCCGCATCGACCGGTGCCGAACTCCGCCGCGCGCGCCGCGTCGGCCGGCCCGTCACCGGCAATGCCAAACAGCTCATCGCCATCCGCATCGCCCCAAAACTTCTCCGCCAGCTCCGCCGCATGGCCGCCAAACAATCCAAGCCCTACCAAACCCTAATCCACGAACTCCTGGAAAAATCCGCCCGCAAAGTCGCCTAACGCCCCCGCCCCCCAATTTGTCATCACGTGACAAACGTTATTGCGAATCGCCTATCTTTACCGAGACCCGATAGCGTCGATAGTTTGTGTAGTGGTGCACATTCCGGTATTTGTGCCTTTCAATTTCCATGAATACATCTACATCGCTGGGCAGCCGCAAAGGATTTGGTAGGTCCTTAAGTTGCACTTCGCCGAACGTCACTTCTTGGGTCAGCTGATCGAGTTGAATTTCCTTGTTCGGCGCGAGTAGATCGCTCCGCATTTGGATGATTTGAAAGTTATTCTTGTCCACCCACAAGATTCCCTGCGTCAGAACATCCACATCGGCCCCTCCGGTTCCCCTCATCGTGACCAGAAAAGTGGCTTCGCCAGGCTTCTGAGCAAACCCCAAGACGTACGTGTCTCGTGATCCAATCATCTCCTCGCCAAGGTAGCGGAACCTCGACTGCGACTGGACGGCCGTAGAAAAACTAATAGAGCTCAAGGCATAGCCTGAAGTGACCAAATATCCCTTATCCAGGCCTATCTGCCCCAGGCGATTCCCTTTGTTGTCCATTCGATATTCCGAACTTGCTCCCCATGCGTAGCCGTGATGAAGGATCAAATAACTGTCTTGAACGCGCTCCTTCGCTTTGATTTTTCCCTTTGCATTTAGCCTCTCTTGAGTAATCTCCTCGTGAGCGATAAGGTCACCGATGTTGCTGGCGAAATCGTCCACGCTCCGGCCCAGCTTCTCCAAGATCAGTGGTAGCTCCTGTTGATCTGGTGCAGGCTGAATCGTCTTCAGTTCTGGAATTCGTTCAATCAGTTGCGCCAGCGGCAGATCAATGTATGGATGCGTATTCGCATAAAAGGATTGATCGCTCCCGCCCGATGGGGCGCCACTCCCAGACTCAGCCGCAAACTTCTCCGCCGTCCGAGGTCGCGAATAATACCCTTCTCGAGTGCTTGCGGTCAGGCCAAGCTTTGCGACGCGGATTTCTAGACGATGGTATTCGTTAGGTTGATCGGAGATGACTGGATCGAAAGAGATCTTGTAGTAAGTTTCCGCATCAGCAGCGCATTTTTGCAACGCCGCAGCGAGGTCGTTGCCTGGGTTGAGCACAAGACCGCCGCTCTGCGTGGCGATTGTCTCAAGCGTTAAGTCTCCTGGTCCGACCTCACTGGCCTTCTCGGCCCCCGCTACGTAGACGTTCTTATCGGAGCGCCTCACGTGACTAGGCATGCCCGTAGTAGGGCTCATGTCAAGAGACATGCCCATGTCCAGGTCGCCCAGAGCAGAAGGGTCCAAACTGAAGACGGTGGCCTGGCTCTCTCGGAGCTGCGTCGAGACCTCAACGACGTTGGCGAACACTTCTTGTTGCAATTGTCGGAGCTTTGCGCCGTGCTCGTTCTCCAAACCGGCCAGTGGCGGCCATCCTGCGGACACCCAAAGGATGATTTTGCGTCCAGGTTTCTCGCGTTCGGCCGCCAGAATCTGCCCAAAGGCTCGAAACGAAATCTCAAAACGAGCGGCGGCGGAGGTGCCGGGGGCGGCAATCGCGCGCTTACCAAGGGTCGCGCTGATAGCGTTTCCATCCTGTGAAAACTGCAGCGGAGTCTCGAGTCCCGTATCCGTAATGATTGCGACCGCAGTGGGATAGGCCAGACGGCCTCGGTCTGACTTCAGGAATTTTTTGATTTCTTCGTACGCGTTGGCCACCGCAGGAGAGCCGATGTTCACGGCATCAAAAACTAAGATCACCTCGATGTGAGCCTGCTTTCCATCGACAGCCTCGAACGACGTGATGGTTTGCGGCACATCGTTATCGAGAATGGTGAAGTCCGACTGCTGAAGCCCTTTCACCGGCGGGCCAGACTTGTGACCAACCTCCACGTCAAGATAGATTCGGTCTCCTTGATGGTCGACCGAATGACTCTGCCTAGATGAAATTTGAGGCGCGCACAACAAGAGGACCGGAACAAAAAGTCCGAGACGCAAGTTCATGGGCGTACCCTCCTTTTGTTCGAGCGAGAGCCGACCGATCCTTGCGGCAGCGCGCTATGGATTCGCAGCCCGCTAGGAACTGCTTAGATAGACGCCACCAAGATACCCCTAGTTACAAACTCGATGCTCCACACGCCGTGCTTGCGTGCGCAGCCCTTGTTCCTTCTTGAGTTTTCCACAGACGATTCGAATAGCATTAAAGTAAACACTTGACAGGACATTACCGTATCGGGTAACATGGGTTGTGATATTCAGTCGCCAGCCCCGCAACGCAGCTCCAACCCCCCTGCGAAATCTCCGCGTCCTCTGCCCCTCCGCGTTATCCTCTTCCGCCTCTTTTGACCTTGCACTTTCAGCCCTGAACCGCTCTCTCCGCAAGAGTCCACATCAATATCATTCCAAGGACTTTAGTGTTCCTTTGTTTTCATACTCTTACGCACTCTTTTGCATCGTGCAAAACGCTATCTCCAATCGTTTCAAGCTCTTGCGCACTCTTTGCAGAAAACACCGGGGTGGCGTGTACTCGTCGCTCCAGCGCACCTTCCGCTCGCATACCCCTCCCTCAGAGAACACACGGGAAATCCAACAACTCTCTTCCTTTCATGGGCTTACTCACGATTCTCTGGACACCCCCGGGGCCAGGGTACGTTTCGTCAGCTCGACCTCGCCGTCCTTCCGACGAACACCGCCAAAGGCCGTGCCGCGGTTGCGCCCGGCTCTTTCTTCGACGGCGACGTGCCATCGCTTGCCTGCCCAGCGGACTTGCCGGCAGGTGTGCCCATCTCGATCGCACGGCGAAGCGCCGCCATCGGCGCATCATTGTTCAAGGTCACGGTCGCGCTGTCCGGCCCCACTTCCACGCCCAACTCTTTCCATATCGCCGGCAGATCCACTTGCACCGGTTTGTCTTTCCACTCCGCATACAATTTTTCCAGCACGTCCAGCCCGACCGCCTGGTCTCCAACTTTCAGCGCCTTATCCAAATCCCAGTCCACGCGAATATCCCCGCCAGCATTCAGCACACCGCGCAGCGCATCTTCCAATCCCTTTTTATTCTTCGTCTGCTTGCGGATCTCCACGTCCGCCACAAAACAAAAAAGCGCCCCGCCCCAATACGTTCTTCCCCACGTGTGCGTGTGGTCCAAACCCTCGTCGCCTGCTTGCGGTTCGCCCTTCGGCATGTCGCGCACCAGGTCGTGCCACATTTGCAGCGCCGTCCAATGGCCCGCGCGAATCCGCGCGATCGGCTCGACGTACACCGCCGAACCCTCTTCGATCCAGTGGTGCTCATCTCCCATCATCGAGGGGAACGCCAGATGCACCATTTCGTGCGTCAGCATCCAGTCGTCCGCAAAATATTCGGCAGTCGTCTTACTCCCTGCAAAAATCCGGATCAATCCGCCGCCCTTGCCCCACGTCGTTCCGTGGCGCACTCCGCTGCCCTCAAACGAAACCACTCGGAGCGTCAGATGAGGAACAGGGAAGTGCCCGTAATAAGTCGCGACGGATTCCGCTGCGTTTTTCACCCACTTCATCACTTCCGCTTGCGGCAGCGGCGCATCCCTCTCGTCGATGGTCACATCGATTCTCGAACCGCCGATCATCAGCGTCGAAGTCACGTCAGCCGCCTCGGTCGAAATGGGATAAAGCAGGAGAAGCAGGGAAAGAAACAACAAAAGGAAGGACTCGAATTTGTACGAACGCTCGCGGAAACCAAGGGTAGATTCCATCCGGATGATCTGTGCCCGGAATCCATCCTATCTCAATCGCGGGAATTTAGCGTGAACGATCTGCGCACAAATTTACGCGGCGGTTTTCGTTTGCGGCGCGGTTTTCCAGAAAAACTTATCGGCCAGTGCGTCCAGCGAAAAAATCCCTGGCCCGGCAAGCAAAATGATCAGCGCGGCCACGAGGAAAACATAAGGCGCCGCCGCAGCGAACTTGTCCGGATCCGAAAAAATGGAAAGCAGCGCTTCGCGGTCGCCGATGACGTAAGCCATGAACAAATTGACAGTCAGCACCAGGGAAGTGAGGCGCGAGAGCAAGCCCAACGCCAGGAAAAGCCCCCCGAAAAGCTCCACGCAGGAAATAAAAAACGCCATCTGGTGCGGCATCGCCAAGCCCAGCGACGTGAAATAATCCGTTACTTTATCGAGGTGGTGCAGTTTGCCCCACCCGCTTTGCATCAGTTGGATGCCCCAGTAGAGACGCACGAACAGCAGGAATGGGTGCTGGAGATAGTCGACGAAATGAAAAAACTTACCGTGCCAGGTGTGCAAAGTCGTGAGCAGTTTGTTCATGAGAGAGCACTCGTCAAGAGCTTCGCTCCAGAAAAATTAGTCGCAAGAGTTGTTACGGAACGCGCCGGATTTGGATGCGCCACTCTACAGCAAATTTCAGCTCGCCGCGCGTTTTTTCTCAGGCCGGCAGAACCATCCCAGCGCGGCCCAGGTCTGAAACCATGATTGCACTTGCACTGGCCGTTCCCCGGCCGGAATCGCGCTCTTGCGGAGAGCGCCTTCTACCGCCGCGCTCAGCGTTTTTCCATCTCGCAGCGCTGTCAAAATCGTGTATTCCTCCGGATCCAGGCGCCGGAAATAAACGGAATAGTCGATGCGGTGCACGGCCAGGAAAATCTGTGCCGGTTTCAATTTCGCCACCGCGCGAACTCGCTTGCGCTTTCGATGTTCCGCAAACGTGTTGCTCGCGAAATCCGTATCTTCGTCTTCCTTGCGCACTTCGAGCAAGAGATCATCGACCGGATAATGAAAACTCAACAGCCGGACATACGGTTGCAGCGTCAATTTCAACTTTGCACCGTCGGCGCTCGAAATATCCTCCGTGCACAGAGTCGACTCGGCCTTTTCGTCAAACGCCTCGATGTCTGCCCATTCCAGCCGCGCAATATCCAGCGCCAGTGCTTTGTTTTTCCACGCCCATTTCGGATTTTTTTGCAGCCATTCCGGGAGCCGGGAGCCGAGATTGCGCAGCGTGAACGAACTCGAAGGATTCGCGACGAGATACGCTTTGGCCATGGCCTCGAATCGCCGCGCGCCAAGTACGGCCTGCAACCCGGGAAAATCTTCGCCGAGCGCGGAGAGCACACGAAACCAGTACTGCCGGTTGTATATCTCCAGCCGCTCGAACGAAGTCAATCGGTCGTTCGGCTTGATGAAACGCGAAGCGTACCGTTTCATCGAGCCGCCGCCCGGCGCGCGCCGCTGCATGTGTTCGGAAGGCGTCAGCGGCTGCAGCACCGCCCGCGCCATCGTCCGCTGGAGCTGCAACAATTTCATGGATTCTCCGCTAGCACGAAAAAGTTCATACCGCTTCCGCCAGCACGGCGGAGCGCAAAAACTTATTGGCCTTCAACGCTTCGTCGTGCACTTCCTGGAACGACGGAATGCTGTCGTCCCATTCGAGGAGCGTCGCGGTGTGGCCGGCCCGGTGAATCGCGCGCTCGTAAAGTTTCCAGACGGGATCGATCACCGGATGATCGTGCGTATCGAGAATGTACTTCCGGTATTTCGAGTGGCCCGCGATGTGAATCTGCGCGACGCGTTCCGCCGGAACGCTGTTCACGTAATCGAGCGGGTTGAAATTATGATTTTGCGACGACACATAAATATTGTTCACATCGAGCAAAATGCCGCAGTCCGCGCGCTCGACAACTTCGTTCAGGAATTCCCATTCGGTCATTTCCGAATCGTGATATTCCGCGTAGCTGCTCACGTTTTCCACAACCACGGGAACTTCCACGAAGTCTCGCACTTCGCGCACTTTTTGCGCGGTGACGCGCGCCGCCTCGAACGTGTAGGGCATCGGAAGCAGATCGTGCGTGTAGCGCCCGTCAACGCTGCCCCAGCACAGATGATCCGAAAGCCACGGCGTTTTCGTCCGCTTTGCCAGATCTTTCAGGCGGCGGAGGTGTTCGCGGTTCAATTTTTCCGCCGAGCCGAAGTACATCGAAACGCCGTGCTGCACGACTTTGTATTGCTCCAGAATTTGATCGAGGATGTGCAGCGGCCGCCCGCCATCGATCATGAAATTTTCCGAAATAATCTCAAACCAGTCGACGACGGGCTTGCGCGTCAAAATGTGGTGATAGTGCGGCGCGCGCAATCCGATCCCGATGCCGTAATCCGTAAATCCATTAAAACGATTCGCTGCCATTCCCTCTCCGCGCAATGAAAAGTCTAAAGCGAAAGGACAAAAGTAGAAAGACTCAAGAGAGAAAGACGAAAGGGCCAGTGAAGCACACCGGCCCTCCATCAGCCGATAGATGCAATCGGGTAACTGATTCTGCGCAGGCTTCCCTTTCTAGCTGTGTGGCTTCGAGCCGTCGGTCGCGCAGCCGCCCTTGCCCTTGCAAGAGTTCTTGCCTTTGCAACCGTTGTCGCTCGATTTGCAGCCGCCCTTGCCCTTGCAGGAATTTTGGCCCTTACAAGCGTGCTTTTCTTTCACATTCTTGTCAGCCTTCTGGTCCTTGTCCTGCGCCGTGGCCGTGGCCGAAGCCTTTGCCCCGGTGAGCAGAGTGGAAGCCTGAATGGCCGCGCCGGTACCCGCAAGCAAGCCCGCTACCGCCGCGCCAGTAATCAGGAACTTATTCATCTTTGTCATTTCTGTCTCCGACCTCCTGTTGAATTTGATTCTACTGCTGCCCTTCCGGCGGATTGCCCACCGTGAAGCTCAAAAACTCGAATTGCGCGCCGCTCCTCGCAATTGCTGGCCGCTCCTCGGAATTGCTAGCCCCGCCGCGTCATTCCCCCGCGCTTCGCTTTGCTTCGCCATCTCGAAACCTTCCCAATTCACCTTCGACGCAGCAAGCGGGCGAATGGTGACTCAAAATCATGAAATGATCGCGTGCGCGAAAAACTCCACACGATTTCCAAGCAACCATCCACGCAAAGTCCCTTCGCAATCCGGGGTTGCGTTGGGGATCTGCGGAGGCCCGCATTCATTTCCGACAGATAGAACCGAGCTCCTGCTAAATTTGCTCCAAAGGTTGCGGGAGGGCAGGGCCGCGCAAGCGCAGCCGGCGTGAAACCCCGTCCCTCAATCCGGGGCTGTGGTACTTCTGGTATCCTCCCAACGCGAGCCGCCGTCAAGCGAAAAAATAGCAAAGCCGGGGGACGAGGTTGGTCGCATTCCTCACGACCCCGGCAGGGCACATCGCTTGCCCTCTCCTCCAAGTACGGAGAATCTCGCAATCTGGATGTAAGCCTGATAATTCCGCGCGCCGCAAAAGCTCTGCACAGCTTGCGGCAGAAAAACTCTCATTTCATAGTAGTTAGGTCAACTCTGACGTGACAGAAAAACTTTCAGCTATTCGCGCCGTAGTATCTGGCGCGAGAGTAATAGAGGCCAGTTTCCAAGTCGAACTCGCGGCCGGTGTACCTGAATGGATTCCTAAGCGTGCCCGTGGAGTTTGTCACATTGCCGAACGAATCGTGCGTATAGGGCATCGAGCCGCCCTCAGGGCGGTGAATCCGGTGCGATTGAAGGCTTACTGCCGCGGAGTTTTGAAATAGGCGATGAGGAAGAGGAGGCCGAGGAGGGAATCGGTGGAGGCGAAAACGAGATCGGAAGTGTGCATGCGGTTTTGAAGGACGAGTGTGAAGACGGCGATGGCGTAGGTGGCTTTTTCGAGGATACTCGGGATCATCAGGGGGCGAAAGCGGACGGGATTTGTGGCGATGACGCAGAAAGCGACCTGCCAGGCGAGAGCGCATCCGACGAAGCCGTAGAAGAAGCCGGGATGTGTGATCGCGGGCGGATCCTGGCGGCCGATAAGGTTGAACATGAAATAGAGCGGCGTGATGACGAGCAGGCCCCAGATGCCCGCGACCCAGAACACTATTCTTGCGAATTTCATTGTTGGCTCCCGATCGTTGTCATAGGCAGTTTACGCAATCCTTGAAAATTGGGGTAACAGCCTGACTGCGATCCGCATCTGTGGCCGTACCTTTCCACCTGGACGGTACTCGCTGGAGCGAATTTTATGCTGGCCACGTGGGCTGGCAATATACACATTTTTCGCATCGCGGTCCGGAAAAGGGGAAGCAGAGATCCCGCTCTCCAAAATAGCGCCACTTACGGTGATCAGTCCTTCTTGCCGAACTTCAAATGAGCGGCTTCAATGAGCCACTGTTTCAAAACGGTCAAGTAGTGCGGGTTCACATTTTGGAAGTTTACGCCGATGCCTTGAGTTTCGTGAGAATAGACAACGATGCCCTGGGTTTCGAGGAATTTTCCGTTTGAGTATATTTTTAACATGATTTGGGTGCCCTTTTGGAAAGGATCGGGCATCTCCACGTAGCAGCCGTAGAGACTCAGTTCGGTAACCTTGGCGCTGATCCCCGCCTTTTCGCCGATCCGAATCAATTCGACGGATCCGCTGAACGGGTATCTGGGGGTTCGACGGCGCTCGTCCTGCACGGGTGCACTCCTGACAGCAGTGGCGGAATTGTAGCGCGACTAAGCGCCTTGTGGCGGCAATGCGCGCATAAAATGGGGCGAAAACAGGGGAGAAAGTAGAAGAACTCGTATAGAGCAAAGATTTTCGGGTAATTTTTACCTCAAGAAAAGGACCTTCGTACTATTAAAGTATTTCGTCGTTGTGCCGATGATACGCGTGTATGCCAAACCTCTACTTTTGCCAACCACACGCGAAAAATCAGGGGATGTTGAGAGCGGTGCTTTCCGTGAATGAATGCGAAAAAGTAGTGAGCGAGCATTCCGTCACGTTCTTTGGAGAAAAATTCCCCAGCCTTGGAGACGGCCAAACGGCGGAGAACGATTTCGCCGTGCTCAGGTTCGCAGCGGAAGAGACGAATGGCCATTGGCAGCCAGGATTTTACCGGCTTGATTCCGATCTTGGAGCGCTCAACGATGTGCTCCGGGATCTGCAGAGGTAGGCTCGTCTCATCTTTTTGGTTTACGGCGCGGAACGACAGCACGAATTGCACTCACCCCGCCCTTCTTTGCTCGCTCCAGGCTTTAAAGCACACTAGTCGCACAATTGCGCGCACCATCGCGGGCGGAGATTGCGCAGAAATTCTTTTATCTGACGCGAAGCGCCGACGCGTGGCGGAAGGTGCACCGTTACAGCGCCGAACCAGCGACAAAACTATTACATAGTTAGCGTCCTGCTCCGAACAGATTTAGGCTACCCTCGCCTGAGCAATGATAATCTTGTGCTTGCCTAGCGGGATCGTCATTGCAGGCACTCACGCACTCATCAGAACCGATCGACGGAGAGATCATGGAACTAGCCGCCACACAGGAAGTTCGTCCCTGGGAACGACCATTTTGGAAGCCGGTGCGCGGCAAGGAAGGCGTCTTCGCATATCTCGTTCTGATTCACGTGTTGGCGGTTGTTGGACTGATCCTGTTCCCGCTGCCTAGTTTGAAAGTTCTCGGTGTGGCGATATTGTTCATTGCTTTCGGCGGACTTGGGACCACTGTGTGCTATCACCGGATGTTGGCGCACAAAACACTGAAAACCAACAAATTCGTCGAGCAGGCGCTCATCTTTTGGGCGGTCTTTAACGGGTCAGGGCATCCGGCGAGCTGGGTTGCTTATCACCGGTTGCATCACTCCGTGACGGATACGCCGGATGACATTTCCAGTCCCAAGCAAGGCGGATTCTGGTGGGCGCATTTGCGCTGGCTGTATCAGACGAACCCCGCGGACAAGAAGCGCTGGGCGCCGGAACTGACTCGCGGCATGTACACGGCGTGGGGCAAACTGGAAACTCCAGTGATTATTTTATCGATTTTCTCGGGACTGCTGCTGGGACTTGGGTGGATGGGTTTTTTCTGGATTGGAGCGATTCGACTGGTTTACACACTGCACATGCAATGCTTCGTCAATAGCCTAACGCATCTTGGGCACGCCAAAGAGGGCGTGGAAGATTCGAGCATGAACGTTTGGTGGCTTGGTCCATTCCAAATTACGGCCTGGGGAGAAAATTGGCACGCAAATCATCACTCGCATGCGGGCTCCGCGCGACTCGGTCTGCGCTGGTGGCAGACAGACATCGGGTGGTACTTCATTTGGACGCTCGAACGGGTCGGGCTCGCCCACAGCGTCAAGCGCCCGCGCATTTCCTAGGCAGCTTTTCGTCCGGCCAAATAACGCGGCCGCTGCACAATGTTATGATGGCGGCGTGTACGCACAAAAATTCAAAGTGGATGTGGTGATTCACGGCGAGAGCCGCGCCTGCCCCCTCGAATGGCTCGATCAATTTTGCATGCGGAATTTCACGAACTCCGCGGATTTTGACGATACGCTGCCTGTCTCTGACGGTGCAGTGGAAGCCAGTTTCCGTTTGACGCCGGAACGATTTGCCGAAGGCTTAGGCGCATGGCTCACGGGTAGGGGCAAAGGCGAGGGCGAAGCCGTCGTGGTAAAAGTGACGCGGGAATAGTTCCTGGCCTGCGGATGCGGCGCAGGTAAAACTGGCTGCTGCTCGCGGGGTTACGCGGCGGAATCGCGTTTTTCGCCGTTGATGGCGGCGCGAATCTGCGGCAGCGCAGCCAAAGCAGCAGCTTCCCCTGCGGCGACCATTTCCGGCGTCTTGGTGAAGTCATCCCAAACGAACGGCGTGACGTCCGGTTCGATAATGACATCGGCTTGCTGACGCCAGGAGATGTCGGTGTGGCGCTGGATGATCGTGAAGGAGCGGCTGAGGACATCGGTGAAGGTGCGGGGCTGTTCGATGTTTCCGGCTTCGAGATAGACGGCGATCACAATGTCCGCGCCGAGGAGCAAAGCGCCTTCGAGAGGAAGAGGTGCAGTGAGAAATCCGTCCACCAGAGTCCGGCCCTCAAACTGTATCGGCACGAAAAGTCCGGGATACGCACAGGAAGCGCGCAAGGGGGGAGCGATGGGGCCGCGCGTGTAGTAGACGGAGATGCCCGCGTTGATGTCCGTGGCGGCAATGGCGAGCGGCGTGGAAAGTTCTTCGAAAGTTTTAGCAGGCGTGAACTGTGCAAGATATTTTTCGAGGCGCTGGTTGGTGGCGAGGCCGAGCCAGGAAGGAGTCCAGCGGCCGAAATCGGTGAAGGTAGTGGTTGCGCCGATGCGCTCCATCTCTTCGAGCGGCGTACCCGCGCAATAGGCCGTGCCGATGAGCGCGCCCACGCTGGTGCCGGCGACCACATCGATGGGAATGCCGGCTTCGCGCAGAACCCGCAGGACACCGATGTGCGCGATGCCGCGCGCGAAACCTCCCGCGAGCGCGAGCCCGACGTGAGGACGTTCTCCCGGTTTTTTCTCCTCGGGCTGCGCGAGAGAGCGCAGTTTTTCCCTCGCAGTTTGAAGCCAGCCGACGGCGTCTTTCACTTTCGGAGGACTCATCCTCAATCTACTTTAACGCGGGGCAGGTGCCGGGGCCATAGTACGTTTGACCGGGAGATGGCGGTTTTGTAACCTGTCCTCGCGTCTGCATTTGATAGAAGTGCTCTGGAAAAGGTCGCCATGAAACGTCGAATCGAAAAAGCAGCGGTGTTGGGCGCGGGTACCATGGGTTCGCGTATTGCGGCGCATCTGGCGAATGCCGGGCTGCCCTGCATTTTGCTGGACATTGTTCCGCCGGGCTTGGCCCCTGACGCGCCGGCCGCCGAGCGCAATAAGATTGTGCGCGCGGGACTCGAAGCGGCGAAAAAATCGAAGCCTGCGGCGTTTTTCATTCCGGCACTCGCCGAGAAAGTTTCCATCGGGAATTTTGAAGACGATTTGGCGCGATGCGCGGAAGCGGACTGGATCATCGAAGTCGTCGCAGAAAACCTCGAAATCAAACGGAACTTGCTGACGCGCGTAGCACAATTCCGCAAACCGGGCGCGATTGTCACGACCAACACGTCCGGCTTGCCCGTGCACTTGATTGCCGAGGGAATGAGCGAGGAGTTCCAACAGCACTGGGCGGGAACACATTTTTTCAATCCACCCCGTTACATGAAATTGGTGGAAGTGATTCCGGGGCCGAAGACTTCGGGAGAAGTGATCGAGGCGCTTGATGAATTTTGCGACCGCAGGCTTGGCAAAGGCGTGGTTATCGCGAAAGACACGCCGAATTTCATCGCGAACCGCATCGGAACCTTCTCCATGCTGAACGCAATCCGGCTGATGCAAAAACTGGAGATGACCGTCGAAGAGGTGGATGCGTGCACCGGGCCGGCGGTCGGCTGGCCGAAGTCGGCGACGTTTCGAACCGCAGATCTCGTCGGGCTAGACGTGCTGGTGCACGTGGTGAAAAACATTTATGAAACCGCGCCGAACGACGAGTCGCACGAAATGTACAAAGTGCCGGCGATTATCGAAGAGATGGCGCGACGGGGGTGGCTCGGCGACAAGACGGGGCAGGGCTTTTACAAGAAGGTGAAAGGCGACGGCGAAAAAGAAATTTTAACACTGGACTTGAAAACGATGGAGTACAGGCCGCGGCAGAAGGCTAAATTTGCTTCACTCGAGATGGGCAAAGCGATTGAGGACACGCGAGAGCGGCTTCGCGCGCTGGTCGGACCGGTGCTGGAAGGACAGGAAGGCGACAAAGCGCGGCAATTCATTTGGGGCGGGCTGTCGGAGATGTGTCTGTACGCGGCGCGGCGCGTGCCGGAAATTTCCGAGAGCGTTGTAGACGTGGACCACGCCATGCAATGGGGGTTCGCTTGGGAGATGGGGCCGTTCGAAATTATGGACGCTATCGGCGTGAAAGCGTTCGCGGCGCAAATACAGAAAGAAGGCCGCGCGCTGCCGCCATCGGTGGAAAAGGTCTTGGGCAGCGGAAGAAAAGGTTTCTACGAATCGGAGAAGGGAAAGACCACGGTTTTCGACGTGAAGAGCGGCGCGGCCAAACTCGTCGAGACGCCGGCGGGCGTGATTATCCTGAAATCGCAAAAAGAAGCGGGCCGCGAGATCGAGCGTAATTCCGGCGCGAGCCTGATCGATCTCGGCGACGGCGTGGTGTGCTGCGAGTTTCACGCCAAAATGAACGCCATCGGCGCGGACTTGATCGCCATGCTGCACAAAGGGTTGAAGCGGCTCAACGCGGATTTTGACGCGATGGTGATCGCGAACCAAGCCGTGAATTTTTCAGTGGGCGCCAACTTGATGCTCATGCTGGTCGCGGCGCAGGAGCAGGAGTGGGACGAGCTGCATCTGGCCGTGAAGCAATTTCAAAACATAAATCTTGGCCTGAAGTATGCATCGAAGCCGGTCGTGGCGGCTCCGCAAGGAATGGCTCTCGGCGGCGGCTGCGAAATCAGCCTGCATGCGGCGAAAATCCAGGCTGCGGCAGAAGCGTACATCGGGTTGGTGGAGGTCGGCGTAGGCTTGATTCCTGGCGGCGGCGGAACGAAGGAGATGCTTATCCGTGCGAATGAACACGCGGGCGGCGAGGATTTGGATCTGTTTCACGCGATGAAGCCGGTGTTCGAAGCGATTGCCATGGCCAAAGTGGGCACGAGTGCGGAAGAGTGCCGCAGCCTGGGATTCTTGAGGCGCGAGGATGGAGTTTCGATGAATCGCGATCGCCTGGTCGGCGATGCAAAAGAGGCCGCGCTGGCGCTGGTCCGCGGCGGTTACAAGCCGGCGGCCGCGAGTTGGCAGGAAGGCGCGCAGAACACGCAGATCAAAGTTCTCGGGGAACAATTCTTAGCCGGCGCCAAGCTGGTGATTCACATGATGCAGCGCGGCGGCTACATTACGGATTACGATGCGCACGTCGGCCGCAAGCTTGCGAATATTTTAGCCGGCGGTCCACTGACGTCGCCGCAATTCGTGAGCGAGCAATACGTGCTGGATCTCGAACGCGAGGCCTTCGTCTCCCTCTGCGGCGAGAAGAAAACCCAGGAGCGCATCGCACACACCCTTAAGACAGGCAAGCCGCTGAGGAACTAATCGAGCGGAGCGATCTTTCATTTGGGGACTACGCAACGGGGACGGAGAAATGTTCGTGCACGATGCGAAGTTTGCCCGATGTGTCGCGGTGCATCACGTGCGTAGCCCGCACCGTCTCCAGTTTCTCCGCCACACGTTTGCCCCCGAGGTCGCGGCCTGTCGCCTGAAATTGAAACGTGTAGCTTGCTACCCCCGCGTCGCTTCCGCACAGAACGATATCGATCGGGCTCAGCTTCAGCTCCATCCGCGTGTCCAAATTGAAATACTCACGGGAACGGCGCATCGCCCCGAGACGCCCCGGCTCGCTGCGGCCCATGGCGATCTGAAATACCGTGCTTCCGGCCGCGTAAAAATCATTCACCTCTTCTTCTGATTTAGCCAGAAACGCCTTCCAGAATCGCTCGATGGCCTTACGGACTTCATCTGCGGCCAGATTTGCAGACGTGAGAGACATGATTTGCTCCCCAAGTAGGTTCCGGGACTCGAATATTTGTGAGTTTACGCGAACGGAGAGGACTGGAAAACGGCAAATCGCCTGCCGTTGCTGAAACAGCAAGAAGCAGGGCGCCTGGCCTAAACGGAAAATTATGGATTAAAATGGATAAAATCGTACTACAATAGCGGTTTCTCTCTGGTTGAATTAGAACGCCGTGCTTTCGGAGAGCTTCATGCACCGAACCGCCCTGTTGCCGCCCCGGGAAGCTTCGAGAATTCTGGGAATCAGCTATCCCACCCTGAAGCAATGGATCTACCGGGGGAAAATCAAAACGGTGAAGACGCCCGGCGGGCATCACCGCGTGCCGGAGAGCGAAATCGACCGTATTTTTCCGAAGCAGTTGAATCGTGGGGAAATCGGGCTGCGCCGCGGCAATTTTCGCAAGATCAGCGGCCGTAATCAATTGATCGGGCGCGTGATTGCCGTGAAATACAGCGGCTTGCTGGCGCAAGTGACGATGGCCATCGGCGAGCAGCACATCACCGCCATCATCACCGCGGATGCCGCAAAAGAAATGCGGCTGAAACCCGGCGAACGTGCAGCCGCGCTGATCAAGTCGACGGAAGTGATGATCCTGCGCGTGTGAAAGAAGCCTTCCCCGGTGCTTCATGAAAAGTGACTCGTGAATCGTAGAAGAACATCAACGCGAAGGCGCGGCCCGCTTGCTGCGGTTAATCTATGTGCGCTGCTCCTCGGGACGAATCTAAACGCACAAGAACGGGTGATCCGCGTTGCCGCTGCCGCGGACCTGCAATTCGCGATGCCGGATCTAGTTCGGCAGTTTGAAAAGCAGGCCGGAACGATGGTGGATGTGACCTACGGCTCTAGTGGAAATTTTTTCTCGCAACTGCAAAACGGCGCGCCCTTCGATCTGTTTTTCTCGGCTGATATCGCCTATCCGCAAAAACTGGCAACTGCGGGCATTGCTCAACCCGGAACTCTTTATGAATACGCGGTCGGACGCATCGCGATCTGGATGTCCGCGGACACGAAAATCGATCTCGCCCACGAAGGATGGGCAGCACTGCTCGACTCGCGCGTGCAAAAAATTGCTGTCGCCAACCCAGACCACGCTCCGTATGGACGAGCGGCCGTAGCGGCACTTGAAAAGGCAGGACTCTACGAGCGGGTGAAAGCAAAATTGGTTTACGGGGAAAACATTTCGCAGGCCGCGCAATTCGTCCAGTCCGGAAACGCCCAGGCGGGAATTGTTGCGTTGTCTCTAGCCGTTTCGCCCGGAATGAAACAAGGCAAGCGCTGGGAAATACCCGCGGACCTGCATCCGCCCATTGAACAAGCCGCGATTCTGATGAAAGGCTCGAAAAACCAGCGTGAAGCGCGCGCCTTTATGCAATTTGTAACGAGCAAAGCCGGCCGCGAAACGCTGGCGCTTTACGGATTTATTTCCCCGGCCGCGTCAGCCGCGGCGCCGGGGGGTTTGCAGAAGGAATAATCATGGACGCCCTGCTCCTTTCGCTCCGCCTCGCTCTCTATGTTTCCGCAATCCTCCTGGCGATCGGCATGCCACTCGCCTATTGGCTGGCGTATTCGAAGTGGCGCGGTAAATTTTTGCTGGAAGCTCTCGTGGCGTTGCCGCTGGTTCTGCCTCCTACCGTTCTCGGATTTTATGTACTTCTCGCAATGGGTCCGCGCGGCCCGCTCGGAAAATTGTGGGAGACGCTTTTTGGAGATGGATTGGCGTTTACCTTTGAAGGCTTGGTCCTTGCTTCCGTGCTTTATAGTTTTCCTTTCGCGGTGCAGCCCCTGATCGCCTCTTTCGAATCCGTCGATCACAAACTCCTCGACGCATCGGCCGTCCTCGGCGTGGGCCGCCTCAAGACCTTCTGGCGGATCATTCTCCCGCTGTCGATACCTGGCATCGTCACGGCGATGGTTCTTAGCTTCGCGCACACCATGGGCGAGTTCGGCGTCGTTCTCATGGTTGGAGGAAATCTGGCAGGCGTGACGCGTACCGTCTCCATCGCCATCTTCGATGAAGTGCAGTCGCTCAACTATGCCGAAGCGAATCGTCTGTCCCTCGCGCTGCTCGCAATATCATTCAGCGTTTTGTCGGTCGTCTACGCCGTAAATCGCCGCATAGGCCGCCAGATCGGACGCCGTCTGTGGACCTCGTGGGCGGCGAAGTAGCTGTGGACCTGCTCTCCGCGCAGTTCAGACTGGAACGCAGCCGTCCCGGCTCGCCGCCTTTTGTTCTGGTAGTCTCGATGCAAGTCCCTCCGGGAATCACGATTCTCTTCGGGCCATCTGGTGCCGGAAAATCGACAGTGCTCGATTGCATCGCGGGATTGCAGCGGCCCGATGTTGGGCGCATAGCGGCCGGCGATGAAGTCCTGTTCGATTCAGACGACGGTGTGAACTGTCCGCCACAATCACGCCGTATTGCTTACGTTTTTCAAACGCTGGCGCTTTTTCCCCACCTCACTGCGGAGCAGAACGTCGCCTATGGGCTAAACCATTTGCCGGCGAAGGAACGCTCCTCCCGCGTGGCAGGAATCCTCGAAGCTTTCCGTGTCGATAAATTGCGCGCGCGCAAGCCCGGCGAGATTTCTGGTGGAGAGCGGCAGAGAATCGCCCTGGCGCGCTCCCTGGTCACCAATCCGCGTGTCTTGCTTCTCGACGAGCCCTTAACTGGCCTTGACGCTCCGTTAAAGGAGGCCATCATCGATGATCTGCACTCCTGGAATGCCGCGGAGAGCATTCCTATTCTGTACGTGACGCACAGCCGCGAAGAAGTTGACGCGCTCGGCGAACGCGTGATCGCCATGGATCACGGCCGCATCATGGGCGCAGGGACGCCCATCGAAGTGCTCGATGCCCCGCGCCGTAAGCGGCTGGCACAGGCTGCCGGTTTCGAGAATTTGCTTGGCGGAACAGTCGTCGAGTTGCGCGACGCGGACGGTGTCATGCGCGTGCGGCTCAGCGGCAGCGATTGCGAGTTGGAAGTCCCGTTAGGCCACGCGGAGCCGGGAGATAAGATTCACGTCGCCATTCGCGCCGGCGACATTTTGCTGGCAACAGCGAAGCCGGAAAATCTCAGCGCGCGCAACGTCATCGAGGGCCGCCTCACGGCCATGGAATCTCGCGCTGCGCTGGTTCGGGCTCGCGTGGATTGCGGGGCGGAGTTTGTCGTTCATCTGACGCCGGGGGCTGTGAGGACACTTGAGTTGGCAGTGGGACGCCGGGTGTGGCTCGTGCTGAAGACGCACTCGTGCCACTTTGTCGAAGAATGAAGGTGCGCCGGCCGTGCACCAAGGCATTCTCAGAATTTTGGTTTGTTAGTTGCCGGTGCCTCCGCAGGCGCGGAAAATCTCACTTCCGCGGCTTCGAGCGCCCCGCCTTTCGGCTTGGCGTGGATCACCACGCGGTCGCCCACAGCCAAGTCCGCAAGTTTCGCGGGCTTATCCACGCCTCCGCTTCGCATCACAAAAGTGGTCGTGGCTACGAGCTTGACCTCGACGGAACTGCCATTGGCCGTCTTCACCGTGACGGAATCGGCACTGATCTTTTCCACCGTGCCGATGACATGTTTGAAATCGCCATGTGCCGACCCCGCGGCGCCGAGGAATGCAAAACAGAAAAGAAACGCCAAAGAACGCAGTTTCATTTTTTATCTCCAGGTAATCGGACCGGAACAATCTCAACACCGAAATTATTCCACCAACTTCCAACCATCATCCGAAACCAATTTGGCTCGACTCTCCCGCCTTCAGCAGGCTCTTTTCAGACTAATGCTGATGGTGAGATTCCGATTTGGGCGCAGGAGTTGCGCCATTCAAGAACTCATCCTCCTGCTGTTCTTCCTGCCGTTCCTCAGGTCCCTTCGGATTGTATTTTTCCATTTCCATCTGTTCGCTCAGCGTCAACTGAGGCAGATAGCGGATGAAATGCACCAGTTTCCAACTGTCATCTTCCGAACCAGGATTCGAAAATGAAGGCATTCCCGTAAATCGAACACCATTTTCGATGACCCAGAAAAGCTCGCCGTCGGAAAGCTTCTGCGTTTCAGGCAGGCGCAAATCCGGCGGTTTTGGATAGAGACCCCGGCCGATCATCGTATCGCCGCGGCCGTCGTTTCCATGGCAAGTCGCGCAATGGTCGGCAAAGTGCAATCGGGCGTCACGCAGATTATCAGGTGAGTTCGCAACAGGATTTTTAAGAGCCTTGGCGGAATCAGGAATGGCGAGATGCCGCGCGTCGCGTGCCATCATTTTTTCCAATGCCGAGGGCGTCGCTCGAGCGCTGAGGCCGTTGTGAAGGATTGAAACAATCACTGCGATGCCGAAGCAGACGATCAGCAGCAGGATAAGTAGAATGAGAGTTCCGCGTTTCATGGCCGGAGCCTATGTTAGACGACGCATGGCACGCGGTGCCAGCCCCGATTTCGTTCGCTCGGCCCGTCCGCGGAGTTCCTCCTGCAGAGTTGCCACCGCCTCTGGTAGGATACGGCGAACTATGCGAAACAAGGTCTATCCGACCCTGGATTCGGCTGTGGGCGATATTCGAGACGGCGCCCGAATCATGTTCGGCGGATTCGGCGGGGCCGGGTTTCCCAACAATCTTATTCAGGCGCTCGTCCGCAAGGGCACAAAAAACGTGACTGCCATCAGCAACAATTGCGGAACCCGCGATGGTGAGTTGGGTTTGATGTTCAAGAATAGGCAGATTCGCCACGTGATTGCGTCATTTCCGGGTCCTCACTCAAATTATTTTCAGGAGCAGTTTGCTGACAAACGAGTGACGCTGGAACTTGTGCCGCAGGGGATTCTCTGCGAACGGATGCGCGCGGCTGCGGCGGGCCTGCAGGGTTTTTACACCACTGTGGGGGTGGGAACAGAGGTCGCCATCGGGAAAGAAGAACGCATCATCGAGGGGAAGCGCTGCATTCTGGAAATGCCGATCGCCGCGGACTACGCCTTTATCAAGGCAGAAAAAGCGGATGCGCTGGGCAATTTGACGTACCGCTTGGCGGCGCGCAATTTCAATCCCATCATGGCCATGGCCGCGGCCACGACCATCGTGGAAGTCGAAGAGATTGTGCCGGTTGGCTCAATCGAGCCACAGAACGTTGTGACTCCGGCAATTTTTGTGCACCGCATTGTGCAGGCGAAAGGAATCCGCTATGGCGGATAAGCCGCGGCTGACTCGGGAGCAAATCGCCCAGCGCGCCGCGCTGGAATTGTCCGACGGGGCCTACGTGAATCTCGGCTGGGGCCTTCCAAATCTCATCGCCGATCATCTTCCGAGAGATGTTCAAGTTTACTTTCACAGCGAGAATGGAATTCTCGGCATGGGCCGGCGCGCCAGGCCTGGTGAAGAAGATTACGATTTGGTTGACGCCATGAAGGTGCCCGTGACGCTCATGCCCGGCGCTTCCTTCTTTCATCAGGCGGATGCGCACCTCATGACGCGCGGCGGCCATCTGGACGTGGCCGTACTCGGCGGATTTCAGGTCTCCGAGAAAGGCGACCTTGCAAACTGGAAGATCCCCGGTACAAAAGGCTCCGGCGGAATTGGCGGCGCGATGGATATCACGGCGGGCGCGAAAAGGTTGATCGTGTGTATGGAGCACACCACCAGAGAAGGCGCGCCAAAAATTGTGCTCCAGTGCACGTATCCCCTGACCGCGTTGGCGTGTGTCGACACGATCGTCACTGATCTCGCGGTCATCGACGTTACTCCGGAAGGGCTGCTGCTGCGCGAGATTGCGCCTGGTTGGACCATCGAAGAACTGCAAAAGCTCACTGGGGCGCCGTTGACGTCGTTAGGCCGCGTTCCCGAAATGCAATTGGCGTGAACGCCGCCGCGGTGCGTTGAATTCGCTAAAGTTGAAGCAGCGCCGCAGAGTTCGCGCGTGCTAGAGTTTGTATGCTCATTAGCGAGAATGAAAATCATCAGGAGGGAATCATGGCGGAAAATATTCCAGAGAAATACGCGGATCTTTTGGAGAAACCGGCGTTCGGAAATCTCGGCACGCTGATGAAGGACGGCAGCCCGCAAGTCACCCCCGTGTGGGTGGATTATGACGGAAAGTTCGTGCGCATCAATTCGGCGCTCGGCCGCGTGAAGGACAAGAATATCCGCCGCGATCCACGCGTTTCCATCTCGCTGCAGGATCCCGCCAATCCGTATCGCTATCTAGAAATCCGCGGGCGCGTCGTCGAAATCACTCAGAACGGCGCCGACGACCATATCAATAAGCTCGCCAAAAAATATCTTGGTAAGGATGTGTATCCGTTCCGCCAGCCCGGCGAAGTGCGCGTTCTTTATAAGATCGAGCCGGAAAAGGTCAGTTCGATGGGATAGCAAATTCGCTATCGCAAATTTGGACGGCTCGCACTTTCAAATTACAGAAGTCACAACCGCGCCGCGACGCGTGCGGCCATATGGCCGGTGGACGTGCGAAAGATGAGCACGAGGCTGTCCGTTAGCGGCACCCCCGCGCTGGGAATCACAAATTCGTAGGACCACAGGTAGCGCTGCGGCAAGTCCGTCGCCTTCGTATCCGTGTACGTGTCGAGGGGATCGACCGAGAAATGCGCCACCGAGACCTTCTGCGCGGGACGCATGTCCACACCGTGTTTCCAGTAGAGCGAAAGCTTCATGGTGCTCATGGCTTCCTGCGTGAGGTAGACGCCGGTGCCTACCGCCTGTAGCCCGTAGGAGCAGGGTTCGTCGTGGATGAGCAGAGTAAGCGCGATCCTGTCGGGGAACTTCGTGACTTCCTCTGAGCCGAGCTTGAATGTGGTTCCCTCGTCGGTGTCGTAGGATTTCAGTTGGTTAAAGAAATTTCCAGATGTGACGCGGCCGTTGATGCGGAAGCAAGCGCCGCTGGGAATGCCGCCATCGCCGACGAGAAAAACGCCGCCGTAATAATTTTCAATCTGGACCTTTTCCTTTTTGGGATGCTTGTTTTTTTTCTGCGAATGAGCCGCGGCGGGACCGAGCAACAGAATAGAACCAGCGAGAAGAAGCGAAGGAATTCGTGAGAAACGAGAGCCCATGGCAGTGTTTGAACGCAGTCATTTTACCTCGACCGCCCCCGCGCGGAGAAGGAACGTAATCCCATTCGTCGTGTACGAAACTTTCCCGCCCTCGAGCGGCTTGCCTTCGACTTTTCCGGCGCGAACATCTTCAATTGCGGTGGCCAGCTTCGGCAGCACGCTGGGATCGGCCACGGGAACATTGTGCGCGCCGAGGACGAGTTTGACCTGCGGCGCGAGCGCTGCGAGTTTTTTCACCGAGGCAACGTAGGCGTCGAGATTCGTTTCCGGGCGGAAAAGCCAGATGGGGCCGGGATAGTACGTATCGCCAGTGAAGAGAAGGCCGTTTTCAATGTCGAGCAGCGCGATGGAATCGGGTGTGTGTCCGGGCGTGGCGATGATTTCCACGTCATGGTCGTGGCCGAGGCTGATCTTGAAGCCGTCGTGTACCCACAGCGAAACATGCCACGGCTTTGTGGCGTACGTTTTGGGATTGAAGCCGCGCGGCAACTCGCCGCAAATCATCCCTGGTGCGATTTCCGCTTGCGCGTCTTCGCGAGAGCCTTTGGCGCTGGCGCGCGTGAATGGCGTATCCATCCCGAAAATAAAGCTGAACAACGAATTGCCGCCGACGTGATCGTTGTGGGTGTGTGAATTCAGCACGACGAGCGGGCGGCTGGTCAATTGCCTCACAACTTTGTGAATGTCGGCGATGCCCATGCCGGTGTCGAAGAGCAGCGCCTGCTTTGTGCCGACGATGAGATACGAGATGGTTTCTTCGGCCTGGTGCGGCTCGTAAATGGCAAACACGCCGGAGGCGACTTTGTACACTTCAAACCACGGTTCGTGTGGCAGAACGCGTTCTAGTTTCGCATATTCGGGACGAGGGAGATTCTTGCACCAGTCCGGGCTAATGGTTTGCGCGGCCGGTGTCGCCTCCGCGGCTGCATTGGAATGTGGGGGCATGATATATCGTGCCCCCACAGATGCCCCAGCGCCCGCACCAACGACGCATGCAAATGCGATTATGCCGCTGTACAGAACCGTCCTGAGCTGCTTCATCAATTCTTAACCGCCGAAGATACGAAAATGGATTTCGGAATCATCATGTGCACGCCTTTGTTGCCGTCGACCAGTTCGGTGATGTGCAGATCGGCGGCCACACTTGCTAGCATATACGCATCGTCGCGCGACAAGTGTTTCTCGGTCACCAAAAAATCAATCATCTCGCGCAGCGCCAGCGTCGCGCACGCATTCAAATTGTCGTTGAAGCCCATGGTCATGTAGTACGTGGGCGTTTCGGCGCGCGGCCATTTCAGGTGCATGTCCTTGCGCACAATGAATTGAAACGTGCCGATGAGCGAAGTTTCGAGCGCGGTGATGTCCACTTCGCCGTCGCCCTGTCCGGCGTGGCCGTCGCCCACTTCAAAGAGCGCGCCCGCCGCGTTTACGGGCAAGTAGAGCGTCGTGCCCGCCACCAAATCCTTGTTGTCCATATTGCCGCCCATGACCCACGGCGGCCCGCTATTCCACCGGCCCGCGCTTTCCGGCGGCGCGTCGCCCATGCTTCCGAAAAAGGGATGCAGCGGAATCTCGATGCCCGGCGCAAAGTTCGCCACCATGCGCTCCGCATCCAGAGGAATGATTTTCATTTTCGCGTAGGGATAATCGTCCGGGATGTAGCCGCGTCCCGGCCCGAACGCGTTGTACGCATACGGAATCGCCAGCTTGATCGCCAGAATTTTCACTTCCAGCACGTCGCCGATTTCCGCGCCCTCGACATAAATCGGTCCCGTCAAAATGTGCCCGCCCGGCCCTTTATCCTTCACCTGCTCGGTGATGTCGCGCAGCGATTGCTCGACCTGCTCCGGCGGCACGCCCGCGTCCTCGAGCCGCTTCGGGCTAGAAGTGATCAGCGTCTGAATCTCCACCGTATCGCCCGACTTGATGCGCAGCACCGGCGTCGCCTTCGCGTCGTAATATCCCCACTCCACCGTCTTCGGCGTCGCCTTCAAAGTGTACGTCGCCTGCGCACGCATATTTGTTGGCGACAGTGAAGTAACTAGAATCACGAGTGCGAGCCCGAACAATTTTGTCCGCAAGTCAATTGCTCCGTTTCTTTCGATTTTTGAGCGCCGGGCCTCGAGCCGCCAGCCTACGGATTTCTTCGCGCATGGCTTTGGCCCTTCCGACCGGTAGAGTTGACATATGCTCGATCACGATTTCCGCAGTGCGTTCCACGGCGTGGTCAAGCTTGCTCCTGTTTTTTCTTTTCGTTGCCTTCAGAGGTCACCAACTCTTTCAGACGTCAAAACCCGCACCCGTAAAAGCGATGGGTTCGGCACCCGGACGTATTCTGGCCGTGTTATGGTCTTCAATTCCCTTTGCTGCTCTTCCAATACCGGACGCAGTAGATTACGCCACCTAAGCCAAACGCGAGTCCGAAAAGCGAATCGAAAAGCTTCCAACTGCGAGAACTACTCCTCGCCAAATCGTACAATGCCCAGCAAGACAGGACGGCCCACAGGAAGATGCAAACGATGCGCCACACTGGGCCAAATGCTTCCCAAACTGACTCCACACGATCCCATATTGACCAAAAGACACGCCCCATTGACTCGCCCGCTGTCTCGAAATTGGCAAGCTTTGAAGCACTCTCGCCATTTAGGTAGCTTTCCAGGTCCAAGCCGAAGAGCAAGAAATGGGCGTCGTCGTCCGTCACATTCGCAAGCCTGGGCCGTGTGTCAGTCCTCATTTTCTGGCAGATAGCGGTAAACTCTCTGCCCCTCTCGGGAGTATCTAGAACCACTCCGCCCCTCAGGAACTTTGCCAACGAAGAAACAACCGACTTGCTCCCGTAGAGCGCAATTCGTGCCTTCGCATCGGCAACGACCATAATTAACTCGTTGCCTTTTAGAAATTCCTCTTTTGACCCGTCAGGGTGTTTCTGGAGAACGGCCAAACCCGCGACGCCTCGAACAAAATCCACATAGGCTGTTGTCCTTAGTGATTCAAGATGTTTCCTCGTCTCCGAACGCCGGCCGAGGAAAACGATGGAGATGCTCACGATTGCAGCGATAAGCGCTGGCACGAGGATAAGGATAGGATTCACCCGCTCCCTCTTTTCATGGATGCGTCATATCTTCGGGCTTGACGAGGGCGTCGAATTCTTCGGCGGTGACGAAGCCCAGTTTGATCGCGGCTTCGCGGAGGCTGATATGCGATTTGTGGGCGGCTTTGGCGACTTGGGCCGCTTGGTCGTAGCCAATCTTGGGAGCAAGCGCGGTGACCAGCATCAGCGAATTGTGGACGTAGCGATCAATCGTCTCGCGATTGGCTTCGATCCCAGAAACGCAGTGGTCCACGAAGCTGGTCATGGCGTCGGTGAGCAGCTCGACCGAATGCAGATAGTTGAAGATGATGACCGGCTTGAACACGTTTAGCTCGAAATTGCCTTGCGAGCCCGCAAATCCGATCGCCGCGTCATTGCCCATCACCTGCACGGCGACCATGGTGAGCGCCTCGGCCTGTGTGGGATTCACTTTCCCGGGCATGATCGAAGAGCCAGGCTCGTTCTCGGGAAGCGTCAGTTCGCCGAGGCCGCAGCGCGGGCCGGAAGCCAGCCAGCGAATGTCGTTGGCGATTTTCATCAGCGAAGCCGCAAGCGTTTTCAGCGCGCCGCTGGCGAAAACCAGTTCATCATGCGCGCTGAGCGCGGCAAATTTATTGGGATGCGAGCGAAACGGCAGATGCGTCAGCTCGGCGATCTTCCGCGCGGCACGCTCGGCAAATTCGGGATGCGCATTTAGCCCCGTTCCCACAGCCGTCCCGCCGATGGCCAGATCATAAAGTCCATCGAGCGCCATCGCGACGCGCCCGCCGTCGCGGTCCAGCAAGTTGACGTACCCGGAAAATTCCTGCCCGAGCGTGAGCGGCGTGGCGTCCTGCAGATGCGTCCGGCCGATTTTCACGATGTCGGCAAATTCCTGCGCCTTCGCGTCCAGAGCGTCGCGCAGTTTCTTGAGCGCAGGCAGAAGGCAGAGCTTGGTTTCCGTGGCGGCGGCGATGTTCATGGCCGTCGGGAACGTGTCGTTCGAGGACTGCGACATGTTGACGTCGTCGTTCGGATGGATGGGCTTCTTGCTGCCCATCACTCCGCCTGAAATCTCGATGGCCCGGTTGGAGATCACCTCGTTGACGTTCATGTTGGTTTGCGTGCCGCTGCCCGTTTGCCAGATGCGCAGGGGGAAGTGGGCGTCGAGCTTGCCCGAGATGACCTCGTCGGCGGCCTGGACGATCAGCGCGGCTTTCTCCGCCGAGAGTTTGCCGAGATCCTGATTGACGAGTGCCGCGGCTTTTTTAAGGAATCCAAAGGAGCGGATCAGCTCCGGCGGCATGGTGTCCTTGCCGATCGCGAAGTGAATCAGCGAGCGCGCGGTCTGCGCTCCGTAGTAGCGGTCGGCGGGAACGTCGATTTTGCCCATCGAGTCGGATTCGGTGCGCGTCGGGACGGTGTTTAGTGCTTCAGCGGCTTCGGACATTAGTGGCTCCTGGGTCTGGTGAACCTGATTTTAGCAGGGAGCGAAAGAACTGACGAAGTAATGATGGAAGGAAGTATGGAAAAGTGACTGGAACGTCCCGGGATTACGGCCGCGCCAGAGATTGCAACTCCTGCGGCGGAACCGCAACAGCTTTGCCGTCCCCCCAGATATTTATCGGCAATCCCACTCGCATGTGTTCTTCGATGACCTTCTCAACAGCCCCTTTCAATGCCATTAGTGCGCGCTCCTCGAGCGGCAAATCCAGGATGTTATCCGGTGGCTTAGTCATCGTGAACCAAAACAAACAAGGATCCATTGCGCTCGACGCCCATTCGAATCGGCTGCTAACCCGCACTTTACAAAGGTTTTATAATTAACCCTTGACATCTATTACTATTAGGTTATAATGCCATATGGTTTGCCGGCATCATCCGCGTTGCCGGACTTTCCCCGACTTGGCTCCACACTTCCTCAATCTGCGTCCGATAATATCTTTCCTAACCCCCTTAGAAACAACACTTCTGCAAGTGTTCATTCTAAAGAACTTTATCTCTCCTCAAATCAACACTTACATAAAACCCGGGGGGAGGGGTCCAATTATTGTTAACCACGAATCCGCCGAGAAACTCGCGCTCCGAGGGGTATCGCGACGAGGAGCCCTTCTTCTCCAGCAACTCGCAATCGATTTTGACTGCTCCCGCAAAGTTGGAACCCGTTGGGCAGGAGCACGCGTTGTCGATTGGAAATATCGGAAGCGCTGCGCAGAGCTGGCGGCTGCACGTTGTGTATAATCAAGGCCTTGAGGATTTCGCAGGTTTCATGCCAGCAGAAACCAAAATTGTGAAGGCTAGCGCGGAAGTATTGCGCGCGAGGCGGCAGAGGTTTCGGCGTACCCGTGCGCGCGAGTTGAGGATGATCGCGAAGGCGTTGGCGTCCACGAAGCATCCAATCCTGGTCCACATCATCCCGATGCGCCGCTGCAACCTGGACTGCGGCTATTGTAACGAGTACGACAGCGTGTCGAAGCCGGTGCCGCTCGAGGAGATGCGGCGGCGGCTGGACATTCTGGCGGACATGGGCACCTCGATCATAACGATCAGCGGAGGCGAGCCGCTGATGCATCCAGAGCTGGAAGAGGTGATCCGCCACATCCGGAAACGCGGAATGATCGCGGGAATGATCACCAATGGGTTCTTGCTGAGCAAGGAACGCATCGGCTCGTTGAACGAGGCGGGGCTGGAACACCTTCAGATCAGCATCGATAACCTGGTGCCGGATGAAGTGTCGAAGAAGAGCTTGAAGACGCTGGATACGCGGCTGGAATGGCTTTCGGAGTTTGCGGTGTTTCAGGTGAACATCAATTCGGTGCTGGGCAGCGGAGTGAAGGATCCCGAAGACGCTCTGAAGATCGCGCACCGGGCCGTCGAGCTGGGATTTACGAGCACGGTGGGAATCATTCATGACCACAACGGGCAGTTGAAGCCGCTGGGACCGCGGGAGCAGGAAATTTTCGAAGAGATTATGACGCTGGGGAAGCGGTCGTTTTCGAGATTCAATGACTTTCAGCATAGCGTGGCGCGCGGCAAAGAGCATGACTGGCGATGCCGGTCTGGCTCGCGGTATTTATATATTTGCGAGGACGGGCTGGTGCACTGGTGTTCGCAGCAACGCGGGTATCCGGGGATTCCGCTATCGCAATACACGGACGAGATGCGCCAGCGCGAATACTACACGACAAAGTACTGCGCGCCGATGTGTACGGTGTCGTGCGTGCAGCAAGTGGGAATGCTCGATAACTGGCGCGGACCTCAAACCTTGAAGCCGAAGCCGATGGCGCCGGCGTCGGTGCCGCAGGCGGAGCTGGTGCAAATCGGCGGCACACGAAGCGACGCCTAAACGCGGACTAATTTCTATTTTGCCTCGCACTAAGTATTCTCTTTCCACGCACATTGCTGCTTGTGACCGATTGACGATAAGGCCGCGCTTTTGAAGAATGAGAGCATGCCCGGCGCAGTAATTGAGATTGAGAATCTGACCAAGGACTACCCGTTCGGCTTCCTGCACTTGAAGAAGAAGCGGTCGCTGGAAGGTTTGACCATGCAGGTCGAGAGCGGCGAGGTGTTTGGATTTCTCGGGCCAAATGGCGCCGGAAAATCCACCACCATCAAGCTGCTCATGGGGCTGATCTTTCCCGAAGCCGGGACGGCGCGCATCCTCGGAAAATCTATCACCGACATCGAAATGCACCGCGACATCGGCTATCTGCCGGAGCAGCCGTATTTCTACGACTACTTGACCGCCGCGGAAGTGCTGGATTACTTCGCGAGGTTTCATGACTTAAACGCGGCGGACCGGAAGGAACGCATCGCGCGGATGCTGAACAAAGTGGGGCTGGAGACGGCGGGGAAGATTCAACTGCGCAAATATTCGAAAGGGATGCTGCAACGCGTGGGACTGGCGCAGGCGATTTTACACGAACCGAAAGTCGTGATTTTGGATGAGCCGATGTCGGGGCTCGATCCAGTTGGGCGGAGGGAAGTGCGCGACATTATTCTGGAATTGAAGAAGGAGGGGAGAACGGTGATGTTCTCCACGCATATATTGTCGGATGCCGAGATGCTCTGCGATCGAGTTGGAGTGATCGTGGGAGGGAAGTTACGCGGAGTCGGGGCGCCGGCCGAAATCGTGGGGATGAAGGCGCAAGGAATGGAAATTCTTTTTGAACTGCCGGGCGGTGGCTCGAACGTGGCGGCGATTGCCGCGAAGGCGACCAGGACCGGCGACCGTTATCGCATGCACGTTGCCGAAGATGAGCTTTACGCGGTGCTGGAACAACTTCGAGGTGCGGGAGCGAAAATTCTTTCTGTGGCGCAAGTGAAGCCGACGCTTGAGGAATATTTTATGCACCTGGTGGAAGCGGACCGCGCGCAGGGAGCGGCAGTCGAGGTGAGCGGGAAATGAAACGGGCCGCTGCGGTCGCGTTGAATACCTTTCGCGAGGCGGTGCGCGACCGCGTGCTGTACAACCTGGTGTTTTTTGCGTTGCTGATGATGGCGGCGGCGATTTTCGTCGGGCAGATTTCAATCGGGATCGAAGAGATGGTGATCAAGAGCCTGGGCTTGAGCGCCATCTCCGTGATTGGGCTGCTGATCGCGGTGTTCATCGGCGTGGGGCTTGTCTATAAGGAGATGGACAAGCGTACGCTGTATGCGCTGCTGGCAAAGCCGGTGCAGCGCTGGGAATTTCTGCTGGGGAAATTTGGCGGGCTGGTACTGACGCTGGCGGTGAACACGCTGGCGATGGCCGTGGGGCTGTTCGCGGCGCTGCTCTATGTGAAGCATCATCTGGAGCGCGCGGATGCCGTACTGCTCGTCGCCATTTATTTTATTTTGCTCAAGCTGATGCTGGTGGTGGCGCTGGCGCTGCTTTTCTCGTGTTTCTCGACGCCGCTGCTGGCAATTTTGTATACGTCGGCGTTTTATGTGGCGGGGCTGTTCGTCGAGGAATTGAGGACTTTTCATTTTGCCGATGAGAGCCCGGCGATGGAAGCGCTCAGGCGGGCGCTTTCCTACCTGCTGCCCAATTTCGAGAATTTCAACGTGATGGCTGCGGCGGCACACGGAAGATCCATTCCGCATGAATTGATTCTGCAAAATACCGCATATGCCGGATTGTACTGCGCGATCGTGCTGCTTATTGCGGCGGCTGTTTTTTCACGCCGGAACTTGAAATGAGTGTCCAGAGCTTAAAGTACTGGCTGCTGCCGATTTTGTTGGCGCTGGGATATTCCGGCGTATGGAAGCTCCAGCACGGAATTGACAGCCAGAAAGCAGCCTTGTATCAGGAGAGCGATGAATTGACACTGCGCTCGGGCAAGCTGGTGAAGGTGATGAGCCTGGAATACGCCCCGCTGATGGCGGACATTTACTGGACGCGCGCGGTGCAATACTACGGCGCGAAGCGCGCGGCGCACGATCCCAATCTGAAACTGCTCTGGCCACTACTGGACGTTACGACGACGCTCGATCCTAACTTGCTGGTGGCCTACCGATTCGGCTCCACATTTGTGAGCGAGCCCGCACCGCGAGGTGCAGGTGAGCCGCAGCGCGGGATCGAATTGCTGAAGCGCGGGATCAAAGCCAATCCTGATGAATGGCGGCTCTATGAGGATTTGGGCTTCATCTACTATTTTGAACTGAAGGACTACACGAAAGCCTCGGAGGCGTTTGAGGAAGGAAGCAAGAATCCGAAGTCGCTGATCTGGATGAAGGTGATGGCTGCCAAAATCGCTGCCGATGGCGAATCGTTTTCGACGTCGGTTTTTTTGTGGAATGAGATCTATCAGTCGACGAAAGACGCCGATGTGAAGCGGAACGCGTTGCTGCATTTGCAGCTCTTGAAAGTGGAGCAAGATTGCAGGCAACTCGATGCGCTCGCCGATGAATACCAAAAACGGACGGGCCACCGCCCAGCACGGACGAGCGAGTTGGTGCAAGCGGGGCTGTTAAAGCGTTTGCCGGCGGACCCAAGAGGCTATGGCTACGTTTTCGGACCAGACGGCAAAGCGGCGCTTAACGTGGACAGCCCACTGCTCGAGCAACAGTTGCTTCACCAAACTCCGAAGTAGAAGCAAAGTAGGTTTCGAATGGACTATCGGACCAGGATAATGACCAAGGCTGGCATCCTGACTGAGCCTCAGACTTGAACTAAATGCCCATACGACGGCGATAATCTGATCGAGGAAACGAATTCCTCAGGAACAGTCGTCGCTCGCTACTCGCAGGGGCTGAATATCGACGAACCGCTGGCCATGCTGCGCAGTTCGACGACCAGCTACTACGAAGCAGACGGCCTCGGTTCGGTCACTTCGTTGAGTGGCGGTGCCGGAGCGCTGGCGCAAACCTATACCTTCGATTCCTTCGGAAAGCAAACTGCTGCATCTGGTTCGCTAACGAATCCCTTCCAGTACACGGCGCGAGAATCAGACGCCGAAACCGGCCTCTATTACTATCGCGCCAGATACTACGATTGGGGCTGTGAGTGGAGATGGAGGCTCGCTGATTGTGATTCCGATGGCTACTCCGAAGTGCAGAGGAGAGTCATTTGGGGGTCGACGACTAGTTTGCGCGGGACGACATGCGTGACGAAGCGGAAAGAAGTCTCTGGGCCGGCGGCGACGACGTCGCCGAGGAAGACCAGATGGCCAGAGCCGGTGCTGGCGTAAAGCGGGACGCTGGTAATGAAATAGTGCGGGACATCAGTCTGAAAGAGCTTTCCGCGGAGGACGTCGCCCTTTTCCGCGTGATGAACGGAAAATTCGACGCGAAAGTGCGGGATGCCGGTGCCGCGGACCCACTGCTCGAAGAACCAGTCCATGGAGCGGCCACCTTCGAGGTCCATTGAAGGAGTCATGACGGCCTCGACTTCGTGTTGCAGATCTTCGGTGGAGAAGGCGCGGTAGGCGTACTTCGAGGAAATCGTACGAAGCAAGGCCACGAAACGCTCGTCGGGATCCTTGGCTCTGGGCTGACGCAACATTTCGCGAAGCATGTGAATGACCCACGAGCCTTTGCTGTAAATCACGTCTTCGAAGCCGGCGGGGGAGCGCGAGGAGTTCAGCCGATTGCCAAGAGCCAGCGCTCCGATCTCGTCCGCGGGCGTGTCCGAGCCGGGAACTTTTTCTTTCAATTGTTTGCGATAACGATCGAGCCAAACGTGGAGCGCGTGGTCGGAGGGCTTTCTGTTGTCCGCGAAGAGCAGTGCCAGATAGTTGGCGATGGCTTCGTCGATCCACTGGTCGCGGTAACTGGACCAGCCCACGACGTTGCCCCACCACTGATGCGCAGCTTCGTGATAAGGGACGATATCGGTGAAGGCTTGCTGCCCGGTGGAGGAAAGCCCCGTGCGTTGCTGCGCTTGAGGGGTCAGAAAAGAGTAGGTCGAAAGATAAAGCAGGCCGGGCCAGCCCTGGCCGAAAGTGCCGGGAATCTGAGAGACGCTCAGCGTGCGGTAGGGAAATGGGCCGCTGTACGTTTCGTAGAAGCGAATGGAAGCATCGATTTCCTTGGCGAGCTGCTTCAGAGTGTCGGCGGGACTGGGCGGCGGAAGTTGCAAAGCGGTGCGGCCGCGCGCGTTGGGAAGGCCGTACGGAACATCGATGGCGGGTAGCGAATCGGGATTATTTGCGTCCAGACGATTTGTGAGGGCTTGTTCGAGCTGGCGATTTGCGTAGACATCGATGGTGCGAGCTTCGTCGGTGAGGGAAGTGGAAGCGTATTCGCCGAGATTGAATCCGGCGATCGCGAGCGGCTGAACGCTGCGCCAATGGCCTACATGAAAATCCCCATCGGTTTGTTCATCGATTTTGGCACCGGTGGCGACGAGCTTGAGATGGCGCGGCCAACGCATACTGAGCTCATAGGAAGCAAAATCGGCTTGATCGCCAAGGTGCGGATACCAGCTTTCACGCGCGCCAACGAATAGGACGCCGTTGCCCGCGTCACGGATAACGTTGCCGCGATAATGGAAACGAACGGTAAACTCCTGGCCTTTTTGGGAGGGCGACGGCAGGACGACATGGACATAATCGTTGCCGCGGACGCTGAGCTGCTGGAGACTCATTCCTTCATTTTGGAAATAGGCGAGCGGCTTGTCCTGGGCGCCGGTAACGGAGTCAGTGTGAAGGGCGCGGGAAAGCTGAAACGTCACGATACGCTCTCCAGAGTTTTCCGCGCGAAAGTGGATGGAGGCGGTGGCGTCGAGAGAATTGTCAGGCATGACGGTGGTGGCGATGGTGTAGTCGAGAGCGTGGAAGTCGATGGACGGAGCAGCGACGCCGGGGACGCTGTAGGAAGCCCAAACGTCGTAGTAGGGAACGTCGCCGGATTTACGGCGCTGGCCGAGAAGAACCTGCTCTCTGCGTTGAGGATCATAGAGAAGGTCGAAGGCGCCGCTTTCCAGGCCTTCGAGCGCAGCATAAAAGTAGGGCTTTGGATTTTGCGTGAGACGATCTTCGAGAATGCGCAGGGATTGGGAAGTATTGAACTGAGCTACAAAAGGATCTGAAAGGCTGGCAAAGGCGGTATCCAACTGCGGCGTAAGGTTAGCGGCATGGAACTGGCGAAGGAGATCCGCGGCAGCATCATCCGTGAAGCGCACATAGGCGCTGAGGAATTCCTGATCGAGTACGGGAGTGCCCAGAAAACGAGCCATCTGCTGTTTTTCTACGGGCTCGCGGGGAAACGCGAGGATGTGGCCGCGTCCGGAGAAGACGAATCCCGTAATCTGGCCGTCGCTAGGAACGAAAAAGGCGAGTTTGCCCTCCTCGAAATAGAGCTCGACGCCGCCGCGGCGAAGTTCGATGCGATTGGCGGAAACGATCTGGTAGGTGGCGGCGGGATCAAGGTGGAGGGCGTTGAGAGCGTCGTAGAGTTCGTGAGGGGATTGCTCAGCGGCGGGACATACAGCAGGCGTCAGAAGGCACAACAAGAAGTACAGTGCCACCCCTGGCCGCATAGAAGAAGTGTAGTCACATTCGGCATCGCGAAACAAGGCGGCGGAGGTCCAGAAAGGGAAGCTGGTTAAAATGGAGAGATGCGGCAAATGTTTCCAGTTCGGCGAATCTTATGGCTGGCGGTGATTCTACTATTTGCGGGGAGTGCGGCGCACGCGGATAAGATCGTGCTCAAGAATGGGCGTCGGATTTCGGCGATCAGCGCAAAAGTGGTGGGCGATAAAGTGACGTACGAGACGTCCTCGGGCGAGTTAAGCCTGCCGAAGTCCATAGTTGACCACATTGAAAAAGGCGGCGACGTGCCGATGGGGAATTCTCCGGCCGCTGCAGCTTCGAGTCTGGCGATTACGCCGCCGACGATGGGAGAACCGAGCGGCGGTTCGGAAATTGAGAGCGGCGCCGTTCACGACGGAGCGATTGACCGCGACTACATCGCGAAACTCGAGGGAGCAGCGCGCGACGGCGACCAACGCGCGAATCAAAGCGCGGCGCTTGCGCATCACGTGGCCGCGCAATTCGAGCTGTCGCACGGGGATATGGAACACGCGTTGGCCGATGAGCGCACGGCGCTCACGTATGCGCCACAAGAGCCTGCGCTGCTGATGAACGTTGCGTACATACATCTGCGGAGGAGCGAGTACAAGGAATCGCTGGATTACCTGGGGCGAGCGCGGAGCGTTGCGCCGGATAACGCCGATGAGGCAAAGCTGGCCGGCTGGGCGTACTACGGGCTGAATAAGATGGATCAAGCCGTCGCGGAATGGAAGCGCGCGCTGGCGTTGCGGTCCGATTCGGAGGTGCAGGCGGCTCTGGATAAGGCGCAGCGCGACAAGCAGGAGGAGGAAAGCTACAAGGAGAACGAAAGCAGCCACTTTACGCTGCGTTACAGCGGAGCGGCGGAGCCGGAACTGGCGCGCGAAGTGCTTCGGACGCTGGAGGCACATTTTTCGGAAATTGAATCGGAACTGGATTTTACGCCCCCAGATTCCATCGGAGTGGTGCTCTATACGCAGCAGGCCTTTGCCGACATCACGCGCGCGCCCGGATGGGTTGGCGCGCTTAACGACGGGCGGATTCGCGTACCCGTACAGGGACTGAGCGGCGTGACGCCGGAACTGTCGCGCGTTTTGAAACACGAATTGACACACAGTTTTGTGGGGCAAAAGACGCGCGGCCATGCGCCTACTTGGATTCAGGAAGGACTGGCGCAGTGGATGGAAGGAAAGCGGAGCGGCGAGACAGCCGACACGCTCGCACAGATCTATCAGCAGGGACATGCGGCTTCGTTGGGGAGTCTTGAAGGATCATGGATGGGATTGTCGGGTGACATGGCGGCTTATGCATATGCTTGGGCGCTGGCGAACATTGAATACATTGTGCAGACGGATGGCATGGGCGATGTCGAGCGGATACTTGACCTTATTGCGAGCGGCACTTCGACGGAGGAAGCTCTACGGCAAGTGCTGCACAGCGATTACAACGATTTGATGCAATCCACGGCGCTATATTTGCGCAAAACCTACGGCAACTAGCTCAAGTCAATTTATCCAACTGCCGATCGAGTTCGGCGTCCTCGCGATATTTCCCTTGTAGAAATGCTGGCGCTAATTTGCTCCAAAGCGGAAAGCGTCCGCTAATCGCGACATAAAGTCCAGGCAAACCAAACGTAATCAAACCCTCCAGCGGACCCTGAATCTGAGTCACCCAACTCCAATGAAGATGGCCATCGAAGGGCAATCGAGACAGCTTGGCCGCCGCGGCGGCTGCGCCGGCCGCATAGATACCGAATACTGTCGCGCCGATGACTCGTAGGGCGGGCGTTCGAGCGACGCTGGAAAAACACGCAAGGGAGATAAGCAAGCAAAATCCCGCGCAAGCCCAGATGAAGAAAGGCTCCGGAGAATTGTTCACGGCTGTTGCAAAAACGACGGCGAAGAGAAACGCAAAGCTGCCAAGAACCCAGCGCGCGGGGCGGCTCATCCTTCTATTTTACAGGACGCTCCTTGTGCAGGGTTTTGCCGGTAGCCAAATACTAAGCCAGCAACAGAGAGGCCAGTAGAGCGGCGCGTTCTGGCATGGTGTGGATGAAGATGTGCTCGTTTGAGGAGTGAGCACCGTGGCCGACGGCGCCGAGGCCGTCCAGAGTGGGAGTGCCGACCGCAGCGGTGAGATTGCCGTCGGAGCCGCCGCCTGCCGTACATTCACCGAGAGAGAGACCCATCTGAGCTGCAAGCGCCTTGGCTTTAGCGAAAAGCGCGGCGCTTGATTTGCGCTCGAGGGGCGGGCGATTGAAGCCGCCGTGAATTTCGAGGCGCGCGCCCCGGAGAATTGGGTGGAGAGCGTGCAAACGCCGTTCGATGCGGCGCATATCGGAGACGCGCAGAGCACGAAGATCGAGAATGGCGCGAGCGCGTTCGGCGATGACGTTGACGCGAGTACCGCCTTCCACGACATCCGCGTTGATGCTGACCCCGTTGCGGAGGTGGTTCCATTCCTTAATGCGGACGAGTTGGCCGGCCAGCTCGTGGATTGCGTTGATACCTTCCTGCGGGGCGAGGCCTGCGTGCGAAGCGCGGCCATGGATAATGAGTTCAGCCTCACCGACGCCCTTGCGTGCCGTTTTGATCAACCCTTTTGGACCGAGGGACGGTTCAAGAACAAAGACGGCGTCGCTGCGGCGGGCTTCGGATTCGATAACTTTACGAGAGCAATCGCTGCCAATCTCTTCATCAGAGGTCCACAGGAATACCAGGCGGTGCGTCAGAGGAGTCTTTGTTCGCTGGATTGTATCGAGCGCGAAGAGGGCCTGAACGATGCCCGCTTTCATATCGAAAATGCCGGGGCCGTAGGCTTTCCCGCGGGAGATGCGGCAGGGCATTTTGGCCAAAGTGCCGGAGGCATAGACGGTGTCGTAATGGCCGAGGACGAAGAATTGGCCGGCAGGGCGGGATTTGTGCGGCCACCAAGTAATGCGAAGCTGGTCGCCACGAGTCTTCTGGGCGATGCGCTCGACGCGAGCGCCGCGCTTGCGCCATTCTGAGTCGAGAATGGTGCAGCAACGGTCGGCGAAAGCTTTTTCAAGGCTAGGTGATTCGGCGCAGACGAAGCGCTTGAGTGTTGAAAGCATCTCGGGCAGGCGAGGTCTTAGCTGACGCAGAAATTCCTTAGGGAAGTTGGTATCCGGCATGGCCGGGACATGCTAACAACGAGGGCCCACAGGAGCAACTTTGCCAGCGCAAAACTGGGTGGCGGCGAAAAAGCCACAAGCAGGGTCTGCCGACATTGCCGAGGAAGAGCGCGTATCCCGGCAGGCTTGGGTTCGCATATAATAGAAAGTTTGCCGGAGTTCAACGAGGCGCCGCAGGGTGAGTGAGCGGCGCGACGGAGAGCAGTGATGATACTCGACGTGGTGGAAATCCAGAAGATATTGCCGCACCGCTATCCGTTTCTGATGGTGGACGCTATTCTAGAAATGGAGCGGCTAAAGTACATTGTCGGCGTGAAGAATGTCACTATCAATGAATCGCATTTTCAGGGGCACTTTCCTGGCAAGCCCATTATGCCTGGCGTGCTGATCATCGAAGCGATGGCGCAGACCGGCGGGTTGCTGCTTCTGCTGGAGATCCCGGACCGCGATAACAAACTTCTCTATTTCGTGGCGGTGGATGGCGCGCGATTCCGGCGTCCGGTAGTGCCCGGGGACCAGCTGCGGCTGGAAGTGAAAGTGATTTCGTGGCGCGGCGATTTTTGCAAGCTGGAAGGCAAGGCCACAGTGAATGGGCAATTGGCAGCGGAAGCGACGCTGATGTGCAAGATGGTGGACCGCGAGCTTGGCGCGAAGGCCGAAGAACCCTCGAAATGAGCAAGCCGGAGATTCATCCGCAGGCCGTCGTGTCAGCCACAGCGAAGCTTGCCCCGGGCGTTAAAGTTGGGGCTTACGCAGTTGTCGGCGATGGAGCGGAGCTTGGCGAGGGATGCGTTCTTCAGCCGCATGCGTCTGTGGGCGGACCTGCGAAATATGGGCGCAGCAATGTGTTTTATTCGTTTTGCGCGGTTGGCGGCGACCCGCAGGACTACACTTTTCAAGGTGAGCGGACCGAACTGGTGGTGGGCGACGGGAATATTTTCCGCGAATACGTGACGGTCAGCCGAGGGACGAAAAAAGGCGGCGGCATAACGCGGATCGGCAACGAGAATTTCTTTCTGGCGTACTCGCATGTTGGGCACGACGACCAGATCGGCAATCAAACGCTGTTTGTGAATGGCGCGACGCTAGCGGGGCATGTTGCCGTGGACGATTTCGCAACGATCGGGTCGTTTTCGGTCGTGCACCAATTTTGTCGCGTCGGGCGTTATGCGTATGTCGGTGCGTGCACGGTGATTGTCCAGGACGTTCCGCCGTTTTCGCGCGTTGTGACCGAGCGCGAGACAAGAAGTTTTGGCGCCAATTCGATCGGGCTGGAACGCAAAGGCTTTTCCAAAGAGAGGTTGCAACCGCTGGACCACGCATTTCGGCTGCTCTCTCGCTCCAAGATGAACACAACACAAGCGCTCGCGGAAATGCGTTCGAAGCTGGCCGGCTCCGATGATGTTCAGGAGCTCATTCGATTTATCGAGAGCGCCGAACGCGGAATCGTGAAGTAGAAAACCACCACCCACCAATTATTCATGCCGGATAACAGCGCAAACTCGACAGGATGGGGACTTATTGCCGGAAACGGACGATTCCCGTTTCTAGTGCTGGAAGGCGCGCGCAGCCAGGGAATTGAAATGGCAGTGATTGCATTGAAGGAAGAGGCCTCGCCGGAGTTGGAGAAAAGCGCAAAGCGGCTGCACTGGGTCAGCCTCGGTGAATTAAGCAAAGCTATTGACCTGATGCACAAAGAGGGTGTGACGCAAGCGGTGATGGCAGGACAAGTGAAGCACAATAAGATCTTTAGCGCGATCCGGCCGGACTGGAAGCTTGCGAAACTGCTTTTCTCGTTGCCGCGGAAAAGCACCGATGCGCTGATCGGCGGAGTCGCCCGCGTTTTGCAGGATGAAGGAATTCAACTCGTGGATTCGACGCTGTTCCTGAAGCCCTTGCTGCCCAAACCAGGCGTACTGACGCGGCGAACGCCCAGCGAGCAGGAAGCTGCTGATATCGCTTATGGGCAGCGCGTCGCGCGGAAGATTGCCGGAATGGACGTCGGACAAACGGTGGTCATCTCGGATCAGGCATGTATTGCCGTGGAAGCTATGGAAGGAACAGATGAGACTATTGCTCGCGCAGCGCGAATTGCGGGCGGAAAGCCCCTTGTAGTCGTGAAAGTCAGCAAACCGGGACAGGACATGAGGTTCGATGTACCCGTGGTCGGTTTGCCAACCATCGAACAGATGAAGAGCTCCCGAGCCACGGCTCTGGCTGTGGATGCGGGACGCACCCTGCTATTTGACCGCCCAAAACTGATTGAGCTGGCCAACGCGGCGGATATCGCCATACAAGCGTTTGTGCCTGCCGACGGTGCGGAACTGAAGAGCGCGTCCGAAGGAATAAACAAAGAATGAGCGGTGCGGGAGAAGAATCGAGAAAAGTCCGCACCGCCGTCGTCGGAACGGGGGAGTTCGGACGCAACCACGCGCGCGTGTATCGTGAGCTGGGAGGCGCAGAACTTGTAGGCGTTTACGATCAAAATGTCGCGCGGGCCGAAGCGGTTGCGGCGGAATTTCAGACCAAAGTGCTGCAAAGCCTTGAAGAGGTTTGCGAGCTTGCCGAAGCCGCCAGCGTAGCAGTGCCAACGAACTCGCACGCCGCAGTAGGCTGCAGGCTGCTTGCGAGCGGCTTGGACGTGCTCGTCGAAAAGCCCATGGCTGTAAATCTTGCGGAGGCTGATGAGCTACTCGAAACGGCTCGGCGGCACAAACGGATTTTGCAGGTGGGCCATGTCGAACGATTTAATCCAGCGGTGATCGCCGTTGAGCCGATTCTGAACCGGCCGCTGTTTTTCGAAGTACACCGTTTGGGAGTCTTCACTCCGCGCAGCCTCGATGTGGAAGTAATTTACGACCTCATGATCCACGATCTGGACATCTTGTTGGCCTTGGTGAAAGAGCCGGTCACCGAATTGAAGGCGGTCGGCATTCCTGTGCTTACGGACAAGGTGGATATCGCTCACGTCCGCCTCGAGTTTGCGGGCGGTGCGGTAGCCAACGTGACGGCCAGCCGTGTCTCCACGGAGCGCGTCCGCAAGATGCGTTTTTTCCAGCAACACGAGTACATTTCGCTCGATTACGCGCGGCGCGATGCCCTGCGTGTCGGCGTGAAGCGTCCAGGACCGCAGCCCGAATTTTCATTCGAAAAATTGCCGGCCTCCAAAGTCGAACCTCTGCATGAGGAACTGGAAGCATTCCTGTCGGCGGTGCGCACTCGCTGTGAGCCTTGCACCAACGGCACCGCGGGCCGAGCAGCCCTGGAACTGGCCAGCCGCGTCATGGCGAGCATCCACGAACATGGCGAACGCGTCCAAGTAGCAGCATTCGCCTCGAGAGAGAAAGCTGGAAAATGATTCCTCGGACCCTGGTCCCGCTTGGCTCCCGCCTGCCTGCGGCGGATGCCACCGCATCGCAGCGCCGCCGCCCAACGACTTTGGATGAGCGGACGCTCGTCCCGGCGATGCTGCCGATCGTGCAATTGGATGGAAAATCGAGTATCCCCAAGTCGCTTCCGCTCGAATCGATTGCCGCGCGCGTCGTGGTCCCTCGTGATGTCAATCAGGAAGCCTACAGCGTCGTTGAAAATACATCGATTCCCATCCAGCCGACGGACATGGACGAGCGCATCACCGTGCCGCAAGGCTCCTCCGCGCCGGAGATAGTTGCTGGTCCGCTGAGTCCTCCGACGGATCTGGTCGATCTTGATGTATTCATGACAGGCGAGGTGAATCTTCTCACCAAGCCGCAAACGGAAGAGAAGACAAAATGGGACTTGATCACTCGAGTTTCGTCGGTTGCATTCCACATCCTGCTGATTGCCGCGATCCTGCTGCAGGCGAAGCTCTTTCCGCCACACGCGCCGACGCAACAGCAGATCGATCTTGCCAATCGGCAGTTGACGTGGATACCCCCGGAAAGTTCCTATAGTCCCAAGCTAAGTCCGCAACCACGCCCAGTACAGCCACCGGTGGTGCACGTTGATCCAAAGGTGCTGCGTGAAGTCGCGCCTCCCATTCCGCAGCCTGCACCTCGGCCGGAGCCGGCGCGTCCTAAGGTTGAGTTGCCGGATGCTCCGACGCCGAAGACACCCGTGGAAAAGCCTGAAGTTCAGCCACCTGCTCCCAAGCCGGATGCTCCCAAAGCTCCGCTGAAACTCGAAACTCCAGACATGCCAAAGCCGCAGCACGGGCTCGTTCTGCCAAAGGCGCCTTCGATTCAGGATGCCATGCGGGACGCGCAGCAGGCTCCGACCGCCGGTGGTCGAACAGGTGCGATAGTCGGGCCTGGGCCGCGCTCGAGCCCCCCCGGAGGTGGACCGGGGCAAGGGCAGGGCTCTTTCGGAAATGGCTACGAGATTTTGACGCCGACAGAAGGCGTGGATTTCAGCGACTACATGCATCGCATGTTGGAAAACGTTCGGCGAAACTGGTATGCGGTGATGCCACAATCGGCACTGCTTGGAGACCGCGGCCGCGTCATGCTGAGATTCCGCATCATGGCGAACGGAAGTGTACCCAACAGCGACCCTTCGAACGAGATGAGTTCTGGCAAAGAGCCTTTGGATCGTGCGGCAATCTCTTCCATTCGTTCGTCGAATCCCTTTGAACCATTGCCGTCGGCTTTCCACGGACCTTTTATCGAAGTCCGCATCATGTTCTTGTACAATTTGCCGATCGAAGACGCATACAAGTGAAACTCGTTCGCCAACAAGTTCTTGGTAGTCTCTTCCTCGCCTTGATTGTGTTAATTGTGCTGCTATTCCGCGCTTGGCATATTCTGTTTCGATGAATCCTGACATATCCGAGCCGCCGTTAATTGCTGTGGTTGGCCCCACGGGTACGGGGAAGTCCGCACTGGGAGTTTGGTTGGCGGAATGGTTCGGCGGAGAAGTGCTTGCGTGCGATTCGACCCAACTTTATCGCGGTTTTGATATTGGGACCGCAAAGCCAGGAGAGGCGGAGCGCCGCGGGGTACCTCATCACCTAATCGACGTGTTGATGCCACAACAAGAGACGACCGCGGGTGGCTACCGGCAGATGGCGCTGGCTGTGCTCGAGGATTTGCGCACCCGCGGGCGTTTGCCGATTCTTACCGTTGGGACGGGGCTGTATCTGCGCGCGCTGACCGAGGGATTGGCCGAAGCGCCACAGCGCTCTGAAGAATTGCGAGCGCGATTGCGCGCAAGCGCGGGGGAGCACAAGCCTGGTTACTTGCACAGACTGCTCCAGCGGCTGGATCGGGAAACGGCTGACAAAATTGCGCCGGCTGACGAACAAAAGCTGATCAGGGCCATCGAAGTATGCGTGCTTGCGCGGAAGCCTGTGTCCGAAGTGCATCGTGCGGGGCGCCAGCCGCTCGAAGGCTGGCGCGTGTTGAAAATCGGGTTGATGCCGCCGCGCGAAGCTCTCATCGAGCGCATCCATGCGCGCACAAATGCCATGCTTGCGCAAGGCTGGATGGAAGAAGTCCGCGGCCTCATTGCAGGTGGTTTGACTGAGAATGCCAAACCGTTCGATTTCATCGGATATCGTGAACTGCGTTCCGTTCTACGGGGCGAGATGAAACTTGAAGAGGCCCGCGCAGCCATCCAACGAGCGACTCGTCGTTACGCAAAACGCCAATTAACCTGGTTTCGTAAGGATTCCGGGATTTGCTGGCTTCCCGGTTTTGGGGAAGATCTGCACGTGAAGGAGCAGGTCCGCGAGTGGCTGAGGCTCCAGGGCGTAACAGAGTCGCGGCAGACAAGCTGAGCGCGTATAATGGCTGTAGGTGAAGAAAGACCCTCTCGTTCATGGCTCCCCCCGCGCGATGACTTCAGGACTGACTTTGTGACGAAATCATCACAACCCATCTCCACTTCTACGGCGGACCGCGCCTTACTTGTTGGTCTGGGCTGGAAGCGCGCTCCGCGCTTTCCTGGCATGCCCGCGGGAGAGCAGGGGCGCGAATCGCTCGCCGAACTTATGGAGTTGGCACGCAGCGCCGGCGCGGAAATCGCTGGCACGGTTTTTCAGCTGCGTGAGTCGGCCGATCCGGCGACGCTGGTTGGGCGTGGCAAATTGGACGAAATTCGCGCCGAAGCCACCGCGCACAGAGCGCCGCTGATTATTTTCGACAGCAACCTCTCGCCGATGCAGCAGCGCAACATCGAAGAGGCTACGGAGCGCCGCGTAATCGACCGAACCCAGTTGATTCTGGATATTTTCGCGCGGCACGCGCGCAGCCGCGAAGGACAGTTGCAGGTCGAATTGGCGCAATTGAACTACATGCTCCCCCGGCTTACGGGCAAAGGTGCTTCGATGTCGCGGCTGGGCGGCAAAAGCGGCGGCGGAGGCTCTGGAGGAGCGGGCGGGGGAGCGGGGCGCATCGGTGTGCGCGGCCCCGGCGAAAAGAAATTGGAGACGGATCGTCGGCGAATTCGTGACCGTGTCGGAAAAATTCAAGAAAGCATCGAGGATATTCGCAAACAGCGCGCGCTGCGGCGCGAGGCCCGCAACGCGGTGCCTCTTGGCACGATTGCACTTGTGGGTTACACCAACGCGGGCAAGTCCACTCTGTTTAATGCACTGAGCCGCGCGGAGGTCCTCGTTTCCTCGCGGATGTTCGCCACTCTAGATCCGACCATCCGCGCCATTCGCCTGCCTTCTAATCGCCGCGTTCTCCTCTCGGACACGGTAGGATTCATCCGCGATCTGCCGAAGGGATTGCTGACTGCGTTTCGCGCGACACTCGAGGAAGTGCAGGAGGCGGCGCTCATCCTGCAAATGAGCGACGTCTCGAATCCGCGCCATGCCGAACTGGATGAAGAAGTGGACAAGATTCTGAATGACCTTGGGGTTGCGGACCGGCCCAGGCTTCGTGTCCTCAATAAGGTGGATCGGCTCACTCCCGAACAGAAAGCTCCACTCATGCATCCTTATGAAAAGGGAGTTGGTCCTTCCGGCGGTCCCGTTCTAGTTTCAGCGCTGAACGGCGAAGGCATCGACGAACTGTTGAGGCGCATGGACGCGGCTCTTCCGGTGGATCCTGTAGTGACGCTTTCGCTGCGCCTGCCGCTCGCCGAGGGCCGAACGCTGGCCCTAGTGCATGCGCTTGGCCGCGTCCTCCATTCCGAGGTCGAGGATTCCCACATGCTGCTCAACGCCGAGGTTCCCGTCTCGATTGCGCGCAAGCTCAAACTCATCGCTTTTTCGAGTGATGGAACTTCAAGCCGCGCTGGCACGTACTAGAAGGCGAGGGAAATGCCATGATTGCATTCTTCTTGTGGTGTATATTGTTGTTCTTCTGCTGGCCTCTTGCTTTGCTTGCGTTGGTGCTTTATCCCTTCGTCTGGCTGATTCTACTTCCGTTTCGCATCGCGGGGATTGCCGTAGGTGGCGTTTTAGAATTTCTCAAGGCTCTCTTCTTCCTCCCAGCGCGAATCCTGCGCGGACCTCGAGCGATCTGAGGTACATCGGCTTATTTGGGCGAAAGTAAACAGGACGAAGGACTCCACAGACTGAAGCATTGGTCTGCTAACTGAGTCTTTCTTGGACACTTAGGCGAAATCCTGGAAGCCTTCACGCTGTGGAAAGCTTGTGGAAACTGTTTTGTGCGGATAATGCTGCCTCCCAATTAGTGCTTCGAGACTGAAAGTGTCCTTCGCGCTTCTTGTTTTCAACATACTGATTCTAATAGAGTTACAGAGATTCGCAGAGTCGATGTAACATTGAGGAGGGTGACTAGCCTGATTTTCAGCCCTTTCGACATTTGCACAGGTTTGCAGCAAGCGGCTTACGAATGAGTACTGCCTCCAACCCGCTGCAACTCATTTTAGTTGTTGGCGTTAGAGTACCCAAGAGAGCGTTCCTGGATTCACGAGCAGACGTTGACGCCTGCCGACCAGGGGGCTATAGTCAGGCAAGCGGTGGCCGAAAGCCTAAGGGGCGGCCTCTCCGCCGCCACGTTGCTATGAATCTCCCCAACTCATTGACGGTCCTCCGCATCTTTTTTGTCCCCCTGCTCATTGCGGTTTTGCTAACTAAGAGTCCAAACGTGGACTTCCGCGGTTTCCCGATGCACTTTGAATTCTGGGGCGTGTTGATTCTCCTCTTGGCCGCTGCGACGGACTGGGCCGACGGCTTTTTGGCCCGGCGACGGCTTCAAGTGACGACGCTCGGAATTCTTCTGGACCCGATTGCGGACAAACTTTTGATCTCAGCCGCTTTTATTTCTCTTGTGGACATGCATTTGGCTCCGGCCTGGATGGTGGTGATCATTATCGGCAGGGAATTCACGGTGCTCGGCTTGCGCAATATCGCCTCGGCCGAAGGATTCACGATTGCGGCTTCTCTGCTCGGCAAGACAAAGATGGTATTGCAGGTTTGCGCAGTAGCTGTCCTAATTGTGGGCGCTCGCCATCCGTCCTTGAAGCCGCTGGCGCTGCTTCTTTTGTGGCTAGTGGTGATCAGCGCTCTGGTGTCGGCTGCGCAGTATTTCCTCCGCTTCTGGGGACAGCTTGATGGTCGCATTAAGCAGCGCCGCAAGCTGCGCATGATGGAGACCCACGAAAAGTCCGAGGATGCCGTTCCTCTCTGAAGCCGATCGCCGGTCGTTACTCGCGTTGGCACGCCGCTCGATTTCCGAGGCCGTTTCCCTGCAAAAGCTTTCCGCGGCTATCCCATGGACTGGTGTGTTTGCCAAAAAACGAGGAGTCTTCGTGACGCTCCACGTACGCGGTCGATTGCGTGGCTGCATTGGAGTCGTCGAGGCTTACGAACTGCTTGGAGACGCCGTTGTGAGGTGCGCCGCGAGTGCCGCGCTCCACGATCCGCGATTTTCGCCCGTCCGCCCTGAGGAGCTTTCTGGCCTGCACATCGAACTTTCTCTGCTTTCGCCGTTAGAGCCAATTCTTCCCGAGCAGATCGAGATTGGCAAACATGGCTTGCTCATTTCACAAGGTTCGAGACGAGGGCTTCTGCTTCCCCAGGTTGCGAGCGAGCACAAGCTGGACCGCGAGCAATTTCTTGAGGAAACCTGCCACAAAGCCGGATTAAAGCCAAACGCGTGGCGGGAACCCGGAGTGCAAATTTTCGGATTTTTCTGCGAGGTTTTCTCAGAAGGCAAAGCACTCGAGCAAGAATCTCCCGGGGGTGGCTGAAGCGGCGGCACACTCCTGGCGAGAAGCCCCGCGTGGGGCAAAGAAAAGGCCCGCGCGGGGAATAAACCGCAGCGGGCCGAAAGTATTAGATGGCTGGTTTCTCGCTATTCGAGTTCGACGTAGTCTCCGGTATACATGTCTATCGTGCTATAGGTGATCAGTACGGTCGACGCATTGCGGCTCACGTTCAGCACGATTCCTTCGCCCAGTACTTCCCGCGGCAAATCGTTCCAATTGTACCGCGTCGGCGAGCTTCCGAACCCGTAGATCCGATCCTGATAGCCCTTCGTCTGTGGAGCGGTCTCAGCCAATGAGCCCTGGTAGCGGAACACTCGGAAATAGTCGCCTACCTTTACGCCCTTTTCCGTCCCGAGGTTTACGTAGACGGTGCTGCCCTGTCCGGCGGATTGCTGGTAGTCCTTTGATTGAACAATCATCGCCACGGGCTTGCCGCTGACTGGTGCGAAATGGTCGAACGTGCCACTGTCCTTCAATGTGGGCTCCGGCCTCTCTTGGAAAGGAATGACAATGTCGCCCCGTTGCATGTAATCACAGGACAATGTGACTTGCGCGGTCGCAGTCTTGGGTTGAACGTTCACAACGCGGAGCTCACCAGCGTCAAGATAGTGCGTCCCCATGGCCTTCAAGAGCTTGGTCTGCCACTTAAACCAGTCAACGTCCACGGGGTCGCCATCTGCTCTTACAACGGAAAAGCGGTCTCCGACACGTACGCCCTGCTCCTGGCCGCGGTTGATATACACATAGTCGCCGCGCGCGAACGTGAGTTTGGCGTTGGATTGTTCGCCCGAGACGAGCCGCGTTGCATCGGGAACTTTCTGATCGGTAACAAAACCCGAACAATAGGCTGTAGAAAAACCCACCTGCGTCGGGGTAGGGGCCGTCTGCGCCGAACAGATTCCTGCGCCGCAGAGGACAAAAATACCAAAAGAAGCTAATTTAGCGCGCATTCCAAGGCTCCTTCAAAACACGCCCTATGGGCCGTGCGGGGACGTTTCCTTGCGAAAGTAACAGGGCCTGCACCGATGCGTCAACAAAATGGCCATTGTCGCTTTACACTTTTGACACTGGGACCTAGAACCCGTATTTTCAATACGATGGCAAAAATTGCGCACAAGGGCAGGCCGTTCGGGGCGGGGATCAGGCTCATTTGCGGAGTCGCCGCCGCCTCTACATCCGCCGAAATGGCCGATTTAGTAGTCTCGGGACTGCGTGAAACTCCTACGATCGAATTGCGACTGGACTGGCTGCGCAGCGATTCCGAGCGGGCCCGGTTTCTCCGCTGGCTGAAGAAACACAAAACCCATTCGGCAACTCTTCTCGCCACATGCCGCCGCCGAGTGGGAGGCGGCAAGTTTCCGGGAGCCATTCGAGCAGAATTGCATTGGCTATCAATAGCGCGCGAAGCGGGTTGCTCCTGGTGCGATTTGGAAATCGAGACTTTCCGCGAGTTGTCCCCCGCATCGATGCGCGGGCATGGTTTGCCCCCGCACATCCTTCTCTCGTTGCACGACTTCCATCGCATACCAGCACGGCTAAATTCCATCAAGTCGTTCGCCTTTCCCGAGGCCGACGCACTGAAGGTCGCTGCGCATGCCAGCACGATTGACGAAAGCACCCGGCTTTTGCAGCTCGCTCGTCGTTCGCCCAATTTCGTAGCTGTTCCTATGGGCGAAGCGGGTCTGCCCGCCCGTATTCTCGCCATCAGAGAAGGAAGCGTGCTCGCTTATGCGCCCATCGGCGAAGCAACTGCGCCCGGCCAACTCTCCCTGCACGATCTGAAATATCTTTACCGCGCGCACCAGCTAACGCCGCGCACACGCGTTTACGGAGTGATTGGCGACCCAATCGGCCACTCCCTTTCGCCTCTGCTCCACAACACCGGCTTCATTGCGCGCAAAATCGACGCTGTTTACCTGCCCTTTCTCGTGAAGAACCTCTGGGATTTTTTGAAAGCCGTGCCAGAACTTGGGATTCGCGGCTTCAGCGTCACGATTCCCCACAAACAAGCCATCTTGCGGCACTTAGAAGAATGCGACCCGCTGGCTGCCGAAATTGGTGCTGTCAACACCGTTGTTGTGCGGCGGGATAACTCACTCTACGGCTGCAATACGGATTACATTGGCATTCTGCAAGCCCTCGAAACGAAACTTACTCTCTCCGGAAGCCGGATCCTCATCTTCGGCGCAGGCGGCGCCGCCAGGGCCGCCGCGTTCGCTCTGGCGAAAGCGGGAGCCCACGTCGGCATTTGCGCCCGCCGCGAAATGGCCGCGCGAGCGCTGGCCAAAGCCGTAGATGGCGAAGCCGTTCCGCGACGCGCACTCGAACACCAATTCTTCGACGCCATTCTGAACTCCACTCCGGTCGGCATGCATCCCCACGACAAAGTTTCGCCTCTCGCGTCTCGCGAGCTAAACTGCCGCGTCGTTATGGACCTAATCAATCGTCCGCAAAAGACGCAGCTCCTGAAACTTGCGGCGCGCAAGGGCATCGCCACCGTCTGCGGCGTCGAAATGTTCATTCCGCAAGGCGTCGCTCAATGGGAGCTTTGGACGGGCCAGCGCGCCCCGGAATACATCATGCGCAAAGCCGTGCTCGGCTCGTTGCGCGCCGAAGAAAACTCCCGCCAGCACGGTTAATCCAGAAATGCGATAATGCCGTCCTCGGAAATCCAAGCTTTGCGCGTGAACTGACCCATGATCCAGCCGGACTTTCGCGATTTCCAGCGCCTCGCCAAGCAGGGAAATCTCATCCCTGTCTACGATGTCTTCCCCGCGGATTTGCTCACTCCCGTCAGCGCGTATCTGCGAATCGCCCAGGGCGCCCGCCATTCGTTCTTGCTCGAAAGCGTGGAAGGCGGCGAAAAAATCGCTCGGTACACCTTTGCCGGCGCAAATCCCGAGGAAATCTTTCGCTACGCGAACGGCGCTTGCGTACTCGAGAGCCCCAATCGCATTCTTTGGGAAGAGCGCGACCCCGTCACATTTCTTCGCGCGCGCATGGAACGCTTCCGCCCCGTGCGCTTGCCAGGCCTGCCTCCACTCGTTGCAGGCGCCATCGGCTATTTCTCTTACGACATGGTGCGCCTCATCGAGCGCATCCCCAAGCGTCTGCAGGACGACATCGGCCTCTACGACGCGCAGTTGATGTTCTACCACGGCATCATCGCGTTCGATCACCTCCAGCACCGCCTCTGGATCGTCCGCAACGTGCACACCGATGGCGAGGGCAGTCTCCGTGCAAAGTACAACGCTGCTGTGCGCGAGATTCGAAAAACGCGCCAGTTGCTTGAACTGGCTTCCCCATCCGAGCAACCAAAAAAGCCGCCGAAGAAGCGCCTCTCTCCGCTCCGCGTCGCTTCCAATTTCCGGCGCGAGGAATACCTCGAAGCCGTGCGCAAGGCGAAAAGTTACATCCGCGCCGGAGACATTTTTCAGGTGGTCCTCAGCCAGCGCTTCTCGGCCAGGACGCAGGCCGAACCTTTTGAAATTTATCGCGAACTACGGGCGCTCAATCCGTCTCCCTATCTTTTCTTTCTGCAAATGAACGACGTCGCCGTTGTGGGCAGCTCTCCCGAAATGCTCGTCAAAGTCCAGGGCCGCGACGTTTTCTACCGGCCGATTGCGGGCACACGCTGGCGTGGCAAGGACGAAGCCGAAGATCAGCGGCTCGAAAAGGAAATGCTCGCCAGCGAGAAGGAACGCGCCGAGCACATCATGCTTGTTGACTTGGGCCGCAACGATCTGGGTCGCGTCTGCGAATACGGCACGGTCAAGCCGGAAAAACTGATGACCGTCGAGCGCTACTCCCACGTTATGCATCTGGTTTCGAGCCTCCGCGGGCGCCTTCGCGAGGATGTTGATTGTTTCGACGCGTTAATGGCTTGTTTCCCCGCCGGAACCGTCTCCGGAGCCCCAAAAGTCCGCGCCATGGAGATCATTGAGGAACTCGAACGCACCCGCCGCGGCATCTATTCCGGCGGCGTCTTATACTTGGATTTCGCGGGCAATCTCGACTCCTGCATCGCGCTCCGCACCATGGTCATCAAAAATGGTGTGGCTCACGTGCAAGCCGGCAGTGGAATTGTCGCCGATTCCAACCCCGAGGCGGAGTATCAGGAATCCGTGAACAAGTCGAAAGCCCTGCTCACAGCCCTCGAGGCGGCTCATAAAAGGGAAGTGGAGCGAAGCCCTAAAACCGTTCGGCGAAAGAACGCAAAAAAGTGATCCTGCTGCTCGACAACTACGACTCCTTCACCTATAACCTCGCCCAGTATCTCGGCGAGCTGGGCTGCCAGGTCGAAGTACATCGCAACGACAAAATCTCAGTCGAAGAAATTGCCAAGCGCAAACCGGAAAGAATCGTAATCTCTCCTGGGCCCTGCACCCCGCAGGAAGCAGGCATTTCCGTGGAATTAATCGAGCGGCTAGCGGGGAAATTTCCGATCCTCGGTGTTTGCCTCGGGCATCAAGCCATCGGCGCGGCCTTCGGCGGAAAAATAATCCGCGCCCCAAAACTCTTTCACGGAAAAACCAGCGATATTCATCACGACGGCAAAAATATCTTCCGCGAGCTATCCGATCCCTTCACCGCCACCCGCTATCATTCACTCATCGTCGAGCGTAAATCTCTCCCTCGCGAGCTGACCATCACAGCCGAAACCGACGACGGGATCATCATGGGCCTCCGCCATCGCCGCCACAAAATCGAAGGCGTCCAGTTCCACCCCGAATCCGTCCTGACCACGTCCGGTAAGCAACTCCTGCAGAATTTCCTCGCGCTCTGATTCTCCTTGTTCTCTGCTATCTCTGTGTAGGTTTTTTCGCTTCACCAATTCAAATCTGCCAGAATCGCCGCATAAATTTCCATTCCGCGCCACAGATTCCCCAGCCGCAAATTTTCATCCGAGCTGTGTTGATGATTGTCGTAATTCACGATCGGCACGCCGATCCATGGCAGTTTCAAATCCTCGAAAATATACATGGGCACGCTTCCTCCCAGCGTCGGAGCAATCACCGTGTCTCCTCCCGTTGCGTCTTGCACCACTTTCACCAGCGCTTTCGACACCGCCAAATCCATCGGCGTTCGCGAAGCGCGATAGCCGCCCTCATCAATCACTTTCGCGATCAGCGCGTGTGTGCGCCTCTCTTCCATCGTCGGCTCGCGGTCCATCACATAATATCCATGCTTCTTGATGAACCCCACGATCTGCTCGTATTTTTTCTGCGGATCCTCGCCCTTCACGAGCCGCGCCTCAAGCGAAGCCTCCGCCTTATCCGGCACGACGTTCTGCGCGTGCGTCCCGACGTAGGCGCTCAGCAAACCGCGAACGTTTAGCGAGGGCTCTTGCAACAATTCAACGAGTTTCTTCCCGCTGCCCTCAGGTTTCGCGATTCCCAGTTCATGCTCGAGGTCGGCGTCGTTCGCCGGCATCTCCGAAAGTGCTTTTTTCTCGAGCTCGCTCAATGGCACGACGTCATCGTAATAACCCTCGATCAGCACGCAGCCATTCGCATCCTTCATCGACGCCAGCAGCCGCGAAAGTTCCATCGCAGGATTCGGCGCCCAATTTCCATAGTGCCCGCTGTGCAGCGCTCGCACCGGCCCATACACCGTTACGTCCAGCCCGATATCGCCGCGATTGCCGAAGAAAACCAGCGGCCGCCCCGATTGATGCACCGGGCCGTCCGCAGTAATCAGCAGGTCGGCTCCGAGCAGATTCTTGTGCAGTTCCAAAGTTTTCTGCAAGTTCGTCGAGCCCGCCTCCTCTTCGCCTTCGAAAATCACTTTCAAATTCACGTTCAGCGGAATCTCTCTTGCCTTCAACGCGTCCAGCGCAGCAAGCAGCGCTTCTATCGGCGATTTATCGTCGGAGGCGGATCGCGCGTAAATGCGCCAATCATCTTTGTAGTGCGCCCGTTCCTTCTCGTCTTTCCTCGGAAAGGGAATGCGTTTGCCTCCGGCTTCAATCGCATCGCTCCGCAGAACTGGTTCGAACGGCGTGCCGTCGGTCCACGCCGCCGGGTCCACCGGTTGTCCATCGTAGTGCGCATAGAAAATGACTGTGTGCGTCGCTTCCGGGCTCATCAGTTTGCCAAACACAACCGGTCCGCGCCCTTCGATTGGCAACAGATGCGTTTCGATCCCGCGCGCTTCCAGCATTTGGACGAGATGCTCCGCATTTTTCTGAATGTTCGCCGTGTCGCTCGCTACGTTCGGAATCGAGAGGAATTCCGCCAACTCGCGGACGATCCGGTCTTCGTTATCCACCCGGTAGTCGCGCACTTCTTGAACGACCTGCGCCGTCGGGGTGAGCGCAGGCTGCTGTCCCATCGCCGTGCTGCTCAGAGCGGCGCCAAGCACAGTCACCACGAGGATTCTCAAGTCTGTTCTCCTTAATTTTTTCTTATCAACTGAACGTGCGATCCTAAGCTCTCGGTTTCGCGTTCCGGTCTGGAACCTCATGGTCTCATCTTACCTGTACGAACAGGCAGCTGTCCTTTCGGCCAGTCCTGCTTTGCTTCTGTGCGGAATCCAGTAACAGCGGATACCGCAAAGTACCAGTGCGCCCGCCGCTTCTGTGCTTAACACTAAAGATTCGCTTTCCCTCGGAGGATTCGCACCATTATGCGCCGTCGCATTTTGTCTGCCGCCTTGTCCTGCCTGCTTTCGGGCGTCACTCTGCTTGGCCAAACCGCCCCGGCGGGTGTCGTCTTGCAATCTTCCGGCGGGCATTTAAATTCCATTGGAGCCACCGTCGGAACCACTCTCTATGATGGCGATCGCCTCGAAACCGAAGACAAGGGCGCGCTAAGCCTGCGTTCCGGCCAGGTGCAGCTTGCGCTTGCGGAGAGCAGCGTCCTCTGGATGAATCACGAGAATTCGATTTTGACTCCCACGCTCCAGAGCGGAACTGTTCTATTTCAGGCGGAAGCCGGCGCGCGATTCGAGATTCGTGCCGACGACGTTCGCGTTCGGCCGCACGATTCCGTCATAACAGCGGGCCAGGTGACTTTGGAAAAGTGCGACGTGGTAGTCACCGCCCACACGCAGTCTCTCGATGTCACCGCAGGCAAAGAAACGAAGATTATCGAAGAAGGAAAAACCTACCGCGTCGCGCGGCTTGGCGCTTGCGGCGCAGCTCAGTATCATCCGCCTCTCATGCCCGCCCAAAGCCGCTTCTTTCTGATTCCCGTGGCTATCGGAGGTGGCGTTCTGATTTGGCAGCTCACCAAAGGCCCCGAAAGCCCCGACCATCCCTAGACCGTCATCGATTCGAACTCGGCGCCTCTCAGAATTTCAATTGTTCAGTTTTGTGAATTTGGCCAGAGACGCTAGTTTTTCCCTGGCGGCGCCAGAGGCGATCGCTTCTGCCGCGCGTTCTGCGCCTTCGAGGAAGCTCGATGCAACTCCCGCGGCTACCAGCGCTGCGGCCGCGTTCGCAACCACGATGTCACGATGCTCGCCATCTTTTCCGGAAAAGATGCTGCGGATCGTCGCCGCATTTTCCAACGCGCTTCCACCGCGGACGGAATCGATCGGCGCCTTTGAAACACCAAAATCTCCCGGCGTCACCGTCAACCGCCGTACGCTGCTGCCTTTCACTTCGGCGATTAAGGTTTCTCCCGCAAGAGAAATCTCGTCCAGTCCACCCGCGCCGTGAACTACGAATGCATGATCCACCCCTAGCTCCGCAAGTGTCTGCGCAACTAGATCGATCAAGTCCGGAGAGGGAACACCCATCACTTGGGACCGCGCTCCGGCCGGATTCGTCAGCGGACCGAGCAGATTGAAAACTGTGCGCACACCGATTTGCTTCCGTGCTGGAGCGGCATGCCTTGCCGCCGCATGGGCAGCCCGGGCAAAGAAAAATCCGATCCCGATTTCGCGAATTGCTCTTCCGAAATGTTCCACCGGCAAGTCGATTCGCACCCCCAGCGCTTCAATGACATCCGCGGAGCCGCTCCCGGAATGAGATGCGCGGTTGCCGTGTTTCGCCACTCGCGCGCCCGCCGCCGCGGCTACAATGGCAGCCGCCGTCGAAATATTAAACGTCGCAAATCCCTTGCCGCCCGTCCCGCATGTGTCGACAAGCGGTTCAGGCCGCGGCTCGCCATCCCCAAACACAGGCGCCGCGTGCCGGCGCATCACGCTGGCGAATCCTACAAGCTCGTCCACGCGCACTGGGCGCGCATTCATCGCTGTCAGCAGCCGCACGATATCCGGCGTCTCGAGCCGGCCCTGGAGCAGTTCTTCCATTACCTCCGCCGCCTCCGCCCGAGTGAAAATATCTCCCGATTCGGCGCAATCAATCAGCGATTTTGTCATCTCGATTCGGCCGGCTTTCCGCCGCTACCTTGCTCCGTTTTGGGCTTTCCGAGTACACTCTTATGTTTGCGACGACCTGAAAATTCTAACACTACGGAACCCCGATGAAGATTCATGAGTATCAGGCGAAGGCCATTCTTGCGCGTTACGGTGTCACTACTCCTCGCGGCGAAGTGGCTTTCTCCAAGGAAGAGGCCCGCGAAGGAGCCGCGCGCCTCAGGTCCAGTGTGGTTGTCGTGAAAGCGCAAATCCATGCTGGCGGCCGCGGCAAAGCCGGTGGCGTCAAGCTTGCCCATTCGCCCGACGAAGCCGCCGAGATCGCGTCGCACATGCTCGGCGTGAACCTCGTCACTGCCCAAACCGGCCCTGCCGGCCGCACCGTCAAACGAGTTCTCATTGAAGAGGGGCTCGATATTAAACGCGAACTCTATCTCAGCATTCTTGTCGACCGCAGCGTCGGCAAAGTCGTTTTCATGGCCAGCGCTTCCGGCGGAATGGACATAGAAGAAGTCGCCAAGACCAATCCGGAAGCTATCATGCGCGAAACCATTCATCCCGCAGTGGGTCTGCAAGCTTATCAGGCGCGCAAACTTGTCTTCGGCCTCGGCCTTTCGGGTGACGTTGCTACGAAAGCAGCTCCGTTTCTTCAGGCGCTTCATCGCGCGTTCGTGGACACCGATTCGTCCATGCTCGAAATCAATCCTGCCGTTGTCACCGGCGATGGCCGCCTCGTCGCTCTCGACGCCAAGATGACCTTCGACGATAATGGCCTCTTCCGTCATAAGGAACTTCGCGAACTGCGCGATCTCGATGAAGAAGATCCCCTCGAAGTCGAAGCCTCCAAGTACGGCCTGAACTACATCAAGCTTGATGGCACCGTCGCCTGCATGGTCAACGGCGCCGGCCTTGCCATGGCCACCATGGACATCATCAAGTACGCCGGGGGCTCGCCCGCCAATTTTCTCGACGTCGGCGGCGGCGCCTCTTCCGACCAGGTGAAAAACGCATTCCGCATTTTGATCGGCGACCCTGCCGTCAAAGCCGTCTTCATCAATATCTTCGGCGGAATTCTTCGCTGCGATGTCCTTGCTACAGGCGTCGTCGCCGCCGCCAAGGATCTACAGGTGAAAGCCCCAGTCGTAGTTCGCATGGAAGGCACCAACGTCGAGCTCGGCCAGCAAATCCTCCGCGAAAGCGGTCTCAATTTCACCATCGCCGCGGGTATGAAGGACGGCGCCCAAAAGGTCGTCGCTCTCGCCGGAGGTGTGAGATGAGCGTTCTAGTGAACGAGAAAACTCGCCTGATCGTTCAGGGCTTTACTGGCCGCGAAGGCACTTTTCACGCCCAGCAAATGATCGAGTACGGCACGAACGTCGTCGGGGGTGTTACTCCCGGGAAGGGCGGAACAAAGCATCTCGAGCGCCCTGTCTTTGACACTGTCCAGGAAGCGGTGAAGGGAACCGGCGCCAATGCGTCTGTAATCTTCGTTCCTCCGCCTTACGCCGCTGACGCCATCCTCGAAGCCGCAGACGCCGAAATCCCTCTCGTCGTCTGCATCACTGAAGGCATTCCCGTCATCGATATGGTTCGCGCCTCCGCCACCGTGGACTTCAACAAGACCAGACTCATCGGCCCCAATTGTCCCGGCGTCATCTCTCCCGGTAAATGCAAAATCGGAATCATGCCCGGCCGCATTCACAAGCAGGGCAACGTCGGCGTCGTTAGCCGCAGCGGCACGCTTACCTACGAAGCCGTGGACCAGCTCACCCGCCTCGGAATCGGCCAATCCACCTGCATCGGCATCGGCGGCGATCCCATCATCGGCACATCGTTTCTCGACGCCATGAAACTCTTCAACGATGATCCCGACACCCACGCCATCATTTTGATCGGCGAAATCGGCGGCAACGCCGAAGAAACCGCCGCGCAATGGATCAAAGCCAACGTCAAAAAGCCCGTCGTCGGTTTCATCGCCGGCCAAACCGCGCCTCCCGGCCGCCGCATGGGCCACGCCGGCGCCATCATTAGCGGTGGCCAGGGCACCGCCAAAGACAAATACGCCGCCATGGCCGCCGCAGGCATCCGCACCGTCGAAACTCCCGCGGACCTCGGTTCCACCATGGCCGCCGCCCTAAAATAATGAAGTAGAGAAGTAACGAAATAATGATAAAACAGATTGGTCGGGAGGCTTTTGTGCCGATCAAGACCTACAAGGACTTGAATGTATTCCGCGAATCGTACCGTCTGTCGCTTCAGGTCTCGCGCACCACTCGTAAGTTTCCTGGGCCTGAGCAGTTTGAGCTGGCGCGTCAATTGCGCCGGGCCGCCCGGTCAATCCCGGCGAATATCGTGGAAGGGTGGGCAAAGCGCGCATCCGCTCCAGAGCTTAAGCGGTTATTACAAGTGGCGATAGGTTCTTGTGAGGAATGCAAGCTCTGGACCGAAATGAGCCGCGACGAAGGTTTCTTGAGTCAAGACGAATGCGCTAAGCTTGAGAAGGAATTTAACGTCGTAGGCGCAATGCTGAGAAGTCTTTGGAAAAATTGGAAGAGCTTCCAGACGTAGGTTCTGAATTTTTTTCTTTACTTCGTTATTTCTTTACTTCGATTCTTAGGAGACTCTCGTGGCGCTCGAACGAACTCTCGCAATCATCAAACCAGATGCCGTCACCCGCAACCAGCAAGGCGAAATTCTCGCCCGTATTCACAAAGCCGGCTTCCGCATCGTCGCCATAAAAACGATGATTCTCACGAATGGCGAGGCTGCAGGCTTCTACGCCGTCCATAAAGCCCGCCCCTTTTTTGGCGAGCTTTGCGAGTTCATGTGCTCTGGCAAAATTTTCGTCCTCGCTCTCGAAGCCGAAGGGGCCATCCTCAAATGGCGCGACACCATGGGTGCCACCGATCCCAAGAAAGCCGCCCCTGGCACCATTCGCCACGACCTCGGCACCAGCATCGGCAATAATTGCACGCACGGCTCCGACGCCCCCGAGACCGCCGCCTTCGAAATCGCCTATTTTTTCTCCGGCTTCGAACTCATCTAAGCGCAGCCGGTAGAGTGGCACAGACTTCAGTCTGTGCTACTTTGCTCCACCCAAATCTTGATTGTTTAATCAAGCTCTTCGTTGCTTCATGGCCGATCTGGGCTTTCTAGCCCGTTTCCACCTCCGCCTTTCATCAACAGTGTGATACCCACGGCCGTCGCAGCAACCGCCGCGACGGCAATGAGGATGATTGCTTTGCCATGCTTCCCCGTTTTTTTTGTTCCAGCGCCTCCGCGCGCATCGTCCTCCGGTGGGTTCAGCACCACCCGGTATGACTTACCTTGCGCAATCGTTTCTCTTTCACCCTGATAGGAAATCAGCGTTGGCCCCCGCTGCGCATAAACAAGAAGTTCGTGCTGTCCAATCACTCGGACTTGAACCACGCCTCGCATATCAGAAATTGGCCGAATGTGAGCTGAACTTGCAACGATCTCTCCCATTGTCCCCGCCGCGACGGATAGCACCGCCGCACCAGCCTCCAGCTCTGCCTCGAACACTCTTCCTCCTTCGGCCGCGCTGCCGCGCACAACCGCGCTGCTCTGCTCCGCTAAGTAGACCATCGCCCCGCCGGCGCGCACTTGGATCGAGCCGCCCGCCTCGGTCGCGAGCCGCTCCCCCTCGTAGACCGTCGTTCCTTCGGCCGCCGCCGCGGCATCAAGGCTGGCGTGTTGTGCCATCACCACAACTCCAAGCACACTCGTTTTGCCTTTGCCCGGAATCCCGGTCAGAAAAATTGCCATCACGGTCGCCAGTAGGCGCTGGGTGCCGGCCATGCCAGACCTCCACGAATCTTTGTTTTTCGAACCCCGGAACTGCGGGGAAACCTTCTCGGGTGTTCCTGATATAAACCGATAGATATAATACTCTTGTAATAAATCATCGCAAGCTGATTCTTGCGGCATCTCTGCTCGCTTCTGCACGCAGGTTTTCTTCTATAATTCTTCTGTGGGCGACTTCCGCGATCTCGGCCGCACTCTCCTCTTTTTCGGCGGCCTGCTCGCGCTTCTCGGTGCGATTCTCTATTTCTCTGGCAAACTCCCCTTCCGTCTCGGACGGCTTCCGGGCGACGTCGTTCATCGCGGCGAGCATTCAACTTTTTATTTCCCGATCGTCACGTGTCTGCTTCTAAGCGCCGTGCTTTCCTTCGTCTTCTGGCTTTTCTCCCGTTTTCGCCGTTAGCGATTCCTGCTTTTGCATCTCCAAGTGCTTTCCGCTTCCCTTTACAGGATTCCGCGCACCTCCTATAGTCGTATTTGCATGCCCTTTACTCCCTCCAAACGCCCTTTCATCCGTTCCCGATTCGCCCTGGCGCGATTTCTTCTCCTATTTCTCTTTTCCGTGCTTGCCCTTACTTCTTCCGCCGAAAAAATCAAGGACATCCGTCCCACCGGCTACGTCACCGATCTCGCCCACGTCATCACTCCGACGGCCACCGCCCGCCTCGAAAGTCTCTGTACCGAGCTCCAGCAAAAAACCGGCGCGCAGATGGCCATCGTCACCGTCCGCTCTCTCGAAGGCGAAACCGTCGAGCAGTACGGCAACGAACTCTTCCAGCAGCTCGGCGTCGGCGGCAAAAAAGACAATCGCGGCGTTCTTCTTCTCGTCGCCCCTCTTGAACACAAATATTGGACAGAAGTCGGCTACGGCCTCGAGCCTGTCATCAACGACGCCCGCGCCGGTGACGCCGGCCGGGCTATGGTCCCTTTCTTCCGCCAGGGAAATTACAGCGGCGGTATCGAAACAGGCGCTTGGCAGCTCGCCACTTACATCGCCACTGATCGAGGCGTCACGCTCACCGCATCGCAATCCCCCCAGCCGGCTCCGCGGCCTGAGAGCCGTTCCGCTCCTATTCCCTTCTGGCTGATTTTTTTCCTGATCTTTCTTGTCTTTCACGTCATCCGGGCCATCGTCCGAAGTGCCACTGGACGCGGCGGGCGGCGCGGCGGCGGGGGCTGGTGGCTCGGCCCATTCATCGGCGGGTCGATGGGTGGCGGCGGCTTCGGTGGAAGTTCCGGAGGCTGGAGCAGTGGCGGAGGAGGATTCGGAGGTTTTGGGGGCGGGAGTAGCGGCGGTGGAGGGGCTGGCGGGAGTTGGTGATCGTCGCCGGTGGAAATGAATCGCAAGCGCGGTCGCATTTTTCGGATTGGAAAGAGTTACGAGAAGGAGCGGTAGCAAAATGCTGTCTATGGAAGAGAAGCTGACCGATCTCGTGAACCGGATGAAGGAATTGGCCGGAGATAATCTCGAGTCTCTGATCCTTTATGGCTCCGCCGCACGCGGCGACTTCAAGGAAGGCCATTCCGATCTAAATGTTCTATGCGTTCTCCGCTCGCTCTCCGCTCGTGAATTGACTCGCGTCGCGCCCGTCGTTCATTGGTGGTGCAAGAACCAGAACGAGCCGGCTCCGCTCTTTTTCACTGTCCAGGAATTGCGTGATTCTGCAGACGTTTTTTCCATCGAGCTGCTCGATATGCGGGAAAATCGCCGCATCCTTCATGGCACCGACGTCATCGCCCACATCGACGTGCCCATGAATCTCCATCGCGTCCAGGTCGAACACGACCTCCGCACTCTCCTGTTAAAACTGCGCCAGCATTTCCTGTTCAACGAAAAAAAAGAAAGCGAGCTGCGCCTCGCCGCGGCGAAATCTTCTTCCAGCGCCTTGGCGCTCCTTCGCCATACCTTGATCGCCTTCGAGGAAAAGCCCCCCGCAGCCGCTCCCGAAGTTTTCGCCCGCATCGCCGTGCTTACCGGCGCGGATGCCGATGCTCTCGGCGCCGCATTCCATCTCCGCGACTCGCACGCTCCTGCCAACGATATCGTGCGCGCCTACGGCGAATACTTAAACGCCCTATCTGTGGTAATTTCAGCTCTGGACAAGCAGGTTCCCAAGCATGAGTGGCAACGAACCGGCAAAGCCGGTTCCTGATTTTTTGCGGAGGCAATCTACATGAAAGTTGCTCTCGTTGTTCTGGCGGTTCTTCTCATTATCGCTCTGATTCTAGGCGGCTCGTTTATCTCACGGCGGAATCAGATGGCCATCAAGCGCGAAGCCGTCAACGCCGCCTGGGCCCAGGTTGATGTAGTCCTCCAGCGCCGGGCCGATTTGATTCCCAATCTCGTCGAAACCGTCAAAGGCTTTGCCGCGCACGAAACCGAAGTCTTCGATGAGATCGCCAAAGCCCGCGCCGGCTATCTCAACGCCACCACTCCCGCCGAAAAAATCGCCGCCAACAATCAGCTCGACGCCTCTCTCGCCAAAGTCCTCGTCCTCACCGAAAATTATCCCCAGCTCAAATCCAACGAAAATTTCCTCCGCCTGCAGGACGAACTCGCCGGCACCGAAAACCGCATCGCCGTCGAACGCCGCCGTTACAACCAATCCGTCCAGGACTACAACACCTACATCTCTCTCTTCCCCAACAGCCTGGTAGCCAGCTTCGGGGGCTTCACCCGCAACGACGCCTACTTCAAAACCGAACCCGGCGCCCGTACCGCCCCTAAGGTCAATTTCAGCACCACCCCAGCACCGGCGCCATCCTCCGCGCCCGTTCCAGCCCCCGCCAAACCCTAGCTCGCGCTACCGCGTTGTACTGGCGGGTCTTTAGACCCGCCTTCTTTCCCATCTTTGTGATATACTCTGGCATATACCAAGAGCTCAGCCTCCCTGAGCCGCCTCGAGGCCACATGCAAAAAACTGCCAAACTCTTCAAAAATGGCCGTAGCCAGGCTGTCCGCCTTCCTTCTGCCTTCCGCTTCTCCAGTTCTGAGGTCCTCATCCGCAAGGACGCCGAAACGGGCGACGTTATCCTTTCCCGCAAGCCCGAATCCTGGGACGCCCTCTTCGCACTGTCCGATTCTGCCGAAATTCCCAAGGACTTTCTCCTTAAACGCGATCGCCGTCCTGCCAAAAAGCCGCGCCTTTAATAAGCAGAGCAACCCATGCCCCGATTCATGCTGGACACCAACACAATTAGTTATGCCCTGAGAGGAAGTCCCCCCGCGGTCCGCGAACACCTTCGTCAAGTCCCCATGGTGCAAGTCTGCATCTCCTGCATTACCGAAGCCGAGCTTCTTCTCGGTCTTGCATTGAACCCGGAAGCAAAAAGACTCGCCGAACTCGTAAATCAATTCCTGCTGGGCGTGGCCTCGCTCCCTTGGGATTCCATTACCGCAAGAGCCTATGCCGAACTTGGTTCAGCCAGTTGGAAGCAAGGCAAGCCGCCTCTGGCCGCTATGGATATGCTGGTTGCCGCCCATGCTCTTTCGCTAGGCTTAACCCTTGTCACCAGTGATCGCTCCTTCCGCCATCTCCGTCCCCGCCTCCAACTCGCCGATTGGTCCCTCCCGGAATAACCCCCGCCTCTAACCCAATCCCGGACCTGCAACGATGTGTGGCTCGCACTTTTATCTTCTCCCGTTCCGTTCGAATCGCCCTCCATCACCCAGCAAACAAGCCACTTACAAGTAATTACTTGACAAAGAGTACCTATATGATATAATTTTGGCATTGTACCGCGGAGGAGAAACGGAGGCTATCGTCATGTCTACCCTTCCTCTGCATGCTCTGTGCAAGTGCGCTAGGCTTTCCCCTCCTTCCGCGTCCATCACCCGGCAGTCTTCTGCAGCACGTGCTCCCTTTTTGCACGCTTTCGCAAAGAGTGCGCATCAATATCATTTCATTCGACTTACGTTTCCTTTGTTTTCATACTGTTACGCACTCTTTTGCACTGAAGAAAATCCTATCCCTCGTGTTTTCAAACCCTTGCACACTCTTTCGCGAAAACACTCGGGTGTGGGGTACCCTCGTTCTTTTGTTGCCGTCTGATGCCATGACCACCCAACTCCAATTCAATCTCCAGCCCACACGACGCGCCCTCACCGTCAGCGAGCTCACCGCTCGCATTCGCGACCTCCTCGGCAAAAACTTCACCGATATCTGGGTCGAAGGCGAAATCTCCAATTGCCGGGAAGCCCAGTCCGGCCACATTTACTTCACCCTCAAGGACGACCGCGCCCAGGTCCGCTGCGTCTTCTTCAAACAGCAGCAGCGCGGCATCAAGTTCCGCCCCGAAGACGGTCTCAAAGTCACCGTGCGCGGTTCGATCAGCGTCTACGAAGCCCGCGGCGAATATCAGATTTATGTTGAGAATATCGAGCCGATCGGTCTCGGCGCGCTTCAGCTTGCTTTCGAGCAGCTAAAAAAGCGCCTCGAGGCCGAAGGCCTCTTTGCCGCCGAACGCAAAAAACTTCTGCCCATGCTTCCCAGCCGCATCGGCCTGATCACCTCGCCGCGCGGGGCCGCCGTTCGCGATGTCGTGCGCATCCTTCGCCGCCGCTTTCCTAACGTTCATCTCACTGTCTACCCCGTGCGCGTGCAAGGCGAAGGCGCCGCCGCCGAAATCGTCAAAGCCCTGAAATTCTTCAACCAGAAAAAACTCGTCGACGTTCTGATCCTCGCCCGCGGGGGCGGCTCGCTCGAAGATCTGTGGGCCTTTAACGAAGAAGTTCTCGCCCGCGCCATCGCTGCCTCCGAAATTCCCGTTATCTCCGGCGTCGGCCACGAAACCGATTCCACTATCGCGGACTTTGTCGCCGATGTTCGTGCTTCCACGCCTTCCGCCGCGGCCGAGCTAGTCGTCCAGACACGCCGCGAGTTCGATAAGCACATCGCCGATCTCCGCGAGACGCTCGCCAGCCTTGTCCGCTACCGCCTTCTCGATCTCAGCAAACGCGTCCACGAACTTTCCGCTCGCCGCGGTTTCCGCCGTCCGCTTGATCTGCTCCGCCAGCAGCGCCAGCGCGCCGATGAAATGACTTCGCGCCTCGCGCTAGGCCTCCGTGCGCGCCTCGATCAATCCCGCAAACGCCTCACCGCGCTGCATCTTCGTATCGCCACGTTTGATTTTCGCGTGAAACTTTCCGCGTTCCGCCTGCGCCTCGAAAAGCGTAGCGCCGATCTCGGCGTCCGCGCCGAACGCCTCTTACGCGCCAAACGCGAGCGCCTCGAGCGTCTCGTGCTTCAGCTAAACGAGCGCAGCCCGCTCCGCGTCCTCGAACGCGGCTACGCTATCGCCACCGACGCCTCCGGCGCCCTCCTCCGCGACTCCGCCCAAGTCGCCGTAGGCGACTCCGTCTCCGTCCAACTCCATCGCGGCCGCCTCACCACCGAAGTCAAGCGAAAGGATTGAGATCGCATGCACGAATCTGAGCTACGTCTGGTCAAGCGAAGCGCACAATGGCTGAAGAAAGAGGAACGGAGTCTCGTGCCAAAAGGCATACGAGGTATCTACGCTCTGCACAAGTTTCGTCCACGCATAAAGAAATACGACGTCGTCTATATTGGAATGACCGCGACTGGAATCGGGCTTCGGGCCAGACTCGACCGGCATGCTCGTAGTACTCGGAAAGACTGGACGCACTTTTCGATGTTCGTAGTTTGGGAAAATATCCGGAATGAGGAGATCGAAGAACTGGAAGGGTTGTTTAGGGAGATCTACCGGAAGGATAAGCGAGCCAACAAGTTTAATCGTCAGGGTAAGTTTGAGAAACTACAGAACGTGCGTCTTTATTCAGATGAATTGAAGGATGTCCTCTTAAGAGATCTCGGCGAGCAGCGGGACGAACGGAGCTGAGGGAATTGGTATCTTGCAAAAAAAGATCAGTCGTCGTCGGAAGAGGAAGCAACCTTGAGGACGGCGAGGAAGGCTTCTTGGGGAATGTCGACCTGGCCGACTCGTTTCATGCGGCGCTTGCCTTCTTTTTGTTTTTCAAGAAGCTTGCGCTTGCGCGAAATGTCGCCGCCGTAGCACTTGGCAAGAACGTTTTTTCGCATCGCCGCAACCGTTTCGCGCGCAATCACTCGGCTGCCGATCGCGGCTTGGATCGGCACCTCAAACATCTGACGCGGAATCAGTTTTCGCAGGCGCGTCACCAATTCGCGTCCGCGCTCGTACGAAAATTCGCGATGGATGATCAGCGCCAGCGCATCCACCGGTTCGCCGCCGACCAGCACGTCGAGCTTCACGAGGTCGGATTCGCTGTACCCGGCCAGATGGTAGTCGAGCGAGGCGTAGCCGCGTGAAACGCTCTTTAGCCGGTCGTAGAAATCGAGCACGATCTCGTTGAGCGGCAATTCGTAGGTGAGCATCACGCGCGTCGGCGAAAGATACTCGAAATTCTTCTGCGTGCCGCGTTTTTCCTGGCAGAGCTGAAGAATTCCGCCGACGGATTCGTCGTTGGTGATGATCATTGCTTTGATGATCGGTTCTTCGATCTTCGCGATGTCGCTCGGATTCGGAAACTTCGCCGGGCTATCGACTTCGATGACTTCACCGGTAACGCGCGTGATGCGATAACGCACGCTGGGAGCCGTGGTAATCAGGTTCAGCCCGAATTCGCGCTCGAGCCGCTCCTGCACGATTTCCATGTGCAGCAGACCGAGAAAGCCGCAGCGGAAGCCGAAGCCGAGGGCCACGGAATTTTCCGGCTCGTAGAAAAACGCCGCGTCGTTCAACTGAAGTTTTCCGAGCGCGTCGCGCAGCGGCTCGTAGTCATCGGCGAGCACCGGAAACAATCCGGCGAAGACCATCGGCTTGATGGCCTCGAACCCCGGCAACGGCGCGGCGGGCCTTGCCGCTTCCGTCACAGTATCGCCCATGCGCGCGTCGGCAACGCGTTTGATGTTGGCGACGATGAAGCCGACGTCGCCGGCGCCAAGTTCCTCGAGCGCGATAGGTTTCGGCGTGAGCGTGCCTAGCGTTTCGACTTCGTAGGTTTCGTTGCTGTAGCAGAGCCGAATTTTCGTATGCTTCGTGACGCGGCCTTCCATCACGCGCACGAGAATCACGGCGCCGCGGTAGATGTCGAACCACGAATCGAAAATCAGCGCTTGCAGCGGATTTTCCGAGCTGCCCTTCGGCGCGGGTATGCGCTGCACGATGGCTTCGAGAACGTCTTCGACGCCCAGCCCGCTCTTGGCGCTGATCAGCAACGCGTCGGCCGCGGGAATTGCGAGCACGCTTTCGATCTGCTCTTTGACGAACTCAGTTTGCGCCGCGGGCAAATCGATTTTGTTGATGACGGGAACGATCGTCAGATTATTTCCCGCCGCCAGAAAAGTATTGGCGACGGTTTGCGCTTCGACGCCCTGGCTGGCGTCGACAACGAGCAGCGCGCCTTCGCACGCAGAGAGAGCGCGCGAAACTTCGTAGGAGAAATCGACATGGCCGGGCGTGTCGATCAAGTTGAGCTGATAAGTGTTTCCGTCTTTTGCGGTGTAATGCAGACGAATGCTTTTCGCTTTGATGGTGATGCCGCGCTCGCGCTCGAGATCCATCGAGTCGAGCACCTGCTCGTGCATCTCGCGCTGCGAAAGGGCGCCGGTCATTTCAAGCAGACGGTCGGCGAGCGTGGACTTGCCGTGATCGATGTGCGCGATGATGCAAAAATTGCGTATGAACTTCGGGTCCATGGAACTCGCTTATCGTTTCCGTTTGCGACTGCTTTGATTTTTTCAGCTGCCGGCAGGAGCCGCATGCTTCGAGGAGCCAAGACGCCAGGCCGCGCAAAACCATGCCGTGTGACAGTTCAGTTTGCCACAAATCGCCATTCCTCGCAGCCGTGCCGTATACTGCAGGGCAGAACGAAAGCTAGAACAGCTTCCAGCTAAGAAGAGCGGGGAGGGAACGGATATGCGAAGACTGATTCCGATCATGATGTTGGCGGTGGCGGTTACAGTGATGGCGGTTCCAGCCTTGGCGCAGGCACAGAAGGCGCCGACGCTCAAGAGCATTTTGCTGGCGCAACTGCACAGCACGCATGACAAGAGCGAATGGTTCGTGTGCGCCAATGTGGCGGTTGCAGGGTTAACTCCGGAGCAGGCAAGTTGGACTGATGGCAAAGGAAATCATTCCGTTGGCCAACTTGCGTACCATCTCGTGTTTTGGAACCGACAGGCGCTGGCGAAGCTGCGGGACGAGACGCCTGAAAAGTTCGACGGGAATAATGACGAGACGTTCACGAAGTTTGACGCCAAGAACTGGAGCGAAACCGTGAAGCAACTGGACGAAGTCATGAGCGGGCTCGAGAAATGGGTTGAAGCCGCCGACGAAGGGAAATTGGCGCAAGAGGCTCAGCGCATCACGCACATCAGCACCCACAATGCGTATCACATCGGCGAGATGGTAATGGTGCGCAAAGAACAAGGCTCCTGGGACGCGAGCAAAGGCGTGAAATAAATAGATGCGATAACTGCTTCGTGTGAGAAGCATGCTCTTCGAGAAATGGCGTGTGTGAAAGGTTAGTTGAGGCCGCCGCCTTTCCTGCGCGAATTCTGTGACGTATTACATACTGCATTGAAAGACGCCGAACTTTTGAACGCCCTGCGCTTGCGGTATATAGTTGAACGAGGGCGTGGGCACCTCTCATCGCGCACGGCCCGGCAGGAAACTTTCTAGTCAGCCGACAGGCAACGCAAAGGCAATTCGGACGGATGGCCGCAGACGTCAGCAAGCATTTGGACCGCGCAAAGCGATTCCTCGAAAAGAACCGCGTCGAGGACGCTATCGAAGCATATTTGGCCGTGCTCGACGACGCGCCACAGCATCAGGAAGCTACGCAGGCGCTGGGGGATCTCTACGCGCGGATGGACCAGCAAGACCGCGCCGCCGTTTATTACGGACTACTTTTCGACTTGCTGATCGACCCTAAAGACGAAACCAAAGCGCTGGCTATTTACAACCGCTTTCTGCGAAGCGGTTCCACGGCGCAGCCGCCAGAGCGAATTGCGCGGTACGCTTTCCTGCAGCAAAAACAAAATCATCCGGAAGAAGCTCTCGATCAGTATGGTAAGGCGGCGGACCTGTTCACGGCCCTGGGACGCCACGAAGACGCGCTCTTTTGCTACGAGAGGATCGCGCAGCTGGATCCGGAAAATCTCACGCGGCAGCTTAAGCTTGCTGAAGCAGCGGAGCAAATCGGGAAGAACGCGCTGGCGGCGCGGACTTTTTTGCGCGCCGGACAACTTGCCACGGCAGGAGGCTCGGAGGCCGACGCGCTCAAACTGCTTGGCCGGGCTCACAAGCTGGCGCCGCAGGAGCGGAGCGTTGCTCTGCTCTATGCGCAGGCCATGCTGCGCGGCGACGGAGCAGCGGAAGCGGCCACGCTTCTCGAGCCGTTCGCGACCACGGAAAACGACGCCGTTTTTCTTGAAACTTTCAGTGACGCGCTGATCCGAGCCGGGAATCTGGACCGGGCGCGTGAGATTCTCGAAAAGGTCCTGCGCGAGAAGAACGCGGGCGCGGAGCGGCTCTTCGAGCTTGCCGATGCGTATGCGGCGTCGGCGCAAACCACGAAAGGCGTGGACGTGCTCCAGACGCTGAAGCGCCGCATGTTCGCGGACAAGCGGCAAAACGATTTTGCGACCCAACTCGACGCCGTGGCTTCAAAGCACCCGCATTCGCAAGGGATGCTGGAGTTCTGGGCCTCCGTTTATAACGAGCTGAACCGCGAAACACAGTACTTCGAAATTCTGGTAAAGCTGTTTGACGTGTATTTCAATGCTGGCGATTTCCGGAAGGCTTGCGATTCGCTCGAGCGGCTCGTGGATATTGATGCATACGACTACCGGAACCAGGAACGGATGGAAAAGCTGCGCGGCCATGTCGACGAAGCGTTCGTGAAGCGAGTGGGAGGCAGGCTGGCGAAATCGATGAATTCGGCGCCTCCGCCGCCGGCCAATACCGCTGCGGGTTCAAGCGTGGCGGCGCCGCCTGCGAATACCGAGGAGGCTCGGCACGCACAAGCGCTGGAAGATTTGATCGTGCAGACTGAGATTTTTTTGCAGTATTCGCTGCAGAGCAAGGCGCTCGAGCGACTGCAAAAGATCGCGGCGATGTTCCCCGGGGAGGAAGCACGCAACGCGCGATTGCAGAACCTGTATCAGACGGCGAACTGGTGGCCGCCGGGCGCAGCCAAGCCCAAGCCAGAGCCCGTTGCCGCGCCTGCCGCTCCCGCGGCGCCTGTGGTCGAGGCGCAGCCGATTACGGCGAGCACGCCGACTACGCGGACCGGCGTGTACAGCGCCGAAACACTGCGCGATCTCTCGAAGATTTCCGAGATCAATCAGAAGATATTCCGTCAGCAAACGCCGCGAGCGATGCTGAATACGGCGGTGAGCGAAGTGGGATCGCACTTGCGGACGGCGCGATGTATTGCGGTGGTTGGCGCGCCGGGCCGGCCCCCGGAAATGTCCGCGGAGTTTTGCGGCCAGGCGAGCAAGCCCGCGCCGGGAGCGCAAATCGTCCTGCTGCTTTCAGAACTGGAGAAAGCGGAGCCGGACGAATTGGGCGGACTGGTGGTGGACACGAGCGAGGGATCGATTCTCAACGAGATGGGGCTTGCGACAGCGCTGGGCGTGATGATCACGGACAAGGAGACGCAAGCGCCGGCGGGAATGCTGATCGTGGGTCATGCCGAACCGCACAAGTGGCGGCCGAACGAAGCTTACTTTCTCCAGGCGATTGGCGATCAGATGTTGATGAGCGTGAGCCATACGCGGCTGCGCTCGCTGGTGCGGCGGATGGGCGTTTCCGATGAGCGGACGGGATTGCTGAGCCGCAGTTCTTACCAGAGCTGCTTGCTTACGGAAGCAGACCGGGCGCGCACGCAAGGTACGCCGCTGGCGCTGACGATTTTGCAGATTGATCGGGGCGCGGAGATTTTGAGGCAGCAGGGAGAATCGCCGTTGGAACGGTTTTTGGAACAATTGGCGCGGTCGTTGCAGCCGATCGTACGGCAGAACGACGTGGCGGTAAAATATACGTCGTGGTCGCTGGCGTTTATTCTGCCGGACACGACGCTGGCCGGCGCACAGAACCTTGCGGATAAATTGCGGCGAGCCGCAAGCGGATTGCGGCCGCCGTGGGATGCGACGCAAATTACGCTGAGCGCGGGAATTGTGGAAGCGGTGGCGAAGCACGAGTTCGATAGCGAAGATATCGTGACGGACCTGATCAATCGAGCGGAATTCAGCGTGGAAGAAGCGCGAAAAAAGGGCGGGGATACGGTAGTGACGCTGGAGACGCCGAAGGTTTGATCGAAAGGTGTTCTGGGGCAATGAAATATTTCCCTCCAAAGCTCTGGCTCGATTTCAACAGCCGCAGTGAAAAAACCAGAAACACCGCCGACAGAACTTGGAAAAGGAGCTTCCGAAGGTACAAGAGAAGCTTGCGGAAGACGCTGCCTGGATTGAACCGTGGCGCTCGCAAGTTCTTTGAAGATGCACTTTTGCTACACGACGGTACGCTAAACCGTATGGAGGTCGGAGACCAAATAGATCAAATTGCGGGTCCGGGACGGAGTACTGATTTGGACAGCCGCAATGCTCGAGTTCGATTGTTTGTGCTTCCGAGAGTCGGTACCTACATTTGTGAGCTGGAGTATAGATTAGTGAGTGGGGTTCATTTGGAATTCCCGGGAAGAATTTCGCTGTTTCCCGCCGGAGAATTTCCGAACTTCGGCGACTGGGGGTACGATGAGCTTTCACGAGGTCTTGACGGCATCTTCCAGCACGAGATTCTGTTTTCTTCGGGCGCCTCGATTTCCATCCATTTTCGAGAATTTGGCGTTAGAAGGAAGAGAATTAGAGATTTTTCTCGTTGACACAACGACCGCGGACATGTTGGGGTGGAATCAAAAGCTGCGGCCACTTTTACGGCACAGCCGGATTCGCCTGCGAACGGACTTGGCGTCGGCGGGGTGACCACCGGACAGAGCGCCAATATAACGTTCGGCATCGGCGTGCAGCTTCTGCTGAGATTTGTCTGCGGCAACGCTTGTAGCCCTTTGCTTCAGCCATTTCCGGGCAGCGGCATCTCTTGTTGACGAAACGGAAGACTTGCGGGGACGCGCTCGGCGATTGGTCTGGAATTTGGCGTTGCGCGGCATCTGACGATTATATAGGCCGATGGATGGGGCGCGACTCTCTAATTCTGCTTGCCAAGCCACAGTGGTCATGTTAACATGACCATGGGCACTAGGAGAATACTATGAAGCAAATGCGAGCGAGCGTCTTTAAGGCGCAATGCCTGAAAGTGATGAATCGGGTCCAAAAGACGGGAGAACCGGTGATTGTGACAAAGAGGGGGAAGCCGGTGGTGAAAGTGATTCCTATAAAACAGGAAAACGACGATATATTCGGGTTCATGAAGGGGAAATTCGAGATCGTGGGTGACATTGTGTCCCCGGTGACCCCGCTCGAAGATTGGGAGGCATTGAAGGAGTGATCTTACTGGACACGCATGTTTTGATCTGGCTAGCTCAGGAACCGGGGAATATCTCGACTAAAGCTCATGCCGCGATTCGTGAAGCGAAGGGCGGTTTGGCGATTTCCGACATCACAATGTGGGAAATGGCGCTATTGGCGGGGAGAGGCCGATTGAACTTGAACGGCACCATCGAGGCATTCGTGGAAGAGATTTGTTCGCGGACGGCTATCCTGCCGATAACGCCGCGAATCGCGGCGCTGGCGATCCAGTTCCCGGCAAACTACCCAAAGGACCCTTCCGACAGGCTGATTGGCGCAACGGCAATTTCTGAAGGGATCGAATTGATCAGCGCGGATGTGGGAATTCAGCGGACCGGACTTGTTCGGACGATCTGGTAATTCTCCAGCGAGTGGGGAGCTTTTCGATTTAGCTCGATAATTTGCTGGCCCGAATTTTGGGCGCCACGATCTTGGCCATAGAATGAGTGGGAGCGATTTCCAAAAGTGAGGGAGGCATGTTTCCAACGGATGTGGTGATTGTGGCGGGGGCGCGGACGCCGATGGCGCGGTATACGGGGGCGTTTTCCGAGGTGAGCGCGATTGATTTGGCGGCGCATGCTTCGAAAGAGGCGATACGGCGGTCGGGCGTTGATCCTGGGGAATTTGACCACGCGATTTTTGGGAACGTGATGCAGACGAGCGCGGACGCGATTTACGGAGCGCGGCACGTTGGATTGAAGGCGGGATTGAAGCAGGAGACGCCGGCGGTGACGGTGAACCGGTTGTGCGGATCGGGGATTGAAGCGGTGGCGCAGGCGGCGCAGCGGTTGCTGCTGGGCGAAGCGACGATGGTGCTGGCGGGCGGAATGGAAAATATGACGCAGGCGCCGTTTGTGATTCGCGGGGCGAGGAACGGATTGAAGCTCGGCGGAGGCGCGCTGGAAGACTTTCTGTTTGTGGGATTGACGGATACTTACTGCGGATTGCCGATGGCGATGACGGCGGAGAAGTTGGCGGAGCAGCATGGCATTACGCGCAAAGATGCAGATGCCTACGCATTGCGAAGCCAGCAGGCGGCGGACGCGGCGTACAAAGTGTGCCGGATGAAGGAAGAGCTGGCGCCGGTGGAAGTGAAGCAGGGGAAGAAAACAATTTTAGTGAGCGAAGACGATCACCGGCGGCCGGAAACGACGATGGAGACGCTAGAGAAATTGCCGCCGTCGTTCAAGAAGGACGGAATTGTGACGGCGGGAAATGCGAGCGGCATTGTGGATGGCGCGGCGGCGGTGGTCGTGACGCGCGAGCAGACGGCAAAAGAGCGCGGGTTGAAGCCGGTTGGGCGAATTGTGTCTTGGGCGACGGCGGGAGTGGATCCGAGCATCATGGGAATCGGCCCGGTGCCGTCATCGCAGAAGGCGCTGAAGCTGGCGGGAATGACGCTGGAGCAGATGGATCGCGTGGAAGTGAATGAAGCGTTTGCGGCGCAGTACCTGGCAGTGGAAAAAGTCTTGGGATTGAATCGCGACAAGACAAACGTGAATGGCGGAGCGATTGCGCTGGGGCATCCGCTGGGAGCGAGCGGTACACGGCTGCTGATTACGCTCTTGAACGAACTGCGGCGGAATGGAATGCGCTATGGATTGGCGACGGCTTGCATTGGCGGCGGGCAGGGGATTGCGATGATTGTTCAGGCGTTGAAGAACTGAGGTAAATGAAGTAGAGGAAGTAAAGGACGTAAAGAAACGCCGGCTCTGGTAAACTTTGGTCGCGCGTGGAGAGGGCACGATGTATCGTGCCCCTACAGTTGCTTGGCGCTAGCGGCTCCTTCCGCTGGATTTTGTGGGCGGGAATTCCAACGAGGAAAAAATGGCGATTCAAAAAGTGGGAGTTGTGGGGTGTGGATTAATGGGGTCGGGGATCGCGCAGGTGTGCGCGGCGGCGGGATTTGCGACGGTGGTGCGAGAAGTGAGTCCCGAGATTGTCGAGAAGGGCTTGAAAGGGATTGAGAAAAATTTGGCGAGGCTGGTGGAGAAGGGAACGATCACCACGGCGGCGCAGGGCGAGATTCGCGGGCGATTGAGGGGGACGACGGCGCTGGAGGATTTGAAGGATTGCGATTTGATTGTGGAGGCGATTATCGAGCAGCTGCCGGCGAAGCGGGAGCTTTTTTCGGCGCTGGATAACATGTGTCCGGCTTCTACGATTTTTGCGAGCAATACTTCGTCGTTGACGATCACGGAAATTGCGGCGGCGACGAAAAGGCCGCAGCGATTTGTGGGATTGCATTTTTTCAATCCAGTGCCAGTGATGAAGCTGGTCGAAGTCGTGCGAACGATTGCAACGGACACGGATGTGTACGAGGAGATGGTGGCGTTCGGGGTGAAGCTGGGGAAGACGCCGGTGCGGGCGCACGACTCGACCGGATTTATCGTGAACCGGCTGCTGGTGCCGTATCTGCTGGACGCGATACGCGCGCTGGAAGAAGGCGTGGGATCGATCGAAGACATCGACAATTCGATGAAACTTGGGTGCGGGCATCCGATGGGGCCGCTGACTTTGCTGGATTTTGTGGGGTTGGATACGACCTATTACATTTCGCAGATTATGTTCGACGAGTTTCATGAAAAAAGATTTGCTTCGCCGCCGCTTTTGAAGAGGATGGTTCTGGCGGGATGGAACGGGCGAAAAGCGGGACGGGGATTTTATGATTACTCTGATCCGGCAAAGCCTAAGGCGATGAAGTTCTAGTGGCTTCGCGAAGACGTTCAGAAGGCTTGGCCGGCATCTTTAACGCAGAGTGCGCAGAGGGCACAGAGAAGAGCAGACGAGAGACGAAATGGGATACGAAAATCTGCTGTACGAGAAGCGAGATGGGATTGCCTTCATCACGTTTAACAGGCCGAAAGTTTTGAACGCGTTGAACCGGAAGACCGTAGAAGAGTTGCGGGACGCGCTTCTGGATGCGCGCGATGACGAAGCGGTGCGCGTGTTGATTTTAACGGGCGCAGGAGAAAAATCGTTTGTTGCGGGTGCGGACATCGGGGAGCTGGCGCAGCAGACGCCGGTGCGTGGGAAGGAGTTTTCGTTGTTCGGGCAAAGCGTTTTTCATTTGCTGGAGACGATGGGGAAGCCGTCGATCTGCGCGATCAACGGATTTGCCTTGGGCGGGGGATGCGAGCTGGCGCTGAGCTGCACGATTCGCATTGCGAGCAAGACGGCGAAATTGGGGCAGCCGGAAGTGAAGCTTGGAATTATTCCGGGGTACGGCGGAACGCAGCGGCTGGCGCGGCTCTGCGGAAAGGGAGCGGCGCAGGAGCTGTGCTTGACGGGTGAGATGATTTCGGCGGAAGGGGCGCTGCAAATTGGGCTTGTGAACCATATTTATGAGCCCGGGGAACTTTTGCCCGAGGCGGAAGCGATGGCGAAGAAAATCATTGCGAACGCGCCGGTGGCGGTGAAGTACACGATGGAAGCGATCGAGCGCGGCGTGGAAATGCCGCAGGAGGAAGGATTGTTTCTTGAGGCGACGCTTTTTGGGCTGGCGTGCGCGACAGAAGACATGAAAGAGGGAACAAAAGCGTTTTTGGAGAAGAGACCGGCGGCGTTTAGGGGGAAGTAGAGGAAGTTGACGAAGAAAAGGAAGCAAAGAAGAAAGGCGTCGCGTTTCAATTATGGCTGAAAAACTAAAGCCGGCGAAGATCGAGGGCGGATTGAGCGCAGCGGGGTTGCGGTTTGGGATTTCTGTGAGCCGGTTTAACAGTTTTATCACAGAGAGATTGTTGGCTGCGGCGGTGGATGCGTTGGAGCGTGCCGGTGCGGCGAGCAAGGACGTGGATGTGGTGCGCGTGCCCGGTTCGTTCGAATTGCCACTGGCGGCCAAGAAACTTGCGGCGACTGGGCGGTATGATGGGTTAATTGCAGTTGGGTGCGTGATTCGCGGCGAAACGTCGCATTACGATTACGTTTGCTCGGAGACGGCGCGGGGGTTGCAGCTTGCGCAGATGGATTCGGGCGTGCCGATCATTTTTTGCGTGCTGACTTGCGACACACTGGAGCAGGCCATCGATCGCGCGGGCTTGAAAGGCGGCAACAAAGGCTTCGAGGCGGGACTCGCGGCGATTGAGATGGCGCAATTGTCGCGTAAACTGCGCGGCGCGCAAACGAAGCCGTCCGGCAGCGGGAAGCCGCGGCGGAAGTAACGTGACGCTGCGCAGAAAATCCCGCGAATTTGCGATGCAGATGCTGTTTCAATGGGACATGAGCCAGCAGGAGCCCGCGAAACTGGAAGCGAAATTCTGGCGAGCTGCGAAGGCGTCAGATTCTACACGTGCGTTTGCGAACCGGCTGTTCGAAGGAGCGGTGAGGGACACCGCGGCGATTGACGAGCTGATCGTCAAGCAAGCCGAGAATTGGCGGATGGAGCGGCTCGCGGTAATTGACCGCGCGATTCTGCGCCTGGCGATTTTCGAATTGCGAACTACGGACACGCCGCCCAAAGTGATAATGAACGAAGCGGTCGAGTTGGCGAAGAAGTTTTCCTCGGAAGAAGCGAGTTCCTTCGTGAACGGAATCTTGGACGCAATTCACAAATCGCTGGAGACAGCCTAGCAGGGGCTGCCTTCGTTCATTTCAGCGGCTAACTCTTCTTCATCTATGCGCGGTTTGCAATTCCGTCAGGAACGCGACGTCCCGGATGTCCGAGCAGCGCACGTCATCCAAGACAATGGAAACATCCCTGAATCTGGCACGTTGGTCCACCACCAGGAACACCTTATGCTGCGCGCCGGTCTCAAGTCGTTGCCGAATTTCTCTCGGCAAGTCATCACTTGCGACTCTGTGATTTCCAAAATAGATCCTTCCGTCTCTCATTATGAAAACCTTCATGGCGTCATCTCGAAGAGCTGCTGGCATGCGTGTACCGTTGTGGGAGATGTATTGATCTACACCAATGCCGTGGTGGGGTCGAGCACTCATCATGGAGACAATCAGGAGTAGAAACGTGCATCCGAGCATGGAATGTGAAAAGGCCGTCGAGTTGGGGCTACAGAATAGGGAATACCGCTTGCTGATTAATCGGCGCCCGCGCACGCGGAACTGCAAACGTGAGAGATCGCCAGGCATGCAGATTTCCTCTGAATGTTAGACACCGGAGAGGGTTGAATCGAGCCCGGTCAGATACTGATAGTGCCTTCGAAGACTTTCACGGCGGCGCCGCTGACGCGCGGGACGAGTTTCTTGCCGCTTTGCGTGACTTCCACTTCGATGTGGCTGGGACGGCCCATTTCCTCCCCCTGAAGGATGCTGAGCGTGTGGCCAGGCGTTAGTTTGCCGTGCTTCACGAGATAAGCGCCGAGCGAGCCCGCGGCGGAGCCTGTCGCGGGATCTTCATAAATTTCCCAGGGGAGCATGCCGCGCGAGAAGACTTTGCCGTTGCCGCCGAGAGCAAAGCAATAGGCCATCGTGGCGTTCTTGCCAAGAAGCTTGCGCAGCTCAAACATATTCATGGCGATTTTGCCAAGAGCGGCGCGACTCCGCAGCGGCACCATGAGATTGAAGATGCCCGTGGAAACACATTCGGGATCGAGGTGCGGATCAAAATCTTTCGGAGAGAGCCCGAGTGATCGGGCAAGAGAAGCTTTCTTGAACTTGACAGGACGGAACACGGCTTCCGTCTGTGTCATGGTGACGCGCTGCGGACGGCCGTCCTTAAAACGTATCTCGACGGGGAGGACGCCGGCTTTGGTTTCCTGCATCACGTGGACGCCGCCCTCCTGAGCAGGGACGACGCCAAGTTCCGCCAGAAGAAACCAGGTGCCCACGACGGGATGCCCCGCGAGCCGCAACTCTTCGCGGGTGGTGAAGATCCGCAGGCGGGCCAAGGCGCGTTCATCGGAGGGCTTCTGCACGAAAACGCTCTCGGCGAGATTCATTTCGCGGGCGATCGCTTGCATCTGATCATCCGAAAGGCTATCCCCGTCCGTGAAGACAGCGAGGGGATTGCCTTCGAAGCGCGTAGTGGTGAAAACGTCGAGCGTGTAGAAGCGATGTTCCATTGTCTTGAGCTGTCGCGGAGCGCGTTGGCGGATCAGAGGCGCTCGAGCTGGGCGACGGTCCTTTCGTTGTTGATATTTCCCGTGTTAAGCGTGGATTTAGGCTCCATCAGGATGAGATGCACTTCCTCAGCGGCAACAGGGCAATGCTCGACGCCGCGAGGCACGATGATGAATTCGCCCTCGTGGATTACAGACTCATGATCGCGGAACTTCATGCGCAAAGTGCCCTTGGTGACGAGAAAAAGTTCGTCTTCATCGTCGTGATGATGCATGACGAATTCGCCTTTTACTTTGACGGCCTTTATATAGCTATCGTTTAGCTCGCCGATTATGCGGGGGTTCCAGTAGTCCTTGACAAGGCTGAATTTGTTCTTGAGATTGATGGTTTCCATGGCGCACCTATAACTTTTCCACGAGTTGTGTGACTGCCGAGAGAACACGGCGCGTGGTTTCGGGCTTCGATGTTTCCGAATAAACGCGCAAGACGTTTTCCGTGCCGGACGCGCGGACCAACACCCAGCCGATATCTCCAAGATAGACTTTGCTGCCGTCCATATTTTCGTGGCGCACGAGGGGCCACTCCAGCAGCTTTTTCATGCTGCCGTTCGAGAAATGAGCGACCGCTTTTTGCTTTTGCGATTGCGTGACGTCGAGATCGACGCGGCCGTAATGGTATTCGCCAAATTCGGCGTGAAGCGCGGAAAGCAATTCGCCGAGGGATTTGCCGTGCCAGGCCATCAGCTCGGCAAGAAAGAGAGCGGAAACAGTGGCGTCGCGCTCGGGAAGATAGAGGCTCGTGCCGATGCCGCCGCTTTCTTCGCCGCCGATCAAAATATTTTGCTCGAGCATCAGCTCGCAGATGTATTTGAATCCAATGGGGACTTCGTGGAGCTTGCGTCCGAACTTGGCAGCAAGTTTGTCGATGAGCTTGGTGACGCTGAACGTTTTAGCGATGTCGCCGGGTAAATTGCGCGTGCCGATAAGATGCCAGACTAGAAGCGCAAATATCTGGTGCGGATTGACGAACGAGCCATCGCGATCAATGGCGCCGATGCGGTCGCCGTCCCCGTCCGCGCAAAAGCCGGCGTCGTATTTTCCGGCGAGTACGGCCTTACGGAGCGCATCGATGTGTGGTTCGATCGGTTCGGGGTTTACACCGCCAAAAAGCGGATCGCGCGTGCCGCGGATTTCGTCGCAGGCGACGCCATTGCGGCGGAAGAGTTCAACAAGAAGGCCGGCGGCCGAGCCGTGCATGACGTCCGAGACAAAGCGAAAGTTGCTTTTGCGCAGGCGATCCCAATCGATGAGTTTCTCGAGCCTGTCGAGATACGGGGCGCGAGGCTCGAGCGAATCAATCAAATTCAGCCTCGGCGGGAGAGGCGAGAGGTCGCTGTTCGCAACTTCCGCGAGTTCCTTTTCAATCTGGGCGACGATTGAAGGAAGAGCGCTGCTGCCGTAGCTCGCTTTGTATTTCATTCCGTTCCAACGATAGGGATTGTGGCTGGCGGTGACGACGATGCCGCCGGCCGCGCTGCGTTGTCGAACGAGCAGAGAGACAGCCGGCGTTGGACAAGGCTTATCGGCAAGGCAGACTGGCGTACCGGTGGAGCTAATGACTTCCGCGACGGCCGTTGCGACAAGATCTGAAGCATAACGATGGTCGTAGCCTATCAGCACGCCTTTGCGCGCATCTTCGTCGCGGACGACGTAGCGTGCGATTGCCTGCGCAACAATGCGTGCGTTCGCAAACGTGAAGTCTTCCGCGATCACGCCGCGCCAGCCGTCGGTTCCAAATTTGATTGCAGTCATAAGAGGCAATGGAAAGTATACGCGAAGCGATATGCCCGCCAAACAGCCGGATTGGACTGTCTCGTCAGGCAAGCCGGTTAAAGCAATTTGGTGAGTTTTCGCTCTTCGAGGGATTTTACCAATCGTGCGACGTCCTGGGCACGGTCGCGCGGGACGATCAGCAGGGCGTCTGACGTATCAACGACCACGAGGTCGCGGATGCCGATGGCGGCAACGAATTTAGAGGGGCTGTAGAGAAAATTGCCAGAGGCGTCGAGCGTCAAGCCAGATCCGGCCAGGTAATTGTCGCCGGTTTGCTTGGTAAGGAGTTCGTAGACAGCCGCCCAGGAGCCGATGTCGCTCCAGCCGATTTCGGCGGGAATGACGAAGACTTTCGAGGATGGGCCGTCACGTCCGCCCGCAGCATCGGCCCCTGCATCGGTCTCATTTGGGCGAGTGGAAGGCTCGAGAATGGCGAAATCGACGGAAATGTTTTCGAGCTTTGAGTATATGGCGCGGAGACGGCGCTCGTAGGTTTTCTTACCGATTGTCTCCGCGAGAGATCCGAGTGATTCGTGCGTCTTTGGAAGGAATCGCTTGAGATTTTCGAGAAACGTCGAGACGCGCCAGAAAAACATTCCGGCGTTCCACTGGTAATCGCCGGAAGCTATATATTCCTGAGCGGTTTCGAGCTTGGGTTTTTCGGTGAAGCGGCGGACTGCATAGACAGGGAATCCCAGCGAGTGCAGTGCTTCGCCCATGCGCTCGACGTATCCGAAGCCGGTTTCAGGACGCGTCGGCGGAATCCCGAGGACAACCATGCAACCGGGTTCGCGCGCGACTTCGAGGGCAGCGCGAACAATGCGGTGATATTTTTCTGTGTCGGCGATGAATTGGTCAGAAGGAAGAACCGCCATCAGCGCGTCACTCTTCGCCGCATGGCGAATATGAATCGCGGCGAGGCCGATGGCTGCGGCGGTGTTGCGGCCGAGGGGCTCGGTCAAAACGTGCTTGCGTGCTGCGGCGGGAAGTTGTTTCTTGACTGCCGCAGCCTGCTCCGCGTTGGTCACTGTCCAGATGTGTTGTGGCGGGATGAGATGGAGAAGCCGCTCGACGGTCTGCTCGAGCATTGTGTCTTTGCCGACGATATTCAGCAACTGCTTCGGTGCACGAGTTCGGCTGCGGGGCCAGAAGCGCGTGCCTCGTCCTCCCGCGAGAATTACGGCGTGAATATTTAATTTTTCGTCAGACATGTGCGCGAAACGAATTTAACACACACGACGCAAAGCACAGAGAACAGAGTGAATGTCGCAAATGCGTGCACGTATTCGAATTGCGTGATTCCGATTCATGCGAAGACGGATTGCGCAATGGCGTGAGCGGGCATGCCGCTCCCGTGGAGGCGATCAGAGAGCGTGGCGATGTCCGGCACATAGGCTCGGAGCACGCTGGAGGGCTGCAAAGGGTGCAGTGCCGCGAGGTCCAGAGACGCAGGAACGAGCCAACATTCGCCCGGCTGATATCGCGCAGCGCCATCCGGCCAGCCTAGATTTCCGCGCCCCGTCAGGATGACGAGCAGTTGAAAATGGGTGGAGTCGGCGGGGAATTCGTGACGTTCTGAAAAATCGAACCGTTCGACGGCGAAGTAAGGGCACGCACATAGAAGTTTCGCGGGGTGATGTGAATCGCCGATAGCGAGCGGAGAAGCTTTGCCGCCTAGGGAAAAGCCGAACTTGATGACCTGAAGCGCTTTTTCGATGTGCAGCTCGCGCTCTTTGCCGTGCACATCTACGCGGCCGTAATCGTAGATGCGATAAGTGAGATCCGAATACTCCTGAACCTCGAAGACGACCATGTTTGCGCCGATGGTGTGCGGCGTACCTGCGGGAATGAAAAATGTGTCTCCCGCGTGGGCCGGATGCGCTTGAAGGAGAGCTTCGAGAGTGTGCGCGGCCAAACCTTCCAAAAACTTTTCCTTGGTGACTCCCGGTTTGAGGCCGGCGAGCAATTGGGCTCCGGGCTCAGCCGAGACGATGTGCCACATCTCGGTTTTACCGCGGCCGCCGGCGGCTTTCTCATGAATCGCGGCGTAAGAGTCGTCAGGATGGACCTGAATGGATAGTTTGTCTCTAGGGAAAATAAATTTCACGAGGAGGGGAAACTCTTTTGCGGACTTGAGATCCGAGCCGCGCCATTCGGGCAGCATTTTGCGCCAGGCTGCGCCTAGAGTGTTTCCGGCAAATGGGCCGGTTGCGATTTTGCAGTCCACGCCGGAGAGCCACGCTTCGCCCAGCGGCTCCGCAAGATTTGCTTTTTCCGGGAACAGCGGCGCGAGCGACCGCGAGCCCCAGATGCGCGGACTGAAAATCGGCTCGATGCGGAAAGGTTCGGGTCTTGGCGAAGCGGCACTCACGTTTCAGGCGGCGGCTTCGACGCGCGTGAAAAAGCGTTCGAGGCGGTGAAGACCTTCGTCGATGCGCTCGATGGACGTGGCGTAGGAAAGGCGCAGATAGCCCGGCGCGCCGAAGCCTTCGCCGGCGACGAGCGCGACGCGCGCTTGATCGAGCAACAATTTCGCGAGCTCGCTGGTGTTCTTCGCGATGGCGTGGCCCGTTGCGCCGTTCGAGAGATGCGCAGCGACATCAGGAAATGCGTAGAATGCGCCGCCGGGCATTTCACACTTCACGCCAGGAATCGAGTTCAAGCCTTCGACGATGCGCTTCCGCCGCCGGTCATACTCCGCGAGCATCACGGGGACAGAGTCCATCGATCCGGTCATCGCCGCGAGCGCGGCGTACTGCGCAATAGAGGTCGGGTTCGATGTCGATTGGCTCTGTAATTTAGTGAGCGCCGAAATCAAATCGGCGGGCGCCAGAGTGTAACCGATGCGCCAGCCGGTCATGGCGAATGTTTTGGACACGGAGCCGATGATAATTACATTGTTCTTCGAGTCCGCCGCGCTGGCAATCGAGAACGGTTTGAATTGATCATAAGTGAAGTGCGAGTAGCATTCATCGCCCATCAGCCAGACGTTGTGCTTCTTGCAGATCGCCAGAATGCGTGCGCACTCGTCCGGCGGAACGACGCCACCGGTAGGATTGCTGGGCGAATTGAGGATTAGAAGTTTTGTTTTCGGCGTGATGGCCTTTTCGATCGCGATGGCTTTGACGCTGAAACCATCTTCGGGGCGCGTCTCGACAAAAACCGGCTTACCGCCCGCGTACTTGACGATGTCCGGAAAACTGACCCAATATGGCGCGGGGATAATGACTTCGTCTCCCGCTTGCACTAACACGCTCATCACATTGAAGATTCCGTGCTTGCCGCCGACCGTGACGATGCACTCTTTCGGCGCGTAGTTCGAGCCGAGTTCGCGCTTGTGCCACGCGCAAATCGCATCGCGCAACGGCATGATTCCAGGTGTCGGTGTGTACTTCGTCTTGTTTTCCTCGATGGCCTTGATTGCGGCCTTCTTGATGTGATCAGGCGTTGGGAAATCCGGCTCCCCTGGGCCAAAATCGGCGATGTCCACGCCCTGGGATTTCAGCCGGTCGGCTTCGGCGATGACCGCCGCTGTCGGTGAGATTTGTATGCGGTTGATGCGTTCGGTGAGTTGCACGCTTTCTCCTAGTGGGACAGGCCACAGCCTGTCTCTCCATTGCGAATTGATCAAGAGCCAATTCGGATTTCACGAATTCTTACGAGACTTTGGCCCGCAGCCGCTCTTCGACTATGGGCGGCACAAGTCCGTTCAAGGACGCTCCCAATTGTGCAATCTCCCGGACCAGCTTCGAACTAAGATAACTGTAAGTAAGTCCGGGGAGCATGAAGACAGTCTCCAGCCGCGGCTCAAGCTTTCTGTTCATCAGGGCCATTTGCAGCTCGTACTCGTAGTCCGAGACGGCGCGAATGCCACGCAAAATCACGGCCGCGCCTCGTTTCCGCGCGTAATCGACCAGCAATCCGTCGAATACATCCACTTCGACTGCCGGCCATTGTTTAGTAACTTCGCGAAGCATCTCGACACGCTCCTGCACTGAAAACAGGGGCTGCTTCTCCGCATTGCGCAGGACGGCGACGATCAGCAGGTCAAACATTTTTTCGCCGCGCTCGATCAAGTCGAGGTGGCCGTTGGTCACCGGGTCAAACGAACCGGGATAGATTGCTATGGACGTTTTCATGGACGCGGCGCTTGATTTCTCATTCTAACCCATGCGGGGAATTTCGTGCGCCGCAAACTTTTTCGCGCCCCGCGCGACCGTTTTCAGGGCTGTGGATTTTCTCTTCGCACCGGAACGGAGCTATGACAGTATGCTGGTTGCCTCACGAGGGTAAAGTTGCTGCGACGACGTTTTAGCGCGGCGCATCAAGAGGAGTATGGAAAACATGATGATCGGCCCCTTCTTGCGAGGTCTGGGTTTGCTAATCTTAGTTGCTTTGATGGCCAAACCTTCGGCTAAAGCACAAGCGCAGCGGCCTCTCTATCTGATGCCCATTCCATCGAGCGTCCAAATTGGCGCGGGGCAGCTGCCAATTGACTCGTCTTTTTCCATTGGCTTCACCGGCTATACCGAGCCGCGCCTCGACCGAGCCGCGCAGCGCTTTCTGCGCCAAGTTTCTCGCCAGACAGGAATGCTTATCGCTGCGAAACCGGTCGCTGCCTCAAAAGCGGTGCTCGTAATTCACACAGATCATGCGAGCAAGGAAATCCAGGAAGTCGGTGAAGATGAATCCTACATTCTTGAAGTAACTCCAACAGGTGCAAAGCTCACCGCGCCGAGCCCCCTTGGCACCATGCACGGTCTGCAAACATTTCTCCAACTCGTGGACGTCTCACCGGATGGCTTCGCCGCCCCGGCCGTCACGATCAACGACAAGCCGAGGTTCCCCTGGCGAGGCCTGATGATTGACTCGGCGCGGCATTTTACTCCGATCGAGGTGATTAAGAGAAGTATCGACGGCATGGAAGCCGTGAAAATGAACGTCTTCCATTGGCACCTCTCCGACAATCAGGGATTCCGTGTCGAGAGCAAGAAGTTTCCTAAGCTTCAGGAAATGGGCTCCGACGGGATGTACTACACGCAGAATGAAATCAGGGATTTGATTGCCTATGCGCGTGACCGCGGCATTCGCATTGTTCCCGAGTTCGACGTGCCCGGCCACAGCACGGCGTGGTTTGTCGGCTATCCGGAACTGGCAAGCGCGCCCGGCCCTTACGAGATTGAACGAAGATGGGGCATTTTCGATCCAGCATTCGATCCCACGAACGAAAAAGTCTACAAATTTCTCGATCAACTTTTTGATGAGATGTCGAGATTATTCCCCGACCATTTCTTTCACGTGGGCGGCGACGAAGTGAATGGAAAGCAGTGGGACGCGAATCCTAAAATTCAGGAATTCATCAGGACTCACGATTTGAAAAACAACGAAGGGCTGCAATCGTATTTCAATAAGCGGCTGGAACCGATTGTTGCCAAACACGGGAAAAGCATGGTCGGCTGGGACGAGGTTTTGGATCCATCGCTGCCAAAGGACATCGTGATTCAGTCCTGGCGCGGGCCAGACGCGCTCGCTGCCGCCGCGAAGCTGGGCTTTCGCGGGATTCTTTCGAATGGCTATTACCTCGATCTCGGCTGGCCAGCCGCGCGCCATTACGCGGTTGATCCGCTGAGCGGTGCGGCGGCGAATCTCTCTCCGGAAGAAAAAGCGCGTATCCTCGGCGGAGAATCCTGCATGTGGTCTGAGTACGTCGATGCGGAAAACATCGATTCGCGCGTCTGGCCGCGAAACGCCGCGATTGCGGAACGCCTGTGGTCACCGCAGGAAGTTACGGATCCCGCTTCGATGTACAAGCGCATGGAAGTCGTCAGCGAGCGCCTCGAATCGCTCGGCCTGACGCACAGGACCTACTACCGCCAGATGCTTCAGCGCATTGCGGGACCCAGCAGCCCAGCGGAATTTGCCGCGCTCAGGACGCTCGCAGATGTCGTGGAGCCGGTGAAAGATTACACGAGGGAACAAACCGCGACCGCCGAACCCACAAGCGCCACGCCGCTAAATCGCGTCGTTGACGCTGTGCCGCTGGAAAGCGCGGCTGCCCGTCATTTTGCAGATTTGGTCGACAAATTTATCGCGGCTTCCTGCCACGATCCAGCCGCGGAGGGGCGTTTGCGTTCGGTGCTCGCCGAATGGCGTGACAACGATGCCGTGCTTCAACCGCTCGAGCAGCGTTCCTTCCTGGTGAAAGAAGTGTCGACGAGTTCGCAGGACCTTTCGACATTGGGCTCCGTAGGTCTCGCCGCCATGGACTTCATCACGAAAGGTCAGGTTGCGCCAGAGGATTGGAAGGCGCAGCGGATTGGGATCCTTCAGGCGATACAAAAGCCCAAGGGACAATACCTCTTGATGCCCACTTCGGCCATTCAGAAGCTTGTGGAGGCTGCGTCTGCCCGTGGAGCCTGCTCCGCATCACACTGAGCCTGCGCCGAAATCTAGCCGGAACGATACTAGCTGGCGGGAGCGGAGTGGTGAGGGCAATCACCGGAGCCAGAGTCCGTAAACGTCTTTCCTGCTTCGGGGATAAACTCCCAGGTGTAGTGTCCCGGCGTGAGCGTTAACTTAATGACGCCAAACGTGTCCGTGTTCCGGAGTTCGCTATTGGGCAGCGCAAAGCCGAGTGGATCGTGGCTTCGCCCGCCCGTCCCAACCACAATTTCGCGAATACCGTTGGCAGGATCGGCGTGGCCATCGGGATCCTGGGGCGCAAAGCGCTCGTACGAGTGCTCGTGGCCGGCCAAGACGAGTGCGGCATGCGCGGCATAGAGATCTTCCCACAGCGGTTTCAACTCCGGATGCACCGCGTGGCTGCGGAAGACGCCGCTGCTGAAAAGCGCGTGGTGGCCATAGGCAAGTATGCATGCGTCTGGATGCCGCGCGAGATCGGCTTTCAGCCAGACCTCTTCAGGGGAACCCGCGGCACACCCGCCCAAAATCTTCGAGTAACAATTGGTATTCAGAGCAACGATATGCCATGAACCGAGGTCAGAGCTGTAATAGCCTTTACCAACTGGCCCGGCCTGAGGGCCCCAGTAGGCGAAGTAGCCGTGCGCTGTCGGATCAACGTATTCGTGGTTTCCCAGTGTGGGCTTCGTGCGTGCCTTAAACTCTCCCCACGTCGGGTCATAGCAATTTTTAAATTCGGTGGGGCTGCCCTTCTCGTACGCGAGGTCGCCTGCCGCAAAGACGGTGCCGGGTATATGCTCGAGTAACTTAGCCGTGGCGATGGCGCCTTCTGGATCTTTGCAACTCGCGATGTCCCCTGCGCCGACCAACACAAATGTTTTTCCTTCCGGCAAAGCTTGCGACGGAGATGGGTCCAGTCGATGCCGGGTAATCGATGTTTGTGCGGATTGATCGCAGCCGGAAGTCCCGAGCGCTGCGAATAGCAGGACGACGAGCGCTTTCCATGCAATTTGTTTTCGCCAAAAAAGTTGGCTACTTCTGATTGTTTTCATCATTTTTCCAATATCTAGCCTACCACGTCCCGAAAAGTGAGCGCCAAATTTGCCGTTTAATGCCGCTAATGACCGTCCGCTGCGAAAAAGCGACCGTTCACCATAAATCGCTAGCAAATCAGACTAAATCAGTCTTCCTACAAGCTGCACGAAATAAAGGCTTTGCACGGGAAAGAGTGCTGGACAAGGATTGACTTGAAAGCCAAAACAGAGTATCCTTTTCACTGCGACTGATTTAGTCGCATATCCTGGGGGGGGGCAGGAACCAGAGTGAGAAATGTTTAAGTTATCCAAGAAAGCCGATTACGGGCTGATTGCCGTCAAGCACCTGGCCATGCACCGCCGCGAGCATGCATGCAGCGCAAATGAAATTGCCGAAGAGTACGGCATTTCGGTCACGCTGATGGCCAAGGTTCTGCAACGCTTGGCGCGCGAAGGTGTGGTTGCCGCAAAACATGGGTCCGCTGGCGGATATCAGTTGGCAAAGGACCCGACGCAAGTTTCAGCGCTGGATGTGATTTCGGCCATCGATGGCCCGGTGCTCATCACGTCGTGCGTAACGAGCCACGGAAATTGCGAAACTACGGAACGATGCTCGGTTCGCGAGCCGCTGCGCAAGGTGAATGAGAGCATTTTGGGAGTTTTGAGTACCGTTACGATCGCGCAAATGAGCGAGGAGCTGAATGAGCCCGCTCTGATTGGCTTATCAGGTCCAATGCGCGCGGGTTCGCACTTGAGTTCGAGTTAGGAGACCAGGAAATGGCTGTCAAGCTGCCGATTTACATGGACAATCACGCGACCACGCCGGTGGACCCGCGCGTTGTGGAAGCGATGCTGCCCTATTTTACGGAGAAGTTCGGAAACGCCGCGAGCCGCAATCACAGTTTTGGCTGGGCCGGCGAAGAAGCTGTGGAAACCGCCCGCCAGCAGATTGCCTCGCTGATCGGCGCCACGCCGAAGGAGATCATTTTCACCAGCGGCGCGACCGAATCCGACAACCTGATGATCAAGGGAATTGCCGAAATGTTCCGCGAGAAGGGCAATCACATCATCACGCAGTCGATCGAGCACAAGGCCGTGCTCGATACCTGCAAGCGCTTGGAAAAAGAGGGTTTTGAAGTTACCTATCTGCCGGTGCAGAAGGATGGGCGGGTCAACTTGGATGAACTGAAAGCTGCCATCCGGCCGACGACCATTCTGATCACCATCATGTATGCCAACAATGAAATCGGCGTCATCAATCCGATCGCCGAAATCGGCAAAATCGCCAAAGAACACGGCATTTTCTTTGCGGTGGACGGCGTGCAGGCGGTTGGCAAGATTCCCGTGGACGTCCAGAAGGACAACATCGACCTGCTGGCCATCAGCGGTCACAAGATTTACGGTCCGAAGGGCGTTGGCGCGCTTTACGTTCGTCGCCGAAATCCGCGCGTACAGCTTTCCGCCATCATCGATGGCGGTGGCCACGAGCGCGGCATGCGTTCCGGAACCTTGAACGTCCCGGGCATCGTAGGCCTCGGCAAAGCTTGCGAAATCTGCCAACAGGAAATGCAGCAGGAGGGCGCCCGGCTGGCGGCGCTCCGTGACCGCCTTAGGAACGGTCTGGAAGCCAAGCTTGATGAGGTTTATATCAACGGCTCGCTGGAGCATCGTCTGCCGAACAACCTGAACATGAGCTTCGCCTACGTCGAGGGCGAATCGCTCCTGATGGGCATCAACGATATTGCGGTATCGAGCGGTTCCGCGTGCACTTCCGCGACTCTGGAACCGAGCTATGTGCTTAAGGCGCTGGGAGTTGGAGAAGACCTGGCGCACACCTCGATCCGCTTCGGACTCGGCCGCTTTAACACGCAGGAGGAAGTCGACTACGTCATCGACAAGATGGTCCAGGTCGTCACCAAGCTGCGTGAGCTGTCGCCACTTTACGAGATGGCTAAGGAAGGCATCGATATTTCGAAGATGAAGTGGCAAACCGCCTGAAACCCGCATCTAATGGGTTAGGCAGGAGATAGAACTAAGTTCTTTAGAAAAAGAGGAATACAATGGCCAGCGAAGGAACAATCCGAATCCACCGCTCGATTGGCGGCACAGGAGCCGCTTTTCGTGTGACATTTGTGCCTTATGAAGAAGGCGAAGAGGCCCCCGCTGCGGGCGAGCGCTCTTTCCATGAACTCCAGCAGGTTCGCGCCTTCTTGAAAATGATTGGCGTCGGCGCCGAATTTATCAAGGACGCGCTTCGCCAGCTTACGGCGGGCCGCTCGGCTTCCGTGCCGAACGTTTCGCTCTCGGAGAAGGCCGTGAAGAGCGCCGGTTTTGGCAATCTCGTCAATCTGGCAAGGAGCAACAGCTAATGGCATACAGCGATAAGGTCGTTGACCACTATAACAATCCCCGCAACGTCGGAAGCATGCCGAAGGAAGATCCCAATGTTGGAACGGGGCTCGTCGGCGCTCCCGAGTGTGGCGACGTGATGAAGCTGCAGATGAAGATCAATCCCGATACGCAGGTCATCGAAGAAGCCAAGTTCAAGACCTTCGGCTGCGGCTCGGCGATTGCCAGCTCCTCGCTCGCTACGGAGTGGGTGAAGGGGAAGACTGTTGAGGAGGCGCTCTCGATCAAGAACACGGACATCGTGCGCGAGTTGTCGCTCCCGCCGGTGAAGATTCACTGCTCTGTGCTTGCCGAAGACGCCATCAAGGCCGCCATCGGCGACTGGAAGAAGAAGCACGGCGTTGAAGTGCCTGTAGCCGAGAAGGCCGCGCACTAACCGTACATTGGGTCGGTTGGGCTTGCGCGTGGCATGCGGCCGCTTTGTAGCGGGAGCGGCATGGCGCGCGTCTACTGGCCGGGCCCAGCTTCCCAAAGGGTATTGGAGCGATTGAGTATGGCAACAGAGGTCGCCAATCCGACCATAGCGACGATCCACTTGAGCGAGCGAGCTGCGCAGAAAATACGCGAGCTGCTCGAAAAAGAAGGAGTTTCGCCCGAAGTGGGCGGCTTGCGCGTCGGCGTGCAAGGAGGTGGCTGCTCCGGATTGTCCTATGCCATGCGCTTGGACACCAAAGCGCGCGATCGCGACAAAATTTTTGAAGAGTTTGGCGCGAGAATCTTCGTCGACCCGAAAAGTTTTCTTTATCTGAGCGGTACAACGCTCGAATATGAAGAGACGCTGATGCGCCAGGGTTTCGTCTTCCAGAATCCCAACGCGGCCAGGAATTGCGGCTGCGGCAGCTCGTTTACAGCCTAGGTGCCATTTGCAAAAACAAGTGGCACAGAATTCAGTCTGAGCTGTTCGATTTTGATGTGGTTCCGGCGGGGGAATCGAATAGCGGGTTGGACAAGTGGTTGGCAGCCGCACCCGCCAGCCACTTTTTTTGTGTTCCAAAGCGATTCGGACTAAATTTGTCGGATATCAAAAATGACCCAAGCTATGCCAACTACGAATCCTCCTCTGGTTTGCTGGAACTGCCATGAACGGACCAAAGGCACACATTTTTGCCAGAGTTGCGGCAAGCTCCAGCAGTTGCCGGCCAACGAAGATTATTTCGCGCTATTTGAGATGCCGCGCAAGCTGTGGATCGAAATGAACGCGCTGGAGGCCAAATTCCTGCAATTAAGCTGGAAGCTGCATCCGGATAATTTCGTGAACGCCACGGAGCAGGAGCGCGAACTTTCCTTGAAGCGCAGTTCGGAACTGAACGACGCCTACCGCACGCTCCGCGATCCCGTTGCGCGAGTCGAATACCTGCTCGGCATCGAGAACATGCGCAAAGAGGGCGAACACAAGCAGCAAGCTCCGCCCGAGTTGCTCGAAGAAGTCTTCGAGTTGAACGAATCGCTCGACGAATTGCGCGAAGCCAAATCCGCTGGCGGCGATCTGTCTGCGTTGAAGGCGCGCCTCGATGCCGCCGAAAAAAACTTCGCCGAAAGACTTCGACAAGTAGACGGCGAACTGCAAACAGTCGCGCGGGAATGGGATTCAGCCGTCGACGCCAACGCAGATGGCACAGTGCGGAAGAAATTGATGACCACAATGAACGAGCTGCTGAATCGCAGAACGTACATTCGCAATCTCGTTACGAATGTCGCCAAAGAATTGGGAGAGATTTGAACTAGGACATGGGACGCACCGTCGGCATCGATCTCGGCACCACCAACAGCCTCGTCGCGTACGTGGACGCACAGACGGGCCAGCCGAAGTGCATTCCCGGTCCGTACGGCAGCACGCTGTGCCCGTCCGTCGTCAGCCTCGATGCTGACGGCAGCATCATTGTCGGCGAAGCTGCGCGCAACCGCCTCCTGACTCAGCCCGAGCGCACAATCTATTCCGTCAAGCGCTTGATGGGCCGCGGGCCCGCGGATATCCAAAACGAGCTGAAGCTATTTCCGTTTCGCATCGATCCTTCGAGCAAGAACGTAATTCGGGTCAAACTTGGTGACAGAGTATTTACTCCGCCGGAGATCTCCGCTTTCATTCTTCGCGAGCTGAAAAGCTGGGCGGAAGCTTTTTTTGGAGAAACCGTGGACCGCGCGGTCATCACCGTTCCCGCGTATTTCAATGACGCGCAGCGTCAGGCTACGAAAGATGCCGGCAAGATCGCGGGGCTCGATGTCCTGCGTCTCGTGAATGAGCCGACGGCCGCTGCTCTGGCCTACGGTCTGCACGAAAAGCAGCGCGGCCGCGTCGCCGTTTACGATCTTGGAGGCGGAACGTTCGATATCTCCGTTCTTAAATTAATCTCCACGGCCGAGGGCGACATTTATCAGGTTCTTTCCACGAATGGCGACACGCACCTGGGCGGCGACGACATTGATAATCTTCTTCAAGCCTTTGTGCATGAACAGATTCTTCAAGAGGATGAGATCGACTTCTCGCCTCACGGCGAACTAGCTCAGGAATTGCGCAAGGCCCTAATCTCCATCAAGCATCAGCTCTCGGACGCGGAGTCGGCCACACTGCGATTCCCGCTTCCCAACGGAACCCTCTTCGTGCACGAGTTCACACGTGGATCTCTCGATGCCCTGATCCGCCCGGTTGTCGACCGCACCATGAGTCCCGTAAAGAAAGCCCTTGCCGACGCGCAGGCAAAGGAGCCGGAACTCAAGCCAGAGGCGATTGATGAAGTGGTGCTTGTTGGCGGCGCAACGCGTACGCCTCTCGTCCGCCGCGTCGTACAGGAGTATTTCAACCGTACTCCGCACACAGAGCTGAATCCCGATGAAGTCGTCGCGCTGGGCGCGGCTGTGCAGGCGAATATTCTTGACCGCGGCGTCACTAACATGCTCTTGCTCGACGTGACCCCTCTTTCGCTAGGTATCGAGACTTACGGCGGCGCCGTCGCGAAAATTATTCCGCGCAATTCGACGATTCCCGCCAGCGCCCAGGAGCTTTACACGACTGGCGTTGACAACCAGACCGGCATCGACATTCACGTCCTACAGGGAGAACGCGAACTCGCGAAAGACTGCCGCTCGCTGGCACGCTTCATGCTGAAAACGCCGCCCGCTCCCGCTGGTCTTCCGCGCATCGAAGTGAAGTTCCTCATCGATGCCAACGGCATCCTTCAGGTCGGCGCGAAAGACCTCCGCACCGGCGAGCAGCACTCCATCGAAGTCCAGCCGAGCTACGGCATCAACGACGCAGAAATTGAGCGCATGCTCGAGGAATCAATCGAATATGCCGAGCAGGATTTCGCGGAGAGGCAAGTTATCGAAGCGCGCACGGAATCCGAAGCAATCCTCGCAGCGACCGCGAAAGCGCTTGCCAATGAGCAATCGGCGAATCTGCCGTCCGAAGAACGCGGCGGCATAGAAGCTGCGATCGCCGCTTTGAAAGATGCCGCCGCGGGAAGGGACTACAAATTGATTCGCAAACGTATCGACGAATTGAATCGCGCGACGGAGCATCTCGCGGAATTGCTCATGAACAGCGCGGTTACAAACGCTTTGCAAGGCCGCAAGCTTGCCGAGGTCTAACGCTTTAGGGGACACGATATATCGTGCCCCGACCCGCAAGGTTTGAACGATTGGCGATCGCAACGGGGGGTAAACGAAAGATGGGCGGAAGCAATCCATACATTGAAGAAGTCAAATACACGCCCGCCACGAAGAAATACAAAGTAACATTTCTTCCCAGCGGCAAGACCATTGAAGTGGACCCGGAAAAAATTCCCTACGGCCACAACGGCCTTCCCGGCAGCATTCTCGACATATCCGAAGGCATCAAAGCGGGTCTGGACCACGCGTGCGGCGGCGTGTGCGCCTGCTCGACTTGCCACGTGATGGTGAAGCAGGGCCTCGAATCCTGCAACGAGGCTACCGACGCCGAGCTTGACGAGCTGGACATGGCTCCAGGCATCACCCCGAAATCGCGTCTAGGCTGCCAAACGGTTCCCGACGGCACCACAGACATCGTCGTGGAGATTCCCGAGTGGAACAAGAATTACGCCAAGGAAGCCGATCACTGAGGAGCCAGATGCCGCCGACATTCAGTTGGGACAACATCGAAGATATCGCCATCGGTCTCACCGACAAATTCCCGGATACAGATCCGCTGACCGTCCGCTTCACGGACATGCACAAGTGGATCACGGAGCTCCCCGGTTTTTCGGGCGATCCCGCGGCTTCCAACGAGAGCAAACTCGAAGCCATTCAGATGGCCTGGCATGAGGAATTCCAGGACCGCCAGAGCTGAAGACGCAAATCCAGCCTCTCCCGGCGCTTTTCGTTCGCTTGTCGCTCTGTGAGTTTTCCCGTATTCTAATAAGGTTGGGCATCCCCCAAAATGTGGCGCTATGGTGCAACGGTTAGCACGCGGCCCTTTCAAGGCCGAAATACGGGTTCGATTCCCGTTAGCGCTACCAGATAATCCTTCGACTGCCACTTTCTGATTTATGTTCTACAAAGTTCCAGTTTAGGGCATGATCGGCCAGAGAATTTCCGAAAACCGCTGGCTGTGCGCGAGTGAGGATCGTCTGTGAGTTACATCGAGAAAAACCTCATCCCCGGCGAAACGCTGCAATATCATACCCAGTTGCATTGGATCGTCATGCTCGGACACGCCTGCCTTGCGGCGTTTTTCGAGGTGGCAGGCATCGCGCTTTTGGTGTTCTCTTGGAACGAGAAGAAGAGCGGCGAGATTCATTCCAATGCTCTGATTTGGCTCGGAATCGCTGCACTCGTGGCCGGGTCTGTCATTTTCACAGCCGGCTTGCTCAAGCGAAGCGCTACCGTCATGGCGCTGACCAACAAGCGCGTGATCGTAAAGACAGGCATGGCCAGCCGCCGCACGATCGAACTTCTTCTATCGAGAATCGAAAGCGTTGTCGTGGAAGAGCCGGCCATGGGACGCATGCTCGGCTACGGAACAGTCATCATTCGCGGCACAGGCGGAACTCCGGAAACGTTCGACAATATCGCGCATCCCCTGGAATTTCGGGCGCAGGTCCAGGGCCAAATCGAGAATGGGCAGAAACAAGGCCGGATTTAACGTCCTAGAAAGTCCCTTTGTTTGGATTTGTTGACAGAGGCAGAGTAAAATTGAGCTTGTATATTTCCGGAGGCAGTTGATGGCAAGTTTGATGCGCACATCGAATCCAGCTTTAAACGAAAAGGCGTTTCGAGGGCAAGTCGCGGTCGGCGAGGCGATGACGCTGCAAGGCACCGTCAACAAGACGGGCCTCCTCTTGCTTTGCGTGGTCGCAACTGCAGCCTGGACCTGGGGACTCGCGCATTCGGAAACGCCAGAGGCTGGCATCCCTTGGATGATGGGCGGGCTAATCGGCGGGTTCATCGTGGCGATCGTCACGATCTTCAGAAAAAACTGGTCTCCGCTCACCGCGCCGCTCTACGCTCTGCTTGAAGGCCTCGTACTCGGAGGCATCTCCGCAGTTTTCGACAAGACATACCCCGGCATCGCCGTGCATGCCGTGGGCCTCACACTCGGCACTCTCTTCGTGATGCTCCTCGCTTACAAGACCGGCTTGATCCGAGCTACACAAGGTTTCAAGGTTGGCGTAATTGCCGCGACCGGTGGCATCGCCGTTTTCTACCTGGTGCAAATGGCGCTGAGCTTCTTCTTTCACTACCGATTCACAGCGATCAACGGTAGCGGCTTCTGGGGTATCGGCTTCAGCATTTTTGTGGTCATCATCGCCGCGCTGAATCTCGTGCTCGATTTCGACATGATCGAGACCGGTGTGCGCGGTGGCGCTCCGAAGTACATGGAGTGGTATGGCGCCTTTGGCCTGATGGTCACTTTGGTTTGGCTCTATCTGGAGATTCTCCGCCTGCTTGCCAAAACAAGCCGCAGGTAGGTTGAATTAAGCGGCCGCTAAAAAGTCAGCTTCAGCTTTGCCGAAACGCTGCGCGGCGGTGCGACAGCTGTTCCCGAAAACAAACTGGCGAAATTAAGCACATTGATGTGGCCAGAGAGGTTCCCACCTTCAGCCTCAAAAGTCGCGCTTCGCCGCTCTTTGTGATACAGCTCCGCACCCGCGGCCAGGTCCAGCGAATAATTCGGCCGCACGCGGCCTTTGTCGAAATTCACCTCGTTGATGATCGCCGGACCGTATTGCGAAAGCAGAAAATTCAAATCGATGGAATAGGTGTCAATTTCGACTGGCAAACCACTCCCGTATTCTGCCCCAAACGCCAGCCAAACGCGTCGCGCGGCTTGATAGCGCACGCGTGCGCGTAAGGTATTGCGCTGATCTTGCGACACGGCGAATTTGCTGGTGTCCGTCAACCCACTGGTGGCCTGGTCGCCGAGAAACAGCCCGCCCGTGATCGGTCCTTGACCGATGCCCGACTGGTTCGCGTAACTGACGTAGCCGGAAAAACGGCCCCAATGTGGTATCGCGAGGCGAACCTCTTCTCCTGCGATCCGTGCCTTGGCGAAAGCAATCGGGAAGCTGACTCCCGTATCCAGCAGCGTATCGTCATCGGAGTAGTTATGAAAATCGCGGCGAAAGACGTTCGCATCCAGCCGCAGATTTCCGAAAAGTGATTTCGTGACACCAATTTCGTAGTAATCGCCGCGCGCCGGCAGCACGGGCAATCGCAACACCACCGGATTGATGGAATTGAGCTGCTGCGAGCTTGCCAGAAGCAGATTCTCCATCGCAGGCGTCTGGAACACGCGGTCGTAGGAAGCGTGTATCAGCAAATTCCAGGAAGGCACATATCGAGCAAGGCCCACGCGCGGGCTCCACGCGGATGCGTTCACGACAAATCCGTACTGATCAAATCGCAGTCCAGCATTGACGTTCCAGTTGCCATGACGCCATTGATCCTGGACGTAAGCGGACGGCTCAATGTCCCAGTGTCGATCTGCGAACTGCAGCTGTTGCTGCGTGCCTGGATCGAATTGCGACGGATCCGTGATCGTGTATTCCAGGGCTTCATGCACTGGGCTAAAAAGCACGTCTGCGCCTGCTTTCCAGTTGTGATGCCCATGATGGCCGGCGATATCGCCTCGCGCGTAGCCTTCTCGGTAGCCGCGGTCTTGCGAAACGATCACCGGCGTGGAAAGAGAATTGGACATCAGAATTGCGCTGTCATCCCGCAAGCTGCCTGAAAAACTCAGGAATAGATCCGAAGAAATCGTGTGCTGAAAAAAGACTTGACCAGCGGTCTCGCTGTTGGCCATGTCCTGCCGCTGGCCTGCTTCCTCCTGGATGAGCTCGTTTGGAACAAGAAAGCGTACTTCGTGATGGAGCACGGTGATGCGCAGCCGGTTCCTATCCGAAAAATCTCGCTCGAACGAACCGGAGTAGCTCGCGGCAGTTCCTCGATTCGTGAAGTCTTCAAGCACCGGTGGATCCAGGTAGCGATTGCTGTGAAAGCCATTCCCGTCCGCAGAGAAGCGATTCTTGCCGGTGGAATACGAGGCTGCCGCCGAGCCTGTCAGGGTGGAGAAGCTTCCACCCTCAGCGTTAAATTGCCCGTGCAGTCCTCTCGGCACGTCCTTCGTCGTGGTCACTTCAATGATACCGCCGAGCTTCCTTCCATATTCAGCCGGAAAGCTTGCCGTGAGAACTCTCATCGATTCCACGCCATCGGCATCGAACCCAGGCGCAAACGCCGGTGAGCGGTTCTGCGTCAGCGGCAGTCCATCTAAGACATATTGCACGTCGTATTCGGAGCCGCGCGGATGCAAGATGCCGTTTGCCTCATAGAGCCAGCCCGGCTGTTCATTCACCAAGTTCGAGAGCTCGCGGCCGGGTTGGGCAGAAATCTCCTCGCCGATCGATTGCCGCCCGACTGAATAGATTGTCGAGCTGCCACTGGGATCAACAAGCGTCGCTGAATCGTTCACCTGGACCTGGGTCGTCACTGGCGCCACGTCTAGCGTCGCCGTAACGCGCACCGGCACTTCCGAGCGGATTTCGATCAGTTTGATCCACGGCGCAAAATTCTCCGCCGCCAGGCTCAGCCGGTACATCCCGAACGGAAGATCCTGCGCGACTATACGGCCATCTGGGCCGGCCTGAAGCGTTCTGTGAACTTGGTTGGCCTCGCTGACCAGTTCCGCCGTAGCCGCCAGAGCGGCGCCGTGCGGGTCGCGCACTTCGACGTGCAGTTCGCCGCGCGCGCGTTGCGCCGCTGCCATTGGCGCCAGCGCGAGGATATGCGCAGCCAGAAGGCACCACTTCGGTGCTTTCTTGAGCTTAGCCCTCCATATTTTGTTTTTCCGTGGCACTGGAATTCCTGTCGGTTGAAACGCAGCTTTCTTAAATCCAAATCGATTGATCAAACGTGACTGCGGCGGCCGAGCGAGTCTTTCCAAACTAACACGAATATCCGTGAGCCTCCCTCTTTCGCTCGCAAAGCTGTCTCAAGGATGCAACTACTTCGCGTCCGTCCAACGCTTGCCGACTTCTCCGCCTTTCGGCAGAATACATCTGGCCGCTTAGCGAACTCCAATGATGCCGCCTCCGCTCTCGAATAAACCTGTTTTCACAGTTGGACATTCAAGTCTTGAGCTTCCGGAGTTCCTGAAGCTTCTACTTACCCATCAAGTACAAATCGTTTGCGATGTCCGCAGCCGTCCCGGCAGTTTCCGGTTTCCCCAATTCAACCGCGAACCACTCGAAGCGTGCCTTCTCACTGCGGGAATCCGGTACGAATTTTTGGGCGAGGCACTTGGCGGACGCCCGTCTGATCCGCGCGCGTATCACGCAGATGGTTTGGTGAACTATGAAGTCCGCCGCAAGGCCGCTGATTTTTCCTCCGAAATTGACCGCGCGCTTGCGCTCTGCCTTAAGTCAAGCATTGCTTTGATGTGTGCGGAAGAAGATCCCCTCCAGTGCCACCGATTTCTGATGATTTGCCCGGCCCTTCTCGATCGTGGCATAACTCCCTCGCACATTCGCAGGGGCGGCGAGTTAGAATCTCAGCGCGAGGCCGAGGATCGCCTCTTGAAATCGCAGGACCTCGCCGCCTTCGACAGCGGCTCCCTCTTCATCTCCGAACGTGACGAAGCCTTGCGCGATGCTCTGCGGCGCCAAGCCAAAGAGTTTGCTTTCCGCGCTTCCGCCGAAGCCATCGAATATTTCTAGCCTTATGGACATCCTCATTTGCACGATCGGCTTTGCGGGGAAGACAGCTGAGGAATTTTTCCAGCTTCTCGAAGCTTCGCGAGTCAGTAAAGTCATCGACATCCGCCAGCATCGCGAAGGACAGCTGTCCGGCTTCGCCAAGCATCCCGATCTCGCCTATTTTCTGGAAAAAGTTGCTCGCATCGGCTATTCCCACGATCCGCAACTCGCTCCCACGCCTGAACTGCTCAAAACCTACCGCGATTCGCGCGACTGGCTTGCTTATGAAGCAGACTTCCTGGCGCTGATGCGAGAGCGCGGGATCCCGCAATGTTTCGAGGCCGGCGCATGGCCCGCAAGCGCGGCGCTGCTTTGTTCCGAACCGGGTCCAGAGAAGTGCCATCGTCGCCTCGTCGCCGATCTGCTCGCCGGGCACTGGCGCACACAAGGTCACAGGGTAGAAATTCGCCATCTTGTCGCACAACGCCAGAAATCTTCAGAGCCAGCCCGCAAAAAGGGCCGCCCCGTGAAATGACGAAACTGCTCATTACGGAAATCACTCGTATGGGACCGGCATTCTGTGTCATCGGATTGCAGCGGGACAAGGACAATATCCGCTCGATCCGTCCCGTTTCCGCGAGTGCGAATAGCTGGCTCAATTTTCCCTTTCACCGTGGCGACATCCTGCAGTGCGATCTGGCTCCATTTTCGGGAGCCAAACCCCATGTCGAAGATCGCGTCTCGACGCGCGGTTTTCAGAGGGAATCAGTTGTTCCAGAACCGGAGGTCGTCGGCTACTTGCACAAGGCCGAAATTGCAGACTCGCTTCCGGACCTCTTTGGCTGTGTTATTCACGAAAACAGGACAGGCAGCGGGCTTTATGCAAAGCCGCTCGAACCAAAACGCTCTATTTGTGGAACCCGGACGAAAAACCTGCGACTCGAGCTTTGTGGAAACGAAATCCGGGCCACTCTGGCTCTCTCTTCAGGCGAAGTCTTACGCGATCTTCCGCTCGTGGACCGCGATTGGCGCGATTTTATCGACGCCGCGTTGGCTGAGGGTAGAGGCGCAAATCGGGTTGCCCGCCTCGAACGTTTCTTGAACTCTCAATTTCACTACAAGATTTTGTCATCCCCACATCACTTCATCCGCCTCGGCCTTACGCGGCCTTATCATGATCTTTACTGGCTGATGCTGGACACGCTATTCCCACTTCCAAAGCAAGAGTGGCTTGAGGAATTTTGATGGCCCCTGGCAAGGATGAAAATCGCTGGCGAGGCCTCATCGAGGATTGTTTCCGGCGGGAAGCGGGTTTTCAAATCCCAATGCCCGATTCCGAGCAGGATCTTATCGAGACCGGTGTGCTCGACTCGATGGGCTGGGTTAGTTTTCTACGCTCGTTGGAGTCCGCCAGCGGCCTGAATGAATTAGGGGCGCAACTGACGGCAGAGACTCCCTCTTTTGAAAGCATTTTACATGCCTTGCGCGAATCTAAGGCAGAAACGCAATCTCCCGGGGCTGGCGCATCTCATCCGCAGCTGGTCGAGACTCGCATCCCCGTACTCATCGCAAGTTCTTCGGTGGCGCTTGGATCTCGCCGCATTCCATCTGTGGAGATCGACCGGGCATTCGGAATGACGGAAGGGAAACTTCAACACCGTGCCGGAATCGAATCGCTGACCTATGCCTCCGAAAACGAAAATGAACTTTCGCTCGGCACACGCGCGGCGCGGAAAGCGCTTCACGCAGCGGCTTGTGGCGTCCAGGAACTCGATTGGATCATCGCGACAAGCGAAACGCACCTCAGCTATCCTTCTCTCGCGGCACAGCTACACTCCCAACTGCTTACTCGCGAGACTTGCGGAGCGCTCGATGTCGGCGGCGCCTGCCTCGGCTTGCTAAATGGTCTTGCCGTTGCGCAGAGCCTCATCGCTTCCAGCCGCGCTCGCACAATTCTTGTGGTAACAGCCGACGTTCACAGCCGCGTCTTCATTCCCGGACGCGTCGCCGGTGAACTGGGCGGCTTGTTCGGCGACGGCGCAAGTGCGTTTCTCTTGCGGACGTCGGGCGGAAACGCATCGCAAAATGCGTACTCTCTCGGCGAGTTTTTCTTCGGATGCGCCGGCCAATACGCCGGAGCGATCCGCGTAGCTCAAGCCGCAAATGGGGACCTCGACACGCACTTTGATGGCGAGGCGCTCTCCCGGGCCGCTATCACGAGGCTCGAAAAAGTTATCCGCGAGACCGAACTTCGCAGCGGCATCGCCCTTTCCTCGGTGAATGGAGTGGCAACTCACCAGCCCAATCCCCGTCTACTCAAGTTGCTCGCCAATCAATTAGGACTGCCCCTGAAAAGGTTTCCGAAAGTGGCTGAGACGAGCGGGAACTTGGGTTCTTCTACGTGTGGGGTTGCCCTTCACTCCGTTTTGCAAACGGCTCAAGACGCCCCTGCAGGCGATTGTGGCCCAATCTTTTTGGCTTCCCTCGGTCCAGGGCTACTTTTTGGCGGTGGCTGGCTGACACCCTGCCACCACCTCCCGCGATACGAAGGTCGCGACCTGTAACATTTTGTTACCTTCTGCCGGTGGTTGAGTTTCCGCCGCAACAGATATCTCCTTTAACGCATTAAAAATACAACACTTATTTGATTTTGAGAACTGGCGCGGGACGTGCTTTTTTCTCAGCACCCGGCATGTCGTCGGCGGATACCGAGGAGTACTGGAATGAGAAAGAGCACCAGCAAAACGGCAAGTGGGTTTTCACTGATCGAGATGATCGTCGTGGTGATGCTTGCCTTCGTCGTGATGGCCTTCGCGGTCATCAACACGTTCACCACCACGCAAAATGCTCGAGCGAACGCCGCGATGGACGCGGTCATCTCCCAACTTCGGCAAGCCAGGGAATTAGCCATTGCCAAGCGCCGTAACGTACAAGTCCAATTCATCGCGCCCAACCAAATTCAGCTCACGGTTCTGACCCTGCCAGGCGAAGCGGTTCCCCCTGCCATTCCGCCCACCTTTCTGAATGACAACGCGGGTGGCGGAGCTATCTTCCAGTTGTTCCCGGGCCTGCCAGACACTCCGATGGGCTTCGGCAACACGAACGCGATCAGCCTTCAGCAGCCGGCTGGCGGTGGCGCGTGGTCAGTAATGTTCACGACCTCTGGCGCATTTGTTGGCTCCTCGCAATCGGCAGCGAGCCTCTATCAGGTGACGAATAATAATCCTGTCAACGCCTCCATCTTTTTAGGAATCACCGGAAAGAGCAACACTGCGCGCGCCGTAACAATTTTCGGGTCCACGGGCCGCGTCCGTTCTTACTACTGGACCGGTGGCACCAGCGGTGTGTGGCAGCAATAGGGAGAAAGGCCAAATGAGAAAACAGCGCAAGTTCAGTCGGCATGCGGACGGCTTCACACTTATTGAAGCCATGATTTCGATCGTCATTCTGTCGTTTGGCGTGCTTTCTCTCGCGGCCGTCTACGCCCAGGGCATCGTGTACACGAGCATGACGCAGTTCGACTACATCGCCGAGAAGAAAGCGGAAGAAGCCGTTGAAACCATTTTCACGGCGCGCGACACCAAGGTTTTGACGTGGGCCCAGATTCAGAATATTTCCACCGGCGGAGTGTTCAAGGATGGTCCTCAGTCTTTGCTGGATCCCGGCCCCGATGGACTGGTCGGCACTGCGGATGACAACGCGGCCCTTCCTGACACCATCATCCTCGGCCCTGGTCCCGACGGGATTCTGGGCACGGCCGACGACAAGGTGGCCAACCTGAACGGCTATATGAACCGGACGATCGCCATTTTACCGGTGGTCGGAGAAACCAACCTCCGGCAAATCACGGTGACCATTAATTACAAGATCGGCCGCATCACGCGTACCTACACCCTCATTAGTTACATTTCGGCCTTCGCATGAAGACGGCGGGAGAAAATTTTGCCATGAAAAAACAGTCTGGATTTACGCTGATCGAGTTCATGGTGGCCATGGGCATCACGATTGTCGCCCTTGCCGCCACCATGCTCGCGTTCAAAGACGCCACCAATACGAATCAGAACGTCTCTCTCAAGTCCGACCTTACGGACAATCTTCGCGCCGGCGTCAACCTCCTGGAGCAGGACCTCATTCAAGCGGGCACGGGGATCCCCACGGCGGGCATTCCGGTGCCCTACACTCCCGGGCCGCCGAATTGTCTTGGCAGCGGCGGTGCGCCCATTAACCGCCCAAATCTGACAGGTGGGCTGACCTTCCCCGTCTGCAACGTCAGTCTAAATGCCATCGAACCTGGCTGGCAGCTTGGTCCGCAAATCACTAGCCCGGACTCCACTCCAGGGGCGAACACCGACCTGATTACCATGTTGTATGTGGACAACACTCTGGCCCTCAACGCCAGAATGATCAACGAGCCGGCGGTGGCTGGCAATCCTGGCTGTCCAGCCGGAAGCATCACGAGCAACGGGCAGGTCGTAACCTTTGATGCCACCTGCATCTTGTTTTCTCCGACCGGCGTGCAAATCAACCCCGGCGACTTGATCATGTTTAGCAATGCCAAAGGTAACGCCATTCAGGAAGTAACCAGCGTCTCCGGCCAGACTCTGAGGTTCGCTGGAGGTGATGGCCTGAACTTGAACGCCCGCACCGACCCGCAAGGCACCATGATCCAGCTAGAAAACACAAACCTGGCCGGGAACCCCAACGGCACCTTTCCGCCGACTACGGCCACCCGAATCTGGATGATTACCTACTATCTGGACAACATAGCCGTACCTGGCCAGGTCCGCCTCATCCGCCGCGTGAACTGGAATCCAGGTGTGCCGGTTGGCGAGACAATTGAGAATCTTCAATTCAAATACAACTTCGTCGATGGCGTAACGAATCCCTCCGGCCAGCAGACCATTCCCATAGGAGAATCGGAAAGCCAGATTCGGTCCGTCGATATCCTCCTGGGCGCTCGTTCGACTACCGCCTGGGGACAGAACCATACTTTTCTTCGCAGCAATTTCATGACGCAGGTCAGCCTCCGCAGCATGGCCTACGTCAACCGGTATAACTAATTGAGGAGTGCAACCATGAACGCCGTAAAAAAACTGATGCGACGTGATTCGGGCATCGCCCTGCTTACCACTCTGCTGCTCATGATGCTGATGTCGAGCTTGCTGGTCGGCTTCATGTTGCTGATCACTTCAGGACAGAAGCTCAGTGGCAGCAATAATGACTACAGCCGCGCCTTCTACGGCGCGGAAGCCGGCATGGAGAAAATTACGGCAGATCTGGGAACGCTGTTTGATACGAACTACTCTCCTTCGGCCGCGCAAATTAGCGCCATCGCGGCTGCTCCGCCGGCGATCCCCGGAATCCAATATCTGAAGTTTGATGGAACCTCCGGATACCAGGTGAATTACAACCTGGACGCAAACGGAAATCCCCTGGCCACGGTCACGCAGGTACAATCCGGCGCCTATCAAGGTATGACGGCGCTCGCTACCCAATATACTCTGGATGTGACTGCACGAACGGTCAACAACAACGAAGTGAAATTGCAGCGCACCACTCAGACGGTCGGCATCCCCATGTTCCAGTTTGGCATGTTCTCCGACACTGACCTTAGCTTCTTTCCTGGTCCAAATTTCAGCTTCGGCGGCCGCACTCATACCAATGGCAACCTCTTCCTTGCTTCTGGAGGCACGCTGACTCTTTCTGACCGCGTCACCGCAGTCAAGAATGTGGTTCGTACAAATCTCTCGAACGGTTATCCGACGACGACCGGCTCCTATGCGGGCCCGGTGGACATCACGACATCACCCGGCACTGCATCTTACAGGCCGCTGGCATACACGGAAGGTAGCCTGGTTGGCACAATCGGTTCAAGCGTGAACCCCAATTGGACCAGCATCTCTCTTGGCGCGACCAATTATGCTGGCAATTTGCGCAACGGTGCAACCGGCGCGACGGCACTTAATCTTGGCATCGTGCTTCTCGGGAACGGCACGACGCAGCCTGTCGACATGATCCGTCGGCCCGTCGTCAACGAGAGCGCTGGCGTCACAAACCTGCGCTATTACGCGCAAGCCAGTCTCAAGATTTTGCTCTCCGATAATCCGAACGATATCATGCAGTTGCCTTGCATCGATACCTCCACGCAACCTCTGGATTTGTCCACTCTCGCCAAACCCGTGGCGAGCTGGACCGGCGCGGCTGCAAATCTGAAAACTGCGATGAACACGCTGAACACTGCGGGTTACAACACTCCACCTGTCCCCTTGGCAGCTTCCGGCGCGGCGCTCGGGGCAACAGCCTACAGCACCGCAAACGGCTATTGGTTGCCTACTCCCAACGTGGCCGGGTATACGACGGCTTCAGGTCTTCCAATCATCAAGGGCTTCATCAAGATCGAAATTCAGACTGCTTATGGAAATCCTTGCGGCACGTGGAGGGACGTGACCCAAGAAGTTCTGAGTTTTGGGTATGCCGGTCGCAATCTCTACCCTCAGGGCTCACTGACCGCCGCGCAATACGGCACAGCGGAACCACTGCTCAGCCTGCCCGCCAGCCAGTTGGGCGCTTCTCCTTGCCAGGACGTTCACCCCAACGCGATCATCCGTCTGGAACGTGTTCGTGACAACCCCTCCAACTGGACTAATTCGCCGAACAACAATTTCTCTCACTGCGGCGTAACCAACAGCGCCACGCCAGCCAGCCAGAAATATCCAGCCAATCCCGCCGACTACTGGCCGAACGCGCTCTTCGACTCTCGCGAAGGCACCCTGCGCGACGTCAGCCCGACCGGAAGTTTGGGCGGTATCAATTATTCCAGCATGGTCACGCTCGGTGGCGTCATGGACTACATCGAAGTCGATGCAACTAATCTGGCGAGGTATCTGGGTGGCGCGCTCCCAGGATCGGGCCATCTCGCCTTTGACTCCGTCAACGCCCCGAACGACTACGCCGTCTACATTTCCGACCGGCGCGGAAACTATACTGCCGGCGCGCTTACCAACGCGTGGCCACCACTCTCTCCCAGCGGACACGAAACCGGCGAGTACGGCTGGAATGATTTTGTGAATTCCGCGAGCACCAACGGCTGCCCGAATAATTCCCAGGATTCGGGCGAAGACATCGACGGACTCGGCAGCACCGGTTTCTATACCTACGGGCAGGATCCGACCTATATCATGGCGGCTGGCACTGTCTATTCAAGCTTGGGCCTCGGCCAATACGGGATGTTCAGTTTGGCTAGCCCCGGCAACCTTTATGGCGCCACGGTTGCCAGCAACGCCATCGCAGCCAATCCGGGCTGTACGGTGACAAACCCATCCAAGGTTTGGCCCATGGCTGAAGTCATTCATGCCAACGAGGCGCGCGAAAATCCGAATCCCTTCTTCCGCCGCGCGGTCAAAATAATGGACGGCAAACTTTTGACCGCGCTAGGCGGATGCCCTGGCGCCGTTCCCTGCGGCTTGGCGATTGCCACGGAGAATCCCGCCTATATTCAGGGCGATTTCAACGCCAACTCCGCCGGTGGCGGCTTCAACGATGCCAACGTAGCGGTCTCGGTGAACGCAGATGCCGTCTCGTTGCTCTCCAACAGCTTCAATGACGTCAACAGCTTCTCGACGCCCTACGGAAACAATGACAACGCTACCACGACGTACTACCGCACAGCGGTCATGGCCGGTAAGGGCGTTTCCTTCCCGCAGCCGACCGGCTTTTCAAGCCCGCAGGACTTCGGGACGGACGGCGGTACGCACAACTTCCTCCGGTATATCGAAAACTGGGGTGGCCAGACGCTGAATTACCGCGGTTCCATCATCAGCATGTACTACAACCGCCAGGCAATAGGAACCTACAAGTGCTGCACGGTGGTTTACTCGCCGCCGACCCGTGGATACAACTTTGACACGGAGTTTCTCACTCCCTCTCTGTTGCCACCGCGCACGCCGCTCTTTCGCGACGTGAACACGACGGGCTTTACACAGCTCCTTTTGCCCAATCAATAAAACGCAGCCAACGGCTGCACCCACGACCGGCCCCGGCTCATCCGGGGCCGGTCGTTTTTTAGAATGCGTTTGCAAGGCATCAGACGCTCGAAACTGGCGAGCGCTTATCGCGGCAAAGCTCACGGAGCCGGACGAGTTCTTGTTGTGAAGCTGGTATTCACCACGGGAACGACACATGCTTGCAAAGGAGGCCAGCCTGCGTCCGTCGTGGGGTTGCGGCAAAGCGAGGTGATAGCGGGGCTGATCAGCGAGGGATAAACCGTATTGTCGAGCGGCTCGGCGTACACCGCGTAGCTGTGCCCCAGCGGCAAATGGCTGATCAGGTAGGTTCCATCGAAGTGCGCGGGGCCCGGCGCCGTGCAGCTCCATCCTCCAAGCGTCGCTCCCACCACTGCTCCACTTGCTGCATCCACGGCCACAACGTGCGCGCCGAAAATCCCCGTAATTCCGGGCGGAGATAGTGGCAGCGAAAGTGGATTTGCGGGCAGAATGCGGCCACTGACGGAACCTATATTCAACGTATCCGCTGGATCGGGATATAACGCACGCAGACCGGTCCGATCATCGTCACCCAACGGCGCATCGGGTTGCTGTGCGGTGGGCCGTGTGCCGGAAAAGGTGCCCGGCGCCGGCGCAAACGGGTACATCATGGCGCTCCACACCGCGGAATGACTGAAGCCCAAAGTGTGTCCCAGCTCGTGAATCATCAAGGACTCGAAATCGTAAGCCTTTGGCGATGTAGGAAGCGCGGCGGGCGTCGCAAACGTGATGGCGGAACTGCTGGGATCGAAATAAATGTCCGCGTCGAGGATTTGCCCCACTTGAGTTGCGGGCGAGCCCGTCCCTACCTGCACGCCGATGATGTCCGCGGTGATCACGCGCGTAAACGCCAGAATTCCGGGTGTGAACGCGCCATCAGACTGATCGAAACAAATCGAGTTCACTCCATCGGAACCGCACGCGTTTTGCGTTGCGGTGCGCGTGACTGGCGCGATAGAGCCAGGAATCAGAGACGTGCCGCTGACGGCCGTCCACACTGCCATCGATTGCGTGATCACCTGTTCGATCTCGTTCAAACGCCCAGCGACGGTCTGGTTCTGTGTCAGGATGGTCACCGGATTCGTTCCTAGCACCGTGCTCCATTGCTCCGCAATCGCACCCGTCGCGGCGATTTCGTGCGAAGCAATTGGGCATGCCGAGCCACCGGAAACGCTCGCGGGCTGCCTAACGTCCGGAACGATTTCGTTGAATGCGTATCCATTTGCTCCAGGAATGCCGCAAAACCCATAAAGGGCGCCGAAGAAAAGGGCCATCATTCTGCAAATCATTGGATATTTATTTCGTTTCCTCATTTGCGTTCTCCCGCTGCTCACCGATTTTGCTGTCTTAAGGCTTTGTGGATTTTTTCCCTGAAGAGCGCTACTGGCAAATTCCGTATTCCTCCGCGCCGGAAGGCGCGTGTTTGCGGGTCGAAAATAGGCGCGGATGCTGAATCTTGCGTGACCACTTCCAATCCAGACTGCGCATTGCGCCAAATCCGAAAGGTTCCCTGCGACCAACCGAGTACTCGATAAGGTGCCCCTGCATCCCCCCAGAGGAAGAGATAGACTTCCTCGCCTGCGCGAAACTGGGGAACTTCCTCGACATGCGAACGCAGGTGCCCAACGTTTCCGCCGAGCAACCGTACAATGACCACCGCCGGCAGATCGCCTTTCTCCCGCTGAAGCACTTCAAACTTCGTTTCTGTCCAGATTTCTCCTTGGTCCCAAAGGCTCTTTGTGCCGAGGCAGCGCAGGCGCGCGATGGCGGTGGATTCTTGCGCGAGATCACCGATCTTTAGCCGCGACAGCGTTGTCGCGCTGGCCACGCCGGCAATCAGGGCAAGCCCAACCAGAAACAAGATCCATAAGAAACGGCGCCTTTGTATGTAGCTCATATTCCTACCTCGTAGTCTTCACTGGATCACCAGGGCTCCGCTGGCCGCGGTTTTATCCAGATTTGTGTTTTGAATGAAAAGCGTCCGTGCGCCCGGCAAAGCGCTCGAAGGAATCTGCAGCGTCAGGTGAATGATCCCTAACCCCGCAGGCTGTTTCGCGATGATGGTGACGTCGCCGGGTCCGGAGACCGTGTACGTCATGCTGGTGTCCAGTCCACTCTCGGAGAAAACGCAAAGGTCGTATGTTGCGCTGCCGCTGGTGGACCGAAGCAACGGCACGGGATTGCCCGAGAGCGAGCAGGAATTGTTCGCAACGGAAAACATTCCAAGCGCGGCGACGTTCAAGTCCACGTCGTTGCCGGAGGCGCTGACGCCTGCAGTCGTGGGGTCAACAACCACGATGTCTTTGCCAGTCGCGTTAGGCGCTGCGCTGCTCAACGGAATTGCATCGTCCGAAACGTTCGGCGGAGCAACGACAAGCGAGACCGCATTGGAGGCAGTGCCGCCGGGATTTTGGATTTGTACTGAAACATTTCCCGCCACGGAAACATCAGCAGCTGTGACAGGCGCCGTGCATTGTATCGCCGTGATACAGGAGGTCGTTCGCGCTGCTCCGCCGATCATGACAATCGATCCCGGCCCGGGACTCGATACGGTAAACCCGCTGCCATCTATCAACAGGGTGAAGCCATCCGCTGCGCCCGCGTAGACGCTCGCTGGATGCAGCGAAAGGATGTTTGCGCCTGTGGAGATCGCCACAATCGCCGAGGCGGATTGCGTGGTGTCGTCAGAACTGGTGGCCACTACTTGAATGGCGTCTGGAGCTGGCGCCGAGCCGGGAGCGGTGTAGTTTCCGTTCGAGTCGATCGAGCCGCAAACGCCGCTGTTCGAGCACGCCGTGCCCTGGATTTGCCAAACCACGCTTTGGTTGTTGGTTCCGAGCACAGTGGCCGTGAATCCCTGGACGGCCAGAGGCGCAAGCGTGATGCTCTGCGGCTGCACGGAAACGAGCACGTGATTGATTACCGTGATCTGCGCTGCCGCGACTTTCGTGGCGTCCGCCGCGCTTGTGGCAGTAACGCTAACGGGATTTGGCTGGGGAATTGTTCCCGGCGCGAGATAGTCCGCTTGCAGAACAGTTCCGCTCGTCACGATCTGGCACGGATTGGATCCCACGATACAGATCTGGCCGAGAGTCGTATTTCCGCCGGAGACACCACTGACGCTCCAATTCACGGTGGCATTGGTCGTACCGAAAACTTGCGCGGAAAGAGTCACACGGTGATTCACAGCCAGTGTGGCGGTCTGCGGAGTGAGCGTGACATTCACGCCAGGCTGGACGGCCATCGTGGCTTGTGCTGCTTTCGAGGGGTCAGCTTGTGGCGTCACAATGACCGTGACGCTATTGGGATTCGGCGGCGTGCTGGGAGCGGTGTACGTCGCGGTATCGGCGGTGACGGTTCCGCCTGCGCCTTGCGTGGTCACGACAGTCAACGTTCCGCACGTCGTGGAGCTACAGCCGGGCCCCGATAACGACCAGGAGAGAATCGTGCTCGGATTCGATCCCGGCACGGCGGTCATGGTCGCGACAATCGACCCCGTGCCTCCGGCAGGCACGCTTTGTGGCGCCGTCACCTGCAGAGTGAAATTGCTCGTGATGGTGACCGCTGCCGATGCTTGTTTCGATGGATCGGCGACACTTTGCGCGGTCAGAGTTGCGGTTGCCGGCGTAGGAAGAATCCTGGGTGCGGTGAAATTGCCGCCGACGTCCACAGTCCCGCATGCCGAAGGGCACGCTGCCCCACTGATGCTCCAGCGCACGGTAGCGTCCGGGTGTCCCGCGCTGCCAATGCTCGCGTGAAACGCATCTGTCGCGCCTAGTTCGACACCTGCGCTCGTTGGCGTGACGCTGATCGTGATGTCGCTCGAGATCGTGATTTGCGCAGTCGCGGATTTTGTGGCGTCCGCTTGGCTCGTGGCCGAGATGCTTACAGTGGCTTGCGAGGGCAGATCGGCTGGCGCCGTATAGACGCCGGCAGATGTGATCGTTCCCGTGGACGCATTTCCACCTGCGATGCCATCTACGCTCCAGGTCACGCTCGTGTCGGTGGTGTTTGTCACTGTTGCCGCGAAGGTCTGCGAATTTCCCAGCAGGATCGAGCCGCTCGCCGGTGTCACTGTCACAACGATGGGCGGCGGAGGTGGCGGCGGTGGGTTTCCAATCGAACCTCCGCCACAGCCGAGCATCCACACCGCTGTGATAAGGGCCGCAAGAAGGTGCGCAGAGGAAAAAGTGGGTCGGCGAGAAGTTCGCTGCCAAGCCACTAGCTTCTCTTTCAATCCGTTTTGCGTGAGAGGCCGCATGCAGGGCGGAATGCAGGCGAAGGGCCAGCGAAAGTAGGAACATGATTTTCCCCGAGGAAGTGCTGCCATGGCTACTGGTCCACCTTCTAAATTATTGAATTTAAATAGCTTGCCGTGGGTTCGAGAGTCTTAAGCAAGCTGTGACCGATTATTCATGCAGAGCTGGAACTCCGCGATGTGGTTCCGCCCATCCCCTTTTGGAACGAGGCCGCCAAATCGGTGTTCCAAAACGGGAGCGGTTCATCAATTCCACGGCTGCTGTTTTGGCGGGCCATCTTGTGCTTAACTTGCTGACGAAATGAACCAATCGCCACGTCACGCCGTCTGGCAGTTGTACGGGGAGGGCGAGCGCATTCCGGCTCGCACACAAGACCGCATGCAGGAGCTGGTTCTGATCCAGCCGCGAAGCATCGTCAGCCGCTCGGCGGTCGCCCAGGACGGAGAGACGAACCTGACCCGCGAAGCTGCCGAGGCCGCCTTACGCCGGGAGTTTGAGGAGCGGCTTGCGGAATGCGGGCCGCTGGCATACCGGGTTGCGCGTAGCGTTCTGCGCAACGATGCGGATGCGCAAGATGTCGCCCAGGAAGCCTTACTTCGCGCGTACCGCCGCTTCGCACATCTGCGGGAACGTGCGCGATTCCGTGGTTGGCTGGTACGCATAGCCTTCCGGCTCGCGATTGATCGCACGCGTTCCTCGAAGCGGCGCGAGGCGCGCGAAACGCTCTGGTCGCAAACGGCGCCGCGGCCTTCGACCGAAGACTTGGCGGCCACCAGCGAATTTCAGGCGCATCTGGATCGCGCAATGGAAGAGCTGCCGGAAAAACACCGGCTCGTCATTCTGCTCGCGGCGATGCAAGGCCATTCGTTGGAGGAAGTCGCCGAGTCTCTTGGGCTGCCGATGGGGACCGTGAAATCGAGATTGTTTTTTGCGCGAAAGCAGTTAGCGGAGAAATTGCGATGCCATGTGAAAACTATCGAGAAGCGCTGATCGAAACAGCAGCGATGAATCTTGCGCCGTCGCGCGAACTGCGTGCGCATCTCGACTCATGCACATCATGCCGCGCTGCCTCCAAGCAAGAGATGCAGCTCTTCGCAGCCATCGACACCGGCGTACAGGCCAAGGCAAACGCCGATGTGCCGGCCTCGTTGTTGCCGCGCGTGCGGGCTAAGCTCAGCGAAAATCCTGTTTCTCGCCGGCCATGGAGTCCAGCCTTCGCCGCTATCGCTGCCGCCGCAGTTGTGGTCATTTCGCTGGTGGCTATTCTGGGATCGAGACGCACCACGTTGGTAGTTAATCCACGGACGAAAGCTGCTGGGCACGCGCCTTCGAGTAGCGAGATTTCGACTTATCGTAGCGGCACTGTCTCCCAGACAACTTCTAGCAAGAGAATGCCCAGGCGCAAGCTGACACGGAGCGCCGAGGCCTCTGTTTCGGTTGAACAAGTCACCGTGTTGATTCCGGCCGGACAAAAACAAGCGGTCGATAACTGGCTGATCGGTCTGCGGCGCGGCCGAGTGAGCACGACCAGTCTGTTCGCGGAGAAACCTGAACTATCTTCACAAGAGTTGAAGATTTCCCCACTGGATTTGCCACTAATCGAGGTGAAACCACTGGCTGAGGTGGGTGGAAGACCAGCGCTGGAGAATGAAAAGACGAGCCGTTGAGCTATTTTAAAAGGAGCGTTCCATGAAAAAGATTGTCCTGTCTATGCTGCTTACCGTTCTGGTGTTCGGCCCCGTGCGCCTGGAAGCGCAAGAGAAGGAAAAATCGGCACAGGCCGGTAAGCCAGCCGAAACCGAGAGGACGATCACTCCTCTTCGAGTCCAGGTTGTCTTCAGCGAGTATGAGGGCGAGAAAAAGATCAGCAGCCTGCCGTATACGCTGCTCGTAAATTCGGACGACATTGCACATCGAGCGGCGGTTCGCCTGGGGCTGCGTGTCCCTATCGAAACCTCCAGCAATACGGGGGTAAAGCAAATTCAGTATCAAGACGTGGGAACCAATCTCGACGGTCGCGCGGAGAAGATCGATGGCGGCAGGTTCCTCCTTGATCTGACCGTGGAGAAATCCTCCGTCTACACGCCGGGCGAAAGCCAGAGACCAGCCTCAATGGGCGGAAATGAAATCTCCAACACACAGCCAATTATCCAGGTATTCCGAAGCCAGGTGAATCTCATGATTCGTGACGGGCAGACCATTCAATCTACTGTGGCGACAGATCCGGTTACTGGACGCGTTCTGAAAGTGGACGTGACGCTCAGCGTGATTAAGTAAATCCAGGAGTAGGCTACTCCACTGTTAGGATCGAGGCGAGGGCGGCCCTCAAGTCAGCATGAAGGAAACTGTAGCCGAATTTTTCTAACTTGGCAGGCAAGGCGCGCTGGCTGGAGAGGAGCAGCGCGTCGGCCATTTCGCCGAAGACGAGGCGCAGGGCAAAGGCCGGGGCGGGAAAAAGCGCAGGGCGATGGATTACGCCGGCCAGAGTTTTAGTGAACTCCGCATTTCGGACAGGTTGCGGCGAGCTAAGGTTGATCGGGCCTCTGATTTCACTGTTTTCCAGAGCCAGCTGCAAAATTTCAATTGCATCGTTGAGCGAAATCCACGACATCCATTGCTGTCCCGAACCAATCTTTCCGCCGGCAAAAAACCGGAAGGGCAGTAGCATTCTCGGCAAGGCGCCAGCGTTGCGCGCCAGGACGATTCCGAAACGCGCAAGCACGACGCGAATGCCTATTGCTTCTGCTTTCAATGCCTCGGCTTCCCATTCCTTGGCCATATCAGAGACGAATTCGCTGCCGGGCCCGCTTTCCTCGGTGAGGAATTCATCGCCTCGATTGCCGTAGATGCCCGTTGCAGATGCCGAGATGAGGACTCTTGGCCGAACATTCATTTTCGCCAGAGCATGGACCAGTGCGCGCGTTGTGTCGATGCGGCTCGTACGCAGCACCAATTTTCGTTCTGCAGTCCAGCGGCCACCTGCTATGGATGCACCGGCGAGGTTCACGACGGCATCCGCGCCAACTGCGGCGCCGCCGAGCTCTCCCGTCGCCGGATTCCAGGCCACTTGGAAGCCGTCGTGGGATGCGCTGCTCGCACGAGTTCCGGGCCGCACCAGACGGCAGACGGTGTGCCCCGCTTTTGCGAGGGCGGGCACGAGGGCGCTACCTACAGAGCCGCTCGAACCTGTCACCAGGATTTTCATTACAAGTTTTCTCGATTCTCGTGGAGCATCGCACGAATGCCTACTGTATGAACGCTACGCAAGGCTTCGCGAGCGGTCAAGCGATAGAAAATTTCGCTGCTTTTTATTTTTGCGAAAATGCCGGCTGCCTCGTCCCTCGCAATGCTGTTGGCGCCAACTGCGCAGGCTATGGCTCTACGCAGTTTCGCGGGTTACAATTCCATCGTGGGCGTTTCCTCCCAAACCGCGCGCGTAAAGGTGCTTTTCTTTGGCCGGCTGAAAGAAGTCGTCGGCTGTGCGGAGGGCTCTGTCGACGTGCCGGACGGCGCGCCGATCGAAGCGCTTTTTGCGCTGGTTGGCGCGAGCCATCCCGAACTCGCGCAGTTTCGCGCCTCGCTAGTGGCCTCGCGCAATCAGGAGTTTGCCCCGTGGAGCACTCCGCTGCATAGCGGGGATGAAGTTGCCTTTCTTCCTCCGGTCAGCGGCGGCTAACGCGTCCATCCATGAATAAATCGCTCCAAGCCGATTTTCTTGCGCTCGTGCGCGATCCCATCGATCAGGATGCACTCATCCGCTACGTCCGCGCAGCCGAAGACGGCGCGGTTGTCACGTTTGATGGCTGCGTCCGCAATCATTCGCACGGGCGGGCGACGCTTTATCTCGATTACGAGGCTTACGAAGCCATGGCGCTTGCGAAACTCCGCGAAATCGCCGAGCAAATCCACGAAAAGTTTCCGATTCATCTGGTCGCCATCGCACACCGCCTCGGGCGGCTTGAAATCGGTGAGACCAGCGTCTTTATTGCGGTCAGCTCGGCGCACCGGCCAGCCGCCTTTGACGCTTGCCGCTATGCCATTGACACTCTCAAGCGAACCGTCCCCATTTGGAAGAAGGAGTATTTCAAGGACGGGGCCGTCTGGGCAGACGGCGAGATGCCTCCGGGGCCGGCGGAAACACGGGCCGCGAAACCTGCATCTTAATGATTCAATGATCTCCTCACCCCGCCGCGCGCTTGACGCAACGATTGTTTGTCTCGCTGCACTGTTCCTAGCTGGAATTGCCCTCTCACAGACTAAGCCAGACCGCCCACCATGGGCGCAGCCAAAGCCGAAACTTCCTGCCAATCCGTCATCCGCCGATTCGACGGCTCCTACGCCGCCATCGTTACCGTCTCCCCCGCCGCCAGGGAGTATTGTGGCAACACCGGAGCCACCGCTCAGGCCGCCCGAAGAGGCTGATCCGCAGCGCGGCAAGATCAAGGTCAAGGTGGATCTCGTCAACATTTTGGCTAGCGTGTTGGACGACCACAATCGGCCCGCGCCGGACTTGCCAGCAGGTGCATTTCAAGTGTTTGAAGAAGGCGTACCTCAGAAAATCGAAGTGTTTGAATCGGAAACCAAGCTGCCGCTGGATCTTGCGCTGATGATCGATGCGAGTCTAAGCGCGAACATGGAAATCGGTTTCGAGAAAGAAGCGGCGGCGCGGTTCATCCACCAAGTGCTGCGGCCAGAAGACCGTCTTGCCGTGTTCTCTTTCGACGAAAACGTCACGCAGCGAGCGGCGTTTTCGGAAAATGTTCCCGCACTGCAAACTGCAGTTCGGAAGATTCCGCCCGGTGCGGGCACCTCGATCTATGATGCGATTCTGCTGGGATCGCGGGCTTTGGAGTACCGCGGCGAGGAGCGCCGGAGGGTCATTGTCCTGGTCACCGATGCGGGCGAAACCACCAGCCGCACCGATTTTGACGTAACGCGCAAAGAAGCTGTCCGATCAAACGCGCTGCTCTATACCATCGTGATTCGTCCGGTGAAAAATGAAAGCGGCCGCAATACAGCGGGCGAACATGCTCTCGAAACCATCACGGAGACGACCGGCGGGGACATGTTCTATCCTGACACGCCGCAAGAGCTCAATGTGATCTTCGACATCATTGACCGCGAATTACGCACGCAATACCGGCTGGGCTACTATCCCAATCCACGCGGCCCGGCGAATACCTACCGGAATGTCGAAGTTAAGGTTCTCAACGGCGAATACCACGTTCGCAGCCGAAAGACTTATCTAACCGGTCCGCAGTAAGTCACACTCGAGTCGAGCAGGAGATTTTGAGAAACAGAACTCGGATCAGGGTGAATACACCCTCACGCCCACGAATTTTTGGTAAGTGTTGATTCCAAAGAGTTTAGCATTCTTGTAAGTTGCTTAGAATCAATACATATAGGAAGTCTCGTAAGTGTTGATTTCAAAAGATTTAAAATTGCACTAAAACAGTGCAAGTTGCATCTATTTCGGGGCTATCCAGCACATGCAAGGTAGGCGAAAGCGGAGCCGACAAGCTCCACCGCGCGAAAGGTGCACCATGGCGCAGAGCCTGTTTGCGCTACCAAAGCAAAAACGCCAGCAAAGTGCTGGCGGTGTGAAGCATTAGGCGAAGTGCGACCAAAAGTAACTATAGACAGGTAGTAATCGAGTGTCAAGTGAAAACCACTCTGACAATCGCGAAGGCGAGTCGCGCCTGGATCGAGTTAGTTTCCTGGAATCTGTTGAAAGGCAGATGGGCCAGGAGCGCGGCTGAGGAGCCCGCAGAGAGGAGCGAGGCTACTGGGGCTTTTTGATGTCTTCTCCGGCCTGTTCGATACTGCCTTTGATTAATTCGGTTTTCACTTCGGATTTTTGGCCCGCGATGACGTCAACGTCGGTTTCAAAGGTACGGTAGCCGGGCAACTCGATCTTGATTTTGTGCTTGCCCGGGCTGACCAGCAGCGAATGAAACCTGCCGCCCAATTCGCTGGCGTGGCCAATGTAACTGCCATCGAGAAAGACTGCGGCACGTTTGGGCTGGACCGAGATTTTCAGTTCGGCGGTCACATCGGGAGTGGTTGCGCCGGGAATCAAGTGCATGGCCACTTGAATCTCCTGTACTCCTCCGGGTTCGACGACGATGTCCCGGACAAAATCCTCATATCCTTTTTGGCGAACGTCGATGTGGTGTTTGCCGGGAAGGAGAAGGACTTTCTTTTTGCCCTTAAGCTCCTTCACATAGCCGACATAGTTGCCGTCGATCCACACGCCGGAATCCCGATCCAATTGAGTATCGCCATTAAAAAGCACTTCTCCCATGATTTGGCTACCCTGCGCGTGCAGACGCGGCGCGCGGGCCGGAAGAAAAAGGACGGCCACCAAAGTGGCCACAGCGCCGAGCTTAACTACCCTGTACATGTTATCCCTCGCTTTCAGGACGGGAACATATTTTAGCTCCGAAGCCTCGTGGGTGGCGCAAAAATGCGACGGAGCGGGGAACAAATTGGCGGGCAGCAGGGTTGATGTGGCGAGGATAGAGCCATTTCTATGACGCAGGTGGTAGAGTGGAAAGCGCACCAATGTGCCGAGGCAGCTCTTTTAGCGCTCCGCCGAGCAATTTCCTATGAGCAAGGACTATCTCAACGCCGCGATAGAAATCGCGCAAGAAGCAGGAAAAATCCTGTGCGAAGAATTGGACCGTCCCGTCCAGATTGCCTATAAAGGCGAGGTCGATCTGGTGACGCAAGCGGACAAGCGATCCGAGGAAACCATTGTCACGCGGCTGACAAAATATTTTCCGGAACATTCCATCGCGGCGGAAGAGGGAAGCGGGCACGAAGGCGGATCGGAATTTCGCTGGCATGTGGACCCCCTGGATGGCACGACCAATTTTGCGCACGGTTATCCATGTTTTTCCGTTTCGATTGCACTGGCGCAACGAGGAGCACTGCTCGCTGGCGTGGTTTACAACCCGTTCTACGAGGAGTTGTTCGCGGCCGCGCGGGGAGGCGGAGCTACGCTGAACGGCAAGAGAATTTTCGTTTCGAAAACGGACAAGCTCGCCACAAGCCTGATGTGCACGGGATTTCCGGTGCATAAACGCCGGGCAACCTCAAACATTCATTATTATTGGGATTTTACATTGAAATCGCACGGGGTGAGGCGCGACGGTTCCGCGGCGCTGGACTTGGCCAGCATCGCTGCCGGGCGGTTTGACGGGTTCTGGGAGTTTGGTCTGAAACCCTGGGATACGGCCGCGGGAGTGTTGTTGATTGAAGAAGCGGGCGGCAAAGTGAGTGATTTCGAGGGGCAGCCCTTCCAACTAGGTGGGCCGGTGATACTTGCCACAAACGGCTTGATTCATGAGGAAGTGCGGGGAGTGGCACTCGAGATTTCCAAGCGCGATCCGGGCGCCCCTTTGCGACGGTAAATCCTTTTACCAGGCGTAACCTGCAGCGGTTTTGGGAGTTCCTAACGCCGGGCACGCTACTGCTATCTGCCAAGAATGAAGACCTCCACGCCCTGCAAAGCCCGCAGAACCAGAGCGCTTGGAATTGCATGTCTCCGTCACGGATACATCACATAGGTGGCGATCTCCCGGGCGTAGAGCGGTGCATGGATATACCTTAGTGGATGGCCGCGTCGCAATTTCGCGATATCACCTTGGAGGGTTGTCGGCATGTATAAGATCGCTGCATTGATAACGATATGGCTGGCGCTGTCGCCGTCGTGGAGCCCGCAAAACGAGGAGATCCTCGACTGCTACAAACGATGCCGAGTCATGCCACAAACCGACCCGGACATGCAGCGCCAGGAGATCGTCGCACTGGAAAAAGAGGCAGCGCGGGCAATCCAACAGAGCGATGGGACTTTTTTTCGGCGTGTGTATAGCGATGATTTCACGGGATTGCTCTCCCGCGGCGAGACAGTGAACAAAAATGGATTCATCGACGCCGTGCAATCAACGGCCGTCAGATACCAATCCTTTAACGTATCGGACATCAAAGTGCGAATCTATAGGGACTCGGCCGTGGCAACGTGCTTATGGTCGGCGCGGGCGGTCGTGAAGGGCCAATCCGTGAGCAGCCAGATGAGAGTGATGCATGTCTACATTAACGGGGGGACCGGCTGGAGAGTGATCGCCGGGCAGGACAATCTGCTGCCGCCGTATACGCCGCAGGTTCTTTAGCGGAAGTTAGCGGGGAGGATTTCGCTCAGCTGATGTGGATTGAAGCGCACGATAGGCGAACTCGAGCATGGCGGGCAAGTGCTCAGCGAAATAGGTCCAGTCATGGCCGCCGGGATACAGGTGAAATTCGTGGGGGATGTGACGTGCCGTGAGCAATCTGTCCAATACTAGCGCGCCATCTTCGAAGCCGTAGTCGTCTTGCGAGCCGCAGTCAAAATAAATTTCTAGGCCGGCAAGGTTTGCGGTGCGGGCGATGGTAACTGGATCATTTTCTTTCCAGAAGGCGGGATCGAAGGGTGAGCCGAAGGCGCTGCCGAGAACGCGCAATTGGCTGATTTGACGTGAGTCTTTCGCGCTGACGGTTGGCAACTGTTCAATCAGAGCTGCGCTATGGGCGCCGACTACTCCGAAGAGTTGTGGATGCCGGAAGGCGATGTGCAGCGCGCCGTATCCACCCATCGAAATCCCCGCGATTCCGCGGGATTTGCGCCCGGGCAGCGTGCGATAGCGCCGCTCGACGCCCGGCATGAATTCACGGAGAAAGAAATCCTCGTAACGCTGGCGGCCGTCGCGCGAATTGATGTAGAAGCTCGCTCGAGCGGCGGGAGTTGCGATCAAGAATTCACCCAATTGATGTTGCTCCCATAAGTCTTCGACAAGATTCAGGCCACCGGAATGAATGAGCATCTGATCGTTATCGCCCAGGCCGTGGAGAAGATAGAGGATCGGATAGTGGCGCGTTTTTTCGTGGTCATAGCTGGGAGGCAAGAGGATGCAGTACGAAACAGCTCGTCCAAGAATTTTGCTGGGAAGCGAATTGCATTCGGCTCGGCCGGTGGCGCGCGCGGCGGGGACGAGCAGGAGACAAGCAAGAAAGAACGCCGCCGAACCTGGGCGGCGGAGGTTATTCATAACGAAGAGCCTCGACAGGATTCAGGCGAGCGGCCCGCGATGCGGGATAGAGCCCGGCTGCGAGGCTCACGATGACAGCAAATGCGATGGCACCGAGAACGAGCCACCAGGGCACCGAGAACACATGAGCCGAAGGCAAGTTTTGCCGGTGCAAATAAAGATTGGTGCCCCAGGTGACGATTTTTCCAATGAACCAGCCAAGCCCTGCGCCAAGAACGCCGCCGAGGAGTCCCATCACTCCAGCTTCCACGAAAAATAATTGTTTAACATCGCGGTCGGCTGCGCCCAGTGCCTTCAGAATGCCGATTTCGCGCCGGCGCTCGAGAATGGCCATCACGAGAGTGTTAATGATACCGAGAGTAGCGACGGCGAGCGCGAGGCTGCCGAAGATGGCGAGGAGAAGGTCAAAGATGGTGAAAAAAAGACGCAAGTTGCGCGTGGCATCCAGAAGCGAAAAGGTGCCGAAACCCATGTCTTTGATAGCGGTTTCAATTCCTTCCACCTGGGTGGGGCTCTTTGCGCGGACGGTTAGGCTTGCATAGCTGGGCTTTTTGTTTGTTGCGCGAACCGCGTCCCGCAAATCGTTGACCTGCGCTACCCGCAGCGTTGAGGCGACCTCGAGCGGAATCAGCAACCGACCGCTCCCGAATCCGCCGAAGCCCGCGGCGGGCTCCGTCTCGACGATGCCAACGATGCGAAGTTTTTTCTCGCGAGGAACGATGGAAAAGCCGCCTCCACCGGTATCCGCCGATTCTCCGCCGCCTTTGCCAGGTTCACTTTGAGGCGGAATTGCTTCGCGTTCCGCGTAGCGCACGATCAGCTCTTTGCCGATAAGCGAAGAGGTCTGCGGCGAGAGTTCCTTGGCAAGCTCGATCTGTAGAATGGCCTCGTCGGCATTCGGTCCCGAAAAAAAGGTGCCTTGCATGCCATCGAACGAGCCGTTACCGCGAGCGGATTCCGGCACACCGGCGACAATCGTCGAGTAGGGATTTCCGTCGTAGCGCACTTCGGTCGGGAAGCGAATCTGCGGATAGACTTCGAGAACGTTTGGCAAGCGCTCGAACTCTTTGCGGGCATCTTCATCCAGCTCTCGGGCTTCCTTCTCGGGAGCGGGAGCCGGCACCCGCCTGCGCATGCCGGGCATGTTTCTTCGTTGCGTCACGATGACCGTATCGAACAGGCCTGAATTCGAGAGCCGCTTCGTCGCCAGCGCCTGCAGGCCGACGCCGAGAGAAAGCATGGCCACGAGGGACGCCACGCCAACCGCAACGCCGAGAGTAGTCAGCGAATTTCGCAGAATCGCCTCGCGCAAATTGCGCAGGGCCAGCTCGCCGAGATCGCCCGCCCTCATGATTTCACTCCATCACTGACCAGTTTTCCGTCCGCAAGAGAAACAATGCGATCGGCAAAGCGCTCTGCGAGTGGGCGTTCGTGCGTGACCATGACAATCGTCATTCCCAACTTTTCCTGAATTTCTTTCAGAAGAAGCATGATGGATTCTCCGGTCGTGCTGTCCAAATTGCCGGTTGGTTCGTCAGCAAAAAGGAGAGTGGGGCGATTCACAAGTGCGCGGGCCAGCGCCGCACGCTGCTGCTCTCCTCCGGACATTTCGCTGGGACGGTGGCCGGTCCGTTTGTCCAGGCGCACTCGCTCGAGGGCTTCCTGCACCCGCTGCCCACGCTCGCCGCGGTCCACTTCCGCCAGGCGAAGAGGTAGTTCGACATTTTCTTCGAGGGTCATGCGAGGGAGCAGATTAAAGGATTGGAAGACCATGCCGACAGTCCTGCTGCGGTAACGCGCTAGTTCGAGCGGGTTCATTTCCGATAGATTCTTTCCATTTGCGAAAATCGCGCCGCCCGTGGGGCGATCCAGTCCGGCCATGAGGTTTAGCAGCGTTGACTTCCCGGAGCCTGAGCTTCCTAACAGTGCAATGAATTCGCCAGCATGCACTTCGAGCGTTACGTCGTCGACCGCTCGGATTAGCGTGGTCCCCATTTCGTAGTGGCGGGAAACGCTTTCAGCGCGAACAGCCACACCATGGCCAGTTGTCATCATTGCCTCTCGATGGTACTACGCATGGCGAGTGCGTTGAGTTACCAACTCTAGGGGAAGCCGCCGCCGGTCGAGCGGAGAGATTCTCGAAGAAATCGCTTGACACGAAAATCCGTGCCTGCTAGTTTCGTAGCAGATATGCTAGAAAAATAGCACATGACACGAAAACCCAAGCCAAATGCCCTTTCGCGCCGCGAGCGCCAGATCATGGACATTCTCTACAAGCTCGAGCGGGCCTCCGTCGGGCAGGTCCTCGCCGAGATGGCCGGCAAGCCCAGCTACTCGACGGTCCGCGCCCAGCTCCGCGTGCTCGAAGAAAAAGGGCACGTCCGTCACGAAGAGCACGGGCTGCGCTACGTCTATGCACCGGCAGTTCCGCGAGAAGTGGCGCGCCGCTCGGCACTTCGCCACCTGGTCGAGACATTCTTTGACGGCTCAGCGGAAAAGGTAGTGGCCGCACTTCTCGGCGGCGAGGCCGCGCGGTTATCCCCCGAGGAGTTTGCGCGCATCTCGCGACTGATCTCGAAGGGCGGAGAGGGGGACTGACCATGAGTGCCTACGGCGGTTCCGAGCTTGTGCTGTCGTTTCTTTTCGCCTGCTTTGCTAAAGCGACTCTGCTGCTCTGTTGCGCATGGATTGCCACGGTTGCCATGCGCCGCCATTCCTCCGCAGTGCGCCACCATTCGTGGGCCGTTGCAATTGTCGCCTCGCTCGCGCTTCCTATTTTGATGATGCTGCTTCCGGCGTGGCGCTCCTCTGCTCTCGGCGATGCGGCTGCACTTTTGAAACCCGCTGGTGCTGGTGCAGTGGCCTCCGTCTCTCAAACCATTGCCTCCACTACCATCAATGCCGTGACCGTCTCTCCCGTCTACAAAAAAATTGCCCGCGCCATTCTTATAATTTGGGCCTTCGGTTTCTTGCTTGTCCTACTGAGATTGATGACCGGGCTTGCCCGTCTGGTATGGATGTCCACTCTAGCAAGACCGCTTTTCGAGGACGATTGGATGCGAGACGTCTTAACATTTTCGAATATATTCGAGATCGCGCGCCCCGCCCGTCTGCTTCAATGCCGCAGCCTGCTCGCCATGCCTCTCACGTGGGGATTCCTCCGACCTGTTATTGTTCTGCCCGCGGGCAGCTCCACCTGGACAGCCGAGCGACGGCGAATCGTTCTTGCGCATGAGCTTGCCCACATCGGCCGCCACGACTGGCTTGTGCAAATTTGTGGGGAGCTTGCCCGGGCCGTCTACTGGTTTCATCCGCTCGTCTGGCTTGCCGCCGCGCGTTTGCGCCATGAAAGTGAGTGCGCGTGCGATGACGCTGTCCTCATGTCCGGGATCTCGCCTTCACGCTACGCCAGCGAGTTACTCGATCTCGCAAGGACCCTTGAAAACTCAGGCCGCGCCTGGACCACCTCTCTGGCCATCGCGCGTCCATCGAATCTTGAAAGGAGATTTGCCGCCATGTTGAATTCGTCAGTAAATCGCAAAAGTCTTTCCAACAAAGCGAAGTATCTCATCCTTTGTTTCGCCTTAGGTTGCTTGCTGCCCCTCGCAACCTTGCGAGTGTCTGCGCAGAATCTCGCCGGCAAGACCTCAGGCACAATTCATGATCCCAGCGGGAGTCCTGTGGCAAACGCCACCATCGTCATGTCAAACCATGGCGCGAACACGATCGATATGACCACTACCGACCGCGACGGCAATTTTTCTTTTAAATCGCTCCCTGCAGGGAAGTATGAGTTGCAAGTCTATAAGCCAGGGTTCGCTCCTCTACACCGGGCGGACGTTACGCTAGACCCCGGCGCCGAGTTCGCGGAGGTCTTCACTTTATCTGTGGGCGCAGACTTCGAGACCGTGAGGGTTGTGCCCTCTGGTTCCGAGAAGCCCGCCGTGACTGACGAATCCGACGGCAAGCCGTCGCGTCTCGGGATTGGTGGAACGGTGGAAGCGGCGAAACTCATAAAGCGAGTGCAGCCCATCTACCCGGAATCCGCAAAATCGGACGGTGCCCAAGGTACGGTGGTCTTGCACGCCGTCATCGGCATGGATGGAAAGCCGCTATCGCTTCGCGTGATGAACAGTGAAATTGACCCTCGCCTTTCGCGATCTGCGGTCGAGGCTGTCAGCCAGTGGCGCTACAGTCCCACCCTTTTGAACGGCGAGCCCATCGAAGTGGATACGACCATCACAGTGAACTACACTCTCGAGCCATAGCGCAAAAAGCCGGCCCGAACCATTCGGGGCGGCTTCCCTTCAACACCAAATTAATTCTTAACAGAAGAGAAATCTCGAAACGTCATAATTGTTTGTCGGCTCGTTCTCATACTTGTGCCGGCTCGCTGTTCTTTGGTTTCTTGTTTTTCGCCAAATGTTGGGGCGGGACGCGCCACTCGCAGAGAGCTATTGCTCTTCGCCCCGCCCTATTTCATTTTCGAGTCAAATCTGGTGCGTGATTTCAGGATTTCTTGGGTTCTGGAGTGGACTTCGGTTGGGTCACTTTGACTTCTGTGGCAATTCTTTGTTTCTTGTCCATGTGGTAGTAAACGGTGGCCATCTCACCTTTGTTTAGTGTGCCTTCCTTCTTTGTGTCTGTGTTCAGAACAAACTTGGTGCTTTCTTCTTTGCCCTTCCATTTATGTTCGAGAACCAGGTCAGAATCGGATACTGACGAGATGGTTCCCATTCTGTGATAAACAGCTGGCTTGGCTTTTTCTGTCGTTGTTTTTGGTGTTGTAGTCTTCGGCGAGGTTGTTCGTGCTGAAAGCGTTGTCCCTCCGCCACACAAGAGCAAAGCAGCGGTCAACATGACAACGTATTTGATTTTCATCTGGTTCCTCCTGATAGAGTTGGGCCCAACTTCCGTTTTGTGTGATGCCTATGAAGAGAATTGGGTTGGGAAGGCAATTCGCGAGACATTCATGGGCAGACTGCAGTTCGTGGTAGGAATCGTAGAACCGAGGTTCGCGGATTCTAGTTTGAGAACTCCGCGTCGTCAAAAATACGATCGCCGCGCAAGGTATCGCTGTCACTGGCGTTCCAATCCTGATTGGAGGAAATCGAGAAAGATACGGTGGCGTCCTTATTAGGGTCAGCAAGGGTATGGAATTTCGCGCCGTTGAACGCCGTCTGGCCAGGAAGGAATCCGCTGATCAGATCCGTTCCATCAACAGTAATTTGGAAGTCTGCAATGAGCGCGGGGCCGCCAACGGGCACACTGAGTTCGTAAGTGGCCTTTACGCTGACATGGTCCTTTTCAAACCTAATGCGATAGCTGACGGGGAGATTATCGTTCGACATACGAAGCTCCTTACGCGGCTCGGAGAATCAGGCCGATTATCGCGCCTTTGTAAGGATATCTCACTATTTTGAACGCTACTCGAAAAACGTGCGAATCTATTTTTCACTCGGCCTGACGTGCCCGCGAGACACGTTTCAGCACAATCCCGGAAGGAAATTGCATTCCGGCCCACGTACTTCTTCTACACTTTTCTTGGCCTGACTAGGTGGGATTCAAGCGGCTTGATCCCAATAGCTTCACCCGGCGGACGTCTCCTGAACAAGCGTCCGGCGGCGCGCTACGGGAGGATTTGCGTGGCAACGAGCGAGAACTTCGATTTGATTGTGATTGGCTGCGGGCCTGCGGGAGAAAAAGCCGGGGCGCAGGCCGCGTATTTCGGCAAGCGAGTCGCCGTTATAGAACGCGCGCCGGTGGTTGGCGGGAGCTGCATCAATACCGGAACTGTGCCAAGCAAGACGCTGCGCGAGTCCGCACTGTATTTTTCAGGACTGAAGCAGCGTGGACTTTACGGCATCGATTATTCCCTCAAGGAAAATTTGACTGTCCATGATTTTATGCGCCACGAGCGAGCGGTCGTGGAAATGGAACGCAGTCGCATTTTGAAAAACCTTGAGTTGCATCACATCGAATTGGTGCGAGGGCAGGCGGCGTTTGAAGACACACATATGGTGGCCGTCAGCGGAACCTCCGGAACACGCCGCCTGAGCGGTGAGATCATTCTCATTTCCACCGGTTCGAAGCCGCATCGTCCCTCGGAAATTGCTTTTGACGATGTGCACACCTTTGATTCGGACACGTTTCTTCAGATGGATCGCATTCCGAAGAGTCTTGCGGTGATCGGCGGCGGTGTCATTGGTTGCGAATATGCTTCGATTTTTGTGGCGCTGGGAGTGGACGTAACGCTCGTTGATGGACGCGACCGTCTCTTGCCGTTTCTGGATGGGGAAATCTCGGATCGACTGCGCGATCGGTTCATGGCTCTTGGCATGCGCTTCCTTTTCAACGAGCGTCCCGTAAAGGTCGAGAATTTGGCTGCCGGCGTGCGCCTCTCGATGAAAAGCGGAAAGACGCTCGAGACCGAAGCAGCGCTTTTTGCCGCGGGACGCCGGGCGGCAATCGATGGGCTTGCTTTGGAAAAGGCCGGCCTCGCCATAAACGATCGCGGATACATTTCAGTCGATGAAAATTATCGGACTTCAGTTCCGAATGTCTATGCCGCGGGTGACGTGATTGGATTTCCTGCGCTGGCGTCTACTTCGATGGAACAAGGACGCGTGGCTGTTTGCCATGCGTTTGGCTTCAAGTACAAACAGCGTGTGGCGTCTACGCTTCCGATGGGGATCTATACGATTCCGGAAATTTCCGCTGCGGGCGAGACCGAAGAGTCCTGCAAGGAAAAGAAGATCGATTATTGCGTGGGGCGAGCCCTTTACAAAAATAACGCGCGCGGGCATATCATCGGAGACACAGCTGGCCTGCTCAAGCTGATATTCGCGCGGGAGAATCGCAAACTGCTCGGCGTAAGCCTGATCGGCGAAAGCGCCACGGAGCTCATTCACATCGGCTTGATGGTTCTCGACAACGGCCAGACCATAGACGAATTCATCGAGCAGGTGTTCAATTATCCGACGCTCAGCGAAACTTACAAGTATGCTGCTTACGACGGATTGGGAAATCTCGCGGGGCACAAACTCCGCGAGGGGTAGTTGCAGAGAAAATTGTGTGCCATGTCCAATATCGGTGAGGCGATGAAGCCGCGACTATCAGTTCTGTTGTTTTCGCTCGTCGCGGCAGCACCGATTCTGCTTTCTTCCTCAACGCCTAGGCGATCGCTTTCTCCGGGCCAACAAATCCAGAGCGCTTATCTTGGTTTTGACCTCAATCTTTTCCCCGGCAAGGACGCGCTGCCAACTTTGCGGCGAACGTTTGCGTTCAGCTCGTACTGGCTCAGCCCTCCGCCGGGCGAAAAAAAGAACACGTGGCTGGGGAAGCGCGAGCTGGTGCGCTCGCAAGGATTTGGTTTTCTGCTGCTTTACCGGGGCCGGGAAATCCGCAACATAAAGAGCGAGGCTGATGCGTTGGCGAAGGGAGCATTTGACGCGCGCAAAGCGGCTGCGGCTGCGATAAGGGAAGGCTTTCCTAAGCACTCGGTCGTTTTTCTCGACATCGAAGAAGGTGGCCGATTGCCCGAGATGTATCACGCCTATCTACACGCTTGGGCGAGGGGTCTCGCCGGGGCAGGCTATCGCCCGGGCGCTTATTGCTCGGGAATGCCTGTGAAGGAGGAGCCGGGCGTCACGATTACGACGGCCGATGATATTCGAGCGCATGCGCTGTCAGCAGACTTCACCTTTTATGTTTTCAACTATGGCTGTCCACCGTCGCCAGGGTGCACATTTCCAGAAAATCCGCCATCTCCAGCAAGCAGCGGTATTCCCTACGCCCGGCTTTGGCAATTCGCACAATCACCGCGACCGCGCGAATTCACGGCACACTGCGCGCCGGGCTATCACCCCGACGGAAACTGTTATGCGCCGGGGGATGCGGCGCATGCATGGCTTCTCGACGTGGACTCCGCCATTTCGCCCGATCCATCGAACGGAAGATAACCCGCAAACAAGAAAGGGCGGCACGTTGCCACCCTTTTTTGATTGCCTCAAGTTGTGGCTAGTTCAGATCTGGCCCATTCCGCCATCCACGTTTAGCTCCACCCCGGTGATGTACGAAGCATCGGAGGAAGCGAGAAACGCGACAGCGCCGGCTACTTCATCGGGCTGCCCAAAGCGCTTCATGGGCACTTTTGCGGAAATGCTTTTAGCGAATTCGTCAACCACCTCTTGCGGCAGTCCGGTGCGGCCAAATATCGGGGTCTCGATTGGTCCAGGCGCAACGGCATTTACGCGGATGCCGCGGCCAACGAGTTCGGCCGCGCTGGTGCGCGCGAGGGAGCGCAACGCTGCTTTGGTCGCTGAATAGGCGCTCGCGCCTTCGGTGCCCTTGATGCCTGCTACACTGGTATTCAAAATGACGGAGGCGCCGTCATTGAGGAAGGGAATCGCCTTTTGAATGGTGAAGTACGCGCCCTTGACGTTGGTTGAAAAGTTGTCGTCGTAGATGGCCTCGGTCGTTTCCGAATAGGGGGCAAACTTGGCGACGCCGGCGTTTACAAAGAGCACATCGATCTTGCCGTATTTCTTATCGACCGCCGCATAAATCTTGTCAATGTCTTCGAGCTTGGAAACGTCTGCTCGAATTGCAAGTACGCCATTACCGAGGGCCTTGGCCGCTTCGTCCAGCGTCTTCTGGTTACGCCCGGCAATCACAACGCGGGCGCCTTCCTCTTGCAAACGTTTTGCCGATGCCAGCCCAATGCCGCTGTTGCCGCCGGTCACTACCGCTACTTTTCCTTCGAGTCTTTTCATGATGATCTCCTTGTAAGTCAAATTTTTCACACTACGTTGCCTGGTTAGCCGCCGCTTGCCTCGCCCAGGTTTCGATACTTAGATGAATATCGAAACGATTGGTTGCAGCCTTTTTTGGGACCGGCCCCGCGGCTGGCGGTCCTATGGCAGGACGGCTCTGTTATTCGTTACACTGTGGGCTGCAAAATGGACCGTGCCCAGATCGAAAAGATTTCAAAGGCCTTGGGAGATGAGACCCGTCTCATGATTTTCGAGGCCATTTCCCGTAAGAAACTAATGAATTGCGGCGAGATTGTCTCGCTGCAAGGAGTCACTCCCGCCACTGTCTCCCATCACCTGAAAGTGCTGAACGAGGCCGGCCTGGTGGAGTGCCGCAAGGAGGGCCAGTTCGTTTACAGCAGAACGGTCCCTGAGGTCGTGGAGGAGTACACTCACGCCCTGTCACGATTGGCCCGCGGCAAGCCGGAGCCCAGCCGGCGCTAAGACTGAAGCTCAGTCCGTCGGGTTACGCGGGAATTTCAAGTAGGGGAGCCGTACATTGTTGATTGAAATTTGATCGGCCCGGATACTTGCCGGAGCTTCGAATCCCTTTGTTCCGCCGTTGGTTACGAAGTCGTCTTGATCCACGCCATCGCCGCTGACTCCGAGCCCGCCCGCAAGCACTCCGTTGCGATAGAGGCCCGCGCTCCCTGGAAAGAAAACTATACCGCTTTTATTCACGTTGGGAGGTCCTGCCTGGAATCCCTGCGTACAGGGATTTACGATGTCTTGCAAATAGATGTTGAAGAATGGCCCGGCCGGAGTGCCGTCAATTCCTGGTGGAAAAAGCGGCTGTGCGCCAAAGCTGATCGTGCGGTTCGTTACCGCCGTGCCCATGGGCACTTGATTCAAATCCGCGGCCGTCCGCGTGGAGCTGTTGAAGTACACCATGTTTCGCGCCTTGCTTGCGGCCACGTCAGTGCTGAAGACTGTCGCATCCTGCATACGACGCAGGCCGATGATCGTGCCATCCAAGGCCGCAACGGCGATGACCATGCGAGCCCGGGCTCCAATCGGGAGGCGAATCGCCGCACGCGTTACATTCGCCGTCGCTTCCGCATTATCCAGGATGTTCCGAACGTCTGAACTGCTCAAACCTCCAAGCGGCCCCGCCACCGGAGGAATTAAATCCCCTTCGGGAGGTTGTCCCGCGCTGTTGGCGGGCCCCACTAAGTAAGCTCCGCCGCCGGCTGCTGGTCCCACCGAGACTTCTGCGGGCAGCGAAGTCTGCGCTACGAAGGGGAGGGTTACTCCGGCGATGGAAACGGCGCCTGGAGAAGCAGGAGTTGGCCCGAAAGCGTCGGACGGCCCAGTCCGTTGTGTAGTTGATCCGACGAACGCCGCGTATTCGGCCACGTTTGGATTGCTCGAGGAAGTCACAACTCCGATTCCGCCGACCAGCACATTCTTGTAAAAAATCGGCACACCGCCGGGATTCACGGCCAACGGATCCGAATCCATGGCGTCGGCCTTGCCTGTGATGATACCCGGCCCAATGCCGCCGCCGAGAGCGACCGCGGGGGGAACCTGATTTTGGAATGCCACGGTGTTCACTAGCGTGCAGCCCCGATTGGTGTTTTCGATCCCATAGAGCGCGGCCGTCGGTTGATTCGTCACTCCCGGCGGAAAATGAATTCCGCTGATGAAGCGCACCGTGCGCGAGGACAATGGAGCCTGATCATTGCTGAAAAACGCGCCTGTCCGGGCAAGAGCTACGGCGACGTCGTTCGCGTCCAGCGTCTGCCCATAATTCCCCTGCGCTGTGATTGGCGCGTTTTGCGTTCGATACGCGCCGAGCACGAATCCAGAGCGATCAACCACGGCTACAGCCATATCGACGTTTGCGGATTTCACAGCCGCTTGCACAATGTTTTGCACGTCGGCGATTTGCAGCGGTTGCACGCTCGGAATCGGAGGCGGAGAGACCAGCGCGCTGCTGCCTCCTCCACATCCGACCAGCAGCAACGCCAAAACGGCCGCAATCACCAGGGCCAGCAAAATGCCTAACGCGAGCGTCTTCTGACGATGTCTGAGAGCATGACGAGCGGCGACTGGCTTGCGAATCGAATGTTCCGTTGGCATGAAGGGTATCTTCCTTAGTAACACGCAGCCAGCCGCCCCTCAATCGTCTGCCCGCGGAGCGATTCCTATCGGTGAACAATTGCCCGTGCAGCGAAGTGTTGTCGCACTGTATTCAGCCAGTGTGGAAATGGGTTGTTCGCGGCTCGCCGATGTTGTTAGCTAGAATGCGATCCCTTTAACTTGCACAAAGTCTTCCAGGCCGCAGGCATGCCCGCTTTCTATTCGCGAAGCTATCGATGCGCCGTTCTCTCGGTCCGCGCTGCGGCCGTGTTGTCTCTCGCGATTTTAGTGAATGGGCGTGCGTGCATGGGGCAGGAGTCGGAGGCAGGGCAGGAGGCTAAGTCCGGGGGCCAGGCTGGACAGGCGACCGTACAAAAATCCACCGAAATGGAGACTTCGCAGCGCATTCCTCGGCAACAAGCCCTGACCACAGCTGCCGTCGACGGTACATTACGCGAAACCGTCTCGCCCAATCAAACTCGGCCAGTGGCGGCGGCTACATTGACCCTTCGCCGTATTCAGACGGGCCAAATTATGCGTGCCACGTCCTCTGCCGAAGGCGTTTTTCGCATCCTGCTCCTAGTGCCGGGCCACTACGAATTTCGCGTCGAAGCTGAGAGGTTCGCTTCCTTCGCGATTCCAGACCTTGCGCTCAACGCCAACGAAGTCACCACGCTGGAAATTTCTTTGGTCAGCACTAGCAGTGCGGAGTTTCGCTCGCGCCTTCCACGACTGCCGGAGCTTGGTCCCCCGGCGCCGCTAGAGTCAGCACCTGCGCTCGGCAGCTACCGCGAGTTTCGCCATCGCCTCGATTCGGATCCCAGGTTCATTGCGGAGCTCGCACCGGAATATCTGCCCCCCGTCCCCGACGTTTTCAACGCGGTGCCAAATCGTTGGGCGCTAAATCAGCCGGACTATCGCCGTTACCCGCAGAAAGGCGAATACCAATACACGAAGTCGCATTGGTATAACCCCTTTAATCGAAATCGCTTTAAAGGCGACGAGCCGATCTGGCCCGAAGTTCTCGGCCGGCAGATTTTCTTGAATCTGACTGCTTCATCGGAGACATTTTTCGACGGCCGCCGTGTACCTTCACCTAGCGGTGTAAGCGCTGCCGAGCCCGGCAGCTCCGGTTTTTTTGGCCGCGGCGAGCAGGCTTTCCTTGACCAAACTTTGCGCTTCAGTTTCGATCTTTTTCACGGCGATGCATCGTTCAAACCAGTCGATTGGCGCATTCGCATTACGCCGGAGCTGAGCCTCAACGATCTGGACGTCCGCGAACTCGGCATCGTCAGTCCCGATGTGCGCGCCGGAACCAACCGTTTCGACTACCACCTCGGCCTCCAGGAAGCTTTTGTCGAAGTGAAGCTGCACGATCTTAGCGACAATTACGATTTCATCTCGGCTCGCGCAGGCATCCAGCAATTCAACGCCGATTTCCGCGGGTTTCTATTCGTCGACGAGCAGCCCGGGCTCCGTATCTTCGGAGATTTGCACAGCAATCGCATGGAGTACAACGCCGCGTATTTTCAACTTCTCGAAAAGAACACCAACAGCGGACTCAATACATTTGATCGCCGCCACGAGCAAGTCGTCTTGGGAAACGTCTACCTGCAGGACTTTTTCTTCCCCGGCTACACCGCGGAATTTGTTCCGGCCTGGAATAAAGACGATCCGAGCGTTCATTACGACGACAACGGGTTTCTTGTGCGGCCAGCGCCGATCGGCAGCATCGTCAATCAAGATCCTGGAGGCGGCCCTCTCGCGCACGGCATCCGTGCCGGCTATTTCGGTTGGCTGGGCAGCGGACACATTCGACGCATCAATCTCACGCACGCTTTTTATCAAGCTGTTGGAAAAGACACGCTCAATCCGATTGCAGGACGGCCGGTGACCATCAATGCGCAGATGGCGGCCGCGGAGATTTCCTACGATCGCGACTGGATTCGGTATCGCGTTTCGGCTTTCTACACATCTGGAGATGCCAATCCGCGCGATGGCCGCGCACGAGGCTTTGACGCCATCGACGACCTGCCGAATTTCGCTGGTGGGATATTCAGCTTTTGGAACCGGGAAGGCGTCCGCCTTCTTGGTTCCGGAGTGTCGCTGACGACCGATGGCAGCCTGATTCCGTCCCTTCGCTCCACAAAAGAAGAAGGCCAAGCCAATTTCGTCAATCCGGGCATTTTCCTGGCGAACGCTGGCGCGGATTTTGACATCACGCCCAAGCTCAAAGGCTTTGCGAATTTCAACTACCTCCGATTCGAGCGCACCGAGGCACTCGAATATCTGTTGTTCGAGTCGCCCATTCGTCACAGCATTGGTGAAGACTTTGGCGTCGGCGTGACATACCGCCCGCCTCTTTCCGAAAATATTGTTTTGACAGGCGGCGCCTCCGCCTTGCAGCCAGGCGGCGGATTCAAAGATATATACACGAGCCGCACGCTTTTCTCGCTCTTCGGCTCGATGAAATTTACTTTTTGAGGGCACACGCTGGATGATCTGGCCGCGTATCTTCGAACGACTCTCTCGGCGGAATCTCTGCGTTCTCTGCGCCTGTGCCTTATCTTTTCTCCTGGTTCTTTGCGCCGCGTCGAGCACGAACGTAGCCACAGAGCAGGACGCTTCAGGCGTCCGAGGCCAATCGACTGAAGAAGCCGCTCGCAAATCGTCAGGCTGCATCTCCTGTCACAGTCCCACGGACGAGCCGACCATGCACCCGACGAAGACAGTCTTTCTCGGCTGCATCGATTGCCACGGCGGCAATTCTTCTATCTCCGCGACTGCCGGCACTTTGCCTGGTTCCCCCAAATACAATGCGTCCAAAGAAAAAGCCCACGTCCAGCCGCGCGACGCGATCTTCAAAGACCGTTCGGCCTTGCCGGAACTTACCTATACGAAGTGGCTGGAAGAATCCTACGAATATGTGAAGTTCCGGAATCCAGGCGATTTACGGGTCGCGCCAGAAACGTGTGGCTCGGCAGGCTGTCACGCGAAGGAAGTTCGCGCGGTTTCGACCAGCATGATGACCCATACCGGCTTCCTCTGGGGCGCGGCGCTATATAACAACGGCGGGTATCCTCACAAAGATACGCATTTCGGCGAAAGCTACGATCGCAATGGCCAGCCGCAGTCCATCAAGACCTATCCGCCGCCGACAGCTGAAGAAACGCGCACAAAAGGCGTGCTGCCCGAACTCGAACCTCTCTACCGCTGGGAAACTTCACAGCCCGGCAACGTGCTTCGCGTCTTCGAGCGCGGCGGCGAGAAAAAGTCGGAGCTCGGCAATCCGAATCGCGAAGGAGATCCCGGCAAGCCCGACGATAAACTCAGCGACCGCGGCTTTGGTACTGAACTGCGCACCGATCCGGTTTTTCTCGGCCTGCAGAAAACTCGCCTCGTTGATCCCGTCATGTCACTGCCTGGCACCGACGATCATCCCGGCGACTATCGTGCCAGTGGCTGCACGGCCTGCCACGTCATCTACGCAAATGATCGCGATCCGCCCCATTCAGGCGATTATGCACAGTTCGGCCATTCGGGGTTCAGCGCCTCTTCCGATCCGACCGTTCCCAAGAATGAGCCGGGTCATCCCATTAAACACGTTTTCACGCGCTCGATTCCCTCAAGCCAGTGCATGGTCTGCCACATCCATCCGGGAACGAACATGCTAACCACTTATTTCGGTCTAACGTGGTGGGACAACGAGAGCGATGGCGACAAAATGTATCCAGCGAACCAGCGGAATCCCACCGACGAGCAGCGCTACCAATCCTTCTTGCATAACCCGGAAGGCGCGGCAGTCCGCGGCCTCTGGAGCGATGAAAGATTTCTCGAAAATCTAGGCAGCCCGGAATTCAATGCGAAACTGAAAACCACGCAGTTCGCCGATTTCCACGGCCACGGCTGGGTCTTCCGTTCGGTCTTCAAGCACGATCGCAGAGGCAATTGGCTCGATAAGGACGGCAACGTTATCCCGTTCAATGATCCGCAACGCTTTGCCAAAGCGGTTCACCTCGCAGACATTCATCTGGAAAAAGGCATGCAATGCAGCGATTGCCACTTTGCGCAGGATAATCACGGCAACGGGAAAATTTATGGCGAACCGCGCGCCGCGGTCGAAATCGATTGCATCGATTGCCACGGCACGATTCGCCACAAAGCGGCGCTCATCACGTCCGGCCCCGCTGCTCCGCAAGGTGGGCGACGCCTCGACACGTTGCGCACTCCGTGGGGACTTCGCCGCTTCGAATGGCGCGACGATGGCGCGTTGATTCAGCGCTCCATGTCTGAAGAAAACAAACAGTGGGAAGTCGTTCAGACCATCGATTCCATCACGCCAGGCAACGCGCACTTCAGCATGAAATCGTTTCGCGCCAAATTAATGACCAAGGACGGAACGGTCGCCACGCAATTGCCGCAGAACGATGAACTTCTTGCCCACGCCAACTCCTCGATGACCTGCTACGCCTGCCACACTTCCTGGACGCCGACCTGCTTCGGCTGCCATTTACAAATGACTGCCAACGCACGCAAGCCCATGCTTCACAATGAAGGGACCACGACGCGCAATTACACCAGCTACAATTTCCAGGTTCTCCGCGACGACATCTTTATGCTCGGCGTCGACGACACTGTCACCCGCCATCGTATCGCCCCGGCGCGTTCTTCCTGCGCCATCCTTGTTAGTTCGCAGAACGCGAACCGCGACTGGCTCTACTACACGCAGCAGACTATCTCCGCTCCCGGCTTTTCCGGCCAAGCCTTTAGCACGTTTGTTCCGCACACCGTGCGCGCCACCGAAACAAAACAGTGCAGCGATTGCCACGTCTCGGCCGCCAATGACAACAACGCCTGGATGGCGCAACTCTTATTACAGGGCACGAACTTCATGAATTTCATGGGCCGCTATATTTATGTCGCCACCGGCGACAAGGGTCTCGAAGCCGTAGCTGTCGCCGAGCATGACGAGCCCGAAGCCATCTACGGCAGCGACCTCCAGCGCATCGCCTATCCGGATGACTACAAGAAATTCGTTGCACGGAATAGTGAGATCTCCACATCCTTCCGCCACGAAGGCAATGTCCTCGATGTGCAGGCCCGCGGCGAATATGCTTACGCCGCAACGGGTCCGGGCGGCCTTCGCATCTACGACATCGCCAACATCGACAATAAGAATTTCTCCGAGCGCATCACGACAGCACCTGTTTCTCCGCTCGGCCAGCGATTGTTCGTAGCCACCAAGGATGCTCTCGCTGTTGCCTCGCCGACCACGCTTGGCGTCGATCCACTCCGCCAGCAGTTGCCCGAAAATGAAGAGCAGCCTATCCATCTCCTCTATGGGTTTCTTTACGTCGCCGACAAAGATGAAGGCCTCGTCGTCATCGGCAATCCAAATTTAAAGTCCAGAAGCCCCGGCGTCGGCACATTGCTCGACGGTAATCCCGCCAACAATTTCCTCAAGCGGGCGCTGGCTTACAATCCCGGCGGCGTGCTCTCCGGCGCGCATGGAATCGCCATCGCCGGCACCTATGCATACTTGCTCACCGACAAAGCGCTCGTCGTCGTCGATCTCGGTAATCCACTTGCTCCTCGCATCACGGCTTCCATCAATGCTCCCGTACTTAACGAACCGCGCGCCGTCGCCGTGCAGTTTCGCTACGCGTTCGTCGCCGATCGTGATGGTCTCAAAGTTCTCGACGTCACCGATCTCGCTCATCCCAAATTCGTCGCCAACGCTCTCGTTCCACTCGAAGACGCACGTAATGTTTACGTTGCCCGCACCTATGCCTACGTTTCTGCGGGGAAGCGAGGCCTCGCCATCATCGACGTGGAAAAGCCGGATGTTCCAAAGCTTGATCAGCTCTTTACGGCAAACGGCCAACTCAACGATGTCAATGACGTGAAAATCGGCATGGTGGCCGCCAGCGCCTATGCATTCGTCGCCGACGGAAGAAACGGCCTGCGCATCCTGCAAATCGTTTCGCCGTGGGACGACCCCGCTCATTTCTCTGGTTTCAGCCCACGACCGACACCGAAACTCATCGCGACCGCCCACACTCGCGGTCCAGCCCTTGCCATCTCCAAAGGCATCGATCGGGATCGTGCCGTCGACGAATCCGGCAATCAGCTCGCCGTTTTCGGCCGTCGCGGCGCTCGTCCTCTCGATCGCGCGGAAATGCGGCGCCTCTTTCTCCATTCCAGCAATGGCACGTTCTACTCCGTCATAGATGAACCAATCGAGCGCCAGCACTCTCAGACCAATACGTCCCCTACCTCAAGTTCATCGACGTCGCTTGATGATTTCTTCGCTCGAGCCCATTCCTGGCTTAAGTCTCTCTTTTGAGGTCATGACTATGAATCGCCGCAAATTCCTCTACTCCGCGTTCAAAACGGTTTCATTTGCCTCTAGCATCTCGCTCGTAGCCGACTCAGTTCACGCTCTTGCCCAGCCTGCAAAGTCTGCTCAGTTGCGCGCGACGAAAGCTCCGCCACCGCAGTTGGCCATCACCATGGACGACCCCAAACTGAAGCTGGACACCGGCCTCCAATGGCCCGATGCGAATTCACGCATCTTGAAAGCGCTTGATAGCCGAAACATTAGAGCCGCCCTTTTCGTTTGCGGGATGCGCGTCGACGAACCAGAGGGCTCTAAGCTTCTTTCTGCCTGGGACCGCGCCGGCCACATCATTTGCAATCATTCGTACTCCCATCTGAATTATTGCGGTCCCACCAGCTACGCCGACTTCGCCGTCGATTTCCTCAAGAATGAAAAAATTATCGCCCCCTACCCGAATAAGAAGCTTTTCTTCCGGTATCCTTTCCTAAAGGAAGGCGACACTGCTGATAAGCGTGACCGTTTCCGCGCTCTCCTCAAAGAAAGCGGGTATCGCGTTGGCCACGTAACCATCGACACCTCCGACTGGTACGTCAACGAACGCATGGCGGATCGCCTCGCGAAGCGACCCAAAGCCAGCATCCAGCCCTATTGTGACTACCTCATCGCCCATCTGCTTGACCGTGCCGCATTCTATTGCCGGCTCGCGATCGATGTCGTCGGCAGAGACATTCGCCACACACTCTTGATTCACTACAACTCTCTCAATGCCTTAGTGCTGCCAGACGTAATGGCTGCTTTCGAGACTGCGGGCTGGCAGTGGATCGACGCTTCCCTTGCTTATCAGGATGAAGTTTTCCACAGCCTGCCGAAAACGCTTCCTGCAGGAGAGAGCTTAATCTGGGCTTTAGCCTCCGAAACTAGCCGCTATAAGGGCCGTCTCCGCTACCCTGGCGAGGACGGCACCTACGAGGACGCCAAACTGAATGCGCTAGACCTTTGAGGTGTGTCCCTTCGATGCCGCGAAGCAATTTATTCACTTTTTCTTCGCTGTCGGTATCTCCTTCTAGACACGCCTCTTGCCCCCAGCTGCTGCTTGGAAGGAAACACATCTCCTTTACTTTGTATCCTTTAGCAGCAGGACACATCTAATTGAGCTATAATGTGTCATTCACGCTTTTGACGCATAGCACCCATCAAAATAATTCGTGAGGTGCCCTTGGGGAACAAGGCTAACGTAGAGGTGTAAGGGGTACTGGCACGCACCCAGGGCGCGCCAGGCTCGCGATAGGCGAGCCAATAGGAAAGGTAGAAGGAGTACTAGAACATGCTAAAGCAGTATCTTCTGGCTAGCGATTTTGATCAGACACTCAGTTTTAACGACTCGGGAGTCGTTCTCTCCGAGCTCATCGATTTTCACGGGTTCCACGACAAGGTCAAAGGCCTTGCGGCGATGAACCTCGTCCAACAGGGCGCCGAACTAAGCTATTTGATTTTGCACGATCCGGAGTTTCGCCGCGTTCGCCGTGATCATCTCGTAGAAACCGGCAAGCGCATCCGCCTGAAGCACAACGTAGCTCTTTTTTCGCGTGCGCTCGAAAATCTTGCGGAAGGTTACAAATTCCATTTCAACGTCATCTCAGCGGCTCCACAGGAGATCATTCAGTCCGCGCTGGAAGGAATCGTGCCGCCGCAAAATATTTTCGGCACGCGTTTCCGCTATAACGAGTCGACTGGCGAAGTAGAATCGATCATTCGCGCTTCGGCTGGATGGGGCAAAATCACTATCCTCGAAGAGCGCCGCGCCGAACTCAGCATCAGCCACGACCACATCATTTACATGGGCGATGGCAGCTCCGATCTCCCGGTGATGATGCATGTCAACCAGCATGACGGGCTCACAATCGCCGTTTCCGAAGCTAAATTCATCTCGCGCGTCGCCAAGCGGACCGTGCTCAGCGACAACGCCATGAGCGTTTTGGTGCCTGTGCTCGAAAAGGTCTTGAACTGGGACTCCGCGCACATCCGAAAACTCTTCACTTCTTATGGCTTAAACTTGCTTGAGTGGGAAAAGGTGCGCACGGATATGCTCACCATTCAGGATTCGGCGGTGCCTGTCGCTGCCGCTCCAGTGCACGCGCAATAGATTCGATCAGAAATGCAAAAGAGCGGCGATTCCAGTACGGAATCGCCGCTCTTTATTTTGTTTGATCCTATAGCCCTTCACTGAGGGCTGAACTTGAATTCAATGATTTCCGTAGTTTCCCTTGGGCCCGGTTCGAATTCGCTTACCATCGCTGCGCGCTCGGCCTCTGCAGCTAGCACGGGATGCCCGCCGACGATATGCGCTCTTTTCACCTTGCCATCTGGTTCTATGGTTACTTCGATTTTGACTACACCGGCAAGATTCAACTTTCTTGCGAGCTCGGGATATTGAGGTTTTGCCAACACCTTGACTTTGCGCTTCACCTCCGGAATATCTGCAATTTGCGCCTTCAGAGAAACTGTTTTGACACTCGCCGTTGCTAGTACGGCGAACAGGCACACCACCAACGTTCTCTTGAACTCGTTCACGATCCTGTCCTTAGAAGCCGGAAAGTCCGGCGGAGTTAACGCCGATTATGTAATTGCATTTGGCGAGCCAGAGTTCGAACGAATCGCTGCCGAGCGCTTATTTCTCATACGTCCTGTAAATTCAGGAACTTAGGAGGATGATCGACCTGAATTGTTATGCAGGCAAGCCGCTCTTCATTCCTGTTTTTATCTCATACTTAATCGATTTAATACACCGCGTCTCGATTTGAGACACTTGCTCTGACTTCGATTTGCTCCTTAGGTCTAGTTCACCAGCTATGTTCTGAAAGCTGCGATGTATACTGCTTCTCATTCGCTTCCTCGGTTTATCCAATCCTGTTCCTCGGTTACAATCTCCTCGTGGAGGTTCCATGTCCAAGAAATCCATCCTCATGCTCGTTGGTGATTACGTCGAAGACTACGAAGTGATGGTCCCGTTCCAAGCTCTCTTGATGGTCGGCCATACCGTTCACGCCGTGTGTCCGGGAAAGAAGGCGGGCGAGTTTGTCCCGACCTGCATTCACGATTTTGAAGGCGATCAAACTTACACGGAAAAGCGCGGTCACAATTTCGAACTGAACGCCACCTTCGATCAGGTCAAGCCCGAAGCCTACGATGCGCTGATGCTTCCCGGCGGCCGCTCGCCGGAATATCTTCGCCTCAACCCCCGCGTCATCGAGATCGTCCATCATTTCTCCAAGGCGAATAAGCCCCTCGCCGCGATCTGCCACGCACCACAAGTTCTCGCCGCTGCCGGTGTCCTCAAAGGAAAGAAGTGCAGCGCCTATCCAGCAACGGGCCCGGACGTAACGGTTGCTGGGGGCACTTACGTCAATCTCCCCATGACTGATGCCCTTGTGGACGGAAACCTCGTCACCGGTCCAGCGTGGCCTGCGCTAAATTCCTGGCTCTCCAAATTCCTCGGCGTCTTGGGCACACAAATCCAGCCGTGAGCCTTTGAAAATCAGGGTCGAAAAGTGCAGCCGGGCCTGAACATTCCTCTTCCTTCTGCCCTTCCTAAAACTCGGCGCAGCATGGATAATCGTAGATTCAATATCCATCAGGGGGGACGGCCCTAGACTCATGGCAAACATCAACACCAAAAAAGGCGTCATTGGCATCTTGACTGGCGGCGGAGACGTCCCCGGCCTGAATCCCGCAATTCGCGGCGTCACACTTCGCGCTCTCCATGAGGGTTACCAGGTCATCGGCTTTCGACGTGGGTGGGCCGGGCTCGTCGAGATGGTCCGCGAGAAGGACTACGATAATTCCGAGAATTTTCTCATTCTCACCCAGGAAGTAGTTGATCGCGCTGCCCGCACCGGCGGCACTTTTCTCCACTCTTCACGAACAAATCCTGGCCGGGTCGCCAAATCCAGCGTCCCTCCCCATCTAAAAGTCGATTTCAACGCCGATAAAAACGATCTGACTCCTGAAGTTCTCAAGAATCTCGCCTGGTTGGGTATTGATACTCTGATTCCGATCGGCGGCGACGACACTCTCAGCTATGGCGTCCGCTTACACAAAGAAGGCTTCAAAGTCATCGCCATTCCCAAAACCATGGACAACGATGTTCCTGGGACGGACTACTGCATTGGCTTCAGCACTTGCGTGACACGCACTCTACAGCTCGTCAATGGCCTTCGCACTTCCGCCGGCTCTCACGAACGCATTATGGTCATCGAAGTTTTCGGCCGCTACGCCGGTTACACCGCAATGCTCCCCACCATGGCTGGCGCCGCTAACCGCTGCGTAATCCCCGAGTACAAGTTCGACATCGAGAAGCTCACGGAGATTCTCGTCCACGACCGTAACAGGAATCCGAGCCGCTACTCTACCGTTCTCGTCTCAGAAGGGGCAATGTTTCAGGGTGGTGAAATGATTTTTGAAAGCGAGGCGGCGGACGCGTTTGGCCACAAGAAGCTAGGTGGGATTGGCGATCTCGTCTCCGACAGAGTCAAGGATCTCTCCGCGAAGTTCAATAAGGGCAAGACCGTGGACATCGTTAATCAGAAACTCGGCTATCTGGCTCGCTGCGGCGACCCGGATGTCGTGGACTCCATCGTGCCCATGGCTTACGGCAACATTGCTCTTGAGCTCTTACTTAAAGGCGAGCACGGCCGTCTCGTCGTTCTCCATAACGGCAGCTACGGCAACATCCCCATTGAAACAATTACTTCGACAAAAAAACTCGTGAACATCAAGGAGCACTACAACACGGAGCGTCTCCGCCCGCAGTTTTCCAGCTTTGAAAACAAACCGCTCTTCATTATGGCGAGTTGAGCTTGCGTTCGCGGCGAAGATTGTCTTCAGCCCAGAAGAACTCGGCTTACGGTTTCTTTGCCATCCGTATGACCGGCAAAGACAAGCCATTTTTCAGCGGGGCTTCAAATGTTTCCAATGCAACGTAGCCCCTCTTCTCAAATAACCTGGCTCCCGTTAGGGTCGCACCCAATTCATAACTCGCGAAGCCGGCGGAACTCGCCGCGATCTCACACGCTTCTAAAATCCTGCTTCCGATCCCGCGTCGCGCCCACGTGGGGTGAATAAAGAACGCCCTAATCCTGGCGGCGTCGCGATGAGGATCGAGCAGTGCGTCCTCGCGCCTCGTCCAGTGATCACCTCCATAGAGTGTCTTGCGTTTGCTCCATCCTCCGCATCCAGCTATCTCCCATTTTCTCTCCGAAACTTTTCCTCTTCTTGCTTTTCCAGTTTCTGGCTGCGGGATGTTCGCTCGCACCTCGGCCACAAAATAGGTCCCATCCTTGATCAACTGGCTATCCACGCCGAACACGGTCTCCAGCGCTGCCTCCCTTTGTTCCGGAGAATAGTCCTCCGCTTGTAGTCCTCTCACGGATGCTTCGATCAGCCTCCGTAGACTGGGAACATCCTCCACCGCCGCTTTTCGGAGTCGAAGAGTTAGTCTGTTCATTTGCATCAGAGAGACATCCGGTGTGGCGTGCAATGCATGAGCGCGAAATATTCTCGCGCACCGTGGTTCACCCGCTGTTTAGTTGCTCAGCGCCTGCCGTTTTGCAGAGCCGGCAAAGTAAACGTTGCCTTGATTTCTTTCCTCTTTGACCAGTCGTGATATGTGTGGCATTCGAAGCATCGCGACTCCGCATGCCCCGGTCCCGGCGCGTGGCAAGTTTTACATGTCGCGATGCCCGGCAAAAGCACGTCGCTGGCCTCGGTGCTCGTTAATGCCTTCTCGTGGCAACTCACGCACGAAAATCCTCGATGCGCGTCGTGATCGAATTTCGCGTGCGGCATCCAGCGCAGTGTCGTCCGCGCCGGCTCTACGGCAGGCAACGGATGCACGCCTGTAGGAGCCGAAAGTGCATGGCACTGTACGCAAGTCTTACGCCATAGCAGCTCTTCTGCATCTCCGATCCGCGCCGCAATCCATTCTTTCGGCGTGTACACGCGCACGGCAGCTTGCATCGGTTTCCCCGTCAAATCGCGCCCAGGTTCTCTCGTTTCGTGCAGCTCCGCAGGATGCGCCGCGATGTACTCACCAAATTTCTTCTCCAGGTACGCTTGCACGACTTCCGGCTTATCGTGCGGTACACCCTCGCTAAATCGTTTGTCGTATGCCAGTGAATGGCAGTTTGCGCACGCTGTCGCGAATTTCACCGGCGCCATCCGTTCGCGACCCGTCGCTGGCCGGTAAGCAGCCAGATTTCCCGCTGGCACCGCGAGCGCTTCTTCGCTCTCAGAGTATGTTGGCACGGCGGAAGCATACCGCGCGTCAGAATAAGTCCAGTTCGCAGCCTGTGCCGTTTGCGGCCGGTGGCAATCCTCGCATTCCAATTGCACACTCGGCCCGTTTGGTCCGCGCCGAATCGGCCTCATATGAATCGCATGATTCAGCTTGATTGTTCCTGGATCTCGAGCATTTTCGCGCAACGACGCGAATTCCGGATGTCCATCTTCAAAGCTGTAGATTCCGGAAGAAAAGTGGTCTGCGCCGCCGCTCGCCTTCAAATCCCCGTGGCACTGCCCACAACTTGCGTTGCTCACGGCCACAGGATTTATGCGCCCGCGATGCTCCGTGTGGCATGTCGCACAGCCCGGAAAACTCGATTTCGCTATGTGGTGCATCGGCCCATCGTGGCAGCTCAAGCAAGCCGCATCGCTGGCCTTCGCCGAGAACATACCTGTCTTCTCCAAATGGCACGCCGCGCACTCTCTCTCAAGAACTGAGTGCACCTCGCTCATCCGTCCGCTCGAGTACACTCGCGAATCCCGCGAAAATCCCAACCATGCCACCCAAACCAGCGCCAGCGCCGGCAGTCCTGCGCCCAGCCACAATTTCGCGCGCTTCAGCGGCGTCGGCCTCTTGAAATAGTTCAAGTCGATCCGCTGCGCCAGCTTCTTGGTTGTTCGTGCTCTCGCCACTTGTTTATCCTGAGCCGGTTTTGCAAAGGGTCATTTATTCAATATCGAAGCGCCACGACAGCATGTACCGCCCCCAACAAAATCAGCGCCAGCGAAAGCGGAATATGCACCAATAACCATCCGTGCAGCCAGTGATGAACTTGCTCCTGCCGAATAAGCTGCCGCGCCTCATCGCAAATATCTTCCAAGTCCTGCAGCGCCGCCCGCGCTGATTGCGGCATGAGAGTCTGCAAACCCGAAAACACTCCTTGCGCTTTATCTGCATTCCCAAGCCGCGCACTCTGCCGCTTCGGCTGTTCCAGGAAAGGCCGCATCTCGTTCAAATAAAACTTTCGCAGCGGCGCGCATTCTTCTTCGGTCAGAACCGCCGTTTCCGTCGCCGCAGCCACTGCCGCTCCGCTGGTTGTTACGGCTATTGCTCGCGCCGCACTGAAACCTCCCGCGCGTCGCACGTCCTCTTTCCCAGATTTGACCAGTCCAAGCGGCCCGCAAAGAGCCTCGACGCCGCGATCCGCTTCCTCGCGTAGCAGCTTCCGCACATTTTCAATTTCGTCATAAATCGTCTCTAGTTTTACGTCTGTGGTCATAACGCGCGGCAGATAATGTTGCAGCACCGCCCCAAATACTCCGCTCACCACCGTCAAAATCAGCAACCACATCAGCACGCTCGTCAGCGTCCCCCCAAAATGAAAACCTCCGTGAAACAAAATCACCGGCAAACTCAACAACCCCAGCCACAAATGCCCGCGCATCCAGGCTTGCGCCCGCCCCAGCCTCCACGTTGGCACTCGTTTACGAGCACCGAGCAGCGCCGCGAAAATCATGAAGCCGAACCCAATCACGCCAAACATCAGCCCCATGGCACTCCCACCACGCGGCCCCTCCGGCGCATTCGCCGCGTACACGACATAGGCGGCCATAAACACGCCTAGAAGAATCACCGATGCCACCGCCCATCCGCGCTGTGTCTTATCCATCCGCACGCAAAACTCCCCGCCTTTTCACTTCGGCGAACCACCGCCCAGCATCTCCGAAAAGAATGTCCGCGGATCGACGCGATGCGCCGCATCGTGCGGACACGCATAAACGCAGCTCGGCTCTTTCAAGTGCGTGCACAAATCGCACGACGTGGCCTTCTGCTTCACCACGGCTTGCTTTTTCCCTGGCCGCTCCAGATCCTCTACCATTACGTCAAACGGGTGCAAATTAATGTTTCCGTAAGGGCAGTTACGCGCGCACAGTCCGCAACCGATGCACCAATCCTCGATAATCACTTCCAGCGAATTTCGCCGGCGGATGGCTCCCACCGGGCATCCCACCATGCATAGTGGATCGCGGCATTGCCGGCATGAAGTCGCCACCAGATATTGTTCGAATCGCAGTCCATCCCGAACCAACCGCGTGACTCCGTCGTGCGCGTCGGCGCAGGCGTTCACGCAGGCGTCGCATCGCGTGCAATTCTGCAAATCCAGAATCAGCAGGCTCTGCGCCTCCATCAATCCCTGTGAAAGGAACTGGTCGATTGGAACGTTGTGTACCGCTTGCATGCGTTGCTGGTTCGCCGCGCGCCGTTCCTCGGCCAGTGCCTCCAGTCCCTGCCGCACGCTCGGAAAGCGCTCCACCATCTCTCGGAAATCGTCGCCAGAAATCCGCACGACCTCGACGTGGTCCAGCGCCGTGCACGTTGCCGTGCGGACTCCTCCGCCCAGCAATCCAATCTCGCCGAAATAGTCCCCTCGCGAAAGATAAGCCAGCACCAACTCCCCTCCCGGATACCTCTCCGAAACTTTCACAAACCCGATGCGCACCAAGTAAAAACTCTCGGCCGCATCCCCCTGCCGGGCGACGATCTGTCCCGGCGCAAAACGCTGCAAATCTACCCTCTCTTTCAAACGCTCGATGAAATCCGGCGAAAGGTCGGCAAACATCGGCACGCCACGCAAATGATTTTCCAGTGCCCGCCTCCGGTAGTTCTGGTCAATCTGCGCCCGAAATGTTTTGTTCTTCAGCAAGATGTCCAGGACGTTGCGCAACATCTCGAACACCACAACTTCCGTTTCCGCAATCACCGTGGCAGACCGCGGATAGAAGTTCATGCACGTCATCTCGCCGAAGAGATCGCCTGATCCAAGTTGTGCCACCGGGTTTCCGTAGGCCAGATCCACCGAAGCATCGATCGGAATGGTTCTGTCCCGTGCCTCGTCCTCTCGAACATCCGTATCGCGCGCCGCCAGTGTGCTCGTTAGCTTCTTGAAGAGCCCCTTCGCTCCGCCTTGGGTTTTTACATGCGCGATCGGCGCCGAAAGCGATACCCGCGCCGTGCCTTCCAAAATGTAAAAAGCCGTCGAGCCGAACTCTCCTTCGCGGCAAATCGCTTCGCCGGGATGGAATCGCCGTTTGACGATCGCTCCGCGGTTCAGCTCCAAAAATGTTCCCGAAACTCCCTTGAACACCGGCAACTGCAAAAGCTCTTCTGCTTCGAATCCCTGCGCATCGGGCCCCGCCGCAATCGATGTGCCCACCACCGTTTTGTTCGTCAAGGCTCCCGTCGGGCACGAAACCATGCATTCTCCGCAAGAAATGCACGTCGAATCGCCCATCGGCGCATTCAGATCGAACGCAATCCCCGCCGAGTAGCCTTTCCCCATCCGGCCGAGCACAAAATTATTCTTGATCTCATCGCAACCCCGAATGCATCGGTCGCACAAAATACACGCGTCATGATCCACCGCGATCGCCAGTGACGAATCGTCAATCCCACGCGACATGCTCCGTTTCGAAAATCGTGGATGTGTAATTCCCACGGCGCGGGCCAGCGTTTCCAGTTCACAATCGCCCGACTTCTCTTGCCGTGCACACGGGTGAGGGTGATCCGACATCAATAGCTCGAGCAAAGTTTTCCGCGCGTTCATTACCTTCTTGGAATTCGTAACCACTTTCATGCCGGGCTCAACGAGCCGCACGCAAGATGCCGTCAGCACCCGCGCGCCGGTATCCACGACGCACAGCCGGCAAACGCCCACAGGAGTTTCATTCTGCAAATGGCAAAGCGTCGGAATCGCTGTCCCATTCATCCGCGCAGCATCGAAGACGCTGGTCCCCGCGGCCACTTGCACGGGTCGCCCGTCGATCGTGATCTCGATCATCCCTGCCGTTGTCGTCGTTGTACTCACTACCCTCTTCTCTGCGCCTGCGTGAACTCCGTGTTAAATGTCGCCTTCTACTTCAAGCCGGACTGGCACCACGCAGCGATCTGCTACGGCCGAATCCCGACGCGTTGTGCCTCACCCGCCCGGGCCGCTGTTGTAAAGCAGATCCCGCTCGGGCACTTTCCCTTCAAAACGTGCGCATCAATCTCGTCCCGAAAGTGTTTCAACACCGACTGCACCGGCGCTGGCACGATTTGCCCCAGCCCGCAAATCGAAGTCAGGCTCATCGCCTGGCATAACTCGTCAATCAGCGCCAGGTCCCCACGATATTGCTTTTCCGCCACTCCACCGCGAGTCCAGCGCACCAGCAAATCTGTCATTTTTTGCGAGCCCACCCGGCACGGCACGCATTTCCCGCACGACTCATTCCGATAAAACCGCACCGCATTCAACGCCATGTCCAGCATGCACGTCGTATCGTCGCAAACCACGATCGCGCCCGATCCCAGCATCGACCCCGCATCCGCGAGCGCCTTGAAATCGAGCCGCACGTCCACCATTGAGGCTGGCAAATATCCGGAAGACGGTCCCGAAGGCGCAAACGCTTTCAATTGCCGCCCTCCGCGAACTCCTCCGGCGTAGTCAAACAGCACTTCGCGCATCGCAATTCCCATCGGCACTTCATAAATCCCCGGTTTCGCTGCATGCCCGCTGACGCCCACAAATTTCAATCCGCGTGATACATCTTTGCCTTGCGTTTTGTACCATTCCACGCCACGCGCCAAAATCTGCGGCACGTTTGCGAAGGTTTCTACGTTATTAATTACTGTTGGCTTCTGCCAAAGCCCGGCCTGCCCGGGAAACGGCGGTTTGTTTCTGGGTTCCGCGCGTTTCCCTTCAATCGCCTCGATCAACGCACTTTCTTCGCCGCAGATATACCCCCCTGGACTCACGAAAATCTCCATATCAAAGACCAATTCGCTTCCCAATACGTTTTTCCCCAGTAGCCCGGCGTGATAGCAGCGTCGCAACTCCTCGCCAAGAATCTCTTCTTGCAAGTGATATTCGTGCCGAATATACAAAATCCCTCTTTTCGCTCCCGTCACCAGCCCCGCGATTATCATCCCCTCGATCACCAAATGCGGAAGGTGCGTCATGATGAACCGGTCTTTGATCGTCCCCGGTTCACTCTCGTCCGCGTTGCACACGATATATTTTTCAGTGCCCGGCTGCTTCCGCACCAAATCCCATTTCATGCTCGTTGGAAATCCCGCGCCGCCCATCCCGCGCAACTCGGAATCCTTCAATTCCGCCAGCACTCCGTTCCAATCTTTCGTCTCCGCCAGCTTCCGCACCACGCCGTACCTTGTGCCTTCATCGTAAGGATCGGACGCGCATTTTACCCGCGCGTGCTCTGGATGCGGCTCCGAAATCTCTTCGCCAAGAATTGCCTCGCGCGCGACGGCTTCCGCGGAAGCCGCGGTCATGTTCGTGAAAATTTCATCGTTGATCGAAACCGCCGGCGCCTGATCGCACCGCCCAAGACAAGACACATCGCGAATCGTCACATCCGCCGCCCCGCTCTTCGCAAAGCGTTGTTCCAGCTCCGCGCGCAACTCGCAGGCTCCATTCAAATGGCAACTCATGTCCGCGCAAACGCGTACATCCGCTTTCGGCGGTGCGACAAGCTGAAAATGCGGATAGAAACTGGCTACGCCATGAAGCTGATATAGCGGCGTATGCGAACGTTGAGAGAGTGCTTCAAGCTCCGCTTTGGGCAAGAAGCCGTAGCGAAGCTGGATAGCTCGCAGGTCGTCGAAGATCACGGCGCGGCGTCTCGCATGGAAAGGCGCCGGGCGCATTTCGTCGCGCGGCGTAAGGTGTAGTACGGATTCTCTTGCATACTACTGGCGCCTCCCCGCCCTGTAAATAGTTGCCCCGTTGCCTTTTCGCGCCACGCCGCCAAAAAGACAACGCGGCGCCCGCCGCTTCCACACCATAATGAGGCGAACGACTCGTCCGCCACTTCGAATGCGAATCGCCTCCAAATCTCATTGGATGAACGCAGCGCTCTGCCTCGCGCTCCCTATGTCGCTCGCTTTCGCTGCCAGCATTGCCGCCGCGAACGAGCGCAACGCAGCGGCAAATCGCTCGTCTGCCGTTCATGCGGACGCCTCGCAGGAACAGCAAAAATATATCGGCCCCGGCTCTTGTGCCGCCACCAGCTGTCACGGCAGCGTCACGCCCGTCGCCGGCAGCCGTATTTTGCAGAACGAATATTCCACCTGGATTATGAAGGATAAACACAGCCACGCGTACCAGGCTCTCACCGGCGAGATCGGAGAACGTATCGCCCGCATCCTCAAGCTCAGTTCGAAGGCTGAAGAAGCGCCGAAATGCCTCGTCTGCCACGCACTTTACACAACGCCCGACCAGCGCGGCCGCCCCTTCGAACTCTCCGAGGGTGTCTCCTGCGAGAATTGCCATGGTCCCGCCTCCGCCTGGCTTGGCCCGCACACCACTCGCGATTGGCCTCACGAAAAATCCGTCGCACTCGGCATGTACGACACACGCAACGTAATTCTTCGCACTGAGAAATGCCTCTCGTGCCATCTCGGCACAAAAGACAAATTCGTCGATCACGAAATGATCGCCGCCGGTCATCCCGATCTTTTTTTCGAATTGGATTCTTTTTCCGCAGTGATGCCGCGCCACTGGAAATTCCCGCGCGAGTCCGCACCAGGCAATCCCGTCGAGGACGCCGCATGGACCGGCGTTCGCGACTGGAGCGCCGGCCAAGCCGTCCAGCTTCGCGCAGAAATAGATCGCCTCATCTGGCGCGCGACCGGCGAACGCTACGACAAAAAAGACCTCTGGCCCGAATATTCCGAGCTTTCCTGTTTCGCCTGCCACCACTCCCTCGGTCCCGCAAAAGACAGTTGGCGTCAAGCCCACGGCTATCCCGGGCGGCGTCCCGGCGATCCTGCGTGGAACAGTTCGCGCTACATCGTTTTTCGCCTGCTCGCGAAGCAGGTTGATCCTGCAAGCGCTCAGGAGCTTGATCGCCACATCTCGGATGTGTCCGCCGAAATGTCCAAGCTGAATCCCGATCGCAACGCCGTCGCTGCCGCCGCCTCAGCCGCAGCTCCCATCGCCCAGCGTTTTGCCGAACGCTTCGCCACAGTGCAGTACGACCAAGCGCTCGTCCTCCGCACGCTCCACCAAATCGCAGACGACGCCGAAACCATATCTCTCGCCGACGAGCGCGCCGCCGAACAAGCCGCCATGGCCATGGATTCTCTCTACATTGCCTACACCAAAGACGCAAAGCCCGCAAATGCCGGCGAAGTCCGCGCCGCCATCAATGTCCTCTTCCAGCAACTCGAAAATCCATCCGCCTACAACGCCGACCAATTCGCCGCTTCTTTGCGGCACATCGGCGCAATCCTGCGATAATCGAGCCCTGGGAAGCAGCCTGGCCCGTAAGAGCCGCGCGCATCTGTTTTTTGCGCTCAAGCGAATTTTCTCCCGGCGCGGGAGATGGGAAGTGGTTCTGTGAATCGTTTTGAAAATTGGTTTTGCTCTTCGTCCCTCTGGCGCCGCGTAACTCGCAAAGAGATTCTCCCGTGGCTTCTCGACGGCGCGGAATTGGGAGATCATGTCCTGGAAATTGGTGCGGGCGCCGGTGCCGCAACGCAAGAGTTGCGCAAACTTTCCCCGCGAGTCACCAGCCTCGAATACAGCCACGTTTTAATTCAGACCCTCGCGTATCGCATCCAGTCTGCCAACGATGCCATCCGCGCAAACGCCTCAGTCGTACAGGGCGACGCCTCCGCGCTCCCCTTTCCAGAAAGAACCTTCACCACCGTCCTCGCCGTCCTGATGCTGCACCATCTCAAATCGCCGGAAGCCCAGGATCGCGCCTTTGCGGAAATCCACCGCGTCCTATGTCCCGGCGGCGTCTTCCTCGCTGTGGACATCCCAGACGGCTGGCTGCACCGCATTGCCCACATCCGCAGTACGTTTGTTCCCATCGCGCCGGCCACCGCCTCTTCACGCCTCTCAGCCGCAGGTCTCTCGAACGTCTCCATTACTTTTCGCAGCGGCGCGTTCCTCCTCCGTGGACTGCGCCCGCCGAGAGCCAACAATTCTTGATGCGCCGCGCGTTGACGCCGTACCGGCGCAGCCTTAGCATGAAAGCATGAGCGCCGTGCCGAAGCGCAAAGAACCCCCCGGCCCTTCCACCGGCCTAAAGCGCTGGTCGCTCGGCCCTCTCAACAACGGCGACCCGCTCGGCTATTTCACCCAACTCGTCCACGATTACGGCGACGTCATCGGTCTTCGCGTCCTGAATTTCCGTATTCTTCTCATCAATCATCCGAAGGACATCGAAGACGTCCTCGTCACTCATCCGCGCAAATTCGTAAAAGGCCGCGTCCTGCAAGCCAACAAGCGCGTTTTTGGCCGCGGCCTGCTCACTAGCGAAGGCGACTTCTGGCTGCGGCAAAGACGTTTGGCGCAGCCCGCCTTCCACCGCGCACGAATCGCCGGCTATGCCTCGACCATGGTTGAGTACACCGAGCGCCTCCTCCACGAGTGGCACGACGGTGAAGAGCGCGACATCCACAAGGAAATGATGCGCCTCACGCTCCAGATCGTCGGCAAAACTCTCTTTGATGCCGACGTCGAGCGCGACGCTCAGGACGTCGGCAAATCCCTCGAACTTCTTCTCGAACTCGGCGCCAATTTCCGCCGCACCATTTTGATTCCCCAGTGGGTGCCCACTCCCACGAATCTCCGCCTCGAACGCGCCATCCGCCAAATCGAAAAAGTCCTCTACCGCATCATCGCGGAGAAGCGTGCCTCCGGCCGCGACGCCGGCGATCTTCTCTCCATGCTCCTGGCCGCGCAGGATGAAGACGGTTCGCGCATGACCGATCAGCAGCTTCGCGACGAAGCCATCACCCTTTTTCTGGCCGGCCACGAGACCACCGCGAACACGCTCTCCTGGACCTGGTGGCTCCTCGCGCAAAATCCCTCCGTCGAAGCGAAGCTCCACGCCGAGCTCAATTCCGTTCTCGCCGGCCGGTCTCCTTCGCTCGACGATCTTCCCAATCTTACCTATACGAATCACGTCATCACCGAATCGCTCCGCCTCTATCCTCCCGCTTGGGGCACCGCCCGCACCGCTATCGAAGACGTCGAAATCGCCGGCTACCCCGTCCCCAAAGGCTCCGGCGTTTCCTTCACCCAATGGACCATCCATCGCGATCCGCGTTGGTATGACGCGCCGCTTGAATTTCGTCCCGAGCGCTGGGAGGGCGACCTTCTCAAGCGCATCCCCCGCTTCGCCTATTTTCCTTTCGGCGGCGGCCCGCGCCAGTGCATCGGAAACACATTCGCGTTGATGGAATCCGCGCTGACCCTCGCCACCATCGCGCAGCACTACCGCTTCCGCCTCGTCGCAGGCCATCCCGTCGTGCCGCTCGCCTCCATCACGCTCCGCCCCCGCCACGGCATCCGCGTCCTTCTGGAATCCCGCTCTGCAAAACCGTCGCCCGCTCTCCTTCGTGCCGCAGCCGAATCCGCCGCCTGAGCGAACCGTTAGCCCCGCCAATTTGGACCGTTTTCTCGGATTCTGCTCATAGATTAGAAGCCCGACGCGGAGCTCTCTTCGAAAATAAGTTGCTTGTCCATGTCGAGCATTTGCTTTCGATAAAAATGGATAGAAAGGAAGACGACGCCGATCAGTGGGAGGAATACGAGGGTGCGCCAGGGATCAGCGAGCGACCAAAGCTCGAGTTCGGGCAGGTAAGCCGTGAAGATCACGAAGCCGAAAAGATAGGCAACGAAAATCAAAGCGGAGTGGCTTTGGAACGGCGGATAAGTGCAGGTGAAAGGGATTTTGCGGAAGCGGAGAAGCAGGAGTTCGACGAGAGCAATCGTGCAGCCGGCGAAGACCGCGGTGTGCAGCATCGCGGTGCCGAAATCCCAGAGCAGCCAGGAAAAGGCGAAGCAGAGCGGCAAGAGCGAGACGAGAGAAAACGTGAGAAGCACTTTGCGCGCGATGGCGCGAATCTGCAGGGTGCCAGGATCGATCCAGAGAGCGAACACCCAATTGGCTCGGAGGTCGTTGGGGATTTCAAAAGAGAGTCGAATTCCCACGACAATACAAAAGCCCAGGATAAACGGAATCGAGAGCAGATCCTCGGAAGGGATGCGAAGAGCGATCGCCGGGTTGTTGCGAAAGACGGATGCGAGAGACTGCGCGGCGACGACGAGGCCCATCGCGAAGAAGGCCGAGGCGATTTGCAGGTGCGATTCGCTGCGCAAAAGCGTCCGCCTGATGAAGTAGAAGCAGGCGCGCTGCGGGGGATCGCGAAGGAACACTCCCTCCAGCAGGTGGATTGGAAAGAAATGAAATTGCAAGCGCGGCGAGGGTCCGACTTCTGACGTCTCCGGAATCCGGATGAAGGAGCGTCGAAACGCCAGAGCGTAGGACAAGACGGCGACGCCAAGCGCAACGCCGAGCGCGAGCAGGGCCTTCCGCGCCATGGGCGCGAAAAAGGGATTCGCGCCGTTGCCCCAGAGCGTCTCGCAAATGCCGAGAAACCATACCGGCGGCAGGAAATGGATCGGCAGTTTGCCGGCGCGTGCGGTATGAGCTAGGTACGGAGACACAGCGAGACTCGTGGCCAGAAGTGCCAGAAAGAAGAACGCGATCACAAAGCGCACACAGAGCGACACCTTGCGGAAGAGTCCGTGAGGCAGCACGGCCATGAGTAGTCCGATGACTGCGAACACCGCAAAGAAACTAAACGCGCTGGCGAGTATCACTGCCCCGGCGTGGCCGGCCCCGAACCGCAGGAAGAGAGAAAGTGAATCCTGGGAACCCGTCACGGCAATGGGGAAAAGAACGAAGCTCCCGGCATTCACGTCCAGAGTCAGCGCGCCCGCGAGAAAAAGGATCGCGACAAAATTACCGAGAAAGATTCGCCGAAGCGAGATTGGAAGCGGAACGATATTCGTATAATCGCGGCGGTCGAGAAATAGTGCATCCCAGCGCCAAACGGCGGCAGCGCCGGCGACGACCATGCTCAGCACGATGAAGAAATACTCGTCGGGGATTGTCGAGACGAAAGGATCGAACGAACCCTCCTGGCGCATCCATCGGAGAAGCGTGCTGTATTTCTCGAAGAGCAGCACGGAAACTAGCACGCCCGGCATGGCGAGGAGAATCAGAACGACGCCGAGACCGACGTCCAATTCGGAGGCGCCGGATTCGCCCCCGCCGCGGAAAACCCGGCTGGCGAATACGCGCAGAAGCGTTCCAAAAGGACGCCGAGATTGCGTTTCCCAGACGGCGCTAACAAATTGTTTTGCGCGGGCGATCACGGGGAAATTACCACGTCGACGATATTATTTGCGATCTGCGCGACGTCTCGATCTTCGACGAGATGAAGAAAGATGTGCTCCAGCGATGCTTCGCCAATGCGCTGGCGAACCTCTTCCGTTGCGCCGCTGGCGATGACCTGGCCTTTTCGCAGAATGAGCAGGCGGGTGCAGACTTTTTCGACGACTTCCAGAATGTGAGAGCAATAGAAAATCGTCTTTCCGCGCGCGCACAGCACTTGAATGAGATTCTTGAAGATGAGCGCGGATGTGACATCGAGTCCCGAGAGAGGTTCGTCGAGGATGAGCACGTCGGGATTGTCCATCAGCGCCGAGATAAGAAGGATGCGTTGGCGCATGCCTTTGGAGTAGGAGCCGATCGAAAGATGGCGATGCGGAAATAGAGAGAATAGCTCGAGGCAGGAATCGATTTTTATTTTCATGCGCTCCGCGGACATTCCGCGCAAAGTGCCCACGAGTTCGAGGTATTCGTAGCCGGTCAAGTATGGATAAAGATTGGCTTCTTCTGGGACGTAGCCCAGGTGTCTGCGATAGCCGACCAGATCATTCTGAATATTTTTTCCGCAGAATAGTACCTGGCCGCCAGTGGGCTCGAGCAGCCCGACCAACATTTTGACGGTGGTGCTTTTGCCGGAGCCGTTTGGGCCGAGATAGCCGAGAACCTGGCCAGGTTCGAGAGAGAAGTCAATGTTCTGGACGGCGAGCACCGAGCCGTAATATTTCGTGAGCCCTTGCGCTTCGAGCATCGCGCGCCTTCCTGCGAGCAGGCAAAGTTCCGGCCAATCCCTGGATAGTCGGTTGGACACCGAGCCGGTGCAGAAAGTTTCCAGAAAATCGTCAGAACTGAGCGCCGAAACGGGAACGGCGGAACTGGAGCGATGGACAGTGAGCTCATGCGATAGCCTCATGCGGTCAAGCGGGTCCCGCGCGTTTGCGCCAAAAGAAATGGGCAGGTCCGCCCCCCATCACTTGCCGGAACCTCTCAGGTTATACTGAACCGACTTATGCCTCTCAACACCGGTACAAGGCTTGGTCCTTACGAAATTCTCGCTCAGCTCGGTGCTGGAGCGATGGGAGACGTGTATCGCGCCCGCGATGTGCGCCTGGGGCGCGATGTAGCGCTGAAGGTATTGCCTGAGTTTCTGGCAAAGGCTGCCGACCGGAGGGAGCGCTTCTGGCAAGAAGCACGTGCCGCAGCGCAAGTCGCCCACGCAAATGCTTGCCGTCTCTATGACATCGCCGAAGAGCAGGACCAACTCGTCCTGGTGATGGAGTTCGTCGAGGGCGAAACCCTTTCTCGGCGCATCGCGCAAGGGCCGGTGCCCGTCAGAGACGCCGCGCAAATTGTGCTTGGGATTTTGTCGGCGTTGGACGCGTTTCACAAGAAAGGAATTATCCACCGCGATCTGAAACCCGAAAATGTTTTGCTATCGCCGAGCGGCGCGAAAGTCCTCGACTTCGGCATTGCTAAATACACGCAGCATGACTCGGTCGACGCGACCGCCTCGACTTTGAGTGGCTCGACGATGCCGGGCGAATTCCTCGGCACGCCCCGGTACGCCTCTCCGGAGCAGTTCCGGGGAGAACCGGTCGATGCGCGCTCCGATATTTTTTCTGTTGGCGCGATCTTGTTCGAGCTTCTGAGCGGTCATCCCGCATTCAGCGGCGCCACTTTCGGCGAGATTGCCCATTCCGTTATGCACGTTCACCCTCCAGCCTTGATGGGTTCGCCTGCGATCGCCACGATGGGACGAATCGTGCACAAAGCCCTCGCACGATCACCGCAGGAAAGATATCAGAGCGCCGAGGAAATGGCCGACGACGTGCGCGGGACCTTGTTGATGGAGGGTATCGAAACTCAGGCGTGCGCACAGAGGTTGCAACGCATCATCGTGCTCCCTTTCCGTCTGCTCCGTCCCAGCTCGGAAATCGAGTTTCTGACGCACAGTTTGCCGGAAGCCATTAGCGTTTCGCTCGCGGGACTGGAAAACCTCGTCGTGCGTTCCTCGCTCGCCGCCGCGCAATACGCGCAGGACGCGCCCGATCTTCAGCGAATCGGAAAAGAATCCGAAGTGGACGTAATCCTGACTGGTGCTCTCCTCTCAGTCGGCGAGCAGTTGCGCCTCACCGCGCAACTTATAGAAGTCCCCAGTGGCACGCTACTCTGGTCGCATACTTCCCAAGTCACCGTAAAAGAGCTTCTTGCGCTTCACGACGACCTGGTTCGCCGTGTCGTCGACGCGCTTTTGCCCTCGCTCGGCGAAACTGCTCAAGCCGTCCTCGAGCAGGATCGCCCGGCGAGCCCCACAGTTTACCGCCTCTATCTGCAAGCCAACGAACTGAGCAGACGATGGGACCAATTGACCGCGGCAATCAAGCTTTACGAAGAGTGCTTGAGCATCGATCCCAGCTACGCCCCTGCCTGGGCCCGCCTGGGCCGCGCCCGCTGGCTTTGGGACAAGTACAATCTCGGCTCCGTCGAGGGACTTCGGGCAGCGGACGACGCGTTTCAGAAAGCGTTTCAGCTCAATCCCAAATTGCCGCTGGCCCATCACCTGTACACGCATCTCCAGGTCGATCAAGGCCAAACGCTCGATGCTTTACAACGCCTTCTTCAACGCGCGCGCGAACATCGGGCTGACGCGGAGCTCTTTGCGGGACTTGGCCACGTCTGCCGCTATTGCGGATTGTTGCAGCCTGCGCTCCTCGCCCATCAGGAAGCCCGGCGTCTGGACCCGCAAATTTCTCTCACCTTCAATCACACGTATTTTATGCTCGGTGACTACGAGCGCGCTCTGGAAGCTTCCCGCAATGACTACGGTTATGGCACCGCCATAGTTTTGGTCATGCTCGGCCGCGAGCAGGAAGCGATCGCCGCGCTCGGTCGTTATGAAGAGACCAAACCCGGCAGGCTGGGAAAACTCTATCTGATCTCACTGCACGCCCTGCTCGAAGGCAACCGCGAAGAGAGCCTCGCCGCAAGCGAAGAATTAATGTCAGCCACTTTCCGTGATCCAGAAGGAATGTACTACCTGTCGCGCCAGTTAAGCTTTCTCGGAGCGGATAAACAGGCAATCGAAATGCTCGATCGCTCCGTGAGTCACGGCTTTTTCTGCTATCAGGCGCTAGTGCGCGACCCCTGGTTAGATGGGCTTCGCGGCAAAACGGAATTTTCCAACATCTTGCACAAAGCCCAGCAACTTCACCTCGAAGCCCTTCAGACGTTCCTGAAAAGCGGCGGAAATGCGCTCCTGGGCGCACGCGCCGAAGCCTACTAACCTTGACGTGCTCTGAGGCACTTTAAAGATGGGTGCGGGAATCGGCGACATGGGCACAATCCTCTGCATCAAGAGGCGGGAGCGGCGCGCTTGCGCCAGAAGAAATAGGCGGGGAGGCCCAGCGCGAAGAGTGCGATGGCGATCGCCAAGTTTATGAATTGCTTGGGATCGATGGTGGCGGCGACGATCGCATTGACGACAATGGCCGCGGCGGCGAGGACGAAGAGAATCGGCGTCCACGGATAGCCGGGGACGCGATAGGGAATTGCTAGGCCTTTGGCAGCGCGGCGAAGCGGGAAAATGGCAGCGGCGCCGAGTCCGTAGAAAATCCAGCCGATGAAGATGACTCCGCCAATCAGCTCGGCGAATTTTCCGGCGCAGGCAAGAACCGCAGACCAGGCGCCAAGCGCAATGATCGCCGCGGCCGGTGTCTGAAAGCGCGGATGGACTTCGGCTAGTTTTCTGAAAAAGAGATTGTCGTTGGCCATCGCGTAGAAAACGCGGGGAGCAGTGAGGAGGACGCTGTTCGCGGCGCTGAAGGTAGAAATCAAAATCGTGAGCGCGACAATAATTTCCGCCTTTCTCCCGAGGACGACGCCGACGGAAGTCGAGGCGATCGTGTCGCTGGCGGTGGCTCCGGCAGGGCCCAGAGCAAAGAGGTAGGCCACCACGGCGATGACGTAGAGAGCAGCGAGGCTGATCGAACCAAGCAGGAAGGCGCGAGGGAAGGCTTTTTGCGGGTTGACGACTTCGCCGGCGCTGTAGGTGCCGAACTGCCAGCCCTCGTAAGCCCAGAGGACGGCGATCATGGCGAGGCCAAAGTTGGAAAAGAGGCCGAGGCCATGCTGCGTCGAGCCCAAAGCCGCGGGCAATTCTCCCGCGTGGCTGCCCAGCGAAAAAAGTACGGCGCTGAGAATCACGATGATGCCGACCTTGATGAGGGTGGTCCAGTTCTGGAGATCGGAACTCTTGCGAGTGCCCCAGACGTTGACGGCAGTGACGACGGCGATCACAGCAACTGAGAGCCCAGTTTTGCCGGGTCCAGACAGGGGAATAATTCGGGCGAAATAATCCGCGAAGGCGCGAGCGAGGGCGGCGACGGAGCCGCTCGCGATGACGAGAAACAGGCACCAGCCGTAGAGAAAAGCGGAGGCGCGGCCGAAGCCGTCGCGGATGAAGCAGTAGAGGCCGCCTGCTTCGGGATTGGTGGCGGCAAGCTCGGCGTAAGTGAGGGCGCCGAGGAGAGAGAGAACACCTCCGGCAATCCAGACGAGGAGCGAGTAGCCGACCGAACCGTTCAGTTGGCGAAGAATCAGGCCAGGTGTGAGAAAAATTCCTGAGCCGATGACCGAACCGACGAAAAGCAAGTAGAGATCGCGAAGGCGGAGGGTGCGAAGAAGTGGCGGCATTGTCTGGTTGGGCGGGACCTCGGCCGCCGGCTGAAGGCCGCATCATAACCGGAGTTGGAGCGCCGTCAAACGAAAGAATGGCGGGGGAGCGCTGCCTGGGGACTTTGACGTTGTGCTCGGGAGGACAAAAATCCTTCGTCGGATTTCTGGTTAACAATAATCGGCCCTCCCCCCTGGTTTTTTCGTAAGTGCGGATTCTAAAGGACTTTAAGTCCAGCGTTTTGTAAGTGCGGATTCCAAAGGGGTTACGAGCGAGTTTTTCGGAAGTGCGGATTATAAATGAGTTAGTAGGTAGTTGTTGGTGATTAGTGGATAGCAAAAGGAGCAACAGCAGATGTTCGTCGCGCGAAGCGATCGCAGGACATGAGGTCCCGGCCTCGCTCGGAATGACAGGCGCGGCTGGGTTGGGGGCAGGCGGAGAAGAATGTGTGCGGGAGGACCGTTCGAGGCTCAGGGCAAGCATGGCGAAGGGTACCATGGAATTGAATTACTGTCAAGATATAGTACTTGATGCGTATCATTCGAATTGAGGCGCGGGAAGTGGAATGGATGGAAGGGGTTGGCGGGAAATCGGGAGTTTGGTGAGACAGGGGTTGGAGACTGGACATTGCGAAAGCTCCGTCCTGCCCGTGGGGCCTATATCAAAGTTCGTACTGGAACGAACTTTTCCGGTAACGCGACTTCCATGATAGGTCTTTGTCAAGAGGGCAAAAGCTCTCCCGACGCGCTACGGAGGAGCGCGGGTGTAAGTCCTTTCTGATTCTTCGCCGCATCTCTTGGCTTCTCAGCCGTGGTTCCTATTTCAGATAGAACCAGACTTCCATTTGCTGTCTCAGACCAGCGAGTGGTCTTGATCAGAAGATTGAGTTTGTGATCTCCTGCCAGTCTCGAAACTTATCAGCGGGAGCATCCAGAGCTTGCGCTCCTTCGCCCAGTCGCGTTAACGGCAAGACCTGGCAGGCGACGCGCCGAAGAAATCCTCCTGTATTTCTCGCCGCTCTGCTACGCGGCGGTGCGGTTTTCTCTTTCTACTGTCAGGAACTCTTTTTGGCGGCGATCCACGGCCACCAGGTACGCGACGAGCTTGCGCGCCACGGCCAGAGTCGCGCGATTGGCATTGCCTTTCTGCTTTTCCTTGTCATAGAGCATAGCCAGCTCCGGGCTGTTGCGCGGGGCCATTTTTGCCGCCTCGATCAAAGTCGTCTGTAAATGTTTGTTGCGCTGTTTGGATAGCGGCGTACGCTGCATGCTGTTTGCCGAACTCTTCTCCGCGCCGCACAACCCACAATAGCTGACGGCTTTTTTGATCGACGAAAATCGTTGCACGTCTCCTACTTCCAGCGCCCAGGTCAACGCCGTGATGGGCCCCAGGGCTGGGATGGTCATCAATCGCTCCACGCGATCCACCAGCAACGAATCACTTTCGAGCGAGCGCACCAAGGCACTCTCGGTTTTCTGCAGACGTACCACTGTCTCCCGGCACAACCGCAGCAGCGAACGCAGCCCTTTATCGATGTCCGGGTTGGTCGCCAGCAACTCGCGGAAATAGCCGGCTTTGTGCAAGCGCTGTTTGTTGTAGCTCACGCCCGCTTCCATCAGCAGCGCGCTGATCTTGATTTTCATCTGCACCATCTGCCGAACCAGCAGGTTGCGATAGCGCAGGGTGCGACGCCGTTCGCGAATGGCGGTCGGGGCCATGTAGCACTCCGGCAGAAAATCGCAGCGCAGGCAGTCGCAAATCTTGCCGGCATCGATGCGATCATTCTTCTTTTTGGCGGCGGCGATGGCTCGCAGCATCAGCGGATGCGCCACCTTCAGCGATGCAGCGTGGGGTTGGAGATGATCGTAGATCCAGCCCGTAAACATCGTGGCTTCCATCGCCGCGGTCCACGGCTGCGGCAGTGTTTTCATCCAGCGATCTAGGTCCACGCGGGTGGCGGGAATCGTGCTTTCAGCGTGAATCTTGCCGCTGGCATCTTTCACGCAGTAGCTGATCGTCCTCTTGTGAACATCCAGTCCGATGTAATACATAGGTTGCATGGGGGAGCCTCCTTGGTGTCTCTGAATCAGCGTCCGCTGAGTTCAGCTTTTTGTACACCAAGCGCTCCTCCTCCGACCTATACATTCAAACTAATCGTCCACTCGCTGCGGGATTCGCCATCAGGGCAGGGGTTGAGGGTCCCCGATGCCATACTTCTCTCGCATCTGGCGCAGGTTCTCGCGCGCCTTACGCTCCTCGTTCTTGTAGAAACGTGCCTGAACAAACTGATGGTGAGAGATGGCAAATGAAAGCTGATTGATGTTAACCGCAAGGCGATTCTGCGCCTCAATCACCTCGTCAGGTAGATCCTGTGGTGGGGCCAAGGTGCCGTGGACCTGGTTTTCCAAGTAACCCCTGTGGGTAGCATTAGCGAACTGAGCGATGGCGGCGTGGAGAACCAAGCCACCCAGTTCCAGCAGAACGAAACGCAGATATTGGGATGGTCCGAGGAGCCGGTGTTCCTGCGCGCCCTGTTCGAAAACAGCTTGCATTTCGGCACCGAGCAACTCTCGGTGCCGTTGCGGGTATAGATAAAGCAGCACTCGGAAGACTGCATCCATATCTCTACGCCTCGTCGAGACGCAGTCGTGCGAACCCCGCACGGCTGAGTTCTCTAAAACGATCCAGCTCAAGCTCGAGCTGACGGCGGCCTTCGCTAGTCAGCCTGTATGCCTGCTTGTCCCTCGACGTATCTTCCTGCTCGAACCGTTCAATCCAACCCTCGTCCAGCAGCCGGCGGAGGGCGCCATAGAGCGTGCCCGTGCTCAAGCGCACACGGCGGCGGCTTAGAACCTCGATGTCTTTGATCAACGCGTAGCCATGGCGCGGTTGGGCTGCCAGGCTCATGAGGATTAGGAGAACGGGCTCGGTGAGCGGCTTGTGATGCTTGATGGCAGGTCGTTGTGCGACATGTCGCATGCAGACATGTTAGCCAATCTGGCCAAAACCGTCAAGGTTTGATTTTGCAGCGAGTCGGAGGTTTACCGTGCCCGGAGAGGAGCTTCATTTCCCTCCACGGCAGAAGCTTCTGGGCGCCATCACCTCCCGTGGGCCCTCCCGAAAGTCTTATACGCCGTCTCAGAAATCACGCGATGGCCGGAAGCACCCGAGGCGGCGGCTATCGCATGGTTCGCTATTTCAACCGCAAACGAAATCCGACGCAAAGTCCTGGCAAACGCGGTAATCATCCATGTGGGTACTGGGACGAACTTTTCCGGTTTTCCGACAAATCGGGACTTGGCCCGCAGGACCGGGCTTGAGCCAACCCGGGAACTAATTTAGGTGCTCCGGAGTCCAAGCGTTAGAGGCAGTTGCTTCGGCATGAGAAATCTACTCTGGCTGCCCTGCGCGGTCGTGTTCCTTCTATCCCTTTTTGCCCCAGAGACAGTCTGCATAGCGACTCATTTTTCGCGTAGCCGTGACGTAGTTTTAGGTAAATACCACATCAGAACGCCTCTTACATGCATTGTCAGCGGGGATTACAACAGTTATCTCTGGACATTCTCAGCCCCGGGAATTGCTAGGCTCGGCTTTAGGAAGTATTGGAAGCGCGACGTACCTGTCTCCGAAATGAGCTTCTACCCTGTGGAACACCCCGAACAACAGTTGGACAAGAATGTCCCGCTTGAGGGACAGACGATACTCGCAAAACGTTCGGTTCGATTTGGCCAACAAATGATGAATTGCTGGGACCTGATTCACCACAACAAGTTCGTCGGTTCGTCACCAACTGACCCGGAACTGGCCGATATCGCTTGTTCAACTGACAACGACGATTTCTACGCGCATTTTTCTGGCTGGCGAGGCGACGCCTCTACTTTTTACGGGACTTTGCAGCGAATCACTTTCACTGATTAAGTGGTGTTCTTGCTGGCTCGCGTCGCTAGGTCCCGGTAAACGCCGTTACCGGTAAAGTGAGATTTCAAGTTACCGGTAATCTTACAAATCAGGACTTGAGCCTGAGATGCCGTCGGCAATCGGACACGCCGAAATCTTCATCAATTCTTGAGCATACCTTCGGAGTAAGCGGAAAATGGCATGCACTCTATTGCGGCGGCTGAGGGTAATTGGTCAGGTCCGTATTGTGCATGATCTGGATGAGCCATGCGCCGTCGCTCTGACGCGCCATCACCCAATTCAAAAGACCTCTACGTTCCTGCCGCGGGGTTCCGTCCTGGGATCTTGCCCCAGTCATCTTCCAGTCCACGTCCACCGCGGCCAAGTCCGGCTTTAAGAAACGGATGCTGCGGATTTCGGCCGTCTGGTGACTTTCTTTGAAAATCCCTCCAAACATCGGGGCATGAAACGATTCCACACTGGAGCGCCCCTGAGCATGTGTGCCGGCCACATTGGTAAAATCCGCGTCTTCCGTGAATGTCATCGCGAAGGCGTGTGCGTCGTGTTTGTTCCATGCATCCAGGAAGGCAGCAACTGTTCGGGCAATGGCGGCGCGATCTTTTCCCCGCACTTCGCTGGATGCGTTCTGAGGCCTAGCCATCGCGCACCTCCACCCGGAAAATGCGAACCAAAGAAGGAATGCGACCTGGGAAGCTTTCAGATTCGATTTCACTTCACCCTCGCTGAGGACCGGCGCAAACGTGCGCGGCTCCAGGTTTTTCACAGAATCTGAGGAATATAACTCGCGCCAATCTACTTGGCAAACGCTGGGGCGCGCCTGCCTTCCTTCCGATAATACAATTTGTGTCGCACTCAGAATCCCAGAACAGGTCACTTCGTGGGTGAGCGGGCTACTCGGAAATCATGGCGCTAAGTCCTGATTAACGCTTACCGGACAAGTGGAATGGAGTTTGAGGACTGTAAACAGCTGCGCGTTTACCTCAGTGTACGACCTGAATTTCCAGTTCCATGGCACGCCCATCCCGTATTGAAAACGCGCGGACGGGCGTGGTTGCGTACGGCCGGGGTGAGACGATGAAATAGATCGCTTCGGAATAATAGGCCAGAGCGATGTCTTTGGGCGAAGGCTCATTCGCGTCCAGCCAATGCGGATGAGAATGGTAGATGCCGAGGAATTGGAGACGCCGCTTGCGGAGCTCCCCCATCAGGCGCGTAATCTCTTTGGCCGCAATCACGTAATTCCTCACCGGATCAGCCGCGGCGTTCTTAGCAGGGAATGCCTGCGTGATGAGTCCGCCCTGCCCGGCCAGAATTCCGCAGCATTCGCGATGCGGCTGGCGGCGGGCCTGCTCGAGGAGTTGCCCGTACACTTTGCGGCGACTTTGGACGGCTCGCTTCATTCCATGAGTCTATTCGGAGACGAAAGCGCAATTCAAGTGTCGGACGCGGAGAGACTAACTGAAGTAAGTCCCGAAAGACGCGGTTGCCAGTGAAGTGGGCCCAGTTTCCAAGTTGCAGCTGAGCGGACTACATGGTGTGCCGGAGATGCTAGCGCAGCAGAGGACTTAGAGGCCGAAGAGGGGGGCGGGCATGAAACAGAGGATGAAGACGATGAGAGTTAGTAGAGCGGCGAGGCGGCGGGGCGGGTCGAGCGGGGCGGGGTCGTAGATGGGAGCGATGCGGAGGAAGCGGAGGCCGAAGAGAAGAGCGGACCAAACATACCAGCCGTACCAGTAGAAATAACCGAGGGGAATGAGAGCGAGCGGAAGGAGAAAGCTGGAAAAGCGATGGAGGCGGACGTTGATGGAGCGGAGGATGTGGCCGCCATCGAGCTGTCCGGCGGGGAGGAGGTTCAGCGAAGTGGCAAAAAGGCCGACCCAGGCGGCGCGACCGACGGGATGGAGGAGAAGCATGTTGGGGTTGGTGCCGGGATGAACCAAACCAGCGAGGAAACGAAGCAAGATTGGAGTGCCGAAGATTACCTCGGCGTGAGAGGGATCGACGATGCCGGGAACGACTTTGGCGTGCAGGAGGCCGAAGAGCAGAGCGGGAACGGCGAAAAAAAAGCCGACGAGAGGGCCGGAGGCGCCGACATCGAAGAGGGCGCGAGTGGTGCGGATGGGAGAACGGATCATGATGAAAGCACCGAAGGTGCCGATGAGGGACGGGAAGGGAATGAAGAAAGGATAGCTGGAATGGATGTGATGGTGGCGGCAGGCGAAGAAGTGGCCGAGTTCGTGGGCGAGGAGAACGGTCAGGAGCGTGGCGGCGAAAGGCATGCCGGCGAGAAGACCAAGAGGATTCTTGTAGAAGAGGGAGAAGGCGCGGAGGAAATCGTCGAGGGAGACGGCTTGATTATGGCCGTAGGCGACGGCGAACTGCGTGCCAGCGGCGAGACAGGTGCAGAGCGTGGCGAGAAAGAGAGCGAAAGCGAGGATGAGAGATTTGAGCGATGGGCGAGGAAGTATTGGGATGTAGGATTCGGCGATGGGGGGAAGAGTGCGCCAGTCAACCGGGGCGGGCAAAGTGTTGAGAGAGGAGTCTGAGCGCGAAGTGGTCACAGGGAATTGGGAAGTCTAGAAAAATTCACAAGGATAAGTACAGCACAATCGGAGGAGTTTGCGCCAGCGATGTTGCGAGCGCAGAGGAACATAGGCTGGCCGGGCTGTGATATGTTGAGGGCCGTTATGAAAATGATGAATGGCAAAGTATTTTGGATTGCGCTCGTGGCTGCGGCTGCAGCGCAAATTGCGGCGGGGCAAACTCCAAAGCCGCCAGGAGCGGCGGGGGAGACGTCGAACCCTGATGCGTTTTATAGATTGGGGCCGGACTCTTTGCCGCAGGAGGGCGTGCCGAAGGGAGAGATTCGAGGGCCATACACGATGCCAAGCAAAGCGTATCCGGGGACGCAGCATACTTACTGGGTTTATGTTCCTGCGCAGTACGATCCGAGCGTCGCGGCCAGCTTGATGATTTACAACGATGGGCACGCGTTCATGGATCCCGATGGCGATGTGCGCGCGCAGAATGTGATGGACAATTTGATTTTCCGGCGGGAATTGCCGGTGATGATTGGGGTGTTCATCAATCCGGGCAGGCGGCCGGATCAGCCGGAGCCTACGGCGACGGAGTGGGGCGACAAAACCACGAATCGACCCACGGAATACAATTCGCTGGATGATAAGTACGCGCAAGTGGTCGTGGAGGAGCTCATGCCAGTGCTGTACAAGGAATACAACATTTCGAAGGATCCGGAACGGCATGGGATCGGCGGGTCGAGTTCAGGAGCGATAGCGGCGTTTACCGTAGCTTGGGAAAGGCCGAATGAGTTTCGCAAGGTGCTAAGCAATGTCGGGAGCTTCGTGGATTTGCGCGGAGGAAACGCGTATCCCGATATCATTCGCAAGGGCGAGAAAAAGCCGATTCGGATTTTTCTTTGCGATGGAAGGAATGACCTTCGCGGGGAGAGGAACGGGAACCCGTACAATGTGGCGGTCGATTGGTTTTATCAGAATGTGCGGATGATGGAGGCGCTCACGGCGAAAGGCTACGACGTGAACTATGCCTGGGGCATGAACAAACATGGACAGAAGATGGGCGGAGCCATTATGCCGGACATGATGAGGTGGCTGTGGCGGGACCACGAATTCTCAAGCGATCCAAAGGATATGGAGGAGCGGTCTTTCAACGTGCCGAAGAAGCGAACGGAGAAACCGTAGTTAGTTTTTTTACGATGTGGGCGTGGGCGGCGCGGGATAGCGAGAAGGCTATTCCGCTTGTTTGTTGGTGGCTTCGATGCCTTGGAGTTCTTTGCCGGGTTTGAAGCGGACGGCTTTGCCGGGAGGGATGTTGACTTCCTCACCGGTGCGGGGGTTGCGGCCGATGCCGGTCTTGCGGGGCTTGACGCTGAAGACGCCGAAGCGGCGGAGCTCGATGCGCTGGCCGCGGCCGAGGGCCTGCTTGAGAGATTCGAAAATCGTTTCGACAGCCTGTTCGGCTTTTGTGCGGCTGATGAGAGTCTTGGCGACAACCGCATTGACGATGTCCAGCTTGATCACACGTGCCTCCCGCTTAAGTGGCAAATGCTAGAGGGTGCGGTGCAGGTTGTCAAGACGAGATGGGTAAACTACACTGTCCTTCCTTTTGGCGAAGGAAAATCCAAACAAGTGCGAGGAGGAGTGGATGTCCGTCAAGCCCGACCGGTGGATCCGCAAGATGTCGCTGGAACACAAGATGATCGAGCCGTTCACCGACCGGCAGGTGCGCGAAGGCGTGATCAGCTATGGAGTTTCGTCTTATGGGTACGACATCCGCGTGGCGGATGAATTTCAGATTTTTACGAATGTGAATTCGACGATTGTTGATCCGAAACATTTTGATCCGCGCTCGTTGGTGCCATTCAAGGGGGATGCTTGCCTGATTCCGCCGAATTCGTTTGCGTTAGCAAGGTCGGTGGAATACTTCCGGATACCGCGAAACGTGCTGACGATTTGTTTGGGGAAATCGACATATGCACGGTGCGGGATCATCGTTAACGTAACGCCATTCGAGCCGGAGTGGGAAGGATTTGTAACGCTGGAGATCAGCAACACGACGCCGTTGCCGGCGAGGATTTATGCGAATGAAGGGCTGTGCCAGGTGCTATTCTTCGAATCGGATGAAGATTGCGAAGTGAGCTACAAGGACAAGAAGGGGAAGTATCAGGCGCAGGGCGGGATTGTTCTGCCGCGATTGTAAATCCAAACCTACGAAGAAATCTGAGTCAGCTTGACGTTGGCCAAGGGATAGCCACGTTCGCGCCAAGCGTCGAGGCCGCCTTCAAGTGGGCGAATGCGAGTGATGCCCTGTCTTCTGAGAAGGAGCGCCACACGGGCGCTGGTGGCTTCGTTTGGTCAAGTGCAATAGAGGATGATTTCGCGGTCGTGGGGGAGCAAGCCGTTCTTCTCCTCTAATTCCTTAGCATCCATACGAAATGCGCCAGGAATGATTTCGGGATCGGCATCGAAGTCCAAGGAATGGCGAAGGTCGACGATGGACAAAACCTCGCCCGCGTCAATCTTGCGCTTCAGTTCCTCCACGCTGATACGGGCGATTCGCAGTTCGCGCAGGAAGCGTCTGCGGGCGACGAATTTGTAGCCAAGATAGGCCGCCAGCGCGGCAAATAGAATCACACCAAGCCAGCCGCCGAGGGAAGCAGCATGTTCGGCGATGCTTTCAATCTGACCGCTGAAAACAAATCCAAGTCCGAGGAAAGTAGAGGCCCAGAGCAAAGCACCGGCGGCATCGAAAAGCAGAAACCTGCGGGGACGCATGTGGAAGATGCCCGCCAGCGGCGGAGCGACGGAGCCGAGGCCGGGTATGAATTTTGCGAGAATCAGAGAATGGGCGCCTTGCCGGGAGAAAACACCTTCGGTGCGGCGAACGCAGGAATCCGGCTCGATGGTAATTTTGCAGAGGAATTGAAGAACCTTGATGCCTTTGCGGCGGCCGAGCTGGTACCAGAGAAAATCGGCGGCCATGGCGGCGAACGCAACGATGAAGAGAGAACCGAAGAGGTTTAGCTGGTGGGAGCCCGCAAGCGCGCCGGCAGCGAGCAGGAGCGGGATCGAAGGCACGGGGACGCCGGACTGTTCGACAAAGACCCAGGCAAGCAGGACGATATAGCCGTGGTGCAGAAGAAACTCGACAGTGCGGTGCATATGGGCAGGCTGGATCCTCAGAGAGCGAGTTAACGTGCTATCGAGAAATGATAGGAGAAGTATGCCCCCAGTGGCCGGACATGACAAATTCGGTTAAGGGCTTGCGTGTTCGGGGAGCCACTTCGCGATCGCGGAGTTTTTCCGGCAAAGATTGCGGATCGCCGGGATAGCCGATGGTGATGGCGGCGACAGGTTCCCAGTCATCAGGAATTTCAAAGGCATGCCTGGCTTTCGCCGGATCGAAGCCCGCCATTTGATGAACGGCAAGACCTCTGGCCGTTGCTTCAAGGCTGAGAAGGGCTGTGGCGGCTCCCGTATCGTAGAGGGCGTTGCGGTTGGGGTTACCGTTGGCGTGAAATTTCAGTTCCGCGACAGCGAGGACGAGGACTGGGGCGTGTCTGGCCCAGCCTGAATTGAACTCGACGAGGACGCTGAGAGTCTTTGCGAAATTTTCGGCGTCGTCTTTTGTGGCGACGATGTAAGCCCACGGCTGCTCATTGCTGCTGGAAGGCGCCCATCGAGCGGCTTCGAAGAGGCTGGCGAGAATGGCCGGAGGAACGGGCTTATCTGAGAAGGCGCGAGGACTCCAACGATGGCGAATCAGATCGTGAACCGGGAAATCGGTCGAAGCCGGTTTGTGCATGGTCAGTTTCCTCTGGTGCAAAGCAAGCAATTGGATGAAATCAAGAGTCGGATAGATACGTATGAAATCCAACTGTGTCATGAATACCGGCTTGGAACGAATCGTCCGGAGCGAGGCGAGATGCTAATCGCTCCGGACGATGAAGAGAGCAGGGCCGGGGTAGAAGCCTTGATCGGCGATCCGATTAGAATTGCGCCCAATCGATAAAGTCAATCTCAGGGCTTGTGGAACACTTCTGAGTCGATCGTGATGGAAATCTCCTCGCCAATCATGGCTGAACCATAGTTGGCGCCAATGCCGAAGTCTTTTCGGTTGATTTTTGTGGTGGCGTTGATGCCCATGCGCTGGTTGCCCCAAGGGTCCTTGATGGGACTTGTGGGGCCATCGACATCGAGAGCGACTTCCTTGGTGACGCCGTGAATCGTTAAATTGCCGATGACCTTGAGCTTGCCTGGAGCGACTTGCTCAATCCTGGTGGACTTGAAGGTCATGGTTGGATAGTGCTCGACGTCGAAAAAGTGGTCACTGCGGAGATCCTTGTCGCGGGCCTCGACGCGCGTGTCAACGGAATTGACGTCAATAGTGACATCGACGGTGGATTTTGTGATGTCCTTGTCGTCGAACTCGACGTTGCCTTTTACGCTGGTGAAAGCGCCGCGGACTGTTGAGATAGTGAGGTGCTTGACCGCGAATTGCGCCGATGAATGCGCTGGATCGATTTGCCACTCGGTTGTTGCGGCCGGAGCGGTCAGTGAAAAAACGGCCGCGAGTCCGGCAGTGAGTGCGATCCGAAAGAATACCTGGCCCATGGGTGTTGCCTCCTTAAATGGATGAAGCGACTTCGCAAGATTTAATTCTGGTGCGTTTATTCCGGTTCGCGAGCGCGAACGTCCTCCAGCAGCTGGGCGAGAGTTTTCAAGCGTGCAGGGGGCATATGGCGGAACTGGCGCTTGTGCAGCTCGCGAACAGGCTGATCGAGACTTTTCAAAAGAGCGAGACCCGCGGGGGTGATGCGGGTTTTCACGACGCGGCGGTCGTCGGCCTGGCGGGCGCGGGTGATGAGGCCGATTTTCTCCATGCGGTCGAGGAGACGAGTCATGTCCGGATCGTGGGAAATCATGCGCTCGCCGATGCCGCTGCAGGCGAGGCCACCCGGCTCGGCGCCGCGAAGAATGCGGAGTACGTTGTATTGGGTGCCGGTGAGGCCATGGGGTTTGAGGAGCTGCTCGGCTTCGAGGCCGAGAGAGTCGGCGGTTTTTTGGAGAGAGATAAAGATGGCGTCTTCGAGAGGAAGCAGAGGATGCTGTGAGGAACGGCGACTCATGGTGGAAGGATAGTTGTTATGACGACTAAAGTCAACCCGAAAATATCGGGTTCGGGTGGGGCTAGGATTTGCGGAGCGGCCTCAGCTGGATTTCGCTGAGGAAGCTTTGCGGGCTTTGGGTGACGATCGTTTCCACGGCGTGGGCGACATCATCAGGCGAGAGGGCCTTGGAAGGATCCTTGGGTCCACGCGGGGAGAAACCGGTGGCGACGCTTCCAGGGCTGACGATGCTGACACGAATGCCGTGGTCGCGGAGGTCTTCGGCCATGCAGGCGGAAAGGCCTTGCAGGCCCCACTTAGAGGCGCAGTAGATGCCGCCGCCGGCGAAAGAGTTACGGCCGGCGAGAGAGCTGATGTTTACGATATCCCCTGTGCCGCGCTGGATCATGGAGGGAAGGACGGCGCGGGAGACGAGGAAAACGCCCTTGAGGTTGGTGTCGAGGACACGGTTCCAATCGGCTTCAGTTTTCTCGTGAGCGGGGCCGAAGAGGCCGATTCCGGCATTGTTGATTAGGATAGAGATCGGGCCGAGTACGGACTGAATATTTTCGACGAGCGAGGTGACGTCCGCGGAGCGGGAAACATCGGCAATTAGAGAAAAGGACGGCGATCCTGATTTCCTAAGTTCAGCTTCGGTGGCGGAGAGAGCCTCGGCGTCACGACCGCAAATTGCCACGGAGGCACCTAGCGCGGCGAGGCGGAGGGCGATAGCGCGACCGATGCCACGTGATCCACCCGTTATGAGGGCGACGCGTCCGGCGAGGGGCACAGCTTGATGGGAAGTTGAATTTGAAGCGGGACTTTGAGGCATTTGAATTCTTCCTCTCGCGAGCCACCCATTTTGTGCGAAACTCATCTTAGCATCCAGGTGTCTAAGCACTATCCCTGCGGCTTGGGAGCCTCGATGACGAATCGGGGAAATGAAGACAAGCTGGCAATCGAAGGGCGAGCAGCCACGGACGCTGTGAAAAATCCTGTGCTGGGCGCTTGCGAATGTACCGAGGCTTTTCCTATAATTCCAAAGTTTTGGAATGAACGGGAATCCCGGCAGAGGCAGTGCGGTTAAGACGGGCAACGAAAAACCAAATTTGAAGTCTGTGCGAGGAGAGTGGGAATGAGTGGAACACGCAAAGTGGCAGGCCTCGCGATCGTCGCGGCGCTATGTCTGATTCTGGGGAACGGGCCGAGCGCGCTGGCGCAGCCACAAGCGGGTAGCGCAGGGCAATCCGGCGGAAAGCAGCCGTATACGATGGCGGAATACAACGCCTATCAAGCCTGCGCGAGCGAGAAGGATCCATCCACGCAAGTGAAGTGCCTCGATGATTTCGTCGCGAAATATCCGAATTCCGCATTATTAATTTACGCTTATCCGCTCTATTTCCAGGCTTACGGGCAACTGAAGAATTATCAGAAGGTGATCGAATACGGCGACAAAGTTGTAGCGCTCGGAGATAAGGTTGAAGCGGGCGTCCGCTACCAGGCGCTGTACGCGCACGCGTTCGCGTACAACGCCCTGAGTGTATCGAATCCCGCTTGGGCGGCGGAGCCAGCAAATGCCAAGGCGGCACAGGACGCGGCTGCCGCAGGCTTGAAGGCACTCGATGAACTGAAGAAGCCAGATAGCATGACTGAGGAAGCGTTTAACGCGCAGAAGAAACAAATCCAAGTTTACTTCAATGGGACAGCGGCACAGGCTGCGATGTCGCAAAAGGACTATGCATCAGCCGTCCAATTCTATAAGGCAGTGCTGGCCTTGAATCCCGATGACGGGATAACGAGTTACCGGCTAGGACTGGCGTATGAGGCAATGGCCCCGCCGCAGCATATGGATGCGTTCTGGTCGATTGCGCGGGCGGTTACGGCAAAGGGTGCAACGGAAGCGCAGTCAAAGAAGGTAAAAGACTATTTGCGGAAGCTGATCCAGAACTACCAGCAGGCGGCATGCGACAACTTGACGGACGCGGAACTGAACGAACTGCTGCAGTTAGCGAGCAGTTCGCCCGAGCGGCCAGCGAGTTATACGCTGCCAAGCGTGGCGGACCTGGATGCAGCTCGCAAGCAGATGACCATCGCATCGGTGGTGGCGGACCTGAAAGCGGGAGGAGACAAGTCCAAGGTGACGTGGCTGGCCGCATGTGGACTGGAGTTTCCGGGGGTCCCTGGGAAGGTGATTGAGAATGTTCCGGGAGCGACGGCAGCCGACCCCATCGAGTTAAAGATCGCGTTTGTGACCAGCGATGCGGAATTCGATGCCGCAACGACGCCCAACATGGACGTGAAGGTCATTGGGCAACCGGACGTGGCACGCGTGGAAAAAGACAGCCCGGTGCACTTTACCGGGACACTTGTCTCTTATGATCCAGACCCCGCGTTCATGTTGCACTGGGACAAAGCCAAAGTGAACGAAGAGGATATTCCGAAGGAGAAGGCTGCGCCGAAGCGGCCGGTGCGTCACAAGCCCTCGGGACGCTCGAGTCACTGACGAGGTTCAGATCCAAGGAACGGCTCTCCAGTAAGACTGGAGAGCCGTTTTTCTTTTGCTTATGCTTACCTTGTGTTGTGCTTGATAAGTTCGAGACGAGTCTTCAGGAAGAGCGAGAAGAATTAACGGGAGCGATGGTTTCTAGAAGCCAGCTTGTATTCTGTGATCTTACGGCTCAGGGTGTTGCGGTGAATGCCGAGAACTTGCGCGGCGCGCGACTGATTGCCGTTTGAGCGGTCGAGGACGCGTTTGATGAAACGCTTCTCAAATTCACTCACGGCCTCGTCGAATAAGATACCCCGATCCACCATTTGAATGACAAGCCCCTCGAGTTGATCTTTCACGATCGCACGCTCCGCAGAATCTGTTGTGGGCCGGTAAAAAGCTACTGATCCAGTTCGTGCCCGACCAGGATGCGATAGGCTTCCCGGTACCTGGCACGCGTCGCAGCGACGACGTCGGGCGGAAGCTCCGGGGCAGGCGGGGTTTTAGGCCAGCGGATTCGCTCGAGATAATCGCGCACAAACTGTTTGTCGAAAGACGGTTGAGGTCCGCCGGGATTGTACTGAGCGGCGGGCCAGAAGCGGGAGGAATCGGGGGTAAGCGCTTCGTCGATCCACATGAGCGAGCCGAGTGCTTCGGCGGAGCCAATGGAGCTGTTGAGAAGTCCGAATTCGAATTTGGTGTCGGCCAAAAGAATGCCGCGAGGCTCGGCGTACGCTGAGGCGAGGCGATAAAGCTGGATGCTGACGGAACGGACACGTTCAGCGAGGTCTGAGCCGATGAGCGAGGCAGCCTGCTCGAAGGAGATATTTTCGTCATGCCCGCTTGTAGCTTTGGTTGCGGGAGTGAAGATAGGTTCGGGCAAGCGATCGGATTCGCGCAAGCCGGTGGGAAGTGGAATACCGCAAATTCTTCCAGTGGCTTTGTAATCTTTCCAGCCGGAACCGGAGACATAGCCGCGGACGACGCACTCGATGGGAAGAGGCAGCGTCTTGCGTACAACCATGGAGCGGCCGGCGAGATCGTGGCGGTACGCATCGAATGGGGCGGGAAAATCGTGGGCACTGAGAACGTGATTGGGGATGACATCCTTCAGCAAGTCAAACCAGAAAAGAGAGAGCTGTGTAAGGACGCGGCCCTTATCGGGGATGGGCGTGGGAAGGATTACATCGAAAGCAGAAAGACGGTCGGTGGCGACGATGAGCAGCTTGTCGCCTAGATCGTAGATGTCGCGGACCTTCCCGCGGGCTGCGGGAGCAAGACCACCGAAACGCGTTTCCTGAATGATGCGACTCACAGGAGTTGCCGCCACGGAAAAGTTTCTCCCTAAAGGTGGGGTGCATTCTAGCGCAGCGCTTCGTAGAGGGAAAGCGCGGGCAGAGGAAATTCTTTGGAAAAGATTTTGCGAGGTCGAGACCTTTATTTCAGCAAGAGAGGCACGTGCCGAGAAACTTTGATCGATTAAAAAGGCCTTTCATCAGGCGGCGGAGGCTGCCTGCCGTTTGAGAGCGGGAGTCTCACTGCCTTCCCAGCGGACGCTGACGAGCTTGGAGACGCCGGGTTCCTGCATGGTGACGCCGTACAGGACGGAGCCGGTTTCCATGGTCTTGCGATTGTGCGTGACGATGATGAATTGGGTTTGGCTGCTCATGTCGGCGACGAGACGCGTAAAGCGACCGACGTTGGCTTCGTCGAGCGGAGCATCGACTTCGTCGAGAATGCAGAAGGGGCTCGGCTGGTAGCGAAAGATGGCAATGAGTAGGGCGAGCGCGGCCATGGCTTTTTCTCCGCCGGAAAGCAGCAGAACGTTTTGCATGCGCTTGCCGGGAGGCGAAGCCACCACGTCGATGCCAGCGTCGCCGGAACTGTCCGGTTCGGTGAGGCGCATTTCCGCCATGCCGCCGCCGAAAATAGTGTGGAAGGCTTCGGAGAAATTCTTGTTGATGGCATGGAAAGCTTGCTCGAATCTTTCGCGAGAGACCAGGTCGAGCTCGGCGATGGCTTGCTGCGTGTCGGAGATGGACTGCAGCAAGTCGTCGCGCTCGCGCGTCAGGAACGTGAAACGCTGCTCACATTCGTTGAATTCTTCGAGAGCCATCATGTTTACGGGGCCCATGGCCTCAATGCGCTGCTTCATTTCGCGGTAATTCGTCTCGGCGGCCACCAGCTCTTCGCCGGTCATGAACGCGGCTTCCGTAGCGATCAAGTCTTCCGGCTGGGCGTTGACTTCGGTCATACAGGTGTCGCGCAGATGCTGGCGGTCCGAGTCATTGCGAGCGCCTTCGACCTCGGCGTGACTGCGGCGTTCGCGAAGCTCCTGAAGAGTCTGACGGCCCATGCGCAAATGATCTTCCAATTGAGTGACGCGGGTGCGGCTAGCCTCCCATTCTTGCTCCAGCTGACGCTGGCGAACTTCCAGGCGAAGTTTTTCGCCGCGAAGGCCATCGAGTTGTTGTGTGAGCTCTTCGCTCTGCCTGGCGAGTGCGGCAGTCTCATCCGAGATCGAGGATTCCTGCTGGAGGAGTGCGGCTTCACGCCGATCGAGTTCCGCGCGCTCCTCTTGCAAACGGGCGGAGAGAGATTCGGCTGCCGCCAGGCGCTCGTTCAGAGCGGCAAGTTCAGCGCGTGCGGCGGCTAGACCGTTCTGCTCAGCCTGAAGGGATCCACGAAGCTGCGCCAGTTGTTCGATGAGACGCAAGCTTTCGGTCTCCGCCTCCGCGCGGCTGGCGGCTGCAGAGGTGTGTTGATTCTGCGCGCGGCTGGCGCGCATTCTGGCGTCCTCGCAGTCTTTTCGAATGCGAGCGAGCTCATTCTGACAAACAGTTAGCTCGAGACCGAGGCGAGCGAGCTCGCTCTGCATATTTTCATGACGATGGGTTGCGGAGAAGAGGCTGCGTTCGGCGTCACGCTGCTGCGTGTTGATTTGTTCGAGGGACCGCTCCGCTTCGCGGAGATCGCTGCTGAATTGAGCTAACGCCGCTTGGGTTTCGCCCATTTGCTGCTCGAGATGGAAGACTTCCGCGTCGAGGGCACGCAGCTCGCGCTTCATGCCGAGAGGACCTGCTTCATCGGCGCGACCGCCAGTCACCATGCGGCCCTGGTAACAAGTGCCATCCGGAGCGACGAAAGCAAACTGTGGATTATCGCGGGCGAGCCTCTCTGCGGATGCAGCTCCATCCGCCAGATAGGCGGAACGCAGGCGGGGGAGAAATTGTTTAGCGGCGGCGCCAAGAGGATCGCGGAAACCGACGAGCTTGTCCAAACGGGAAATAACGCCGTCTTCGATGCGGAAGTTGATGATGGGCTCGTATTCGGCGAGCCGCAAATTGCGAAGCGAATCGACGAAAAAGGTGGCGCGACCTCCGACTTCGTCGCGGAGCAAGGAGACGCCGGCGCGAGCGTGGTCATAGGTTTCGACGACGACATATTCCAGTTCGTCACGGAGATATTGCTCGATGGCGGCCTCGTGCTGCTCTTCCACCTCGGCATAATCCGCCAGGACTCCGACAGCGCGAAAATTCTCGCTGGAGCCGCGCTCGTTGGCGGCGAAGAGCTTTTGCACGGCGTCGGCGGTGTAGGAGCGGTCGTTGAGAATTTGCGTGAGCGTGGAATGGCGGGCACGAACGCCGGAGAGAGAATCGCGAAGTGCATCCGCCTTTTGTGCTGTTGTCTCGCGTTGGAGACGGAGATCCGCGAGACGAGTCTGCAGGTTGGCAGCGTCTTGGCTCAGGGCATTCAGTTGGGTGGTGGCAGCTTCCCAGTCGTAGGCAGCCTGATCTGCTTCGTCGCGAATGCGAATGGAATTTTCGAGCAGGTCGTGCTCGGCCGCTTCGCGCTTATGAAGGGCTTCCAAATGATGAACGAGCGCTTCTTCCGCCTGCTTCTGTTCGCCGTGGAGCCGAAGAAGGTTTTCGCCTGCCTCCGATGCCGTGCGACGGAGCGATTCAATGCGCGCCTCGGATTCCTGAATTTGAGTGGCACGCGATTCGGCGCTCGTTGCAAACTCTTCGGCGCGGGCGGAAAGGAGGGTGGACTCTTCGGCAAGTGAAGTTACCGAAAGCTGCTGAGTGGTGCTGCGAGCCTCCCACTCCGCCGATTGCGCGGCAGCCTCGGCCATCTCGGAGGAGACTTGCGTCCGGCGCGAGCCGAGCTCAGCGGCGCGCTGACTGTTGAAAGTGATGCGGTTCTCCGTGCGATCGACCTCGAGAGCAGTGAGATTCAGAACATTCTGATTCTGGCGAATCTCGGCGTCGAGCTCATAGACGCGCTGGTTGAGGCGGTCCTGCTCGCTCTCCTCCTGCTGAATAGTGTGGGCGTGCTCGGCTTCCGCCGCGGTAAGTTCGACAAGCTGCTTCGCGATGCGCTCTGCTTCTGCCTCCAGCTCGCGGGCCTTTCCGGCAAGCATCTGGCGGACAATTCCGCGCATCTGGTCGCGAATTTCAGCATAGCGGCGCGCCTTCGACGCCTGGCGCTTGAGGGAGCCGAGTTGCTTTTCGACTTCGACGACGATGTCGTTTACACGAGCGAGATTGAGCTTTGAGGATTCGAGTTTGGCTTCGGCGAGGCGCTTCTTCGTTTTGAATTTTGTAACGCCGGCAGCTTCTTCGATGATGGCGCGGCGCTCCATCGGCTTTGTGGAAAGGATTAGACCAATGCGGCCCTGCTCGATGATGGCGTAAGAGTCGGGGCCGAGGCCGACGCCCATGAACATTTCCTGAATATCGCGGAGGCGGCCGATGCGGCCGTTGATCAGATATTCGCTTTGGCCGGAGCGGTAGAGCCGGCGGGTGACCACGACTTCGCCGGGTTTCAGGGCGAGGACCGGTTTGTCGGCGGCCTTTTTGCGGCGCTTTCCTTTTGTAAAGTCAGTAGATACGGCAGACGGTTCGGCTGATTGCGGCACTGAGTCTTGCGTTTCTACCGAGTCTGGCTGAGATTCGGGAGCCTGCGCGGAGTCGAGCGAGAGAAATTGTGTGTTGAGGTCGGCGGCCGATGCGACTGCCGCGTTCTCTACCATAGATGGTGCATCAGAATCGGCGGGAGCGTCGCTGGAAATAGTTTCCAGGACGAATCGGGCGGCTTCCGCAAGTTCGGCGTCCTCCATGGTGATGGTGACTTCGGCCATGCCCAGGGGCGGCCGCTTGGTCGTGCCATTGAAGATGCAATCGGCCATGCGCTCGGCGCGAAGGGACTTGTGACTCTGTTCGCCCAAAACCCAGGATATGGCGTCAACCACGTTGGATTTGCCGCAGCCGTTGGGTCCTACGATGCAAGTCGTGCCTGAGCCGCTAAAGGTGACGACGGTACGGTCGCAAAACGACTTGAAGCCAACGATTTCGACTTTACGGAGCTTAAGCAAGTTGTCCCCTTTTTGTCCCAGTTCGCGTTAAGCCCAGTCCGGTTATGCCGTGAGCAGTAAATTCATCGTGTACCACCGCCACCCGCGGCAAAATGCGCGAAAAGAGACGACAGATTGTTCCTCGAGGGGAGGGTCTTTTGAGCGACAAGTCGACCGGTTCACGGTCGCTTAGACAAACGTGTGGCAGGTTCTCAGTCAGAGGCCCAGCCGCCTGGCGCGTAGATGGCGGTACGGGGAAAAAGCGTATCACGTGATCCTGCGAGTGTAAAGAGCTACCCAACAGATAGTACCGAAAACGGGAAGACCACAATCTCGGGTTCTATCTGAGGACCAGCCCATCAGGCCGATTGCTCTTTGGATCAAGATACAGCGCGCATAAGGCTATCCAAGATGTAACCAACGCATTCATTTCCTGGCCACGGAAAAGAGGAATCACCGTATGATGCGAGCAAGCAGAAAGAGAACGCCCGGGCGCAACTTGGGGGGCGCCTGCATGTGAAAAAACTGCGATTTCTTTTAGCCCTGATTACCAAAGACAATGATTTTCAGGTTGAGCAGGCAGCCACAGCGGAAACCGCTGCGAAAGAACTGGGCGTCGATCTCGAGATTCTGTATGCCGACGGCGACACTATCACGCAGAGCACGCAAATTTTGAAGTCGATTCAAGCGCATCCGACTTTGAGGCCGGATGGGATCATGGTTGAGCCTGCGGGCGGAACAGGATTACCCCAAGTGGCTAAAGCAGCGCTGGAGGCAGGAATTGCTTGGGGACTCATTAATCGAGAAGCAGAGTATATCTCCGAGTTCCGGCGAGGCTCAAAGACGCCAATCTTCGTCGTGACAACCGACCATAAGGAGATCGGCAGGATTCAAGCGAGGCAATTAGGCGCGATTTTGCCTGAGGGCGGGAACATACTGTACATTCTTGGTCCCACGGAGAGTTCGACAGTTAAGGACCGTAAGGCGGGCTTTGAAGGCAGCTGCGCAAAGAATCTGCGCGTCACGCTGCTGCGGGGAAAGTGGACGGAAGAAAGCGGGCACCGCAGCATGGCTACATGGCTCAAGTTAGGGGTTTCGAGCAAAGTGACCGTGGCGGCTATCGCGGCTCAAAATGATGCGATGGCGATGGGGGCGAGAAAAGCCTGCCAGGAAATCGGCAGTCCGGAAGAGAGGGAAAAATGGCTACGCCTGCCATTTACCGGAGCTGATGGGTTGCCGAAGACGGGACAAGCCTGGGTGCGGACCGGTTTGCTGGCAGCCACCGTTGTCGCCCCGCCGATGGCCGGGCAGGCTGTGAAAATGATGACCAAGGCGTTGCGCACGGGAGAAAACGTGCCGGAACGAACGGTGACATTTTTAGAATCGTATCCGCCCGTCGATAAACTTTCCAAACTGCAAACCGTCGCAAGTCAGCAATAAAAGGCCGCCAGAAACAGTAATCCCTGTCCGGCTTGCCCGCCCGATGTACAGTTCCAATGCAAACTATTTCATGTGCTGGTCATACCAGGCAATGATGCGATTGAGCCGGTCGAGCAGGTGCTTTTCTTCGTGGAGGCCATGAGGTTCCCGCGGATATTCGACCAGTTCGCTTACGACGCCATAGTGCTTCAATCCGCGGTATAGCTCCTGGCTTTGGTCGAGTGGATCGGTGGTGTCAGCTTCGCCTTGAAGAATCAGAGTCGGAGTCTTCGCGTTCTTAAATTGTGTGAACGGGGAACTGTTCAGGAATTTCACGAGGCTGTCCGATTCGTAAGGGACGCCGTAGAACCATTCGTCGTAGGAAGGATGCGACTCGCTTCCATACTCGGAGATCAAATTCGAGAGTCCCGCACCGGAGACGGCGGCTTTGAAATCGTTCGTCTGTGTGATAGCCCACTCCGACATGTAGCCGCCGTAAGACCAACCTCCGATGCCAAGCTTCGCGGGATCGGCAATTCCTCGATCGATCAAATCCTTAACGCCCGCCATTACGTCCTTGAAGTCCCCGCCGCCCCAATCGCCGCGATTCATTTCGAGGAAGGATTCTCCATAGCCCACCGATCCACGAATATTTGGATAGAAAACCGCATAGCCGTGCGTGGCAAGAAGTTGGCCCCAAGTTTCGATGGAGTCTTGCCAATTTCCTGTTGGTCCGCCGTGGATCAAAGCGATGAGCGGTAACTTGGCTCCTGGTGTGGCTCCCGCGGGCTTTAGCAGAGCCGCCTCGACTTCCACGCCGTCAAACGATTTGTATTTGTAGAACTCTGGCACGCTTAGCATGAACTGCTTCCAGGAATCGTTGAGGTGGGATACCTGCCGCGGAGAATTCTTTTGATCCCAGAGCCAGAATTCCGGGGGCGTCGTGGCAGACTGTCCGACGTAGGCAACCTCCCCTGATCCGGAAACGGCGAAGCTAGTGACGTTGCCGGAGGGAAGGTTTCCCAGATTTTTACTCATGCCTACTGGAGAAAAGCCGATTAGCTTGTTTCTGAAGCCATCCGTGTATAGCGCAAGAAGTGAATCATCTTTCAGCCAACGATGCTCATGGACTGCACGGTCCAAGCTCGCACCGGTGAGATTACGCGTCGCCTCTTTGCCGATATCCAGGAGCATGAGGTCATGGGGCACCGGACCGTCCACGCGGCAGCCAACGAAGCTGATGGTCATCTCGTCGTGGGCAACCCGGAGATCGAAGAACGGTCCGTGAGGAGCGAGAAGCAGCTTCATTGAGCCATCCGAGACCGCGACCGAAAAAATGCGATGGGTTTCTTCATCGGATTCGGGGTGATCCGTGGCGCTAACAATGATGCGATCGCCATAGGGCATCCAGGCGAGTTCGCTTACTTCCCATTTGGGGTCGGTGAGCGCCTTGGTTTCGGTTGCAGCTAAGGTCAGCAGCCACAGGCGCGGATGTTTGTCGTCTTTATCCACGACATGCGCGTCATCTTTCTCCTTCTCTTTTTTCTCTTCGGCCTCGGACTTGGCGTCAGGAGCGAGAAAGGCGATTTGTTTGCCGCTCGGCGACCACGCAAAGCTGCGGACGCTGCGCTTGCCTTTGGTCAATGGGGCGGCGTCGCCGCCGTCCATTCGCAAGAGATAGACTTGCTGCTGGACGTCGCGAGTCGAAAGAAACGCCAGTTGTGTTCCATCAGGAGACCAGCGCGGAGATGTTTCACTCTTCGCGGAGAAGGTCAGCTGCCGAAGCACACCCGACTTCAAGTCGTAAAGCCAGATGTGACTGGCGCGTCCAGATTCTTTGGGAGGCTCGGTAACGACGAAGGCCAGCCTGTTATTCTCCGGCGAAAATTGTAGATCGGAGATGAGCCGCAGCTTAAGAGAAGCTTCAGGCGTCAGTGGCTTGCGTGTCTCCGAAGTGGGATTTTGCCGGCCCAGACTCGCGCCCGCGAAGGCGACACATCCTAGAAAAACGCAAGCAACCGCACTCCGAGTCATTGAAGCACCCCTTGTCAGTGAAGTTCGCACTCTAACTTCCTGGGCGCGCGACGTCAAATTCCTTTGAGATCGCTAATCGTTTCGTATTATTGACCCCTCCTGCGCTTCGCTCTCTATAATGCGCCCCTAAACAGGGGGTGATGTCCATCACGATGGACTCGGCTGCGCGAGTATTGTGCGCATGCTGGAATATCTCTCCCGAAGATCAAATAACACGTCGAGGAAGAACGGGAGAGCCAAATGCGGAATCTCGCGCGCTGGAGTTGTGTCCTTCTATTGCTCGTTTTGTCGGCTGGAAGGTTGTACGGGCAGGAAATCGCAGGTAGTGTTCGCGGAGTAGTGTTGGATGCGAGCGGCTCGACCATTTCGGGCGCGAAGGTAACGGCAGTTCAAGCAGAGACGGGGTTTGAGCGCGCCGCCGTCACGGACTCCCAAGGCGCCTTCCTGCTGGTCGAACTGCCAGTCGGGCATTATCGGTTAGAGGCAGAGGCGAAGGGATTCCAAAAATTCGTGCAAGATGGCATTTCGCTGGGCGTAAACCAAAATGCGACGATCACCCTTCGACTAAAGGTCGGAAGCGCTGCTGAGGAGGTTCATGTCCAAGGAAATGCTCCCTTGGTTGAGACGTCCGAAACGAGCTTGGGGAAAACCGTCGGTGGGCGCGACGTACTTGAGCTGCCGCTGAATGGGAGAAATTTTTCGCAGTTGGGATTGCTACAGCCAGGAGTTTTTCCAATTACCCCGGGTCTTGCGGAGGCGGGAGGATCGCTGCGGAATGGACAAGCATACGCGGTGAATGGACAACGACCAGAATCGAATAATTTTTTGATTGATGGCGCGAATAACTACAACGCCGTGGATGGCGGGCTGGTGATCCAGATACCAATAGATGCGATCGCGGAGTTCCGGATCTTGACGCACACGGCGAACGCGGAATTCGGGCATAGTACGGGTTCGACGACGAACATCATCACACGGTCAGGGACGAACGCCTTTCACGGTGCGGCATGGGAATTTTTGCGGAACAACGTGCTGGACGCGAAGAGTTTTTTTGCGAAGGACGTGGAACCGCTGAAGAGGAACCAGTTTGGCGGGACGTTTGGAGGACCGATTCGAAGAGACAAGACATTCTTCTTTGGCTACTACGAAGGGCTGCGGAACCGGCAAGGGGAGACCGCGAGCGCGACGGTGCCGACGCAAGCGGAACGCGGAGGAGATTTCGGATTGCTATGCACGCAGGCAGGAGGGACGTTCGATGTATCGGGGATGTGCAGCGTGCCGAGTGGACAGCTCTTAAACGTGTTTGCAGGGCCCAATCCTGCGCCGGTGCCATTCAACCAACTGCCGGGAGTGAGCCCGTTTGCGGCGAGCCTGACGTCTATGTTTCCCATGCCTAACGAGCCGTCGGTGGGGCCGAATGCGTTTAGCAGTACGGAGACGCTGGATCAGAATAACGATCAGTTCGGCGTGCGTGTAGATCAGTACCTAGGCCAGCGGGACGTGCTGAATTTTCGTTACATGTTTTCGCAGGGGTATACGGTAGATCCGCTGTCGACGGCAGGCGCGAATGTGCCGGGTTGGCCGGTGGCGGAACACCAACGAGCCCAAAATTTTGTGGCGCAGGAGACCCGGACGTTTTCGCCGTCCCTGATCGGCGTCGTGCGAGTTTCGTTTTTGCGGAACAAGTTCTTATTCAACCAGGCGGTGACTCACACTACGCCAGAGAGCCTCGGATTTGATTACACGCCGTCGCTGGACGCTGCGATTGGTCCGCCATTCTTGCAGGTAAGTGGCTATGCGTCGGTGGGCGATCCGATCACCGGACCGCGAAACACGTTTGAGGATGCAATTGATCTGTCGGGGTCGGTGACGTGGATTCGCGGGAAGCACGAGATGAAGTTCGGCGGCGGATATGGGCACGATTCGGTGAACGTGCTATTTGGGATTGCGACGAATGGATTTTTTGTGTTTGCGCCAGTGCCCTTTACAGATGCGTTCGCGAATTTTCTGGTGGCGACGCCGGTGGTGTTCCTGCAAGGCGGCGGAGATCCGGCTCGCGGGCTACGGGGAAATAATTTGGATGGATATGCTCAGGACACGTACAAAATCAATTCGCGGCTGACCATCAACGCCGGATTGCGATTCGAGGTGCCGTTCCCATATACGGAGATCAAAAACCGAACAAACCTGTTTGAGCCCGGAGTGCAGTCGGTCGTGATGCCAAATGCACCGGCGGGATTGGTATATCCGGGCGATCCGGGAGTAACACGCGGACTCCTTCCACTCGAGAAGGATGCTTTCGCGCCGAGGGTGGGAATTGCCTGGGACCCCACGGGAAGCACGAAGTGGCTGGTAACGTCGGCGTACGGCATATTTTATGACCCGTATTACAACGGCCAGGGCGGACCGTTGCAGGCGCCGGTGAGCGCGCCGCCGTTTTTGCAGACGCCGCAGGTGAGCTTTCCTGATTTTCAGAGTCCATTTGGCGGCGCGAATCCGTTTGCAGGGAGCGGTTTCGCGCAACCGATGACGTTGCTGACGCTGGCGCCGAATTTGCGGTTGCCGTATGCGCAGGATTGGAACCTCAACGTCGAGCGGTCGTTCGGTAATAATTGGCTGCTGGAAGTCGGGTATGTGGGGACGAAAGGGACAAAGCTGCCGCGGTTAGTGGAGGGGAATCCGGCAGTATTTGTACCAGGGGATTCGACGGAAGACAACGTGAACAACCGGCGGTTATATTCGGGATGCAATCTTTCGCCGAACAGCCCACCATGCAACTTTGCGTCGGTGGGAATGATCGCGGGGATTGCGAATTCGACCTATCACGGACTGCAGGCGAGCCTGAAAAAGCGTCTTAGCCACGGACTGTCGTTCTTGGCGTCGTACACACTTTCGAAAACGCTTGATGACGTATCCTCATTCAACATTACGGGGTCGGCTTCCCAAAGCGTAGCCGGCGAAAACGACTTGGCGCAGAATCCGTTTGATTTGGCGGCGGAGCATGGACGGTCCATGTTCGACGCGCGGAACCGATTCGTGCTTAGTTACGAGTGGCAAGTGCCATTCTGGACGCATCCGCAGACGTGGTATCAGCATGCGTTCGGAGCCTGGCAGCTGAACGGGATCACGACGTTCATGAGCGGCACGCCGTTTACGGTGTACGACGATAATGACGTGTCGCTGCAAGGGAGCGCGCCGGAAATTTCGGGCTTCTCGAGCAACCGGCCGGATCTGGTCGGCAACCCGAACAACGGGCCGCGCACGACGCAGGAGTGGTTCAACACCGCGGCGTTTCAACGGCTGAACCCGGCGACACAAGCGGGGCAGTTTGGAAACGAAGGAAGGAATGTGGTGCAAGGGCCAGGAATACAGAATTGGGATTTTTCGGCGTTTAAGATGTTTCCGATCACGGAGTCGAAGTCGCTACAATTCCGGGCCGAATTTTTCAACGTGTTCAATCACGCGAACTTCCGGCTGCCGAATAACGATATTAGTTCGCCCGATTTTGGGAAGATTGTCGAAGCGTTGCCGGGGCGGCAAGTGCAGCTGGCGCTGAAGTTTTACTTCTAGGTCAGAAGCCAATTTAATGCGGGGAATCCTGGGTGAGACAGGATTTCGTTTCTATTGGAATGAAATCCTCACAATTCACCAAGCATCTATACGTTTGCACATACGATCGCTGCGTTGCAGGCTTCATCTGGCGTCGGATACAATCTAACGCTTATCTTTGTGGTAGGAAGCCAACTGAGCCGCGATGCGGGAAATTCAGTTTCACAACACGTTGGGGAACAAGCTGCAGGTGTTCACGCCGCAGCAGAGTGACTGCGTGAAGATGTACACCTGTGGGCCGACGGTTTACGACTACGCCCATATCGGCAATTTCCGTACGTTCGTGTTTCAGGACATCCTGCGGCGATTCCTCAAGCTACGCGGTTACAAGCTCGATCACGTCATGAATTTGACCGATGTGGATGACCGCATCATTGCCAATGCGGCGGCTGCCGGCGTGAGCATCCGGGAATACACGGAAAAATATGCGCAAGCGTTCTTCGATGACTGTAAAACATTGAACATAGAGGCGCCGGAGCACTGGATTCGCGCCACGGACCATATCGACGATATGGTCAAGCTGATTCAGCGCTTGCAGCAGAAAACCTACACGTATCCGAGCGAAGGATCGATCTACTATCGGATCGCAAAGTTTCCGAGCTACGGGAAACTTTCGAACATTGATGTCAGCGGGATTCAAGCTGGTGCGCGGGTCGATGTCGACCGGTATGAAAAGGAAAGTGCGCGCGACTTCGCTTTGTGGAAAGCTCCGAAGCCCGGTGAACAGTTTTGGGAGACGCCGATCGGCAAGGGCCGTCCTGGTTGGCACATAGAATGCTCCGCGATGGCCATGAAATACCTCGGAGAGACGTTGGACATTCACACGGGCGGAATCGACCTCGCGTTTCCGCACCACGAGAACGAAATCGCCCAGAGCGAAGGCGCGACAGAAAAGCCCTTCGTACACTACTGGATGCACGCCGAGCATTTGCTGGTCGAAGGCGAGAAAATGTCGAAATCGCTCGGCAATTTTTATACGCTGCGCGACTTGTTCGCGAAAGGCTACAAGCCTTCGAGCCTGCGATTCGCGCTGGCCAGTGTTCCGTACCGCAAACAACTTAATTTCACATTCGACGCATTGCAGCAGGCGGCCAGTTCCGTGGAACGCCTGCGCAACTTTGCCGCACGGCTCGCGCAGGGGAAATTCCCAGCGGGGAAGCAGAAAGCCGCGGCCGTGCGAGTTGCCGGCGCAGCGGACGAGTTTGATGCGGGGCTCTCGGACGACTTAAACACCGCGCGAGCACTCGCGGCGGCCTTTGATCTGCTTCGCGAGACCAATATCGCGATGGACCGAGGGGAGTTCCGACACGGGGACGTTGCCGCGGTGCAAGAGTTTTTAGCGAACTTCGACCGGGTGTTTGCCGTCATGGAAGATGACGATGCAGAGAAGTTGCGCGCGCTAGGGTTTGGCGGTGACAGCGGCGGTCCGAGCGACGCGGATATCGAAAAACTCATCGCCGAACGCCAGTCTGCACGACAGCGGCGCGACTTCGCCGCCTCCGATCGCATCCGCAAAGAACTCGCGGATCGTGGTATAATTATTGAAGATGTAAAGGACGGAAGCGTCCGCTGGAAACGCAAATGAAGCTCTCATTCCACAATCGAGTTCCTGGTCACTTCTCTCCGGCTGAGTTGCGTCCCAATCTTTTCGGCGTCGACTAAGCCTCCCCTCCTCTAGCAGGGCGCACACAGGAATAGGTGTACGCACGCAATCCTGCATTGCGGTAGCCCATCCACATTAACCGCTGACCAACTGTCCCATGGAGGATGAAATGATCACCACGCTAGATACCAAACTACCTAGGCTGCTCACTGCACTGCCCGGGCCCAACGCAAAGCGCGTAGTCGAAAGCGACGCACAGTACATGTCACCGTCCTACACGCGAGACTACCCGCTGGTTGCCAAGCGCGGTCATGGCGCGATTGTTGAAGATGTTGACGGCAATGCATTTCTGGATTTTGCCGCGGGGATTGCCGTTTGTTCAACAGGGCATTGCCATCCCAAGGTTGTTGCCGCCATTCAGCAACAGGCCGCCGAACTGATCCACATGTCCGGCACTGATTTTTATTACGAGAGCATGCCGCTTCTCGCCGGCCGCTTGATGAGCACACTATCCGGCGCTGCGCCAAAGAAAGCATTCTTCACTAATTCCGGCACGGAAGCCGTCGAAGGTGCGATCAAGCTGGCTCGTTATGCGACCAAACGCGACAAAATGATTGCGTTCTATGGGTGCTTTCACGGACGCACAATGGGCGCGCTCTCGTTGACCGCCTCGAAAACGACGCAGCGAAAGGGCTTTGGCGCTCTGCTTTCCGGCGTCGAACACATTCCCTATCCGTATGCTTACCGCTGCGCTCACGGCCATACGGCGGAGACTTGCGGCGCGGAGATTCTCGAACAGCTCGAGCAGCAAGTTTTCAAGCGCCTCTTTGATCCCGAGGAAGTTGCTGGCATTATTATCGAGCCCATTCAGGGAGAGGGCGGGTACGTCGTAGCTCCGAGGTTCTTCCTGCAGGAACTTCAGCGCATTTGCCACAAACACGGCATCCTGCTGATCGTGGACGAAGTGCAGTCTGGCATGGGCCGCACCGGAAAATGGTGGGCGCACCAATACGCAGGCATCGAGCCGGACATCGTTTGCAGCGCCAAGGGCATTGCTAGCGGGATGCCGCTGGGCGCCATATTTGCTCCGGCCAGTATCATGGATTGGAAGCCCGGCGCGCACGGGACAACGTTCGGAGGCAACCCTGTCTGTATCGCCGCCGCTCTTGCCACGGCGGAATTGATCGAACGCCAATACCTTGAGAACGCCCGCCGCATGGGCGACTACCTATTTGGACGTCTCGCAGATTGGACGAAAAGGTTCAAGATAGTGGGCGATGTTCGAGGACGCGGCTTGATGATTGGGATAGAGATCGTCCGGGATCAGCGGACCAAAGAAAAAGCAGCAGACCTGCGGAATGCCATCGTCGACCTCGCATTTCACAAAGGTCTGTGCATCCTTGGAGCCGGAGAAAACACGATTCGTCTGTCGCCGCCGCTGCTCATCGACGAAGAGCAGGCCGATTTTGCTGTGCGCGCTCTCGAGGATTGCATTCGAGAAACCGAGAAAAAGGTCTAGCCCTGCCCGGAGATCCCGGAGCGCTTGCCATCCCGTATAATCGCATTCCCGTGATTGCCATTAAAGTAAACTGCCAATCACGGAATTTTTGTCTATACTTCCCAGCATGCGCCTTGTTCCCGCGGAGGTTCCATGCCGATCGTTTCGCGTCTGATTTTCTATGGCGTCCACTGGGCAGCGCGAAAAGGTTTGCGCGATGGCGATGGGGCGACGCCTGAAGCAAAGAAGCACGAAGCGCGCCAGACCGGCATTCGCGGCGAGACCTACGCGTATTGGTATCTGCGCCGTCACGGTTATGTATTCGTAGCACGCAATTTCACTCCGCGGGCTTCAAAGGGCGAGATTGACATGGTCGGTTACGATGGCGAGACACTGGCATTCGTCGAAGTACGGACGCGCACAGTTCGTGACGAGATGTCTGCGCTGCCCGAATTAAGTGTCACCCCTGGCAAACAGCACGTCCTGGCTCGCACGGCGCAGCACTTCCTCGCGGAACGCCATGTTGCGGAATGCCCTCTGCGGTTCGATGTACTCGCGATCGATAATGAGCCCGGTAAGCCGCCGGTTGTTCGTTTACATAAGGACGCCTTTAGCCCCCAGATCTAGAAATCCACAGGATAATCCATCGGGGTGACTTCTCAGCACCGCCAGACGCGGTACAATCGGTGCCCAAGAGACGAACTCTCCGCGTCCTAGTCATGGCACGCACACGAGGAGGATCGCTTTGCCGGAGTTGCGAAAAGACCCGATTACTGGCCGCTGGGTGATTATTTCAACGGAGCGTGGAAAACGGCCAAACGATTTTCTGCGCGAAAGTGTTGCGCCTTTGCCCGACGGCAAGAATTGCCCGTTTTGTCCCGGCCACGAGTCCAAGACGCCGCCGGAGATTCTTGTTTATGGGCGCAGCAACGGAGGTGCGAATACAGCGGGATGGACCGTACGCGTCGTGCCCAATAAATTCCCGGCGCTCGGCATCGAAGGCGATCTCGACCGCGAGGGCGAGGGACTGTTTGACAAGATGAACGGCGTTGGCGCGCACGAGGTGATCGTGGAAACGCCGGATCATGCGGCGACGCTGGCGACCCTGCCGGCGCGCGCCGTCGAAGACGTTCTGTGGGCTTACCGGGACCGAATGCTCGATCTCAAGAACGACAAAAGATTTCGCTATGTGCTGATCTTCAAGAATCATGGAGAAGCGGCGGGCGCTTCCGTCGAGCATACGCACTCGCAATTGATTGCTCTACCCATTGTGCCGCGACGCGTGCGCGAAGAGGTGGACAGCTCCTGGCATTATTACGACGAGAAAGAACGCTGCATTTTCTGCGACATCATTCGACAGGAGCGCGACACAGGTGAACGCGTGATCGGCGAAAACGATCATTTCATTACGCTCGCTCCTTATGCTCCCCGTTTTCCGTTCGAAATGTGGCTTCTGCCGAAAGTGCACGGCTCTTCGTACGAAAACAATCAGAGCACGATGTACGCTAGCCTGGCGCGCATGTTGAAAGACACCCTGATGCGGCTCGATGTCGTGCTCGACCGGCCTCCGTACAACTACATGATTCACACCTCCCCCGTGGGGGAGGAGATCAACGATCATTATCATTGGCACATAGAAATTATTCCGAAACTAACGAAAGTCGCGGGTTTTGAATGGGGTACCGGTTTTTATATCAACCCAACGCCGCCAGAGGAATCCGCGCGCTTTTTGCGTGAAGCCAAAATCGCGACGCCGGTGACGCCCGCAAAAAAATAGGGCCCGTTGCGCGTTTCCTCCGCTCCTGGCGCGATGGGGCCTCCAAAAATTTTGGTATACTGCCTCGTTTGGCGCGGTACCCAAGTGGCCCAAGGGAGAGGTCTGCAAAACCTCCATTCGTGGGTTCGAATCCCACCCGCGCCTCCACTTTGCAAATCTCCAGCCCGCGGAGACACTGCTGTGAGAAAGCGGCGGCCGATTCACGCTCGGCTCGCACCTTGCGGTAGTGCGGCTCGCTGGCTACGTTCCTGATTCGCAGCCACGCGGCAGCCGGTAGCGAGTTCGAAAAATTTCGAAACCTGCGGTGGACCAGCCGACATCTAAACGAGAGAAACCTATCGCACTAAATCGCTAGAACGTTGAAGGAACGCTGGTGTAATTCGTTAAGTTTGGCTGAATATTATCTTCAGTTCTTAGAGTTTGACTCCTTGGCGAACGGTTTGTAGTCTGCGGGACTCGTGCCTCCATGAAGGGCGCCGCTCGAATCGTAATCCGAGGCATTGCTCAAGTCTGGTACTGAAGCCACTTTTGATTCACACGTCGCGTATGCACGGGCTATTGATTTTGCAAGAGAGTAGCGAAAGTCGGTGCAAGGAATGAAAACCGCCTTTTTGAATTCAACTAGCCATGCGGCATCCTCCAGCGATGGAGCACCGTTGGCAGGTCCGCAAATTGCTTCGACGGTCGAGGAAGTACTCGCGGCCACTCCATTCATCGATATTCACACCCATTTATATTCTCCCGCATTTGGCAAGCTCGGGCTGTGGGGCATTGATGAACTGCTGACCTATCACTATCTCGAAGCCGAACTTTTCCGCTCCTCCAGCATCAAACCGCAACAATACTGGGCCCTCTCCAAACGCGAGCAGGCTGATGCCATTTGGCGCGCGCTCTTCGTCGAAAATACTCCAGTTTCCGAAGCCACTCGCGGGGTGATTGCGGTTCTTAGCGCTTTCCAATTGGCGACTGATCGGACGGACCTGAGCGAGGCAAGAGATTTTTTCAGAGCCCAGTCCATTGACACGCACGTTCAAAAGGTGCTGCAGATGGCCGGCGTGAGCACGGTGGTGATGACGAATGATCCTCTCGATCCGGAAGAGGCTCCGCTCTGGTTGAAGGGAGTGACCAACCATCCGCAATTTAGCGCTGTGCTTCGGTTAGATCGAATTCTATGTACGTGGTCCGCAAATTGGCAGGCCCTCGCGAATCAGAGCTACCGCGTTGACGAGAACGCCGCGGGTCAGTCGTCGGCCGAAGTCCGCCGTTTCTTGATGGACTGGCACACGCGCATGCAGGCGGTTTACATGGCGGTGTCGCTGCCCGACACTTTCGCCTACCCTCAGGATACGGTTGGCAATCGATTACTTAAAGACGCCGTATTGCCCGCCTGTCGCGAATTGGGAATTCCGCTTTCCCTCATGATGGGTGTTCGCAAGCAAGTGAATCCCGCGATTCGTCTGGCTGGGGACGCCGTCGGCAAATCGGATTTGAAAGCGCTCGAGAATCTCTGCCGCGAGTTTCCTGACAATCGTTTCCTGGTGAGCGTGTTGAGCCGCGAGAGCCAGCATGAACTTTGCGTTTACGCTCGCAAGTTTAACAACTTGATGCCCTTCGGTTGCTGGTGGTTCATGAACAATCCTTCGATCGTTGAGGAAATTACTCGCGAGCGCATCGAGATGCTCGGTACAAGTTTCATTCCGCAGCATTCCGACGCACGGGTCCTCGAGCAGGTCGTTTACAAATGGCATAACACACGTAGAACCATGTCACGCATCCTCTCGGAATCCTATCGCCTACTCTCGGAGGATGGCCGCAGGGTCACGCGCCGTGACATCCAGCGCGACGTGGACCGCCTTTTTCGTTCCAACGCAGAGGAATGGACCGGCTTGTGCGCCTCCGCTTCCAGCGCTTCAACGGAAATCTAGCGCGATGCTCCCCGGTTTTCGCACCACGTGGCGCCGACGTTTCAAAATCCATTTAGCGGGTCAGCTGCGCGGGTAAATCAGATCGGCACCACGAGTGCGTCCAGTTTCCCTTTGCTAATCTGTTGACGGAATCATGCACCGGCACTGGAACTGGTCTCTTTACCTTTCTGATGCAACCGTCAAATCGCTAGGATGGAAGCAGAAGCAACCCAATGTCCATATCCACTTCTAGAATTCCCTACGAAACGTTGTTCGACGCCTTAAATCGCGTGCTGCTAAAGCACGGTTTTGAACCGCCGCGCGCTCGCCTATGCGCCCAGCTCTTCGCGGACGCCAGTCGCGACGGCGTTTACTCTCACGGCTTGAATCGTTTTCCCCAATTTGTCCGCATGATTCAATCGGGAATTGTCGTGCTGCGCGCGGAGCCTGAACGGGTCGCATCGATTGGTTCGCTCGAGCGCTGGGACGGAAAATGCGGCCCCGGCAATTTGAACGCCTACGCGTGCATGGATCGGGCGATCGCCCTCGCTCGCGAGCATGGACTTGGCTGCGTTGCTCTCGCCAACACCAACCACTGGATGCGCGGCGGAAGTTACGGCTGGCAAGCGGCCGATGCCGGCGTCATCGGAATTTGTTGGACGAATACGCTGCCGAATCTGCCGCCCTGGGGAGCGAGCGAACCGCGCATCGGTAACAATCCGCTGGTCATTGCTGTACCTCGAGCAGCAGGCCACGTCGTTCTGGACATGGCTATGTCTCAATTCTCCTACGGTGCCCTCGCATCTTACCGAAAGCGCGGCGAACGGCTGCCGGTCGAAGGCGGATTTGATGCCGCTGGGATGCTCACGCGAGATCCTGCAGCTATCGAAAAGTCCAAGCGCCCACTGCCCATCGGATATTGGAAGGGCTCTGGCCTGGCTTTACTGCTGGACATGGTTGCCTCGATCCTCGCGGGCGGAAGCGCCACATTTCAGATACCTGCCGAACCGGAACATGAGACAAAGCTCTCCCAGGTCTTTATCGCCTTCGACCCGCGGACGCTTGAGCAAAGCGAGAACTCCGCCAGCATTGCCGATGAAATCGTAGAACATCTCCTACTACCCTCGGCGGCATCCGGCGAGCAAGTACGATACCCCGGAGAGCGAGTGCTTCAAACACGCAAAGAAAACCTTGCCCACGGAGTCCCAGTCGACGCGACGATTTGGGCCGAAGTTCAAGCGTTTCTCTGAGTAAGGATCGTTTGCCCAAGACGCTTTAAATCTTGCTAGGCAACACCGTGAACGACGGCACCATCGCCTACGCCTACGACGCCTAATCCCGGATTAAAACCGCCGCTGGCGTCACCTATTCCTATGACGGAGTCTCTCGCTTCGCGAGAGCACTTAAGCCAACCGCCGCGTCTCCAAACCTGCCCTGAGCCCGCCGAAAGGGTCCAACGGCAAGCTCTATTGGTACGGCTCCGGCGGCGAAATCCTCGCCGAAACTGACGCTTCCGGCAACACTCTCAACGAATACATTTTCTTTTCCGGCAAACGCATCGCCATGCTTCCCGCTGGCGGCAATCCCATTTACTACGCCGAAGATCTTCTCGGCTCTTCCCGCGTCATCACCCAGAACAACGGAGCGGTCTGTTACGACGCCGACTTCGATCTCTACGGCGGCGAGCACGCCTACACCAATAACTGCCCCTCCACCAACGCCTACAAATTCGAAGGGAAAGAACGCGACACCGAAACTGGCAACGACGACTTCGGCGCTCGCTACTACACGAGCCGTTTCGGCCGCTGGCTCTCCGCCGACTGGTCCAGCGTCCCCGTTCCCGTCCCTTACGCCAATCTCACCAACCCGCAAACTCTCAATCTCTACGCCATGGTCTCCGACGACCCTGAATCCTTCGCCGACCTCGACGGCCACTTTTGTGAAGATGCCATGGAGGGGGCATGGTCATGGTCCGATCGGGAAATCCAGCCGGAGAAGTCCTCGGTGCCGTAGTTATTGGCGGGGCACTAATAGGCGCCGTGCTCACAGACCCTGGCGCTAGAGCCAAGATTGGAGAATTCCTCGCCAGCCCCATGCCGAATCAGTGCAGCGATTGTCCGCCTGCCACATATTCGAATGCAGGAATACAAATAGGGCCGGTCGCAAAAGAAAACACGAATACCCAACAATCCCAGCCCGCCCAGGAACAGAGCACGCCTTCGTCTAGAGAGACCGGGTCGTATACAAACACCCATGAGAGTGGTAAAACTTACAGCGGTAAGGGAGATCGAGCGAGGTCACAAGCCTCTGGGCAGCGCGTTGAAAAGAAGACTGGCGACAAACACATCGCGACCGACTGGAAAAAATCAATCAGCGACAGAAAAGCCTTCAAGGACGAATCTCGCAGAATCGATGCGAATGGCGGCGCGGGCTCTAGCAACAACCACAATCAGATCGAGTTCCCAGGCAAGAAGTACATTCAGCAGGACAGCCCAAACCAGCCATACCAGCCAAACCCGCCCCCGAGCTTTTAGGAAGGAGTGATGGTGATTTTTCCTAACGATGCCAATGGAGATGCGCTTCGTCGCATGGAGGCCGAGGGAGATGATTTGGCTAGACCCCGGAATATCGACTTCGATGTTGTGTTTGCCAATGGTAGGTCCGCCGAGGAGTTTGCAAAGCACTTTCGTGCGTTGGGGCACGAAGTTTCAGTGGAGGCTGCGGAAACCGACCAAGATTTCCCTTGGGATGTAACTGTAATTAAACACATGGCGCCCTCCTATGACGGTGTAAGTGGCTTTGAGAGCTTGCTTCAATCCGTTGCAGACCGCTGGGGAGGGCACAACGATGGCTGGGGTTGCTTCTCCGAGCCGTCCTCAACCTAACCAGCCAAACTGACCGCCCTTGGCGTGTTAATTCGGACTAGACTGAGCCCCTACCATTGAACTCCAACAAGACGAGGGCTAAATGATATCTACAAGGGACTTATCCGAACTTCCGACAATCGAGCAGCTAATCCGCCTCACCAAATCCATCGCTACCCTCGATGCGATAATCGAGAGGGATTGGAATTCGCGATATTATTCTTTTAATTCCCGATGGGACACAAATCGGCAAATGGCATCAATGCGGAACGGGGAAGGAGATGCATGGTTTTGCGTATTCGGACCTCAGGGCGCGTTTCTAAAAGGATTTCATCACGAATGTAAAATAGCTCAACGACTCGGTGAAACCGGCACTGTCTGGCCGGGAATGTTAAGTGAGCTGCCCAAGGAGTTTGAGTCCTTCGCTAACGAGCCGGCATTCTCAATGCGAGAGACAACCTTCTGCATTTGGCGTCGTCGGACCGATTCCCGATGGAACAATGGAAGAATCACATACCCCGAAGGAGACGATCCAGACGGCTCCGCGCGACTTCTGTCAATCCTCGATGGCAAGCCCAAGACCTACCAAGACTGGGCCGAGCACTACTACAGGCGCCCCGTGAGCCTTACTCTTATCGAACAGATCTACGCCCAGAAGCCCCTCACCGAAGGGCTCGTGAAGGGGTTGAACCCGAGTTGCAACCTACCGGAACTATCCGAAGATGTCGCCGAAATAGACTATGCGGTTTCACTAAACTGACCCGAAACACCGGGACAGGAACGTTTCCATGTTAAACCTGGGGACGTTCCCTAACTATTCATCACCGCAGCGTCTCACCAAACTCCCAAATTCCCGCCAATCTCTTCCATCCACTCCACTTCCCGCGTCTCAATTCGAATGATACGCATCAAGTACTATACCTTGACAGTAATTAAGTTCCGTGCTACCCTTCCCCATGCTCGTCCTGAGGACTTCCCAACAGAGCCTCGAAGCGCCTCGCCCTTTCCCCCTCATCGCGCTTCTCTCTCTCCCGTGTAGCGCCGGGCTTCAGCCTGGCACGCTGCTCCACGCCCCCCACCACAAAATTCCGCGTCCGATAATGTCTCCCGCAACTCCATTAGAATCAACACTTACAACACCCCCTGCAAGTGTTCATTCTAAACCCCTTACAGCCGCCCTCTTCCCTTTAGAATCAACACTTACAGAAAAAGGGGGGAGGGGGTACCAATTATGGTTAACCAGACAGGTTATCAATTTTGTTGGCAAGTCAGTATCCCAGTTTCTTATCCACCATGTTGCGCAACGGTTCGCCTTTTCGGAATCGTTCGTACTGCTCAATAAAGAACAGCATGGCATTGTCCAGCCAGTCCGGCGTGTGGTCTGCGCAATGGGGAGAAAGCAAAACGTTTTCAACTTTGTAGAACGGATGACCCGCAGGCAATGGTTCATGATCGAAGACGTCCAGCCCCGCACCTTTGATCTGGCCGCTCGAGAGCGCATTGACCATCGCCGTCTCGTCGATCACCGGGCCGCGGCCAACATTGATAACCACGGCCGTGCGTTTCATTGCCGCGAACTCCGATGCGCCAATCATTCCGCGCGTTTCCGAAGTCAACGGCGCGGCCACAACTACATAGTCGCAGCGAGGCAACATCTCCAAACGATTCTCAGGTGTGTAGATTCCCTCGACAAGTGGGTCCTTTCCGTCCAGAGTCGAAGCGTGCCGCTTGACCGCGAGGACCGTCATGCCCATCGCGTGGACCCGCGTAGCGATGGCGCGACCGATATCACCGTATCCGATAATTCCGACGGTTTGGCCCGCCACCGGGAAAACGTCAAAAGACTCCCACGCGCCACGCATCTGATTGCGAATCATCCGCCGAAAATCCTTCGCGAAATAGAGAATCGCCCCCAGCGCGAACTCTCCCAGCGACGCGCTGAAGACTCCCACTCCGTTTGTAAGCGGCACAGCACTCTCCACCAACTCCGGAAAGAGTGTTCTCTCCAGTCCCACGGAACGCGAGTGCACCCAGAGCAGATTTGGGCACATCTCAAATACCTGCTTAAAGAGCGCCAGAGAGCCAGACCAATTAAACAAGACGCTCGCGCTGGCGGCGTCTTTCGCAAATTCTTCAGGAGAATTTCCCACGACGACGTTTACTTCCGAGAGCTGTTGCCTCAGCAGTGCGAGCTGCGGCTCACCCGGCTTCGCGAGCACCAAAATCGTATCGTTTCTCATGATTGGTGGAGGAACAGCGCAAGAGATTACACCACATTTATGTCGCCCTGCATCTGGCCAGCGCAGTTTAGATGTATCAAATGCGGTCTTTAGAGCTTACGATTTGACACTTCGAGAGGCTGCCACATAAGCTACTTCGCTTTTCGACGATGATTCGCGGTTGACCGAGAGATTCCAAAGTTCTACGGTTGAATCGATCCAGATACAAAGTCTCGGAAGGAATTGTATGCCGCCAAGAGATTCTAAATCGCTCCGAAGTTATCGCTGGTATGGCCCGGACGACCTTCGTTCGTTTGGACATCGTTCGCGAGCCGCATCCATGGGTTGCACGCAAGCGGACTACGCCGGAAAGCCTGTCATCGCCATCATCAACACCTGGGGCGACATCAATCCGTGCCACAGCCACCTTCGCGAGCGAGCCGAAGACGTGAAGAAAGGCGTGTGGCAAGCTGGCGGTTTTCCAGTCGAAATGCCTGCGTTCACGCTGGGAGAAACGTTTCAAAAGCCGACCACGATGATGTATCGCAACCTCCTGGCAATGGAGACGGAAGAACTGCTGCGCTCCTATCCCGCCGACGGCTGCGTGCTCATGGGCGGCTGCGACAAGACGACACCCGCACTCTTGATGGGTGCCATCAGCATGAATCTGCCAGCGATTTACATTCCGGCTGGGCCGATGCTGCGCGGGAACTGGCGCGGCCAAATCCTCGGCAGCGGCTCTGACGTCTCAAAGTATTGGGCGGAACGCCGCGCAGGCAATATCGATCTGCAAGCTTGGACCGAAATCGAAAACGGTATCGCGCGGTCCGCGGGAACCTGCATGACCATGGGTACAGCCTCCACGATGACCAGTTTGACCGAGGTTCTAGGCTTCACGCTGCCTGGCGCGACCTCGATCCCCGCCGTCGATGCCAATCATCCCAAGATGGCCAACAATTCGGGCCGCCGCATCGTGGAGATGGTTTGGGAGAATTTGAAACCGCGAGACATTTTGCGCGAGGCTTCTTTCAACAACACAATCGCTGCTGTTTTCGCCCTCGGCGGCTCAACGAATGCCGTCATCCACCTGCTTGCCATGGCTGGAAGGGCTGGAATCAAGCTCTCGCTCGATCGCTTTGACGAATATTCCAGAAAGACGCCAATGCTCGCGAACATCCGTCCGAGCGGCAAATACTTGATGGAAGATTTTTATTATGCCGGTGGCCTGCCGGCGCTGCTGCGTTTGCTGGGTCCCCATTTGGATCTGACTTGCAAGACTGTTACCGGCAAGACGCTCGGCGAAAATATTTCCGGCGCCGAAATCTACAATTCCGACGTGATCCGTTCTTTAGAAAATCCCGTTCTCGCTTCCGGAGGCTTGGCAATCCTCTATGGAAATTTGGCACCGAACGGGGCCGTCATAAAAGTTTCGGCCGCCGAACCCCGGCTGCTCAAGCACACCGGGCGTGCCGTTGTCTTTGACAGCTTCGACGAAATGAATGCTCGCTTGGACAATCCCGCTCTCGATGTGGATGCGGACAGCGTCCTCGTACTACGAAACGCTGGCCCGAAAGGTGCTCCAGGAATGCCAGAATGGGGAAATCTTCAACTTCCACAGAAAATCCTGAAAGCCGGCATTCGCGATATGGTTCGTATCTCCGATGCGCGAATGAGCGGCACGAGTTATGGCGCCTGCGTTCTTCACGTCTCGCCCGAATCCTTTGTCGGTGGTCCGCTCGCGTTGTTAAAGGAAGGAGACCTCGTCGAACTCGACGTTCCTGCCCGCCAATTGAATATGCTCGTGAGTGAAGACGAACTTGCGCGCCGCCGTGCCGCTTGGCGACCAAAAGAAGGAATCTATCCACGCGGTTACGGAAAACTCTTCATGCAGCACATCAAACAGGCTCACGAGGGATGCGATTTCGATTTCTTGGAAGGTACTGCGCCGATCCCCGAGCCCGAGATTCATTGACGGTTTACAAGCCAGAGCGCAACGAAAATGGAGAATAGACTCGATTTAAACGGCAGGAATTTCATTCGCTTTTGACAAAGCGTGGCGCCCAGCGCCGACCGCAAGCATCAAGATTCCAGACAGGCACAAGCTTCCAACCAGATACAGAAGTCCCCCGCGAAAAGAGTGTGTCCGGTTGACCAGATAGCCCATCACCATTGGCCCAAAAAATCCTCCGAGATTTCCCACCGAATTAATCAGCCCGATAGAGGCAGCCGCTGCGGATTCACTTAAGAACGCAGTTGGCACCGCCCAAAAACAAGGATGGAAAGAATAGTATCCAGCCCCGACCAGGCAGAATAACGCGACCGCGATGGGCAGAGTCGAGCCATATATCATGGCCAGCAGTAGCGTGACTCCGCAAAGAAAGATCGAGATTGCCGCGTGCCAGCGCCGCTCTACCGTTCGGTCTGAATGCCAGCTGTTTAGTTGCTGAACCAAAAAACCCGCAAGATAGGGGAGCGCGGCGAATATCGTGACCCTAAAGTCACTCTGCCCCGAAAGCCGCTTTAGAATACTCGGCAGCCAAAACGCGACCCCATATCCTCCCGTGGTCGCGCAGAAATAACATAACGTTAGAAGGATGACGTCCCGCTGCGCAAATGCCTGCCAAACGGTGAACGAGCGGACTTTTCGCTTGGCCTCCTTTTCATTTTCCAGTTGGCCGCTGATCCATTCGCGCTCATCCGGCCGGAGCCACGCTGCATCCCGCGGCCAATCCGTCAGATAAAATATCGTCACCACGCCGAACACCACGGCGGGAACACCTTCCAAAATGAATAGCCAGCGCCATCCCCGCAGACCGAACCAGGTGATTCCCAGCAGTACACCGGCGAGAGGAGAGCCAACTACGTAGGAGAGCGGACTCGCCGCATAAAAAACTGCAGTGGCCTTGGCGCGATCCTGATACCGGAACCAGTGGGAGATATATACGATGACTGCAGGAAAAAATCCTGCTTCCGCAGCTCCCACGAAAAACCGCACCCAATAAAACTCTCTCGCCGTGTGGATAAACGCCATCAGCGCGGTTATGATGCCCCAGGAAATCATGATGCGTGCAATCCAGCGCCGCGCGCTCCACCGTTCGGCGATCAATGCGCCGGGAATTTCCAGCACCAGGTATCCAATAAAGAACATTCCAGCTCCCAGGCCGACCACTTTGTCGCTGAAGCCCAGGTCGTGCGGCATCTCGAGAGCCGCGGCGCTGACGTTCATGCGGTCCAGAAACGCAACGATGTACAGCAGGAATAGAAAGGGAAGCAGACGCCACGCGATGCGTTTTCGCGCGCTGTTTGCGACAACCGGATCGGAGGCTACGTCAGCCATTTATCCTCGATTGCTGAGGTCTAAAACCGTGGAGGACGAATCCCGCACAATTTTTGATTTTTTTGCCGCGCAGATTTTACGTCGCGTAGTATACACATAAAGGCGCATAGTCTTTGTTTTCCAAAGATTGCCGGCCCAGCAAATGGTGCAGAGTTGGGTTTCGTATCTGCATTGCGCGATGCCATTTGATTAATTCCAGGAGTAGAGATGCGCGAGTACATGATTGCGGCCATCCCCGCGGATGGCATTGGACCCGAAGTGATCACCGCCGGTCTCGAAGTTTTGGATGTGCTCACACAAAAGATTGGCAGGTTTCAGCTAAGGGTGGAAACGTTCCCATGGGGTTCGGACTATTACAAGAAGCACGGCCTCATGATGCCGAAAAACGGACTCGAGCTTCTCCGGCCCTTCAGCGCGATTTATTTTGGAGCCGTCGGCGCGCCGGATATTCCAGACCACATCACGCTTTGGGGTTTGCGCCTGGCCATCTGTCAGGGCTTTGACCAATACGCGAATCTGCGGCCCACGCGGATCCTGCAGGGTTTGTCATCGCCTTTGCGCGATTGCAAGCCGAGCGACCTCGATTGGGCCATTGTCCGCGAAAATTCCGAAGGCGAATACTCCGGGCAAGGCGGCCGCGCCCACCGCGGTTTTCCCGAAGAAGTTGCCACGGAAACCTCGATCTTCACCCGCGCAGGGGTTACGCGCATCATGCGCTTCGCTTTCAAGCTTGCGCAGGATCGGCCTCGAAAATTGCTGACGGTCGTCACCAAATCCAATGCTCAGCGCCACGGCATGGTCCTGTGGGACGAAATCGCCGCCAAAGTCGCCAGTGAATTTCCAGATGTCGCCTGGGACAAAATGCTCGTCGACGCGATCACCACGCGCATGGTGGGCAAGCCCGCGAGCCTCGACACGATCGTCGCGACAAATCTGCACGCGGATATTCTTTCCGATTTGGCCGCCGCCCTCGCCGGCAGCTTAGGAATCGCACCTACCGCCAATCTGGATCCGGAGCGCCGATTTCCTTCCATGTTCGAGCCGATCCACGGCGCTGCGTTTGACATCACTGGAAAAGGCATCGCCAATCCAATTGGCGCATTGTGGACCGCCGCGCTCATGCTGGCGCATCTGGGCGAAACGGAGGCCGCCCAACAATTGATGCAGGCTGTGGAACGCGTTACCGCTTCTGGCGTGCGCACTCCCGACCTTGGAGGCAAAGCCACAACTCGCGAAGTCACTTCAGCCGTCTGCGACGCGATTCACAGTTCGAACACTTAAACGCAAATTTTAGACGGCGGAAAGTTTCGTCTTGACACCAGGTGTAACCTATCCTCCGTGCCTGGAGCCTGGGAACAAATCTCCTCTTCCTGCTTCTGGCGGGCGCAAAGAACATGCGATTTGTTTTCCCAATTCTGGCTCTGGCCGCTGTGCTTGCTCTGCCGCAAACAAATTCGGCCCCCGAATTGGCGGGAATCGCCCACGTTGCCTTCCGCGTCAGCGACTTTCAGAAATCCCGCGACTTCTACCGCACATTGGGTTTCGAACAAGCATTCGAATTTGGCGACCCCGGCAAGCCTCCGGTCTCCTACATAAAGATCAACGATCGCCAATTCATCGAGCTCTACGGCCGAACCGACGCATCTCAGCCAACAGGATTGCTCCACCTCTGTTATGAAGTCACCGACATCGAATCTCTATGGAACGACTATGTGAAGCGAGGATTGAATCCTCCACCCAGCCGGAAAGCCCATGCAGGCAATCTTCTCTTCGTGCTTCACGCTCCCGATGGACAAACTCTCGAATACACTCAATATTTGCCCGGTTCGCTCCATTTTGAAGATCGTGGCATGCACCTCGGAGACCATGCTATCTCTAAACATTTGGTGCGCGCGATCATCCGCGCTAACGATCTGAGCGCGGAGCACGACTTCTATACATCCAAACTGGGATTTCAGGATGTTGCCACGGGCGGCGTGATTCGCATGTGTCTTCCAGGAAACTCCGGCGACGAAATCGAGCTTAAATCTGCCGCATCCTCCATGAAACCACGCCTCGTGTTCAACGTTACCAATCTCGCCCGCGCCGCACAGGAATTACGAAACCGTTCTCTTACCGTCGCACGAGGCGCCGGCTCTGTGTCTGTTACCGATCCCGACGGCACCGTGATCATGTTCACCTCAGAGAAGCTGCGAAGTCGCGGCAATCCTGACGGAATGTACCGAAGGTAGAACGCAAGGAATGTGACCGCCAAAATAGAGGAAAGGGAATAACAAGTGGAGACGAATTCGAGAATCGCCCTCGCAAAGCGAGTTGTTCCGCTCAAGGCTGGAATCCTGCTCCTCGTCGGAGCAGTCTTCCTCATTCCCCTTTGCAACGCGCAGCAGAAAGAATTCAAGAAATGGCCCGCCGGAAGTTCGCCGAAGGAAATTGGCAAGCGCGTCGCGGAAAGATTCGCCTCGGGCCCTCACACGAACTTCGGCCGAAGTACACCTCCCGCTCATATCACCTACCCGGAGGCGGTCGCCTGGTATGGCGCTTTGACTTTTGCGCAGTTGAGCGGCGACAAGGATCTCTTGGCTCGCCTGATCTCCCGTTTCGATCCGTTCTTCACCACTGAAACCTTGCTCGTGCCTCCACCCGTTAATGTGGACAGCACAATTTTTGGTGCTGTTCCTCTCCAGATCTACATCGAAACCAAGCAGCAAAAATACTTGGAGATGGGTTTGTCTCTTGCCGATGCGCAATGGCTAACCCCCACTCCTGACGGCCTTACGAATCAGAGCCGCTTCTGGATCGACGATATGTACATGATCACGACCGTGCAGGTGCAAGCTTATCGTGCGACAAGCGATGCAAAGTACCTCGATCGCGCGGCTCTCGAAATGACCGCGTACCTGGATAAGCTGCAGCAACCTAATGGACTCTTCTATCATGCGCCTGACGTCCCTTTCTTTTGGGGCCGCGGAAATGGATGGGTCGCAGCAGGTATGGCGGAACTCTTGCGTTCACTTCCCAAAAACCATCCGCGCCGGGCACGAATCATGGCGGGCTACCGCAGTATGATGGCCTCTCTCTTGAAGTATCAAGGGAAGGACGGCATGTGGCGTCAGTTGCTCGATCACCCGGAGGCCTGGCCCGAATCTTCTTGCACCGCGATGTTCACTTTCGCGATGATCACCGGCGTCAAGAACGGCTGGCTCGATGAGAAACGCTATGGCCGAGCCGCTCGGGATGGCTGGCTCGGGTTGATCAGTTATTTGGAACCGAACGGTGACCTACGAAACGTTTGCGAAGGCACCAATAAGAAAAATGACCTAAACTACTACCTAGACCGCGCGCGAAATACCGGGGATCTTCACGGCCAAGCCCCGCTTCTCTGGTGTGCCTCAGCGCTCCTTCGCTAGCAGAATCATTTCGGTAGACCTGAGTCCATCCTGTTTTTCTGCAAGCTCGACGGATGCAGTTTGGCATAACTGCGGCCTTTGCAATCGTGGATTGACAAAGAGAGATGCCAAATCTAGACGGGCTTTCGCTTTCGGCGCCCGGAAGATTTGCTTTCCTCTCGCTCCAAGACAACGGCAATTTAGTCTGGCTAAACCACTCCTTTAGTATTTCGCGATTGACATCATTGGGATATCGCTCCTAATGTCCGCTCACTGGGTTTATCCAAGCAGTTGATAGCGACTATCCAGAGAACTGATGGTCAGAAACGAGTGCTGCGTTTCATTCGATTCAGGTGCGAAAGGCGTAGCCATGCGTTCGAGGCGCATGGCGTGCTGCAGCTGACGGGCATGGCTTCGGAATTTCAAGCAAGCCGCCCGTGAAAAGGAAAAACGGAAATGAAGAAGAATCCAATTTTTATTCTCTTTGCTCTTCTAATCTCTCCCCTCGTTTCACACGCGCAAGGCTTGGGCAGCATCGTCGGTAGAGTCACCGACCCAGCGGGGGCGGGCGTCCCGGGCGCCCAAGTAACAGCGACCCAGCAAGGTACCGGGTTTTCCCGCTCTGCGATGACGGATACCGAGGGGCTCTTCGTGCTTCCCTCTCTTCGACCTGCGATGTACAACTTGACCGTCGAGGCCAAGGGTTTCAGCATTTCCAAGACACACGACGTCACTCTGCTCGCCGACCAGACCCTTACTGTCAACGTTGAAATGAAGCTGGGCACGGTGGCGCAGGCCGTCACCGTGGAGGGCAACGCCCTGCAGGTGGATACGGCGACCTCGACAATCAGGCAAGTCATCGAGCAAAAGCGCCTAGTCGAGCTACCCTTGAACGGCCGAAATGCTGCACAACTTTCGCTTCTCGTTCCTGGTGTGGTGGAAGCCACAAATGGAGGGGCCGACCAGGGACAGACCAAGACCTTCCCCGGCGCGGTCACTTTCTCCGCGAACGGGGCTCGCCAAGACATGATCAGCTATCAGCTTGATGGTGGCAACTATCTCGATGAATATACAAACGTCAACCAGCCATTTCCATTCCCGGATGCGCTTCAGGAATTCAGCGTGCAAACAAGCAACTACACGGCGGAATACGGCCAGAATGCTGGCGCTGTTGTCAACGTGATCACCAAATCCGGAACGAATAATTTCCATGGAGATGTCTTTGAGTTTCTGCGTAACGCCGTCTTCAACGCCAGGAATTTTTTTGCACCGCTCACGCAAAATGGAGTGCCGACAAAGGACAAGGGCCGCGACCAGCTCAAGCGTAATCAATTCGGCGGCACGATTGGCGGTCCGATCATCCATGACAAGACATTCTTCTTCGCGGGCTTTCAAGGCACACGTTTGCGTAACCTGGGCAATCCCACAAACGCGACCGTGCCATCTCAGGCAGATATTGATGCCTTCACTGCCGGCGGCGGCGTCATCGACCCAACCGTTGCAAATCTACTTCAACTCCTGCCCATTCAGCCCACGTCCGAGTCGGTGACCTTTGTCAGGCCGCTCGAACAGAACTTCTACGACGTCATCGGCAAGGTCGACCACGCCTTCAGCCAGGACGATCATCTTTCGGTTCGGTATGACTTCAACCGCTTTAGCAATGCGCCGGTGTTTGTCCCGACCAACATTCTCACTTACGCTGACGGTTCTAAGATCACCAACCAGAACTGGCTAATCCATGAGTCTCACATTTTCAAGCCGAACCTCATTAACGATTTTCGATTCAGCTATGCGCGAGAGAAATCGAGCCGCGGTCCAGCATCCACGGTACCCAGTGTTCAGAGTCTGGGTTCGATGATTCCATTTCAACCTCCTGTACACGCAATTCAGCAGATTCGGGTGAACGGTTTTTTCAGCTTCGGTGATAATCCCCCCGCCGCTTTCGTAAGAAACAATTTCACCTGGAGCGACGATGTCAGCTGGGTAAAAGGAAAACATGACCTCCGGTTTGGAGGAGTGGTTGAGCGAAGCCGAGTGGACATCGACAATCTGTTTTTTCAACCCGGGGAATACAGCTTCCCGAGCCTCGCTATGTTTCTGTCGGGGCGGCTTGGGGACTACCCGGGTCAAGTGGCCTTTCGCCAGGGCGCGGGCGAATTCAAGAACAATCGCAATATCTTTGCCGGTGTCTACATTCAGGACAGTTACAAGGTCACCAGCCATCTAACTCTGAATCTTGGCTTGCGATACGAACCAACTCTTCCCTGGCGCGAAATCAAGGGACGCGTTCAGCAGTTTCGCTTGAGCGGACTCACCGCGAATGTCCGTTCCACTCAGTTCCCCAACGCTCCTCCGGGTGTGTACTTCCCGGGCGATCCCGGCGTTCCGACATACGGAGTTGGCGCCAGCCTCAAGAATTTTGCACCGCGCATCGGGTTTGCCTACGATGTCTTCGGAAATGGCAAAACCAGCATCCGCGGAGGCGCGGGTATTTTCTACAATTCTCGAATTACAGGGATCATCAATAATCGCTTCGTCGATCAAACCCCGTTCAGTCCACAGCTTATCCTGTCAAACGCTGCCGGTACATTTCCTGGCACCTTGACGGATCCGCTCTGCACACTTCCAGCTACACAAGCGTTACAGGGTTGCACAACGCAGGCCAATCTCTTTCCCGCGCCGTTTCCACCTCCGTCTAACACAACCTTCGCGCTTGGCGGACTTTACTTGACTTGGGATCCAAATCAAAACTACCAAGTCCCAACTGTCTACAACTGGAACCTCGGGATCGAGCATCAATTACCATCGAACATACTGGTCCGGGCTGCCTACGTTGGTTCTCACAGTTCGCATCTTACGGAGACAATGAATTTGGATCCATCTCCCTTTTCACCAACCGGAACCAAAGGCACGCTTAGGTTGAACACAATTGTCGCTTCCTTGGGCATAACTCCGAGTAACCTTTTCGGCCAAGTGCAACAAGACACCCAGGATATTAATTCGTCGTTCAACTCCCTCCAACTTTCCGTTGAGAAGCGCATGACGCATGGTCTGACAATTCTCGGGAACTACACTTGGTCCAAGAGTATTGACGACCTCCCTCCGGGCGCAGGGGTGACCGGCTTTGACACTTACTCAGCTCGCCCATGGGACGATCCGCTTCGCCATCAGTTCGATCGGGGTCCATCTGAATTTGACCACACTCATCGCTTCGTGGCTTCCTTTGTCTGGGAACTCCCCGAAATTTCAAAATCAAACAGCTTTCTGCACCATGCGCTAGGCGGATGGCAATACAGCGGCGTGGTCAGCGCACAGACGGGCAGACCGTTCACCGTTTTACAAGGTGCCGAACTCTCCGGCACGCAAATCGGAAACGACCGAGGTACGCTCTTGTCAGGCGTGAATGCGTATGTTTCCGGACCATGTCCGACCACACCCAACTGTGTGAGCTGGCTGAACAAGAGTGCGTTCGCCACCACGGCTGCTTCCCTCGGCACCTTCGGCACTACCGGCAAAAATGCTTTCCGTATGCCCGGCTTCTATGATTGGGACATGGGGCTCTTCAAGAATTTCAGCTTCACAGAACGCTGGAAGCTCCAGTTCCGAGCAGAGTTTTTCAACGTCTTCAATCGTGCCAACTTTTTTGACGAGGGAATTGCTTCTCAACCCAACCTCGGCAACTTTCAGAAGCTGAACGCCAGTACCTTTGGGACTTTCAGAGCGGGACAGGTGGGCGATCCTAGGATTGGTCAACTCGCTCTCAAGATCTTCTTCTAGCCACACCCCAAAGAGGAAGAGTCGGAGCGCCTTGTAAAGGAGGCGCTCCGATTTTCGTATGTGTTTTACCAGTACCGCGAGCCTCGGCTGATCCCCGTTCTGGAGATTAGCTGGGCTTGCGATTAGACTAGGGCGGCCCCGACCGCTGCCTCGCGTGATTTGCAGACATAAGCCTCCCGCATTTTGGGCCGAGGCGGCCCCGGCTGGGGATCTTCCAACGAATTCAGAGGAGAAGCTCGATGAAAAAACTCTGGTTACTTTCCATGATTGCGATCCCGTTCCTGGCTGTGCGCTCTCAGGAGCCGGCGCCCGCCGGATTCGAAGACTGGCCGTCTGCCACTCTTCAAAGCACGGCCAGTGCGCTTGCAGCCCAGGCAGCCACCGATCCCCATCACTTCTCGGTGAAGCAACTTGCAGATTTTCCTAACGACACTTTTCTCTTGGTTCATCGTGCGGCCGACGGCGCCCCTGAATGGCATGAAACTCAAGTCGACGTCATGATTGTCGAATCAGGTTCAGCCACGCTCGTTGTGGGAGGCACTCTGCTGAACGGAGAAACGGTTGCTCCTCACGAGAAGCGCAATGGCACGATTCAAGGTGGCACGCGCCAAAAACTCACAGTTGGAGACGTCGTTCGAATTCCGCCTCACACGCCTCATCAGATCCTTCTGGACGGAGGCCACGAATTCACATACTTTGTCGTCAAAGTGAAAGGCTATTAGAGGGCTGCCGAGTCGGCTCAAATGGAAAGCGCTTGAAACGCATCCGAACGGGCCGGTTTTAGGCGTCGGCTCCCGGCCCGATGGCCACGACGAAATAGTTGGCGGGCGTCGTACCCGCATTCTTAATACCATGCACGTCGTTTGAGCGTACGAAGCCGACCCCTCCCGGACCAAGTTGTGAGCTGCTTCCGTTTACCGTGATCTCCACCGTTCCTTCCCGGATCAGCCACATCTCCGAATGCACATGATGGTGCGGTGGATGCGGCGCTCCCCCCGGCGGCAGCGTCGTCTCATGCACTTCCAGCGCCTCCCCCGTCGCCAATTTGCCTTTCAGCACGTGGCGAGTCGCGGCGCCACTTGATTCGTGAACAGGCAACTTATCGAATGCAAACATCTCTGAAGCCATCGCTTTGTCTTCCTGAGTCGGAGCAGCAGATCGAACCAGCGCAGGAAAAATCAGTGCCGGAAACACCGAACACAATTCCCGCCGTGTAATGGACATTTCTGTCTCCTTTGTTTTTCTTCCCTTACCCTCTGCCAGGCAATCATCTTCAAATCCAAGAATCTTCAGTATGCGAACCACTGTCAAGCAGGCTATGTGCCCTGCCGGCAATTGACTTGGCCTGATTTTTCTTCGGAGGGCAACCGCGGCTCGTGAACTATGAACTTGTTTGCCGAACACCCACTCTGTCACAATCGCGTCGACGTTCCCAATGAACAGGACTTCCATCATGCGCAAATTTCTGCTGCCAATTTTGGCTGTTGTGAGTATTTCCACGACAGCTTTGGCCCAGGCCCCTGAATGGCCTCCCGCGCCCGGCCACGTCACGATTGCGATTTGGCCTCACGGTGCCCCAGGCGTAGTGCCTACATCAGGATTGGAGGGCGACACCACAACGGCTAAGGACCACCTCGTCGCGGGCAAGCCGGTAATTCGAATCGGAAATGTTTCAGAACCGACTCTCACCCTCTATCCGCCGAAGGGAAAGAACACAGGGGTTGGCATCGTGGTCTTTCCCGGCGGAGGTTACCGCATTCTTGCGATCGACCTCGAAGGCACGGAAGTGTGCGACTGGCTCACCTCCAAAGGCATCACTTGCGTCCTGCTCAAGTACCGCGTGCCGGACACAGGTCCTTATCCCAAGTCCGCCGCCGCACTTCAGGATGCGCAGCGCGTCCTGGGGATCGTTCGCGCGCACGCCGCGGACTGGCATATCGACTCAAATCGCATTGGCGTTCTCGGCTTCTCTGCAGGAGGTCATCTCGCCGCCGCTCTCAGCACGCATTTTGACCAGCGTCTCTACGATCCAGTCGATGACAGCGACAGGCTGAGCTGCCGCCCCGATTTCGCGGTCATCATCTATCCCGGCTATCTGGCGATCGCCGAACAGAATTTTGCCCCGAACCCCGGCATAAAGGTCACGGACAAGACGCCTCCTGCATTCATCGTCCAGGCTGAGGACGATCCTGTCCACGTCGAAAACGCCATAACCTATTTTATGGCATTGAAAAATGCCAAAGTCCCCGCCGAACTCCACGTCTACGCCGAAGGAGGCCATGGCTACGGCCTCCGCCCCACGGCCTTACCAGTCACGAACTGGCCGCGCCTCGCAGCTATCTGGCTGCACGCAATCCATTTCCTGCCAGCGTCCAACTAACCTGCTGAGCCGCCTGGTAGCTCGGCTATCGTTTGCCGGAAGCGCGGTAAATGACTTCAACCAGGGCCACGCTGCGGCGCCCTTCGTGGCCGTCGCAAATGGGCCGGCGATCATCTCGGATGGCCTCAAGGAAGTCTTCGAGAAGGGCTTGATGTCCGCGAAAGTCGCTGACGGCGGCGGAACTAGCGCTTTGGTTTTGATCCACGTGGGCAGAGGCGATGGTATCCGGCGGCGCGCTGCGGAGATCGGCGGCGACGATGCGATCGTGCTCCAGGATGACAGTGCCTTCCGTTCCCGTAATTTCGACTCGCCGGGGATAGCCGGGGTAGGCGGCGGTGGTGGCATGAAAAACGCCAAGCGCGCCGCTGGCAAACTCAAGATGAGCGATGGCGGTGTCTTCGGCCTCGATTTTGTGGAGCAGCGTGGCCGTGCGGGCTTGCACGCCCGCGACGTCGCCGAGTAGCCAGAGAAGCAAATCCACAGTATGGATGCCCTGATTGATCAGAGCGCCGCCGCCGTCGAGAGCGAGCGTGCCGCGCCAGCGGGAATTGGCATAATACTCCGGAGGCCGATGCCACTTTACGCGAGCGTCGACAAATAGCGGCTTTCCCAGCACGCCTTGCTCGATCCAGCGCTTGAGCTGGCGAATGTGCGGCTTCGTACGGTCCTGAAAAAGCACGCCAAGCTTCACGTTTGCGTGTTCGGCAGCAGCGATGAGCGCGTCGGCGCGCTCCGTTTTGATATCGATGGGCTTTTCGGTGAGAACGTGCAAGCCGTGCCGCGCCGCCGCAATTCCGTGTTCTGCGTGCAAACCAGAAGGGCTGCCGATAATGACCAGGTCCATCGGGCGATGCCGAAGAAAAGCCTCGAAGTCCTTGTAGGGCGTGCCGCCGTGTTCGCGGCAGAGGCGGCCGACTTTTTCGAAATTGGCTCCGTAGATCGCGGAAATTTCAACGCCAGAAATTGCGCGCACGGCGCGTGCGTGCGTTTCCGAAATGTTTCCGCCGCCGATTAGGCCAACGTGGAAGGTCATCAGACTAAGCGAATCAATGATAAGCCGCGACGAACTCCTTGTAAGCGGCTTCCGTCTCTTCTGGCGTCAGAATCGCCGAAGAAATCAGTACGCGGTATCGGAACGTGACGCTGGCGTGGGGAGCCAATGCAAAATTCAGCTCTTCCTTGCCGTTGCTGAACACCTTCTGTCCCAGCGGATTTGCCGCAAATAGCCCGTATCCGCGCGCATGCCAGTAGGTTGGAAAGCCCGGATTCTTTGGGTTGTCGAAAATGGTGATGGTCACGGGCTCATCGCTAACCATGCCCCTCAGATTGCACCATCGCCCGCGTGTTCCCCACGCCGCGTCGCCTTTTTTGCTCTCGCTAGTGAGATATGTCCCGTTCACACCGGTATTGTCCAATTTGGCGACAGTCGTCGGGTGGCCGCTCGCATCCATGTAGACCTCCGGCTTGTCCGAAGGAATCTCTAGTGCGCGAATTACACGAAGGCCCAGCATTCCATCTTTTTCATCCGGGAAGGAAACCTTTTCATCCAGCGCTGTCAAGGTCGTGATGCGGTCCACACTCCGATAATTCGCTCCGCCCCGGAAGACGAAATGTGTGTGCTCATGAAGCAGAACTTTCTTCTCATAGGTCACCCAGTCGGCCTCGACGTCAAGCTCGCCCTCCTGTGCCCCGCTTTTGGCCGACAGGATGGAACGTTGCAAAATAGTCCCCATGTTTGGAGCCCGTTCCGGTTTGATAGCGTCCGAATTGTTCCAGAAATCGAGGCCGTTGACATTTTCATAATTGAACCACAGCCCCGCATGATGCGGGTGATCGATGCGCTCACCTGGAATCTTCTCGAGCGGATAGCCCCGTGTGATTATGGTGCCTTTCGCCGTTCGCAGTGGATAAAGGACAGGCTTCTTCAGCGTCGTCGGCCAGATATAGGAAGTGAATGGCTGTCCATCGACGGAAATGTCTACTCGTCGCGCCTGCTCGTTGACGAGGACTGATACATGATCCGGCGCGGCCCAAACCTGCGATGCCAATAAAACTCCCAAAGCAACCAGCATGAACGACACACTACCAATGAGAAATCGCATGATTGTTCATAACCTCCCGGCGACGGCCTATTGCCAAATACTATGCCAATCCTTCCGTTTTCGCTGTTGAGACTTATTAAAGCAATCGTTTATGAGTCTTGTGTTGACTGCATTGCCCGGCCGTCTTAAAAAGTTCAGCGGTTAGAACTGCAGAGCATCAATAAGAGCACATCTTCAGAGAATTCGCGGAATCACCCTCCGCTGAATCTCGTGCGGACGTGGTGGCGTTCGTTCTCTCTGTGGAAAACTCCGCTCGAAGGAAAGACTCATGAAGTTTAGAATCTATCCGAAGTTCCTCTCATTTTTCTCCGTCCTCGGGCTTGGTCTGGGATTGGGATTTCTCGCGCCGAGCAGCAAGGCCGCGGAAACTTTAGAATCTTCCGCCCTACGGCTTGAGTTGAACACAGCTCCATTTTCCTATCGCCTCATCGAGCGCTCGAGTGGCGAGGTCCTGCTTTCCGAAACTGGAGGAATCACATTTACCTCGAACGGATATTCCGTGCGGAGCATTTCGGACGTCATCAAAGCAAATGACGGTTTGCGAGCCACACTGCGCCTGGAAGATACGTCCCAGCCAGCACAGCTGAGCTTCCGCTTCCTCAAACCGGAAGTCCTCCAAGTCATTTTCACCTTCGAAAACGGCATCCCTGCCGAGTTCAAGGAAGAATTCGCCGACCAGGGCGAGCATTACTATGGCATTTGGGAAATGCCCTTCGGAGGAAACATTGACGATCGCGGGGCCGACCATGATTTTCTCGGCATCCGTCATCAGCCCGATGTGAATTATTCAAGTGCGCGTGCCCCGTTTTACATGACCTCAAAAAAATATGGCGTCTACGTGGAAACAAACGCCAAAGGTCACTACACCATCGCGCAGGCGGGTAAGACTAGCTTCTCTTTTTTTGACAATGCTCTCAGATACGACGTCATCTATGGACCTACCTATGCGGACATCATGAGCCGTTACAACGCCATCGCCGGCCCCGCGATCATGCCTCCGACGTGGGCGTTCGGAAGCATCTGGTGGCGAGATGATCATCACGACGACTTGCGCCGCGTCACCAATGCTCAGGGCAAAGTGATCGAGGACGCAGACAAGCTCCGCGAACTCCACATCCCCGCGGGTACGATTTGGCTTGACCGGCCCTTCGGCACCGGCGAAATGGGCTGGGGCAATATGGATTTCGATCCCTCGTTTCCCGATCCACCGAAAATGATTCGAGATCTCCACGACCGCGGCATGAATCTGATCATCTGGATTGCCAACCGCGCCTGGAATCAGCTTCTCGTCGAAGGCTCTGCGCGCCAATACCTGTTTTTCGGCCGCGGCTCAGCCGCGGATATGCGCATCCCAGGCGCCTATGACTGGTTTAAGGACAAGCTGAACGAATACGTCCGCCTCGGCGTCAAAGGCTACAAAATCGATCGCGGCGAAGAAGACGAACTACCTCTCTCCTACGAGAATTTGAACGCTATTCTCTTCCCGAAAATGGCTGCGGAAGGGTTGCGCGACTCCTACGGAAATGATTTTTTCATGTTCACGCGCAACGTGAACGACACCGCGCGCAAATACACGGCCGTCTGGAACGGCGATACACGCAGCACTTTCGCGGGCCTCCAAGTTTCCATAAAGACCGGTCTCCGCAGCGGCGCAATCAACTTTCCGATGTGGGGTTCAGACACCGGCGGCTACATCCGTTTCCCGGAAAAAGAATTATTCGCTCGCTGGCTGGAATTCAGCGCCTTCAGTCCCATGATGGAGATCCTCAACGGTCCCAAGAGAACTATTTGGGACGATTACGACGCCGAACTCGTTCAAATCGCAAAGACCTACGCCACGGAGCATTACGATCTAATCCCCTATACGCGTTCCTCTCTCTATCAATCCACTCAAACCGGCATGCCCGTGATGCGAGCTCTGATTTTTGCTTACCTCGGCGATGCCACCCTCACCGACATGTGGAACGAATATCTCTTCGGCGATAGCATCCTCGTAGCTCCAGTCACCGCCGCGCAGGCCACCAGCCGCGGCGTCTATCTACCGGAAGGCCGTTGGATGAATTACAACGACAAGCACACCCTCTACGCCGGAAAGCAAACCGTCACGGCCTCCGCACCTCTCGCCACCATTCCGCTATTTGTCCGTGAAGGAGCCATCATCCCGCGCGGCGGCTTAGTCAAGCTCAACAACAACTGGGTTGAGAATTGGACCCCCAAATTGCGCATTGAGATCTTTCCGGCCGCGAAGACGGCCAGTGAATTCAGCTACTTCACTGGCAGCGAAGTTCAAAAAATCACAGCAACGCCGTACGCCGACAGTATCGGAATCGAATTTGGCGATTTAGGCGCAGAAGGCACCGTTGAGATCTATTGCACGAAGCCGAAGGAAGTTATGAGCAGCGGATCTAGGGTCCGCGAAGGCCATGACTATAGTTACGACGCAGCCGCCCACAAGCTAACCATCAACTTCAAGGGAGGCACGAAGCTGACATTGAGAGGGTCGGAGAGTCTCTTCAACAAGTAACGAGCAAGCCGCCGCTCGGACGCCCAACTCAGGTCTTGCCTGCCTTGACTTCGCCGTCCACCAAAGTCGCCCGCAGAAAGCTCGCAATCGACTCCGTCAACTTTCGAGGACATTCCGTCTGCGGAGTCGCGAGCGCCAGACTCCTCGTCAACCGGTGGCCCGCAATTCTGAACTTCTGAAAGAAGTGCGATCGTCCTCTCAGCGCGTGCTCCGGCAGTATCGAATATCCGAAGCCGGACTCCACCAGTCGTTTGACAGCTTCCGTGTCATCCGCCTCCATCAACACTCGGGGCTTCACGCCGATTTCTCCGAAAAACTTGTCAATCACCAGCCTCACATTGCTTCGCTTCGGGTAAAGCAGAAACGGAACATTCGCGAGTTCCGAAGCTTTCATCGTACAGATGTGTCCGCTGCCCACTTTGTTTGCTGATGGCCGCACCACTAGCAGCTCCTCCTCAAAGAGGGGGATGATCCTCAGGTTCGCTTCAGCAACTGGCAGCGAGATGAGTGCCAAATCAAAGCGCCGGTCGAGCAATCCCGCGACCATCTCCTCCGTCACTCCCACCGTCACTCGAATCTCCGCGTTCGGATAGCGCTTCCGCAGTTGACGCAGAGGTCCGCCCAGCTGATAAATCAATGTCGTCACACCTGTCGCAAAATGGAACGGTCGCACATCCGTCGCCAGATCGTTCTCAAATAATTGCTGGATGTGCCCCATCATCCGTACGACTTCTTTGGCGTTCTCCGCGAGCCGCATCGCCGCTGGCGTGGGGATCAGCCGTTTCCCGCGTCGCACGAAGAGTTCCGTGTGGAGCTCCTCGGCCAGGTTGCGAAGCTGCAGACTCACCGCACCAGGCGAGAGATGTATCTTTTCCGCCGCGCGCGTCATGCTCGGTGAATTCATCACCGCCAGGAACAGTTCGAGTTGGTGGATATCCATTCACTTGCTCCGATTCGTGCCCTGAACTTGTGGCCGGGCTCGCCTGGATTTTTCCACCCCAGCTTTTCGCTTCTGCCAGAGGTTATCCCGCATTCTACACCGTGCCGAAGTGCGCGCGGCAATTTCCCCGCTCGCTCATCTCATAGCGTGATATAAATCTACTTCTCGGTTGCCTTTTCAGTTCCGTTAAATATATCCATCAGTTTTTACGGTTTGACTCCGGAGCTTACATTTCTTAAAGTCGCTGTGCATTACGCGTATCAGTGCGCCTCGGCGCGCGCGCCGCGCCGGCTCATCCTGGGAAGGAGCTGCATGTCCACGCAACCGCAGGTAGCCGCCGATAAAATGATCTTCCGAAAGACGAACTCGCAATTAGGCAGGCATCTCTCCATCACTCCCTCGAATAGCACCATGCGCCATTTGGCGTATGGCCGCATCCTTCTGAACTCTTCAAAGTCCACGGAATCCTTTTCAACCGGAAATCGCGAAATGGGCTTGATCTGCCTTTCTGGTCAGGCCTCCGTGAGCGTCGACGGCAAACAGTTTGACCTTGGGCAATACGATGCAGTCTACGTCCCTCGCGATTCCTCCGTCAGCATCACAACGAGCTCTAGCGTGGACATCGCCGAATTCTCTTCTGACGTCGATCACCTTTACCCTCTTCAAGTCGTACGCTTCGCGGAGATCTCCAAGGATCCCGGATTGAAGTTCACGACGGGCGGTCCGGGCTCGACGCGCCATCTCAACATGCTCCTCGCGAAGAATATCGAAGCCGGCAGGCTCGTCGTTGGTTTCACCCAAGCCGATCCAGGTAACTGGACGAGCTGGCCTCCTCACGAACACGCCGCCATGCTCGAAGAGATGTACGTCTATTTCGATATGCCCGATCCCGCCTACGGCATTCAACTCGTTTATAACAACACTGAATATCCGGAACTCGTCACTGTGGTCCGCGATGGCGACGCCGTCCTCATGCCCAGCGGTTATCATCCCAATGTCTCCGTTCCCGGCCATCGCATCTGCTTCCTTTGGGCCATGGCCGCTCATCGGGAAGTCGTCGACCGCCAATTTGGTGTCGTGAATGTCCAACCGGGATTCAACCAGGGAGCCACCGGGCTGGAAGCTGGCCGCAAAAACTGATTGCTACCCCCCAACAAAATGACCTCAGATCCTCCTCCTCCGCCGCCCATCAACATGGCATCGCCCACGGATGCCCACTCGGCAAACATCAACATAGGGTCCTCGCAGAACGTTTCCACTCGCATCGGCTACTTCCGCTGGATTATTTGTGCCTTGTTGCTCTTCGCCACGACGAAAAGTTACATGGACCGCAACGTTTTGTCCTCACTAAAGCACACGCTTCAGCCAATCCTCGGCTGGAACGACATTGACTACGGCCACATCGTCGCCGCCTTTCAAATCTGCTATGCGTTCGGCATGCTCCTCGCCGGCAGGCTCGTGGACCGCCTCGGCACGCGGACGGCCTTCGCAATTTTCATGGCGGTCTGGAGCGTGGCCGCGATGTCCTACGGGTACGCGCCCTCAATTTCCTTCCATGTGGCTCCCACTTTCGCTTTCTTGCATGGACTGTGGAGCTATTTCCCGCTGGGCCGCGGCACCGTCGCTGGATTTTTGGTCGTGTCGGCCGCCATGGGCTTGGGACAGTCCGGCTTGTTTCCCTCCAGCATCAAGGCAGTTGCGGAATGGTTCCCCAAGCGGGAACGGGCCCTCGCCACAGGGATCTTCAACGCAGGCACCAATCTTGGCGCAAGCATCACGCCCTATCTTGTTGCGCTCATCACCATTCGATTTGCCCGCCCCTGGCCCTGGGCGTTTTATATCGTCGGAGCCACGGGGTTTCTCTGGCTGGTCCTTTGGCTTCTCATTTACCGTCGGCCGCAGGATCAAACTTTAGTCTCGAAGTCCGAACTAGGCTACATCCTCTCCGACCGGCAGGATACTTCGGGAGCAAAATCTAGTTGGCTTAAGATTCTGGCGCACCGCCAGGCATGGTCCTTCATTCTCGGGAAGCTCTTCACGGACCCCATCTGGTGGTTTTGGCTTTTTTGGGCGCCGGATGTGTTCCAGCGTCGCTTTGGGATGTCGCTTTCCCAAATCGTTTGGCCCATCCTGATCATTTATCTCGTGTCGGATGTGGGAAGCGTGCTCGGCGGTTGGTTTTCTTCTGCGCTCATTGCGCGCGGGTTCACCGTGAACGTCGCCCGGAAGTCGGTGATGTTAATTTGCGCGCTCAGCGTAGTGCCGGTCCTATTCGCCGTGCGCACCAGTCACGCATGGGTCGCCGTCGCGCTCATCAGTTTGGCCGCGGCCGCGCACCAGGCCTTCTCCGCGAATCTCTTCACACTGCCTTCGGACATGTTTCCCAAATACGCGGTCGGCTCTGTAGTTGGCATCGGAGGAGCGGCGGGCGGGCTGGGTGGTTTCGTCATCGCGAATACTGTGGGCCACCTCCTGCAAAAAACGGGCAGCTACCTCATTCCGTTTTTCATCGCCAGCTCCGCTTATGTACTCGCTGTTCTTGTCATTCACTTGCTTTCTCCGAGGCTCGAGCCCGTTACGATCGATGGAGTGGCCCGCGCGTGAATCGAAAACGAGCAGGCGCATGAACCGGTGTGCGCCGAATGCGCTCGAAAGCACAGTTTGAGGTGAACTCATGGCATTGACGATCAAGCCAAAAAAAGACTGTCGCTGGGATATTGTCAGTCTCGGCGAAATCATGCTCCGCTTCGATCCCGGCGATCGCCGCATCGCTACGACCCGCTCCTTCGATGTCTATGAAGGTGGCGGTGAATACAACGTCGCTCGCGGCTTGAGGCGCTGCTTCGGCTTGGACGCGGCCGTCGTCACAGCATTCGCCGCTGATCCCGTCGGCAAACTTCTTCAAGATCTCATTTATCAAGGCGGTGTGGATCAATCCCTCATCCGTTGGGTCGAGCACGATGGAGTTGGCCACGCCGCTCGAAATGGCCTCAATTTCACGGAACGCGGTTTCGGTGTTCGCGCCGCTCTCGGCAGCTACGACCGCGGCCACACTGCCGTTTCCCAATTAAGGCCCGGCGACATCGATTGGGACGAAATTTTTGGAAAGCAAGGCGCTCGTTGGTTTCATACCGGCGGCATTTTCTGCGCCCTCTCGGCCACCACTCCCGAAGTCGCCCTCGAAGCCATGCGATCGGCCAAGCTCTACGGCACAATCGTCTCCTACGACCTTAATTATCGCGCTTCACTCTGGAAGTCTCATGGCGGAAAAAAATCGGCCCAGGAAGTGAACCGCCGCATCGCCCCGGATGTGGATGTCATGATCGGCAACGAAGAAGATTTCTCCGCTGCTCTCGGTTTCGAAATCCCTGGCATGGACGAGCATCTCTCCGCCTTTGAAGTCGAAGGCTTCAAGAAAATGATTGGCCAAGCCGTGAAGGAATACCCATTCCAGGTCGTCGCCACCACTCTTCGCAAAGCCAAGACCGCCACGCTCAACGATTGGAGTGCAATCTGTTATTGCGAAGGCAAGTTCTATCAGGCAAGAAATCGCGAGAATCTCGAGATTTTCGACCGCGTGGGCGGTGGCGACTCCTTCGCTTCCGGCCTGATTTATGGATTTCTCTCCGGCCATGATCCGCAGTGGTCCGTCGAATGTGGCGCGGCCCACGGTGCCCTCGCTATGACCACGCCTGGAGATACTTCCATGGCGACTTTGCAGGAAGTTCTCCAGGTGATGAAGGGAGTCGGGGCGCGCATCGCTCGCTAGGTCCGCTTCGAAAAATGGTGAACGCCAATGGATAAACAAAACGTTCGTGATCGCATCCTGGAAATTGGGATCGTTCCCGTCGTCCGTGCCTCGTCGGCCGCCGAAGCGTGCCTCGCGGCCGATGCCGTGTGCGAAGGCGGTATTCCTATCGTCGAAATTACGATGACCGTCCCCGGCGCCGTCGAAGTCATCCGCGAACTCGTCAAAAAATGCGGTTCAAACGTTCTCGTCGGCGCTGGAACAGTTCTGAATCCATTAATGGCACAGCAGTGCCTGGATGCCGGTGCAGAATTCCTGGTTAGTCCCGGGCTGAATCTCCCAACCGTCGATCTCGCCGTCCGCGAAAGAAAGCTCATCATGGCCGGTGCGTTGACTCCCACTGAAGTCATGGCCACTTGGGACGCCGGAGCCGATTTCATCAAAGTTTTTCCGTGCGGTCAGGTGGGAGGCGCGAAGTACATCAAGTCTCTCAGGGGCCCGTTTCCGCAAATTCCGTTTGTTCCCACAGGCGGCGTCAACTTGAACACCGCCGCAGAATTTCTCGAAGCCGGCGCCGTCGCGTTAGGCATCGGCGGCGAATTAGTCCAGGCCCACGCCCTCAAATCCAACGAGCCCGAAATCATTGTCGAGAACGCCAGAAAATTCCTCGAAATCGTAAAGGAAGTTCGCTCTCATCTCGCTTCTCAAACCGCCGCGGCCAACACTTCGCGCTAATAATCTTTGACGCATCTCATCGCGCGCAGCATGCTGCCCCGGCCTATTGATTAACGCCGCTCGCTAAAAATCCGCCGTCCACCGCCAGTAAATGTCCAGTAACGAAACTCGCGGCATCGGACGCAAGAAAAATCGCCGCCCCCACTAGTTCATCCAGCTTTCCGAATCGTCGCATCGGCGTTCGCATTAGAAACTCTTGGCCCCTTCCCGTTCCATCCAGAAGTGTTCTGTTCATGTCTGTGCGAAATACGCCCGGAATGATCGCATTGACGCACACCCCTGAGGCTGCCCATTCGATGGCAAGCGATTTGGTGAGCGAAGCGACGGCCGCTTTGCTCGCGCCGTACGCGGCTACCTCGTATAGCGCTACCAGGGACGATAGCGACGCAATGTTAATGATTCGTCCGTGGCGTTTCTCGATCATGTGTCGTCCGAAGACTCGGCACGCCCGCATTGTCCCGTTCAGGTTTGTCTCCAGGATCGCGTTCCACTCCTCCTCGGGGAACTCCAGCGTCGGCATTCGCTTCGTCCGGCCTGCGCTATTCACCAGAATATCCACGCTCCCAAACTCCGCGCACGCCGTTTTCAGCAGCCGTTCGATGCTTCCGTTTTCCGTTACGTCGCAAGTCTGTGCGAGCGATCTTCGTCCCATGGCCACGATTTCCGCAGTCGCGGCTCTTACTTGTTCTTCGCGGCGCCCGGTCGCCACCACGTTCGCCCCTGCCTGCGCCAATCCTCGAGCCAGCGTGAGCCCGATTCCGCTGGTCCCGCCGATCACCACCGCAGTCTTGTTCGTCAAATCAAGCAGCGGATAACCCATTTAGCGCTCCTCGCAGGTACGGATTTGAGCAGCATCCATCTAAATGCCGCCCGCAATTGTAAGGGCAGAGTGCCCCGCGCAACATCGAATAATCCTAAAGAAGACGTTTACCGCGCTTGCTCAATCTCTGGGCGCCAGCTCGGCTCCCGCCCCGCCCGCATTTATATATCGTGGCACGATACATCATACTGGGCAACGTTCCTGAATCATATCGCATCACGATATATTGAACCTGTTTGCGCGCCCCGTGGCTGGGCGGGCCCTAGAGGGCCTGGGGGGTGCGCCGGGGCGGTACACGGATCTTTTCTCTCCGCCCGGTACCGCCCTGCGGTTCCTCGTACAGCTGTCTTTGCTCCCATGTCGGAATTTTGTTCAAAAAGGAGTTTTTCAAGATGCGAATGAAATTGTTCTGTCCAGTCCTTCTTACGTTTTCCGCCGCGTTTCTTTTCTGCGTGGCCCCTTCCTTTGCGCAGTCTTCTTCGGAAACCGGTAAGTTAAAAATTCACGTCGTTCCCAAACAGGCGTACGTCTTCGTCGATGGCAAGGCTATCCGTGACGGCAGCCAAACCATCGACCTCGCCTCCGGCGATCACAAAGTCGGTGTCTACAACTACGGCTTTCTTTCCAAAACACAAAACGTCCATGTGGGTGCCGGCGAAACCACCGATCTCAGCGTTCGCCTGCAATCCTCTGGCGACGTCGTCGAGGGCCCCTTCGCCGACATCGAATTCAAGGGCGATCCCCGCGCCGCCATTCTCCTCAATGGCAAGACGCCCGCCTATTTCGTTGGCCACGTCGACGAATTCAATTGGAACTGGATCTGGCACCAGCGCCTCCTCGTCCATCCTGGCACGTATCAAGTGACCGTCATGCATGAAGGCAACACCATCTGGTCGGGTCCTGTCACCGCCAAAGCTGGCCAGCAAGTTACCGTTTATCTCGACCACAACGGTGTAACGAAAACGAAAGAATGGAAAGAAGGCCTGAACATGCCGCCCCAGCCGCGCTTCCATGCCGGAATCGCCAGCGCCACCGTTCCCGTTGCTCCCGTCACCGCGCAACTCTCCGCTCAATCTTCCAATCTCGGCTGCGGCGGCGCCACTGATCTCAACTGGAAATCCGCCAACGCCGTCGACACTTCCATCTCCGGCATCGGCGAAGTTCCTCGCGGCGGCGATCGCTCCGTTTCCCCGACGGAGAAGACCACCTACGTCCTCACCGCCAAGGGCCCCGGCGGCGACTCAACGCAATCCATCACTGTCAACGTCAACGCCCGGCCTACCGCTTCGATTTCTCTCAGCCAGCCCGAAGTCCGCTACCATAAAGTCGGCGATAAAGTTGTCGAAGATGATTCCTCCACTCTCACGTGGTCCTCTTCCAACGCCAACTCCGTCATGGTTTCTCCCTTGGGCACCGAATCCGTCAGCGGCAGCCGCACCATCAAAGCCAATCCAGATGCCGACACCACCGGCCCTATCAATGAAGACAAAACTTATACACTTACAAGCACAAACGCCTGCGGCGGCTCCGTCACGAAAACCGCCACGTTGCACATTGTCGGCTCCATCGATCCGCCTCCGCCCATCACGCTCGCGAGCTTGTTCTATCCCACCGCCTACCCGACGCGCCGCCATCCCAAAGCCGGTTTAGTCGCTTCCGAAAAAAAGCAACTCCTCCAGATCGCCGCTAATTTCCAGCACTACGAGCCCTACGATCTCAAAGGCACTCTTCTCATCGTCGCGCATGCCGATATCCGCGGCTCCAAACATTACAATCAAGCCCTCAGCGAACGCCGCGCCGCCCTTGTCAGAGAATTCCTCGTCGCTCACGGCGTCCCTGCAGATAAAATCGAAGTCCGCGCAGACGGCAAAAGCCAGCAGCTAACCGAAAGCAAAGTCAAAGTGCTCCTGGCGCAGGATCCCCAAAAGCCCGAAAAGTGGGAGACTCGCCACATGCGCACTACCTGGCTCGCCTATAATCGCCGTGCCGACGTCATCCTGCAGCCCAGGGACATCCAATCAGCCAAGAACTATCCCAGTGACGTCACCTACGCGCGCTTGCTCTGGCAGCGCCCCATGCCCAGCCTCAAGAAATTGCAAAAGGCCGAAAAGTTAGCTCCTTCCGAGCAGGCCATGAACTCCAGCGCGAGTTCCACCACCGCCAGTAATTGACGCTCATCATGTGAGGCGTACCAATGCGTGGTCCGGCGCTATGCGAAACGGGAATCCCCGGGAGCTTCGTCCTTGCCAGCGCCGGACCGCGCGCCACTCTTTTCAAAAATTTTCTCAGCAAGGTTTTTACAGGAGGATACTCATGAAACTTTCTCTTAAGGCGATTACCATCTCCGGTGCTTTACTCTGGGGAGGTGCCATCTTGCTTGTTGGCTTGATCAATCTTTCCCGCCCGGGCTACGGACTCAACTTCCTTCAGTTGACCAGCTCCGTCTATCCCTGGTTCCACGCTTCCCACACCATCAGCAGCGTCATCGTCAGCACCATCGCTGGCCTCGTCGACGGCGCGGTCGCCGCCCTCATTTTCGCCATCCTATACAACGGCATCGCCGGCCACGAATCTCAAACCGCAGCTCAGGGCCAGACCCAGAGTCACGCCTGACCTCAGCAGTTTTTCTCAATTCCGGCAACCTCAGAATTCGAGCTTCAGCCCGAATTGTCCCTCGCGTCCAGGCAGGAACTGCGACACCGTCCCGAACGTAACCTGACTTTTTTGGACCTGCATCGCCGCCGCATTCGCATTGTTCAATATATTGAAAAATTCAAACAGGCCCTGCAACTTGAAACGCTCGCGGATGACCCACGTCCTCGCGATGCGCAGATCCATATTGACGAAGGGTGGCGCCGAGAACGCGTTTCGTCCGGTTCGTAGATCGCGGCCGTTAAAATTATTGTTGCCGTCCTGGTCGAGAGGCACTACAGCACTCTCGGTATAACGGAAACCACTTTGCGCCCGGAGCAGGCTGCTGAATTGTACCTTCCACGGCAATTCCACGAGACCGTGCACTTCGAACGTGTGCCGCAGTGCAAAATCGGATGGGCCATTATCAAGTGTGGCGCCGTTGTAAAAAATGCCCGCCTTTGGGACGTAGTTGCCGTTGCAAGCGAAGAATGCCGCCGTAGCATTCGATTTCGGAGCGCATGAAGATGTACCCGGGTCGGTCACCACGGGAACGATTCCACGGTAGCTATCTGTTGGAAATCCGTTGCTGCCACCGACCGCACCGGTTCCCAGATTGGAGTTGAGCGCGTCGTCATTTTCGGACACATAGGAGTAACTTCCGCCCAGTGTGAAGCGGTGGCTCAGGCGCTTCTCGAATGACAAGATGCCTCCGTTATATGTACCTCCGTACCAGGGACCGAATCCGTTAACTTGCGTGATGCCTCCGCCGCTGTTATCGATCCGCGCAGCAAACGGCAGATTTGTTTCGCGTACGCCGAGGATATTCACGATGTCTTTGTGATAGTAGTCCGCGGACACGACCCAATCGTTCGTGAGCTCACGCTGAACGCCGAACGTGTAGCTCCGCGTATATGGTGTGGCGAAGCTAGGATCGATGGTTACCGGGAAATTACTCGGCTGGAAGACGTTGAACGAGAGCGCGCCAAACGGACCCCAAACCCAAAAACCTGCTGGGGCCCCGATGGCTGCATCCGCGGCTGTTAAGTATGCGTCGGGCGTCAGGCCGGATAGCTGCTGAATGTTGCCCATGTTCACGGCGGAGTTTGCTGGGATGGGAGCGTGCCCGGCAGCAACGACGTTGTTCAGGTGGTCGGCACCGAATTGAGAAGGCTCCCCAGGGAAAGCCGGGTCACCAAAAGCACCCGGCGGAATGCAGAAATCGGGTTGGGTCATAAGCTGCGTGTCAGTCTCAGTCTGAGAAAGGCACAAACCAAAAAGTGCCGGAGCGATGGTTGGTACGCCATAGAAGAGTCGCGGGAACGAGAGAGGCTGACTCTCGCGAATATCCGCGCCGCCAAAACCGGGGATATCACGCACCAGGCCCAGACGGAAATGATCGTAGAAAAGACCAAAACTTCCGTGAACAACCGTCTTCGAGTTCACGGACCAGGCAATCCCAACCCGCGGAGAAACGTTATCTGCTTTTTGGAAAGCAGAATCATAGTCCCAACGGACTCCCGCATTGATGGTCAGGTCATGCCGAATTTTCCAGTCATCCTGGACCCACAATCCGTCGTAATTGTTGCGCAACTTGATGTCGTTCGCTTGCGGGGTCAAACCACCTACCGTCGCCAGCAGAAAGAATCCGGCGTCGACAGGACCAAACTGGTTATAGTCCGCCTGCGTGGCAAAGAGCTGATTAGCCTGCAGGTTCGCTTCCACGCCGTCCACGTTCGTGCGCTCGAAGTCCCATCCGAATTTTAGAGTGTGGCGATTGAGAGTCTTCGCAAGGTTGGCTCCGAACGTTCCATATTTCTGCTCCAAGGTCGAAGGTGTAAACGTCGCGCCGAAACTGAATTGGCCTTGATCGCCGAAGATACTGTACGGCCCTGTGCCATTCGCGAAGTTACTATAACTGCTGAAGAGATTGAACAGCGTGTTGGGGCCGGCCTGCGGATGCGCAGGGCTGGTCAGCGTCGACTCGTCCCGGTACTGACCGCGAAGAGTCAAGATGAAGGGATTTCCCGCGTCGCCAAACGTCACCGTATCGCCGAATCCCAATAGCAAGTTTCGGTCGCCAAGATTTGTTCGCGTGGATGGCAGAGAGGTCGAGGCAGACAGCGGATTCGTGCTGTTGACATGGACGTTCGTGTAGTTCATCTGCTCGGTGAGATGGTGCCGTCCCAGCGTCTGATCAAATTTTACAAAGGCACGTGCTTCGCGGTCCGTTGTGGGCTCGCCGTAGCTTTTCTCGTTGTTGATGAGGAATTGCGGAGTGTTTGGTGGAATTAGAAAATTGATCTGCCGGTTTTCGTGAATCCCCTCGGCCGACCCGAACCAGAAAGCCTTGTCCTTTACCATGGCCCCACCGGCCGCCAGGTCGTAGTCCCAACGGAGAAGGTACGGAACATCACTCTGACCCGGAATGTCCGAACTATCCAGCGCACTGTTCCGGTGGTAGGCCGAAGCCAATCCGTGTATATCGTTCCCTCCCGATTTCGTGATCACATTGACCACTCCACCAGAAGAATGCCCAAACTCGGCTTTGTACCCCGTCGTGATGACCTGGAACTCCGCGATTGTGTCCTGGTTGAATTGAGACGAAGCACCCCCAGCCAGTTCATTTTCGTTCGGAAGCCCATCGATCAGGAATCCAGTATTGTTAGCACGCTCGCCCAACACTGGCGTGGCGTTGTCGCTGTTTAGGTCGGCTTGGCGGAAAATCCCGACGCCCGGAACCAGTTGCAGCAGGTCAAGATAATTCCTCCCGTTAATCGGCATGTTGCCGATGTCCTGCGGCAGTATCGTCGTGCCTGACGAGGAGGATGTCGTTTCCAGTAGTGGAAGTTCGCCCGTGACCTCCACCTTCTGTTGAACAGTCCCAACTTCCATCGCTACGTTGAAACTCACCGTCCTATTCAACGTGATCTCCAGGTTTTGAACGACCTGAGTCGCGAACCCAGTGCGTGACACAGTCAGCGTGTAGATTCCTGCGGGAAGCGTGCTGATCCGGTATGCGCCATTGGCATCCGTGGTGACTGTCTTGTCCAGCGCCAGGGTGTTGCTCTTAACTTGCACCTGCGCACCCGATATCGCCAGTCCTTGGTGATCCGTTACCGTCCCTTCGATCGTCGAAGTCGTCTGCCCAGAAGCCATGGGCAGTAGCAGCATCAGCGCCGCCGCTGCCGAGAGTCCCATGCGGCACACTAGGCGGCGCAGCTTCAAGCAACTCGAAACAATTTGGCGAAAAGTTTCAACAGGCATGGACAACCCCCTTCGATTTCCCGCAGCTCTCTGTTTATTCTTCAACCCTGTATAGTGCGGGCCACTCGCGTGAAACATATGTTGCATTCTTGGTTTGAGAGCCTAAGAAGGAGCGCCTTCACTGTCAAGCGCTATTTTTGCGTACCCGCATTCGGACTTTGATCTCGTAGCCGGTTTTCGCTACGGCTTCCGCGAAGCGCTTGAAACACTTGTGACAGCAGACAATGGCCCGCTCAGCTTAGCCGGGCTATTCTCTCGCCCCGTCCTCCTCGTCTATATCACCAGTCAGCTTCTTCGCACCCGCTCAGCCCTCCGCGAAGCGGAAGCCGTCGCTCCCACGCAAATCGTCCTCGACTCTCCCCGTCCCATCCGCGGCTGAGCCAACGCCTATGCTCCTCAAACGCCACCATTTCCGCCAGGCCAGAAAACTGGTACCTTGCCTCCTGCAACTCAAGCAACGCAAACTGCCTCACGCCAATAGCGCTTTCCCCACTCTGGGTAACGCGCACACCGTGAGAGCAACATCAGGAGTGGGGAAATGACGCAAGTAGCGGCAGTAATTGGCGTTGGATTTGTCGGCAGGGCGCATGTGGATGCACTCCGGCGGCTCGGAATTCCGATTCGCGGAATTCTTGGCAGCTCGAGCGAACGCGGCGAAGAATCGCGCAAAGCGCTTGGCCTCGAAAAATCCTACGCTTCGCTCGATGAATTGGCCGCTGATTCCGCTGTCACCGCGGTTCATATTTGCACGCCGAACCACGTCCACTTCGAGCAGTCCAGCAAGCTTCTTCGTGCCGGCAAACACGTCCTCTGCGAAAAACCGCTCGCCATGGATTCGCGCGAATCTGCGATGCTCGTGCAAATCGCCAAAGAATCAAAGCGCGTCGGCGGCGTCGCCTACAACCTGCGCTACTACCCGCTTTGCCAGGAAGCCCGCTCGATGATTCAGAAAGGCGCCATCGGCCAGCCGCACACCGCCCATGGCAGCTTTTTGCAGGACTGGCTCTTGCACCCCACCGACTGGAACTGGCGCCTCGAGCAAAAACTTGGCGGAGAACTTCGCGCCGTCTCGGATATTGGCACGCACGCTATGGATTTGCTGATGTTCCTCACGCAGAAAAAAATTCTCGAGGTCTGCGCCGACCTCGCCACTGTCATTCCCGTTCGCCGCAAGCCGCGCGGCCGCGTCGAGACCTTCAAGAAGGCCGATGCCTCGGGATTCGACGAAATGCCCATGATCACGGACGACTACGCCACCCTGCTTCTCCATTTTCAGGACAGCCTGCGCGGCGTCGTCACCGTTTCGCAGGTGAGCGCCGGTCATAAAGCGAAACTCGCTTTCGGAATCGACGGCTCGGAGGGCTCGCTTTGGTGGAATTCCGAAGACCCCAACCTGATGTGGATCGGTCGTCGCGATTCCGCGAACGGCTCCCTGATCAAGGATCCCGCCCTCATGTCGCCCGAAGCCCGGCCCTACGCCGTCTATCCTGGCGGACACACCGAAGGCTACCCCGACACGTTCATGCAGCTTTTCCGGGATTTTTACGAATACATCGAAAAGGGCGATTGGAGCGCGCCGCGAAAATTCCCGACGTTTGAGACTGGCCACGACGAAATGATTCTCTGCGACGCCGTCCTCAAGAGTTCACAGACCAAAGCTTGGGAATCCGTCCAATGGGACTAATGAAACGCGCCCCTTTGGAGTGCGGCAGCCCAGCTTCCGCTTTTCTTTGTGATAGTACGACCCGATATTCTTCGTGGTTCAGCGCTACTGCGAAGTGGCAGAACTCGTTGTCGAACCTCTACTTCTTTGGCCGATAGTGGTAGATCAAACTCGGTGGCAAACGGTCTGAACGCTCGCGCGTGTTGTACTCGAGTTCGTAGCCGAGGTGCTGCGCATCCTCCGGATACTGTTTGCCTGCCGGATACGGGTAAGGAATCAGCGAATGCCGAGGCAGCGGCTCGACGCTGAAAGCGTACGCGGCGTAGAAATCGAGATCCTTCTCGAAGCCGTTCGCATAAAAGAAATAATCGCGCACCCATCCATCGGGAAGCGCGGGCAAGCGGCGCGGATTGAAATCGAGTTTGACGCCTTCGCCCGATCCGAAAACGACGAAGTTGTCGTCAACGCTTCTGAGCAAGCCCAAAACGTCGCCGTAGCGAGTGTAGTTTCCTTCGGCGTGAGCGTATGGTCCGGTCATGCTGCGGTTCGTGAAGGAATAAATCGTATCGCTCGCCGGCGTCAGCCGTATTTCGCGTGGATATCCCAAAAATTCGAGCGAAGCTTTCGCGAGCGGGACTTCGGAGGTCCGGATTTGCGGTGCATCCGGAGTTTGGTCGATGCGGATCGCGTCCCAATAAATCTTTAAATTGGTGACGATGCGAATCCTCCGCGTTCCCGGCGGAATTTTTCCAGTGAGATTAGCAATCATGGTTCGTTCGAGTCCGGCAGGAAAGCCCATGTCGTCCACGACGCGAACCCATTTGTTATTCGCGTCGAGCGCTTCGACATGCGGCGCAATGACTTTAATGTTTGCCTGATCCGCCGCATACATCGAAGTCGCGGTGAAATAATCGGTGTAGCCGTCGATAATCAGCCGCAACGGCTTATCGGCGTCCCACCGGCCGAGATCGAGCTCGACGTAATGAAGCTTCGCGAATCCTGCAAACGGAAGTGATTCGAACGACGTGACGTATTTTCTGTCGCGATGGGAAAGCAACGGCAGAACATGGTTGCCGCGATCGTCCCATGCGCCGCTCGGCGGATGGGCGTCGCGGCTGGCGATGACGCGCGATTCTGGAAATGGCGGCGCGGAAACAAAACGCTCGTTTGGAAAGACTTCGTAACTCGAAGGGTGATCGACGGCGACAAGCCGAAGCTGATCGAGATAAACGGTCTCTTCCATCGGCTCCATGAATCGGAAACTGAGCATGCCGTTGAGAGGACGGACGCTGGCGGCGCTTACTTTCAGATATTCGTCGGGATCGGGAACGTCTCGCTCGGCAACGCCATGCACGCCGGGGCCGACCCAGTGGCCGACCACTCCTGGTCCGATCATGTCAGCGATAAATTCGTACTCTTTACCGTTCCACGAAAATAGAACGGGACAGGAGCTGCCCCGCCGATCGAGTTCGCCGATCGAGTGCGTTTTGTTCGCGGCGAGATTTATTTCGTCTTGCGGAACTCCGGTGGGCCAGAGCAGTCGGACGACTTCCGCATTTTTTTCTTCCGCGAGACCGGCATGTATGGCCGGTGCATTTTGCCCCAGATAGCCGGAAGCGCCCTGCACTTCCCATTTTTGATAAAGCGCTCCCGCATAAACTTCAACCTTCGTGCCGATGGCGCTTTTGTTATCGGCGAGCGCTTTCAGGTCGATGTTCATCCAGTTGTGCTGGTTGCCGCCTTCATTGCGAAGAAGGAGTGGTGGGCCGCCGAGTTGCGTGACAACAAGATCGGCGCCGCCCTTGCCAGATAAATCTGCTACGGCGATGGCGCGCGGCTGAACGAGTTTGACCGGGTCGAGATGAACTGCTTTCGTGACGTCGGAAAAGCCTTTCGCGCCGAGGTTGCGCAACAATCGAATTTCGCCGCCTTTGCTCGATTCTCCGACAGCGACTAAATCGAGCCAGCCATCATTGTCGTAATCGATGGCGGAAATTCCCCAACCGCGTTGCCAGCCGAAATCGGGGAGAGGAACGCGCTCAAGATGTTTGCCATCCAAGTTTTTCCAAAGGCTGATACCGGGAGCACCCGCGTGGGTGAAAGCGAGATCCATCCAGCCGTCCTTGTTGAAATCGAAGGCCACGACGCCAACCGCGGGCGGAAGATTTTCTTTTTTGAAGTCGATGGCCTCGAACGGAGTGAATTTTCCTTCGCGAGGATTGAGCAAGATAGAGGCTCCACGGCTTCCTCCAGCGATTACGAAATCGATGGCGCGATCATTGTTGAAGTCGGTTGTGACAACGCCGGCACCAGTGGCGTCGAAGCCGAGAGCGGTTTCGGCGGTGACATCCGTAAACGTGCTGTTGCCATTGTTCCGCCATAAGACGTTGTGGGCTGTCGTTTCGTGCGTGGCATCCGAGGCGGGTTGCATGGTGATGTACAGATCGAGGTCGCCGTCGTGGTCGTAATCGACGAAGGTCAGGCCAACGCAGCCGGGCTCACGTTGAATGCCGACTTTCTCAGTAACCTCAACGAATTTTCCGCCGTCGTTATTGTGAAAAAGACGAACGCCGTCGCCGTAGCAAACGGCGAGATCGGAGCGCCCGTCGTTATCGAAATCGCCGGTGGCGCAGCCAAGGCCCGCGCCCCTAATATCCAAGCCGGATTCTTCGGTTACATCGGCGAATTTGCCATTGCCGAGATTGTGGAGAAGATGACTTCCGCTCCCGGATTCGCCGCCGACGAAGAAAAGATCGGGTTTGCCATCGCCATCGTAATCGAACAAGCAGGCGCCGATGCTTGGTCCGATGGGCTTGGGATTGTCTGCCGCAGCTTGAACATCTGCCGACACGAACTCGGGCGAGAAGTTGACGCGGATGGCATGCGGCGCGTTTTGCAGCGAACTGCGAGGCAATTCGGCGAGAGAGAAGCGGCCTTGATCGCCGTAAGCCGCGCCAAAGGGTGTGCCGAGATGGTTGGCGGTTATGTTCTGAAATTTGGCGAGATGTTCACGCGCGGCAGCGGCGTTGCCGCTGCGCTGGTAAGCGCGGGCGAGGCCGAATTCAGCGGAGGCGTGCAGCGGAAAAAGAGCGAGGGCTTTTTGGAAGGCTGGAATGGCCTGGTCGTAATGTTGAAGCTGGGATTCGAGGTACCCGACGAAATACCAGGGGTCCGCTTCATTGACGAGCTGCGTGACATGAGTGAAGGCTGCAACGCCTTTTTCTGCATCGCCGAGATCCTTGTAGGCGAGGCCGAGGTTATACCAGGCAAAGGGATCATTCGGAAGCCTTTCGGTGGCGGTGACGAGGGCAGCGCGGGCGGGTTCGAGCTTCTGTTGCGCCAGAAAGGAGATGCCGAGATTGAGGCGCGCGACCGCGAACTGTGGATCGGCCGCGAGCGACTGTTCGAAATATTTCTCTGCATCCGCCGGCCGCTGCTGGTTCATATAAGCAACACCGAGCGTATTCAGCCGGTAGGCTTCGGCGGAGTTAAAACGAGCAGCGGTTTTTTGTGGAGGCGAACCCGCCGATTGCGCCGCGCGAGAATGAAGATAGGCAGCCGTGCAAAGCAGAATCGAGAGAGTTGCCGCTGCGAAAAAGGCGGAAAGCCGAGGGGCGGTATGCATGCGGATCTTTGTCCTGTCCGGGCGAAGCGCTAACGGCATGAAATGCAGCGCCACGGAGCAGTAAAGATTCTGTGGGGAGCGCCGTGCAGCGTCAACCGTTTTGTACAGAGGCTCCTGGAGTACCCGGGAAATGTGACGCGGAGCGGGCTGCAAGATGGCCCTGGACTTCAAGTATTGTGTGGAGCTTTTTGTTGCTCACCTTTTGTGGTATGTAGGCGTCCTACTGAACGGTAGGGAGGGTGTCTACCTACGTCCATGGCCGAAGCGAAAAGCCGCTACCAAAACCGCACCGAAATACTTCAGGGAACTTTGGACATGCTCATTCTACAGACTTTGCAGTGGGGGCCTCGCCACGGCTACGCGCTGAGCAAAGCCATTCGAACCAACTCGGGCGAAATCCTGAAGGTGGATACGGGTTCGCTGTATCCAGCGCTGCACCGTTTGGAGCGCAAGCGTTGGATTGACGCGGAGTGGAAAGCATCTGAAGTCGGTCCGAGGTTGCGCGTCTACCGCCTGACGAAAAGCGGAAGAAAGCAGCTCATTTCGGAGCGCTCGAGGTGGGAACGCGTTACCGCGGCGATTGCGGGCATCATGAATCCTGCGAAGAAGGAGAGTTGAGATGAAGTTCCCACTTTGGCGGCGGGGGCAGCGCAATCAGGAGTTGCGGGAAGAGGTGCAGGCGCACCTGGCGCTTGCGGAACGCGAAGCTATGGAAGGCGGACGGACGGCCAAGCAAGCGGGACAAGCCGCCCGGAAAGAGTTCGGAAATGTGGGAATCGCGGAAGAAGCGACGCGCGACGCGTGGGGCTGGCGCTGGCTCGCGGAGACGTTGCAAGACGTGCGCTACGGCGTGCGGAACATGTTGCGGACACCAGGTTTCATGGTCGTCACGATCCTCACGCTGGCTCTGGGAATCGGCGCAAACACCGCGATCTTTTCCGTCGTCGATGCGGTTCTTTTCCGCACCCTCCCATACCGTGATCCGGGCAGGCTCGTGTGGGCCACCAACGTTCTCTCGCGGCAGGGACAGAATCTCGTCTTCGCGGATGAATACGCCGGATGGCGGACGCAGAATCACGTCTTCGAGAACATCGCTGCGTATGGCGCTTCCGCCGAACGCACGCTGACGGGCGCGGGAACCCCGCAACGCCTCCAAGGCGCGGATGTGACGGAAAGTTTTCTCAACGTCTTGGGCGTGACGCCGAAGCTTGGCAGGAATTTCTTGCCTGAGGAGGACCGGCCCAACGGACCAAAGACCGTGATCTTGAGCGACTCGCTTTGGCGCTCCACCTTTGGCGCGGACCCGAAGGTGATCGGGCGAGTCCTGGAGCTCGACGACACGCCATACACGGTCATCGGAGTGCTCCCCCGTGATTTTGAATTCCTGGACAACAGCACCGCGGACATGCTCATGCCCTTCCAGCTTGCGGACAGCAGCATCCAAGCGTCGAACGGACGAGTGATGGTCAGGATCCAGCCGCTGAGTGTTGTGGCGCGGCTGCGGCCCGGTGCAACGCCGGCTCTTGCGCAGACCGAACTCGATGCCATCGATAAACGCGTTCTTGCGAATCTTCCCGGCCACCTGAGAGGACTTGGAGAGGCGCAGGCGCAGGTTTTTTCTCTGCATGACCACGAGATCGGCAACGTGCGTCCCGCGTTGCTCGTCCTGCTGGGAGCTGTAGGATTTGTCCTGCTCATCGCGTGCGCCAACGTGGCGAATTTGCAGTTGGCGCGCGCTGCGGCGCGTGAAAAGGAAGTCGCTATTCGAGGCGCGCTTGGCGCCGGACGCTGGCGCCTCGCCCGGCAATTGCTTACGGAGAGCTCCGCTGCCGCTTTGGCCGGCGGCGGTGCGGGACTCTTCCTGGCGGCGTGGATTATCCGGCTGATTCATCGTTTTGCCCCAACGAATATTCCACACTTGCAGAATGCCAAACTCGATAGTCCCGTACTGGCATTTACGCTGGCCGTTTCGCTCCTGACAGGAATTTTGTTCGGATTGGCGCCGGTGCTGGCGGCATTTCGCGTTTCGCTGAACGAAACGCTGAAAGAAAGCGGTTCGCAAAGCGGAACCGGAACGGGGACGCGGCGCGCGCAGCGAGTGCTTATGGTGGCGGAGATTGCGCTTTCGTTTGTGTTGTTCATCGGAGCGGGTCTTTTGATGAAAAGTTTTCACCAACTGACCGCGATTCAGCCCGGCTTCGACCCGCACGGAGTGCTCACGGCGAGAATCGCGCTGCCGCTCGATCAGTATCAATCGGTCGACCAGCAACGTAATTTTTTCCAGCAACTCGTCGAAAAGCTACAAGCACTGCCGGGAGTCGCGTCGGCCGGTGCGACGGCCTCGATTCCATTGCGCGGAAACGTGATGATGTCCTCGATTCAAATCGAAGGGCAGCCTCCGACTGACTTCTTCTCGGAAAACGTTCCGACGGCGCGGATCAATTCCGTAACGCCCGGATATTTTGCCGCCCTGCGCGTGCCGCTGATCGAAGGGCGATTGCTGGATGATCGGGACGGAGCAGGCGCGCCGAATTCGGTGGTCGTGAACCAGGCGTTCGTGCGGAGATATTTCCCGAAAGATGATCCGCTCGGCAAAAAATTCGAGGCCGGAGTGGGGCCAAGAACCGGAGGTCCGAAGACATGGACCATCGTTGGAGTGATTGGCGACACGAAACAACGCGGGCTGGCGAGCGACATCATGCCGGAGGTGACGGCGTCGGCATTGCAATGGCCACTGTTTATGATGACGGTTGCGTTGCGCACATCGCTCGATCCGTTGAGCCTCGTGCCGGCGGTGCGGGAGCAAGTGAGAGATCTGGATAAGAACCTGCCGGTGTTTGGCGTGCAGACCATGGATGAGATGCTCTCCGCGGAAGTGGCTTCGCAGCGATTCAATGCGGGAGCGCTGGCGGGATTCGCAGGATTGGCGGTGTTGCTAGCCGCAGTTGGGATATACGGCGTGATGGCGTATGCAGTGAGCCAGCGGACGCGCGAAATGGGCGTGCGCATCGCGCTAGGTGCGGATAGGGGGAACGTCTTGCGCATGATTTTAGCGCAGGGGTTGCGCCTTGCGGTGATTGGAGTTGCGTTAGGTCTTGCAGCCTCATTTGCGCTGACGCGTTTGATGACAGGGCTGCTCTTCGGCGTGAAGCCATCGGATCCGGAGACGTTCCTGTTTGTGACGGGAGCGTTGCTGGCCGTGGCGGTGGTAGCGTGCTGGATCCCAGCGCAGAGAGCAACGCGCGTAGATCCGGTCATCGCCTTGCGATATGAATGACCGCCGCTTGTCCGGCTGCGCACGGCGAGTGCCAAGATCATGGCGCAGTGACCAGTGGAAGTTCGATGAAGCTGGACTCGGCGGCGGAATGGAAGACGCGCTGTACGGCTTTGCGGTAGTCCGTGGGCTTGGCCCAGAAAATATTGGGGACGAATGTTTGCGGATTGCGGTCGTAGAGCGGGAACCAGGTGGATTGGATTTGGACCATGATGCGATGGCCGGGCAGGAAGACGTGGTTGGCGTTGGGCAGATTGAAGCGATAGAGGAGCGGTTCGTTGGATGGGATGGGTTTGGGAGTTTCAAAGCTTTCGCGGTAGCGGCCACGGAAAATGTCCGCGGCAATCATGAGTTGAAAGCCGCCCAGATTGGGCTGAGCGGCGACTTCGTCGGGATAAACATCGATGAGCTTGACCACCCAATCCGAATCGGTGCCGCTGGTGGAAGCGATGATGTTTGCCACGGGCTGGCCGCTGATTTTTAGAGGCGCGGTGAGCACGTCGGAACTGAAAACAAGAACGTCGGGACGGCCAGAGGCTTCGACCTGGTTGTCGACGAGCCATTCGGACCAACTGAGATCAGGAGTGTAGCCCATAGGTTGGCTGGGACGCGCGCGATACGGAACGGGCTTAGCAGGGTCGGAGACGTATTCGTCGAAGGGAGCATCGGAAGAATTCGGTGCGGAGAGGCTGAGTTTCAGGCTGGCTTTGAGATAAAGAGGCGTGGGCTTGGGTGCGCAGCCGTCTGCACAGCCGGCGGGCCAGGCGGGGAGTCGCAGCCAGACATTCTTGCCAGTTTCAAAAGCCGAAACAGGCGCGATGTCCGCTTTGGGAGCGCCGTCAATGAGATACTGCGCAAGGAACGGGCGAAGGATGTGCTGGCGGAAATAGAGGCCGGTGTCGCTGCCGAACTTAATAGCGCCGAGCGAGCTAGCGTCCTCGATTTCCTGTCCGTGATGCCACGGTCCCATCACCAAATAAACCTTGTCGTTGTCGATGTCCTTGGGTTTGATGGCCTTGTAGACGGCCATGGCGCCGTAAATATCCTCCTGGTCCCAGAGGCTGTGAACGAGCATCACTGGAACTTTGAGCGGTTCCTTTGCGAGTATTTTATCGACGGCCTGATCGCGCCAGAACGAATCGTAGCTGGGATGCTCGAGGATCTTGCGCCAGAAGCCCATCTGCTCGAGGCCGTGACGGCGGCCGAGCTCGCCTGCTGATACCGCATCCATATATACGTCGTAATCGTCGAAATGATCGGTCCACCATTTCGCGGAGTTGTCGCGAGTGCCTTCCTGTTCATAGATATAGGGCATGTTTTGTTCGCGGAAGGCGCCGTTGTGAAACCAGTCGTCTCCCATCCAGCCATCGACCATGGGGTTCATGGGAATGGAAACCTTGAGAGCGGGATGCGGATTGACGAGAGCCATGAGCGGGAGGAAGCCGTCGTAAGAGATGCCGAGAATGCCGACTTTGCCGTTGGTTTCCGGAATGTTTTTGACGAGCCAGTCAATCGTGTCGTAGGTGTCGGTGGAATTGTCGATGGGCGTGGGATTGAGCGGGCCGTGAAGCGGCCGGTTCATGACAAATTCGCCTTCTGAGCCGTACTTGCCGCGGACATCCTGAACGACGCGAATGTAGCCGTCTTCGACGATGACGTCGGTGGCGTTGTCATAGCCTTCGAGGATCGGGCCAAGGTGCGAGCTGTTGGAGTGAGAAGTCAGAGCGGTGGCGTCGTACGGAGTGCGTGTGAGGAGAATGGGCGCGTTGTGAGCACCTTTGGGAACGAGGATGACGGTGTGGAGTTTGATGCCGTCGCGCATGGGGATCATGACGTCGCGGCGGGTGTAGTCGAAGGAGTCTGTGACGGGCTTGAGTTGAGCGGGTGTTTCGTTGGGTAGAGTGGCGGCGGATTGAGCGAAGGCCGCCGGAGAGAAGAAGACAGCGCCGGCGGAGAGCAGAGTGGCTAGGAGTGCGCGGTGGTATGAAATTGTCATCACAAATTCCCCCGTTCAGTTGGTGGAGCGGGTGGAGTATAGCGATTTTTTCTGGCGGCAGATAGCAGGGATACCCCCACCCGGGTATTTTGGGTAAAGAGTGCGGAAGATGAAGAAAACACGGGAGATAGCGAATTGCGCGATGCAAAAGAGTGCGTAAGAGTATGAAAACAAAGGGAGGCTAATGTCTTTGGAATGATATTGATGCGGACTGTTGCGGAAAGACGAGTGAGCCGGGGCCAGAGAGGACAGAGCAAAGAGGATAACGGAGTGCGGGGCTGAAGACCGATGTTCACACAAAATTATACCATGGCTGTGATAAATTGTCAAGTAATTTCTTATGTAGTAATGATTCGAATCGCGGGCGCATGGAGCGTAAGTCCATAAGGGAAAGGAAGATAGGCGGGATTTCGGCGCACGGAAGCGATATTTGCGCGAGGCCCGACTGAATCGCATAGTTCTGGGGAAAGAGTAATCAGGGCCCGCACCGCTCAAGAAACGAGGCGCACGGCAATCACACCTCGTTAGCAGGTAAGGTGCTTGGCATTCGTCAATGAATTCATCTCTCGCAGGTGTGAGCGCGCCAGTTTGCGACGTTCGGGATGGCTAATGACTGCGCTGGAAGGACTGGGCTGTGAAGTAGGAACCAAAAACCAGGATGGCGGCGAGGGCTTGAGCGGAGAGCGTTTCGACCGTGGGAAACACGGACAGCCATATGCCTAACCACGATGGCATCCAAGGCGCTAGCCAGGGAATTTTCGTGGCGGGAAGCCAATGCGCGAGTTGCATCTCTTGCGCTTCTTCGCCGACCATGACCAGCAACACAACGGCAAGCAGCAGACCAGTCCACACCAGCATTCTGCGATAGGGCAGCCGCCGATGAACCGCGAATGTAAGGATGGCCACAATCCCTGATGCGAGCGCGCCGGAAAGGACGCCAAGGAAAAGCACTGCGCTGGGAAGTCTGAGGCGGTAGCTTTGAAGAAACAACACGACCTCGAAGCCCTCGCGATAGAAGGAAGTAAATCCGAGCAGAAGCATGCCCGCAATGACGCGCGGGTGGCTGCCGGGAGCATTTTGACGATCCAATAATTTGCGGCTCTTTTCGGTGTGCAAAGAGATCCATCCGGTCCAATAGAGCTTGTGAAAAAACCAATTCATAACGACAAGAAGGACAAGGATGGCGAGCAGGCCGGTGCCAGCCTGGACAGCGAGGGCGGAGAAGTTATCGCCGAGGCTGTCGAGAATGCGGACGGCTATGACCCACGTCAGAATGGTGGCGAAAGCGGCAAAAATCACGCCGAGGGATATGGGCTGGCGAAGGTTTTGATTGACGCCTCGCATACCGGCGGTGAGAGCCGCGAGCACAAGAACGCACTCGAGACCTTCGCGGAACACGAGGACGCCAATGTCCAGGAGAGCAGAGAGCTGGCCTTTGGTTTCTGCAAGGAAAAACGCGGAAGAACTCGAGCTGAGCATGAAGAACAGCAGAAAAGCGACGGCCAGAGCGAATCCGAAACCGAGGAAGAGCAAAATGATCCGCACACGGGCAAAATGCAGTGAACCATTGGGCCGGGCGAGTGGCTTGTGCGGTGCCGGAACAGGGACAGAGATTTTTGCGATCTTAAGATCGCGTTCATCCGTTGTGGAGGGGATCGACCTCAAATGGATTCTCCAGTTTCTCTTTCGATCTCCGCGCGAATCGCGTCCCACGCGGGGTCAAATTCGGCCAGCGCAGGGCCGGGAGGCGAGGCCGTACACTTTCCGCGCATCTTGCGCAGGAAGAGGAGAAGAATTCCTAAGGAGACGAGGAAGACGGCGACGGGGAGAACAAAGAGTACCACTCCGGCGCTGCCGTCGGGGATAATCAGAATTCGCTCGCCATAGAGAGCTTTGTAGTGCCCGATGATTTCGGCCTCAGATTTTCCCGACGCAACCATTTCCGCGACTTCCTGCCGCATCTGAGCGGCAACCGGGCTTGTGTGCACGGCGATCGATTGCGTGTAGCAACACGGCGCGAGGAGCGAGTCTTCGACTTTCTTCAACTCCGCGCTCTGCTGCAGGGTCAAGGGAAGCGCATTCGAGAATAGGAGAAGCGCTACCAGGATTCTTGCCATTTGTTTGTTGCTCCCTTCACGCGATTTTCGGGAAACCTCAACGCGAGTGCAGATACCTGAGGAGATCGTCGAGCTGTTTGCGGTCGAGCGCGTGCTCGAAGGGCGGCATGATGCCGCGGCCTTCTAGGATTGTTTTTCTGACTTGTGCGTCGGTGGCCGGGGCGCCACTCGGCAGAGTATTCTTTTGAAAGAGTCCGAGCAATTTCGGCGGAGGCTTCAGGAGTTGCAAATTTTCCGCGTCATGGCAGGGACTGCAGTTTCTTTCGTAGACAACAGAACCTCGCGTTTCGGCGGAAGCAAAAGCCGGGCCGTAGTCCAGATTGTTGCGGGAACAACCGTGAAGAGCTGAGGCCGCAAAGAACGTCAATCCGGCGACTAGCCAGAGCCAGCCCCGCGAGGGAATCCTAGGAAGTGGCATGTTCCACCTTGCGAATGGCTGACAGGACTTCGTCTTTCGTCCATTCATTCGTGGTCCACTCCTGGACCAGCTTTCCTTGCGAGTCGACGAGCACCGTGCTCATGGAGTGCGAGATCTGGTTGTCCTGCTCCTCGTAAATCAGAGCGAACGCGTCCGCCAATTTCCTGAGGTTCTCGGACGATGGAACGGCAAACTGCCAGTGCTCGAATCCTTTGGAGTCGTCGTTGAGATAAGCCAAACCATATTTGTGGAGAACGGAAGGAGTGTCGTACCTGGGATCGATGCTGATGCTTAGAAGCTCCGTGCTCGACTGCTCGCGCGGATCCTTTGCGAGATCGCGGTTGACGGCGGCGAATTGGCTGCTGATTCGCGGGCAAAAGTTCGGCAGAGGACAACGCGTGTATATGAAGGTGAGCAGCAGAGTCTTGCCGCGAAAGTCCGAGAGACGAACTGTCTTTCCGTCCTGATTAACAAGTTCGACGTCCGGGATCTGCTGACCCGGAAAGAGATGCTTGGCAGGTTCTGCCACCGCTCCGCGATGGCTGGAATCGGTAACTTGTATTTTATCGAGCCAGTAACTCTGATCCGGCTTCACGACGATGCGAGCACGGATGTAATCGCCCGGCTCGATGCCGGAGAGATCCTCTCCCGCGGCGACGGGATAGGGCATGGTCATTGCGGGCATGAATCCGGGCACATCCTGGTGGTCGACAACCAGAGTATGCGTTTCTGGAACTTTGCTGACGACCCTTCCCGCCAGGTTGTAGTGCTTTACGGAGGAGCCGCATCCGGGCAGAAAACTGCAAACGATGAACGAGACAACTGCAATCGAGAGACGTGTGCGCAATTCGATTCTCCTGGAAGCGGGAAATCAGCTTCGGTTCAAAATGAGATTCCGGTGACAGCTATGACCCGCGCGCCGAGGCCCTTTACGCGCCCGGCGGAAGGTTCTTCAGTGCGCTATTCGTAGGGGAAGCTAGCTATTAGAGGGAAGATTCGGGAGGACCGCGCTGGAGATGGGAGGAAGCGAAAGGCGTGTGCGGCCGCGTTCGTTCCGTGTGGAGCGGAAGAGTTCTGAGCGCGACGTGGGTGGACTGTGTTTCGATCGCCGGAGGAACGAAAGATTGCGGTCCCTGGAAGCAAGGCAGCGGATGGGAGGTGTAGGGACAGAACGGCCGGGCGACGGGCGCACCGCCGTGCTCGGCACGTATTCTCGCGGCGGTTCGAACGGAGCACATGTGCGCTCCGTTTTTGCGGCAGCATTCCGGAAGGTTGCTCTGCGCGTCAGCGAATGCGAACAGCGGTAACGCAGGTCCGGAGACGAAGAGGAATGCAAGCGCGGCTGCAATGATTCTACGCAACTTGTGGGTAGAGTACAGGAAGGCGGAAGAGGGAGCAAGAGATACCGGCGCCGAGAAAGCGATCGACTCGAAAAGATAATTCCGAAAGCGCAGGCAGGTAGGAGGAACGCTCCCGCGATGACGCGTGCGCGAGCGGGAATGTGCCACGAGCGTTTGCGCTTGACCCGGCAGGAGAGGGAACCTAGGCTTGGCCCATTCACGATGAGCAAGATTATTTATGGTACGATCGCGGAGATTCGTGCGGGAATTTGCGAAAAGAAATTTTCGCCGATGGAAGTTGTAGAAGCGCACCTGGAACGAATTGCGGAGATGCAGCCGAAGCTGAATGCGTTTGTGCATCTCGATGCCGAGGGCGCACGAAAGCAGGCGCGGGCGGCAGAAGCGGCGGTGTTGCGGGGAGACGTGCTGGGGCCGTTGCATGGAGTGCCGCTGACGATCAAGAGCTGCATTGACGTGGCGGGATGGCCGGCGGCGGCGGGATCTTTGATGCGGAAGGATTACGTTGCAAAAAGCGATGCCCCGCTTGTGGCGCGGCTTCGCGCTGCGGGTGCGATTCTTTTGGGCAACACGAACACGCCGGAAGACTTGATGGCATATGAGACAGACAATTCTTTGAGCGGCAAGACGAGCAATCCCTGGAATTTGGAGCGGACATCCGGAGGTTCGAGTGGCGGGGAGGCTGCGGCGATTGCATCGGGCTGCTCGGCGGGGGGAGTGGGAAGCGATGGAGGCGGATCGGTGCGCGTGCCAGCGCATTTTTGCGGGATTTGCGGATTGAAGCCGACGCCGGGGCGGATTCCCGCAACGGGACATTTTCCCGGCGGCGGAGGAGCTTTCGGCTGGATCGGCGTCGTTGGGCCGATGGCGCGAACAATTGCCGATGTGCGCGCGTTGTTTGAAGTGATGGCAGGGCCGGATGCGGGCGACGCGCTGTCCGCGCCGGTGCCGATTCGTTCCGTGAGCGAAAAAGAGCTTCGAAGATTGCGAGTTGGAATTTTGGAGAGCGCAGCGCTGGGTAAGGCGACGCCGGAAACCTCGGCGGCGGTGGAGCGAGCCGCGAATTTGCTAAGCGGGCAAGGATTCGCGTTGGAAATCAAGCAATTGAGTGGACTTGAGCGGGCGATTGAGCTGTGGTGGTATTTTTTCGGGCCGGTGATCGCAGACTTGATTCAAAAAGGAGCGGCTGGCCAGGAATCTGCAATGAGCCCGATGCTGCGCGAGTATGTTGCACTGGCGAACACGGAAATCACGCTGACCTACGGCGGCTTCCTGACTGCTTGCGGGGAACGAGACAACTTGCGCGCGGAAATTCTCCGGCAGATGGATGATGTGACGATTCTTCTCTCGCCGGTGTCGGTTGGGCCGGCATTTCGGCATGGAGAAGGGAACTGGCGGAGCGGCGAGAGAGAAAATTATCGAGATACGATGCGGTATTCGCAATGGTTGAATCTGGCGGGATTTCCTGGAGTGGCGGTGCCTGTAGGAAAGTCGAGCGAAGGATTGCCAATTGGCGTGCAGGTGATTGGCCGGCCGTATGAGGAAGAATTGGTGCTGGCGGTGGCGGAAGCGATTGAAAGAGGGCGCGGGCCGTCGGAGGCGCCGAGCATTTAGGGTTGCGAGATTATTAAAGTTGCGGCGGCTGTTTTAGTTCAGGATTGGGGACCGCGGACTCGCCGTAGTTGGCGCGCTGCTTGCTAAGACCAGCATCGACCAGCTTTTTTGCGGTGGCTAGTTCAGTTTGCGCCTCTTCGCGACGGCCGAGGCGGAGAAGCACTTGGCCGCGAATGTAGTGAATGTTCTGATTATCCGGAGCCAGTTTTTCCGCAGAGTCCAGAAAGCCTAATGCCTCGCGATTTTTTCCTTCCCGCTGATTGAGCCGGCCCAGTTCGAGAAGAGAAACGGGCATGCGCGGATTGTAGCGCAGAGCTTCGCGGAACGAGCGCTCGGCTTCATCAACCTTCTGCATTTGAAGATAGAGCAAGCCGAGCTGTTCGTAATTGTCGGCAAGATCCGGTTCGATGGCGATGTCCTTGCGAAATTCGGTTTCGGCGCGCTCGTTGTCCGACTTCTTCATGTAGGCGACTCCGAGACTAAAGTGCACGTAAGGCAAATTGGGATTCGAGGACACGGCGAGTTCCAGCTCGGAAATGGCTTTGTCCGGCTCTTCGCGGTTGAGGTAGGCCTTGCCGAGAATGAGATGGAATTCGGCCGTCTGGCCTCCAACTTCGACGAGCTGGCTTAGAGCCTTTTCGTCGAGATCGTTCTTACCAGCGTTGTGAGCGGCAATGTCGAGAACATAGAGGTAGGTCACGTTGTTGGACATTTGAGGCCACAGCGGCTCGAGCGTGGAAACGGCGTCGGCGTAATGCTCTGTGAACACGCGGCAGAGGCCGAGGAGGTAGCGAGCCTGCTGCGAGTCGGGCTGGTCGCGGACGACGGAAGCGAGCGGCGCAATGGCGGCTGTGTAATCGCCGCGGCGGTAATTGACGAGACCGATGTTCAGTCGGATGCCGGACATTTTGGGTTCGAGTTTTTCGGCTTTTTGAAGCAGCGAGATGGCCCGGTCCCACTCTTTGCGGCGCATGGCGATCACGCCAAGATCGGCGTAGGCGGCGCCGGAGTTCGGATCGACTGAGAGAACGCGGCGGAAGGCTGCTTCGGCGGCGGCCAAATCGCCGGATTGGAGCGCCGCCTGTCCTTGCGCAAAGGATACCCCTGGGTCGATGTTGGCCGGGCGGCGAGTGGCGCCGGAAGCGGGTTCCTGAGCAGGGAAAGCAGAAATGGTCACTGCCGCCGCTGACAAGAGTAAGGAGCAAAAGGCAAGCAATGGTCCGATGGATCGAGGAAGAAAAAGCCGGGGGCGCAGAAGAAAAGGCATCGGTTTGTAGTGTCCAGCAGAGGAGGGGCGAATTCAAGCGCCGAGGGAGAGGCGGAACTGAGGCTAAAGGCGGGCGAGGAAGACCCGGAAGGAGGAGGTCCTTAGGACCACGCCGCGATTTTCAACTTGACACGGGCAGAGCAATGCTTTATTAACTCGATTTAATAAGTCAGATTGGGTGCATTTTGAAAGTCGAGTGGTGAGGGGCTGTCTCTGACGAGTTGCCTTCTGCTGGCGGCTGAAACTCGGGTGCCCGTTGCGGCGGATGGTTTCGTGCCCTCACTCGGCCAGAATTCCATATTAAAAGGATCGGGAGGTCACAAAGTGAAATTACATGGGAATTCCGTTCATCGTACCCAACTTCGTGGCGGGCAGGGCGGCGTAGTGCGGGCGCTGCTATGCGCCATGCTGGGAATGCTGTGGGTGGTGTGCGGCGCGAAGGCGCAGGACACTGGATACATCAGCGGAACAGTCACGGACAATTCGGGGGCTGCGGTGGTTGGGGCAGAAGTCTTGATCTCGAGTACCACTGGGAGCGCGACTCATAGCACGACAACAAATGCGGACGGCGCGTATGTCGTCGCCGGTTTGCCCGGCGGTTCGTACAACATCGTGGTGACGGCCAAAGGTTTCCAGAAATATACAGCGCAAAATGTGGTGCTGGCCGTGGGACAGAAAATTCGCGTAGACGTTCCGCTAAGCGTAGGTACCGTCACAGAAGAAGTGGTGGTGACGGGCGAAAGCGTTGCGCAGATCGAGACAACCTCATCGGAACTCGGCTCGACGATTACGGGTAAGCAAATCAACCAATTAATCTTGAATGGAAGAAATTTCACACAGCTTGTCAACCTCTCCCCGGGAGTTGTGGACCAAACGGGTTCGGATGAAGGGAAGGTCGGCGTCTACGGGAACGTGGCCTACAGCATGAATGGCGGCCGCACCGAATACAACAACTGGGAACTGGACGGCGGCGACAACATGGACAACGGGAGCAACTCTACGCTCAACGTTTATCCAAACCCGGAAGCCATCGCCGAGTTCAAAGTACTGACCTCGAACTATGGCGCTCAATACGGCCGCAATGCGTCGGGAACGATTGAAGTGGAGACAAAATCCGGCGGCAGCGCGTTCCACGGGAGCGCATTCTATTATGGGCGCAATGAATTTTTTAACGCGCGTGGCTGGTCCGAAGGCCAAGATCCCACGGCACCCAAGGCGCAATACCGGAAACACGACTGGGGCTATACGCTTGGCGGTCCCGTTTATATTCCGAATCATTACAACACGGACAAGAAGAAGACTTTCTTTTTCTGGTCGCAGGAGTGGCGCAGACAGAGTGATCCGACGACAATCAATGTCAACGTTCCCTCGGATGCGGAGCGGGCCGGGAACTTTAGCGACGTTTGTTCCCCCTCGCCAGGGCTTATTGACACTGTGAACTTCCCCGACTGCCCAATCGATCCTTCGACCGGTATGCGATTCCCAAATGACACGCTGACGAATATCTCTACGGACGCACAGTACTTTCTTGCCTTAATCCCCAAGGCGAATGCGACCAACGGTGGCTTTCCTAGCACGCAGTCCTCGGTCTCCTTGCCCACAACATGGCGGGAACAGCTGATACGCGTGGACCATAACATCAACGACAATTATCGGCTTACGTTCCGGTACATTCACGATTCGTGGTCCACCGTTGTTTCCAACCCACTTTGGGGGAATGGAACGAGCTTCACAAACGTCAACACTAACTTTGTCGGCCCGGGCACGAGTTTCGTCGCGCGCCTGAACGCTAATCTTTCCCCGACGCTCTTAAATGAGTTCGTTGCGAGCTATACCGCGGACCACATTTTCCTCAATGCGGTTGGCCCCGTCGCACTTCCCTCGGGCTACACGGGCGGGTCTCTTTTCAACAACGGCTTCGACGGCAAACTTCCATCGTTCACCATCGACAATGGAACTGCATACGGCGGCGGGTTTAGCGTGGACACCGGCTATTTCCCTTGGAAAAATGCCAACCCTACCTATACTTACCGGGACAACATGACGAAAGTCGTGGGGAACCACACGCTGCAATTTGGCGCCTATTTTGTGGCCGCGCAGAAGAACCAGCAAAACTCGCTCTACACACAAGGCATTCTGGACTTTAACAACAGTTCACCGAACACCACAGGCAACGCCTTCGCTGATTTGCTCCAAGGCAACATTGCCGGCTACACGCAAGCGGACCACATGATTTTGTTCTATGACCGGTACAAGATTTTCGAACCTTACTTCCAGGACGACTGGCGAATGACCAAAAAATTCACGCTGAACCTGGGGCTGCGCTGGAGCATCTTTGGGCGCTACCAGGAACGGTATAACAATGAGTTTGGCCTGAATCCCTCGCTCTGGTCCTCCGCCAATGCTCCGCTACTGGCATCGGACGGTTCGATTATTCCGGGCTCGGGCGACCAATTCAACGGTTTCGAGCAGTGTGGCGTGGCTCCCGCCCCCACCGGTTGCCTCAACAACAAGTATATGAATCCAGCGCCACGCTTCGGCTTTGCCTGGGACCCCAAGGGTGACGGCAAGATGGCAATTCGCGGCGGTTATGGAATTTTCTTCGAACATGAAAATGGCAACGAAGCCAACGCGGAATCGCTCCAGCAGGGCGCCAGCCCGGAGATCCTAATCTCGACGCAGAACAATATCGTTGGCTACGAAAACATCGGCGGCGGCGCTGCGGCCCCGTCGTTCCCGATTAATCCATTTTCCATCCCCAATAAAGCTGCCTGGCCGTATGTCCAACAGTGGAACCTTGACGTGCAGAAGGAACTTCCTTCTCATTTCGTAGTGACCGTGGCCTACGTCGGCAGTAAGGGTACGCACCTGGTCAATCAACGCGACATCAACCAACTTCCCCTTTATACGGGCGCCAATCCATTCGCACCGGGACAAATGATCGACGCGCAAATCCCCGGGACTGGGACGGGGGGCATCCCGGCACAGTTCTACGATGATTGCGGGGGCATTGTGACGGATCCGGTGACCGGATTGCCGACCAGCGCCACGCTCGGGAACGGTACGCCCGTGCCAGCCGGCGCGCTGAACAACCTGTTCGTAGCTTGCGGCAATACTACCAACTTGGTACGCCCGTTTTATCCGGGCTATGGAACGGTCAACAGGATCGAAACATCGGCGAATTCGATCTACCACTCCTTGCAGGTAACAGCCAATCACACGTTCGGCGCTCTGACGCTGAGCGTTGCCTACACGTATAGCCACTCGATAGACGATTCTTCGGACCGTTACGACGGAGGATTCACAGACTCGTACAATCTGCCTCTGTCCAGGGCAAGTTCAAACTTTGACCAGCGGCAGAACCTGGCCATCAGCTATGTTTATCAGATTCCGTATAAGGGATCTGGCTGGTCGAAAGTGGCTCTGGGAGACTGGCAGATTTCCGGCATCACCGTGGTTCAGAGCGGCACGCCGTTCAGTATCACGAATGACTCCGGTTTTTCTGACAGCGCCGGACTTGGGAACGGAAATGGCACGGCATCGCGCCCCGATCTGGTGGGCAATCCATTTATGTCTTCGCAGAATGTTCCCGGCGAGCGCGGTCCGCTCTACTACAATCCAGCAGCTTTTGCTGTTCCGACCGGCTTGACTTACGGGACTGTAGGACGTAACACACTGAGGTACCCCGGCCGCACCAACTTTAACTTCGGGCTTTTCAAGCGATTCCCGATCAAGGAGAAGGGGCTGGTTGAATTCCGCTGGGAAACCTTCAACCTGTTCAACCACACGCAGTACAATGCGATTGGTACTTCGATGGACACGATCAACCCCGGAGACAATCCCGCATCGTCCGGCTTCCTCCATCTGAACGGCACGCACGACGCGCGCATCATGCAGTTCGGCCTGCGCTTGCAGTTCTAACCGATCAACGATCCGAAGAGGGCGGCGTCTTTTTTTCAGGCGCCGCCCTATTTTTCTGCTCTTTTTTCTGATAATCGCCATCACTTTTTTGTATACTCGCTCCGCGCATCCAAGGAGGAGTGAAAAACGCCATGAAACGTCGAACCTTTATCGAAACGTCGATTGCAGCAGCGGCATTGTATGCGGCGCGTCCCTCGTGGGCCGCCGAGACCACGCACGAGATCAAGCGAGTGGGGCTGCAGCTTTACACTGTCCGCAGCGAAATGCCGAAGGACTTTGAAGGAACGATCGCCAAGGTCGCCCAGACGGGTTACAAGGAAGTCGAATTTGCAGGCTACTTCGAGCACTCGCCGAAGGACGTGCGCGCCATCGTCGACAAGAATGGCCTAACGGCGCCTTCTACGCATCTCGGATACGATCTCATCGAAAATAAATTGCCGGAGATGATTGAAGTTGCGCACGTCATCGGACACAAGTACATCGTCTGTCCGTGGATCGATGAGAAGCAGCGGACCGCGGATGGCTGGAAGAAGGCCGCTGAGCTTTTCAACAAGGCTGGCGAGACGTGCGCGAAGGCCGATATCCAGTTCTGCTACCACAATCACTCCTTCGAGTTTTCTCCGGTCGAGGGATTGGGCGGAAAACTCGCCTACGACTACTTGCTTTCGGAAACGAATCCGCGGCACGTGAAGATGGAAATGGACCTATGCTGGATCAGCGTGGCTGGGAAAGATCCGGTGGATTATTTCAAAAAGCATCCGGGGCGCTTTCCGCTGGTGCACGTGAAGGACTACGTGAACGATCCCAACGCGACGAGCAGCTATGCCGGAGCAACCGGATCGGTGGTATTCAAAGGCCGCCTCGCCGACGTGGGTAAAGGGACGATCGATTGGAAGCGGATACTCGCTCATTCGGATACGGCGGGTATCAAGCACTACTTTGTCGAGAACGACGACGCCAAAGAGCCGTTCGAAGACATTAAGATCAGCTACGACTATTTGCACGACCTGCGCTTCTAGTTCAGTGATTCTCATGTTGGCGCACTGAAGATGCGAGCGTTTCGCGATGGCTACATAAGACTCGGAGGGTGTGATGGGAAAGAACGTTCTTTCACGGCGTGAATTTCTACAAAGCACTGCGGGGGCGACGGGGGCGCTTGCGGCGGCTCCGAGCATCTTCCTTAAGCCGGAGTTCATTCCATCGGCGCTTGAGGCCGTGGCGCCTAGCGACCGCGTGCGCTTCGGCATCATCGGCATCGGCATGCAGGGCTCGGGTTTGTTAACGAATGCCATCCAATTGCCCGGAGTGGAGTGTGTCGCGGCATGCGATCTTTACGACGGCCGCCACTTGCTGGCCCGGGAAATTGTCGGCAAGAATATTCCGGTCACGCGGCGTTATCACGAACTGCTGGAGAACAAGGACATCGATTGCATCGTCGCCGCCGTCCCCGATCACTGGCATAAACAAGTAGTGATCGACGCGGTCAGCGCGGGCAAGGACATCTATTGCGAAAAGCCGATGTCGCACACCGCGGAGGACGGGCTGGCCATGGTCGCCGCCGCGAAGAAAACAGATCGAATTGTCCAGATTGGTTCGCAGCGAGTCAGTTCCGTAATCTGCGCGAAAGCCAAAGAGTTGCTCACGCAGGGCATCATCGGCACATTGACTCTCGTCGAGGGCTCGCTTGGCCGCAACGACCCTACCGGCGCTTGGGAATATCCGCCGCCTCCGGATCTTTCGCTCGAAAATCTCGATTGGGACACCTGGCAGGGAACCGTGCCGAAGCGGGAGTTCAATCCTTTTATCTTTGCGCGGTGGCGTTGCTGGAAGGAATACGGAACCGGGCTTGCCGGCGACCTGCTCGTGCATCTCGTCAGCGGCATGAACTTCATGCTCGGCTGGAATGCTCCGCCAAAGAAGGCGATGGCTCTCGGCGCAATTTTGCGCTTTCCGGATGGACGCAACATGCCGGATGTGCATGCCACACTGTTCGATTATGGAAGCGCGCCGGTCTATCTGCGGTTAAATCTTGGCTGCGAGACTCCGGAAATCTACCGCTTCCAAGGCTCGAAAGGGATTCTGGAAGTCACTGAATTCGCGATCAATTACTATCCGCAGACGGGCGAAGACGAGTCGCCGAGTTATTACACGTCCAGCTATCCGCAAAAGATGCGCGAAAAATATCTGGCAGATTGGCACGAGAAGCACGATCCAGTTCCAGGCAAAGAGCCAATCCTTCAGGGCTACAGTTATCGAGGCGACTCTTGGGATGACGAAAAGCCGCACCTTTGGAGATATTTCCAGTCCGTCAAGAGCAGGCAGCCCGTCACGGAGGACGCGGTCTTCGGCAACAACGCCGCGCTGGCCTGCCACATGGCCAACCAATCCTACTTCCGCAGCAGCGCCGTCACTTGGGACGCGGCATCCGGCACAATCAAGTCAGTTTAGGGCACACTAAGGCGGGAATTCTAGCCAGGCTCTGCAAATCTGAAAAGTAGGGGCGCCTTTTCAGGGCCGTGAGAGGGTGGATCCTATTTTGGGGCTTTAACCCGCTCCCATTCGCCGCTTCGGTCTCTCAGTCGCTCTAGATGCCGAAAAGTGTTCGCTGAATATTGGACTGGCCGTTCGGCCAGTGCCGCATCGGCGACGGCGCAACTTCCCCTGCTGGAATGGGTTTTATAATTTGTGTGTTCATCCGAGGAGGGTGGTAAATGCGCAGAGTTCATCTTGTTAGCCTAATTCTTTTTGCCGCGTTGATACTGGCTCTGCCTGCCGGGTCTTCCGCGCAGGTTAGCATTGGCGTCGCCGTGCACATCGGTCCGCCTGCGCTGCCGGTTTACGAGCAACCTATTTGCCCGGAGCCGGGCTTTCTGTGGACTCCCGGATATTGGGCTTATGGGCCGGAAGGGTATTACTGGGTGCCCGGCACGTGGGTTCGGCCGCCTGAGGTAGGTTTGCTATGGACGCCGGGCTATTGGGGCTGGGGCGACGGAGGATATCGCTGGCACGCCGGGTATTGGGGCCCTCACGTGGGATTCTACGGAGGAATCAATTATGGATTTGGCTACACGGGAGTTGGCTTCGTTGGCGGGCGCTGGGAACACGGGGTATTCGCGTACAACACCGCGGTGATGCGCGTGAATACACGCGTGATTCGCAACACGTACGTAGATCGGACGGTCATCCGTAACGTGAGGGTGAATCGCGTAAGCTACAACGGGGGAAGAGGGGGGATCGAAGCTCGGCCAAGCGAAAGGGAGAGGTCTTTCGAGCGCGAGCATCACTTTACGGCGACATCGGTGCAGACGCAGCACGAACGATTCGCCGGTTCGGACCGCTCGCTGCGGGCGTCCGAAAATCACGGCAGGCCAGCGATCACGGCGACCGCCAGACCAGGTCAGTTTAGTGGGCATGGAGCATCAGCAACGAAGGGGTATTCACGCGACGCTTCGCCAAACGGAGGAAACGTCCGTTCGAACAACGCGAGCGAATCTCACAAGATAGACCGCCCGCAAGCGCATGGCGGCGGCGCCGGCTATGCCAGTCCACACGGGAATCATGCGGAAAATGCGCCGAGAAATCAGCCACACGGGGAAGGCAAGCCACACACGGAAAGCAAACCGCATGGAACGCCTCCTGCTGAACACCATGAGGGCGGCGGCGGAAAGCCTCACAGACAGTAAGCGTAAAAAGGGAAAATCAGATTGGTGTGCTTTGGTGCCGGAGGGCTAAGACTCCGGCACGGGAGGGCAGCCCGGAAATTCGCGAAGAGCGGTGTTGCCGATGTACTGCAAATCCTCGATGCCAATCTTGCTGGTGTAAAAGCCATCGCAGGTCATTTTTCGCAAGAAGGCGAAGAACGCCACGCCCTGGCTTAGAGTTGGATCCTGTTTCGCATTTTTCCGGAAGGCAATGAGGTCCAGCGTCTGTTTGCATTGCGCAGGTGTGCAATCCAGAAAAAGATTGCCGTAGCGATCAGAGCAAAATCCGTCCAGCCACATCAGTCCTCCGCCTAGAGTCAGCTGATAATCCTCATTTTCGCTGGTCAGCAGGTCGATGAACTCCGGTGCGCCGCCTTCCACGGCTCCTCCCGATTTTTCATCTTTCGGGATAATCGTGCCGCAGAGATTGGTGAGCATCTCATACTGGTGCGGCGAAAAATATTTTGGAACGTAGCTTCCTGAAGGTGAAGCAATCTTTTCCTTGTGGACCATCTGGTGCGCATATTCGGCGGCTTTCACGGGGATGACTTGCAGCACGGAGCCGCCGAAGGCTCCCACAGCCAGCGTCTTGAGGATATCGCGACGAGTGATGGAATTTTCGTTCATAGCCTGCCTTCCATTCGCCTTTTCATGTTTATAAATTACCCTTCCTGGCTTCATCGAGCAGATGTTCCGATGCCCGCCAGGACAATGCCATGATCGTCAGAGTTGGATTTTTATCGGGGTTGGTGACCAGCGGCGCGCCATCCGTCACAAAGAGATTTTTTACGTCATGCGCCTGGCAGAAGCCATTCAGGACGGAACTCTTTGGGTCTGCGCCCATTCTGACCGTGCCCACCTCGTGGATGATTTTTCCGCCTTCTGTAATGCCGAAGGGGTATTGTCCGTGGATCGACGTCTTTGTTTTGTATTCGCCTCCAGCCGCCTCAATGATGGCGCGAAAAGTTTCCTGCATGTCCTGGGCCTGGCGCAGTTCGTAATCGCTCCACTTGAAATGGAAGCGAAGCACGGGGATGCCCCACTTATCGACGACCGTGGGATCGATTTCACAGTAGGTATCCGGGTTGGGAATCATTTCGCCGCGGCCGGAAAGGCCAATGCCGGTGCCATACATTTTCCGTGCACGCTGTTTCAAGCCGATGCCGTAGCCCTCTTCCTCGTGCAAGAGGTCATCGAACTCGCCGATGCCGGGCATGTCTCGGCCGCCGCCAAATTCAATGTGATAACCCCGCGGAAAGGCGTTCTTGCGGTCAAACTTCCACCACGGGATATACATGTGCATGCCGCCGACCCCGTCGTGATTATGCGGAGGCATTTTTTCAAGTCGCGGAATAATTCCCCAGCCATCGCTGCCGACGGAATCGGTGAGGTACTTGCCGACGGCCCCGGAAGAATTGGCGAGGCCATCGGGGAATTGCGTGGATTTGGAATTGAGCAGAAGGCGGGCGGATTCGCAAGCACTGGCCGCAACGACCACGGCGCGCGCGTTCACGCGCTTCTCGACGCGCGTTGCTTTGTCAATGTAGGAAACGCCCTCCGCTTTGCCGTCTTTGCCGAGGATGATTTCGCGCGCCATCGCGCCGGTGATCATCGTGAGTTTGCCCGTCTTCATCGCGGGCGGAATCATCACTTGGCTCGAGCTGAAGTTCGATGCCGTCGTGCAACCCCGCCCGCACTGGCCGCAGTAATGGCAGGGAAGGCGGCCGTTCACCGAGCGCGTCAGGATCGCCAGCCGCGAGGGTATGCACGTAATGTTCAGTTTGTCGCAGGCCTTCTTGACGATGAGATCCGTGCAGCGCGGGATCGGCGGCGGCAGAAAAACACCGTCAGGGGCGCTCGAAACGTTTTCTCGAGTGCCGAAGACGCCGATGTAAGATTCCACTTTGTCGTAATAAGGCGCTAGGTCGTCGTAGCTGATCGGCCAATCGTCGCCCAGGCCGTCCCGCGTGTTCGATCTGAAATCGATGGGGGCAAAGCGCAGCGCAATGCGGCCCCAGTGATTCGTTCGCCCGCCGACGATGCGTGACCGGAACCATTGGAAATTTGCGCCAGGGGCGGAAGTGTATGGCTCACCTTCAATTTGCCATGCGCCGTTAGGAGCCAAAAACTCGCTGAAGTTTTCTTCCGCATGCCCGCCAACCCCCGCACCGCGATGGGGCAATTCGTACGGCCACATCAGCATCTTGAAATCTTTTTCGGGGTAGACTGGCGGACCTGCCTCGAGCAAAGCGACGCTCAAGCCGCCTTCCGTCAGGATTTTCGCGGCGGTGCCGCCCCCGGCACCGGAACCGATGATGCACACGTCATACATTTTCGGCGAGCGAATGACTTGAGACATTTGGGCGGCCCCTGACTAAAGCTCGTTTTTTTTCATTTGCGAGACGGCATAATCGCACGCGCGAGCCGTCAAAGCCATATACGTTAGCGAAGGATTTACGCAAGAGCTCGAAACCATGCAGGCTCCGTCGGTCATAAAAAGATTTTTTATTTCGTGCGTCTGGTTGTGTTCGTTAAGAACCGAGGTTTTTGGATCGCGGCCCATTCGGGCCGTTCCCATCTCGTGAATCCCGAGCCCGGGAGACGAGATCTGATCGGTCACGGATATGTTTCTCGCCCCCGCCGCGGCCAGCATTTCGGCGGCCTGCACGGCGATGTCTTTGTGCATGGCCCGCTCGTTCTCGCCCCACGCACAGTGAATCGTCAACGTTGGAATCCCCCAGGCATCCAGCTTATCTTTATTGATTTCCACGTAGTTGCCATGATTCGGCAGGCACTCGCCGAACCCGCCCATCCCCATGCGCCACGGTCCCGGTTTTTTCAATGCATTCTTGAAGTCCACGCCGAAGCCGGGCATGCTCATACCGCGATTCCACCCTTCGCGGTTTCCGCTACCCTGATAACCATAGCCGCGGATAAATTCTTTCTGCTTGGATTTCACGTTGCGAAATCGCGGAATGTAAATTCCGTTGGGGCGATTCCCAAAAGGAACTTTGTCTTCATGTCCTGGCATAATTCCGCTTGCGCCGCCGCCCATGTGATGGTCCATGAGGTTGTGGCCGAGTTCGCCGCTCCCGTTGGCGAGCCCATTGGGCATTTCCGGAGTCGCTGAATTCAGCAGTAGCCGCGTGGATTCGAGCGTCGAGCAGCAAACGAAAAATATGCGCGCCTTGAATTCCAGCGAATTCATCGTCTGCGAATCAATGACATGCGCGCCGGATACGCGGCGCGTGCTGGAATCATAAATCAGGTTGCGAACGACGCTGTACGGCCGGAGAGTGAGGCGCCCGGTTTTGTACGCTGCGGGTAACGTCGAATTCAGGCTGCTGAAATATGATTGCGTGATGCATCCGCGATGGCAGAAACCGCAGTAATGGCAGGGTGCTCGCCCCTTATGAACGCGCGTAAGCACGGCGGAGCGGCCAATCGTCATGATCCGGTCGTCAAAGTGCTTCGTCATCGCTCCGCGGAAATCCTGCTCGACGCACGTGAAGTCCATCGGCGGCAGGAATTTTCCGTCAGGCAATTGCGGCAAGCCCTCCGCTTGCCCGCTGATGCCGGCGAACTCTTCGACGTAGTCGTACCAGGGCGCGAGATCCGCGTAACGGATTGGCCAATCCACCGCGATCCCGTCCTTCAAGTTGGCTTCAAAATCGAGATCGCTCCAGCGATAGCTCTGCCTACCCCAAGTAATGGACTTTCCGCCAACTTGCCGCCCGCGAATCCACGAAAAGTGTTTGCCCTCCTCGCAGGTATACGGGTTGTCGGCGTCGCTCACGAAAAATTTATGAGAGTACTCGTCGCACGCGTAGTAGCACTCGCGCTGAATGGGCTGCGTCTTCTCGCGCTCGGCGCGATTGTCCCAGTCGCGATACTTCAGTTCCCACACCGGAACGTGCTCGACGTAATCCTTTTCCGGAACAATCGTTCGCCCGGCTTCGAGCAGCAAAACGTTGAGCCCCTTCTCCGTGAGCTCTTTCGCCGCCCACCCGCCGGTAATTCCCGAACCAATAATAATCGCATCGTAGACTGGTGTTGCCATGATGGCTCCCTGTGACTAAGCTTCTCCACCGCCCGAACTAGCCGGCATGCATCCGTGCAGCGCGCCGGGAATGATCTGCAACTTCAGCTCCTGCGAGAAACCGATTTCGGACGTGTAGTAGCCGTGCAACGTAATGCCCTTGAAGACGTGCCAGAATTTTCCCTTCATCTGCGCATCAAAATTGCGCGGCAACGCCATGTCACGCGGGTTACGGCTCGCCTCGCCCATCGTCGCATCATCCATTTCGCGAAGCAGAGCCGTCTGCTGTGCGGTCGAGGCGTTCACGAAATCTTTTCCGAATAACTCGTTGCTATGTTTGTCGACATCCGCGAGGCCTTCGAGAAAATGCGCGCGCTCCTCCTCGATTGCCCATTCCGTGAGGATGAGGTCGATGAATTCATTCACCAGAGCGCCCTTGGCTCCTGGCGTATCCGTCGCCGGTATGATCAGGTCGGTCATCGCAACGACGGTCGCGTTTTGGTGAGGATCCAGAGTCTTCAGCGCATAGCCCGCTGCCGGATGCGCCTCGCGGAAGATCGCGAATGCCTCAGGACTCAGAGCTGGCAGAACGGCTCCGGTCATCAGTAGCCTTAGTGCGTCACGCCGTTGCATGGGACCTCCCTCGTCCGTTTTCATTCAAGGACGTCTTACTTTCCGTTACACCGAATTTCAGCGCCATCTCCCGCGCAGCGCGAAGCGCCGCGACAGGCTCGCCTTGCGGCAGAAACTCCATCGCTACGTGCCGGTCGTAGCCGAGTTCGGCGAGCTTGCGGTAAATGTTTGGATAATAGATCTCGCCCGTGCCGGGCTCGTGCCGCCCCGGCACATCCGCAACGTGAACCAGTGCGATCACGCCCAGATTTTTCTCCAGCTTCTCGATCAGGTTACCCTCGGCAATCTGCTCGTGAAAAAAATCGTACAGAAATTTGACGTGCGGATTGCCTACGGCGCGTACAATCTCAAATCCGTCGGCGGAGGACGTCAGAAAATATTTGGGATTTTCTTCGGGGTCGATATTTTCCACAAGAAGTTCGATGCCGCTTTGCGCCGCGATGTCCCCGCCGCGCTTCAAGGTTTCGATGCAATTCGCGCGCATCTCGGCCGGTGATAGCCCCGGCACTTTATTGCCTGTCTGAAGTATCAGCCGCGTGCATTCCAACTCGCGCATTGTTGGAATAAAATCGCGAACTGCCTGAAGAAATGCATCTCGGTCATTCGCGTCGGCCAAAGTATGCCAAACGCCTGCGGTGGCGTCGAAATCGAAGCCGAGTTCCTGCTTCTTCTTGCGAGCCGCGGCAAAATCTTCCTTCTTCCATCCCTTAAACTCATCGACCAGTTCAACCGCGCGATAACCCGCTTCGGCAACTTTCTCCAGGCGCTCCGCAAATGGCTGCCCCCGGAACACGGTCCAAAGCATCACCGTGAGCTTGAAGGGGACATTCTCGCTGGCTGCTCCTGCGCTCCTGCCGGCGGTCGCGTCCGGCATTGCGGAAGCGATTCCGCCGGCGACCGCGCTCGTTGCGGCCAGGCCCGCGATGCTTTGGCCGAATTCTCGCCGATTCATCATCCTTCCAGAATTTCCTGACGCACGTTTTTCAGGACGTACGCGGCGCGCTCAACTCCCACCTCGCCTGAAAGTATGGGATCTTCGTTCTCGATGCTGAGAATACCCTCGTACCCCGTGTCCATGTACGCTTGCAAAATGGATTTCCACAAACTCGCGCTATGCCCATAGCCTACCGCGCGGAAAGTTTCCGATGCGTTGCCGAGGTCGCTTGTCTCGAACGCAAAATTCAGCACGCCATATTTTGCAAGGTTCTCCGGAAAAAACACGGTGTCCTTCATGTGCGCGTGGTAAATCACTCCCTGCTTGCCCAGAAAGTGAATCACCTCGACGGGATCGCATCCCTGCCAAAACAAATGGCTCAAATCGCAGTTCGCGCCAATCTCCTCGCCGACAGCGTCGCGTAGTTTGAGCAGCGTTCGCGGATTATAAACGGCGAAGTTGGGATGCATCTCAAACGCCAGGCGGTGAATGCCATGCTCGCGCGCGAATTTTGCCGCGTCCTTCCAGTACGGAATGATTTTTTCTTTCCATTGCCAGTCCTGCATCTGCGCGTATTCGGGCGGCCAGCGATAGGTGATCCAATTTGGCTGCGCACCCGTCGGTGTGCCGCCGGGGCAACCGGAAAACCCGACGATCACTTTCACGCCCAGTCGTTCGGCCAGAAGAACCGTCTTCCGGAAACTTTCGGCGTCGCGCGCGGCATGTGCCGCGTCCGGGTGAACGGGATTTCCATGGCAGCTTAACGTAGCCACCTGAATTCCACGATCCTCGAATTTCTTCTGCCAAGCTTTGGCCTTGGCTGCATCGGCCAGCAGTTCATCCACCGGGCAATGATGCGATCCGGGATAGCCGCCGGTGCCAATCTCCATCGCTTCCAAGCCCAACGCGCTTACCTTCTCAAGCATCTCGTCGAGCGAAAGTTTGTCGTAGACCGGGTCGAAAACTCCAATGGGGATTTTGCGCTTTGCCGATGGCGGCATCATCAATCGCTTGCTCCCCGCAGCTTCGGCCCCCGCAAAGGATTCTCGTGCAACGGCTCCTCCCGGAACCGCAGCAGCCAGTAGTCCCCCGCCGGTCGCCGCGAGAAATTGCCTTCGGTCCACCGATTTGCTTTCACGCAAACTCTTCATGCCGTCCCCTGGAAGTGGCTATTTGTACCTTTCATTCACGACCCGCGGCATTATACGCCTCCTGCGTCTCCCTGGAACTCACAAAATCGTTTTAGTTGGGACAAAATACGAACGGCCAGGGCGGGAAAAGATCAAACACGAATCGCGGCAGCCAGAACGGTTCACAAATTTGGGATAGCTACTTGGTTTACGTTTTTTTGCGTGTTAGCGCATCGAGAGCGGGAATCGAAACGGCTTCCGTCGTCACACGCTCTTGCGGCCGATTGCGATTTTGAATCGCGTCGGCGAGCATTTCTATCGCCTGGCCTGCATTCGGAGGAACAAATACCGTAGCCGCAAGCAGTCCGCTGCGCACCCACGCTTGGCCCGTTTTTGGCAGGCCGTCGCATCCCGTGAACGGCAGCTTCAGCCACCTCTCGCGTTCATCCTCGTTGGTCAATTCCTTGAAAGCATCGCGTGCGCCCATTGCCATGGAATCGTCCTGGGCGGAGACCAGATCGATCGCCGAGCGCTGCGAGGTCGTAAGTTTAAGCCAGGAGCGCACGGATCGTTGCGCGCTTTCCTGGGTCCATTGGGCTTTCAGCAGTGTAACTTGCACGTTCGCCGGCTTCGTTTCCTGCATTCCCTGCGTCCGTTCTTTAGCGGCGGAGTTCTCCGAAGGCCCCTGAATATAAAGTGCGGAACCTCCGCCTCGCAGCAGCGCCGCCATCTGGCGTCCCTGGATTCGGCCAATTTCAATATGGTCGGAACTGATAGTGAAGACTGGTGCCGTGGAGATTTTGCGTAGCTCTTCGATGTAAGTTGCGTCGCGATTCAGCACGACCCAGCCGATTCCTGCGCTCACCGCCGCGCGCGCCACCTGAGGCAACGCGGTGCCGCCGACTGGTTCAAAGATGATGGCGTCTGGCCGCAGCTCCTTCGGCGCCTGAACCGCTTTCAGGATTTGCGTGCTTTGACTGATCGCGTCGTTTTGTGCATGGACGATCTGTACCTCCACGCCCGACTTGCGCGCCGCCTGTTCGGCGGACTCGCGCTGTTCTATCTGATAATCGTTGTCGTCGTTCGTTAGGGAAACCAGGAATTTTAGTTTTGCCATTCTCGTCCCGAAGAGTATAGCTCTATTGCATCACAAAGCGCGCGATCACGCGGCAGAGCCTGCTTGCTTGGTGCTCAGGCTGTCATCACTTTGGAGTTGATGACAGGCTAAATTGTGTCAATACTGCGATTAATTTTTCGCGAACTCATCGAGCGCTGCGCTCAGCCGCTCGAGCCCGGCGCGCAGGCTGGCGGTATCGCCGCCCATTCCGATCCGGAAATGCCGGGGCATCTCAAAGAAGCTTCCGGGCACAACCGTCGTCTCGTACTTCTCCCGCAGAAGCCTGAAAAAAGCCTCGGGATCACCTTTAACCAGCCGCGGAAATACCACCGTGCCGGCCGGGGGGCGGAAGCACTCGAGATCGGCGCGTGAATCGAGGAACGTATCCATGAGTGGGCGATTCGTCGAGAGTAGTGTCCGTGCGCGCTCGCGAAATTGTTCTAGATGATCGAACGCCATCACAGACATTCGTTCGGCAGGGTGAGCCGCCACGGCGCCATACAAATCGTTGAGCTGCCACATGCGCTTGGCGAGCGCAGGTGGCGCTATCACCCATCCACAGCGCAGCCCGCTTAAACCATAAACCTTCGTCAGGCTGCTGGTGACAATGAATGGATTGTCATCGCCCGGTGCGATGGATTGACCGATGCTAAAACTGGATCGGACACTCTTGTCGAAAACCATGTCGAGGTAGACCTCATCCACGAGAACGTGGACCCGCGACCGCAGCGCCAGTTCCCCGAGTGCTCGCAAGGTCCCCTCTGGTGCCAGAGCGCCGCTTGGATTGTGTAGATTGCTTAGAACTATCAGCCGTGTCGACGGAGAAAATGACCTTTCCATTTCTGCCAGATTGAGAGCAAATCCTCCTTCAAATCGCCGGGGAAAGCGCTTCACTCCCGCTTCAAGATATTCGGCAACCTCGAGCAGCGGGCCGTAGACTGGCTCTTCGACCAGAACCTCATCGCCAGGGTTGAGCACGGCTGCCATCGCGATGTGATTCGCCATCGACGTGCCGGTTGCCGCGACCACGCACTCTTCGGCCACTCCATTGTGTTGTGCAAGCCGCTCTTGCAAAGGAGCGTACCCGTAGCCGCCATCCGCCGTTACTTCAAGCTGCGTCAGGTCCAGCGGAAACTCTGCCAGAGGCACACCGAGCACGCCACTTGTCGCAAGATTAAAGCGCGCATGGGATCGCGTTTTCGCCCATTCCATGTAGACCGAACGTTTCATGCGAGCGGAATCGCTCATGTGGCTCCTTCATTCCGGTTTTTGCTAGTCCATAAATAATAGGCGGGCAAGCCGGCGATCGCGATAGCCAGCCCGATCAATGAGTGCTTGGCATCGTGCGCAAAGGTGCTCGCGACGACCAGCCATTCCGCCGCGATGAAGAGCAGCGTCGTCCACGGGTGGCCTGGAACACGGTATGCAATCACCACTGAGCCTTGAAGTTTGGCGCGGTGCCTCATCACTAGCAAGCAGATTGCCGTCAAGCCAAAGAAAATGGAATCCATGGCCACGACGTAGTTGACGACTTGCGCGTAAGTTCCCGTCAACGCGATCACGATGGCCCAAATTCCTTGTAGCAAAATTGCCACCACGGGAACGCGCGTGCGCGGATCGATCCACGCGACCCCGCGAAAAAAAACGCGGTCTTCGGCCATCGCGAAATAAACGCGCGGCGCGGTCAGCATCGATTGTCCAAGATAGCCGAACGCGGAGAACGCAATTCCGGCGGCGATCAACGAACCGCCTCGCGGGCCTAGCAACATGCGCATTACGCTTGACGCTGGCGTCATCGTGGCAGCCAGTCCAGCGGGGCCCAGCGCTCTCACATACACAACATTCACGGAGGTGTACACCGCAATCACGCCGAGCACGCCCAGCAGCAGGCCACGCGGAAGCGTTTTGGTTGGTTCGCGAACCTCGCCGGCGAGAAAACTCGTAGTTTGCCAGCCTCCGTATGCGAATAAAACCGGTGTCATCGCTGCTCCAAATGTGAAAACGAGGCTCATCGAAACCGGCTCGTCCAAAAAAGGGCGCACCGAAAGTTGCGAAGGCCCTCCTCGAAGAAAACTGAAGAGCTCTAGAATTCCGATCGCCGCAATGGCCGTCAAAGTCATCAGCGATTGCACGCGGCTCCCAGCCCGCACTCCCAGACAGTTGATGATCGTGAGCAAGGCGAGTGCGAGGGCGGCGACGAGGGAAGCGCTAAGCCGCCATTGCGTTAGCTCAAGGAAGTAATGTCCAAACGTGACAGCCACCGCGGCCATTCCGCCCGTCTGAATCACCAACAGCAGCACCCAGCCATAAAGAAATGCCACAGCAGGATGAAGCGCCTCGCGCAAGTAGGCGTACTGGCCGCCAACAACCGGCAATCGCGCCGCCAATTCCGCGTAGATAAACCCTCCAACGAGGGCAATCAGCCCTCCCGCGATCCAAGCGCTTAAAATCAACGCGGAAGTATGCACGCGCCCGGCAACGAGGTAAGGATTGATGAAAATCCCGGCGCCAATAATCCCGCCCATCACAGCCATCGTCGTGCCAAACAGGCCAAGTTGCCGCGACAATGCGCTGCGAGGCTGCTGCTCTTTTACAGAGGTCTCAGTGTTTTTCATTCCGATGGCTTCGCGAAATTCGTGGACTTTGTACGCCTGGCTGTTCCAGACGCTGCACTCTACCATCGTCGCCGGCTTCGGCAAAACTCAGCGAAAGGCAGTCTGACCCACAATCATGAAGCTACACCTTGCTCATGGATTGGTGCTATCGTATGAAGAGATAATGGTCCCTGAACTTAATAGGTGTGTCATGAATATTCGCACGCTTCTGTATTCCCTGATTCTCCCGGCAGCCGCATACTTTTTCCTGCCACTTGACGCACACGCCGGAAGGCTCCCTCAAGTACCTGCCGCTGTATCTCCTGCGCCTGCCATTATCGACCCATCTACCGGATTTAATGGTACCGAGATGGCCTTTGGTTCCGCGAACGCCGAGATTCATGTGACTGGCCCCGGTGGCGTACCCCTCGAGGAGTCCGTGGTTGTGACACTTTTGCGAGTCGGCGGCCAGATGTACACTCAGAGTACGGCCGATGCCGGTTTCGTCAAATTCGAACGCATTCCCTATAGCGAATTTACCGTTCAGGTGGTGGCCCCCGGTTACAAAACTGCGTCGAAACAATTTGAGGTAAATGGCCCGGGCGCCGTTTCGGTCGTGTTGAGTCTTCAACCCCTCGAGGCGGAGGAAGCTGCCGCTTCCCGCGGCTTTTACGCGCTTCCGCGGAATGTGCAAAGAGATGTAGGCAAGGCTCTCGAGGCATTGCGTGCCAACAAGCCTAACAATGCAATTAAGCACCTTCAGGCGGCACAACGAGGCGCGCCTAATAGCGCCGAGATTGAATATCTCTTTTCTCTCTACTCCACGGAAACGAAGGATCCGGTGCAGGCGCGCGCTTACTGGATGAAAACGCTCGAATTTGACCCACGGCACTTGAGTACGCTGCTTGCTGTAGGCCAGGATTTTTTGCGGTCCGGCAAGCCGGCCGAGGCCATGCCCTATCTGAAGCGGGCGGTAAATGTCGACCGTAACTCTTGGCGTGCCCAAGCGCTCCTCTCGGAGGCTTGCGTGCTTCAAGACATGAATGACGAAGCCAGAAATCATGCCCTCCGCGCTATCGAGCTGGGCCACGATCGCGCATCGGCAGCGGAATTGGTTTTGGTGCGTGTAATGGTCCAAAAGGGCGAAGTCAATCAGGCCATACCCAAGCTCGAAGCTTACGTCAAGGCTCATCCCACGGACGAAGACACAGCAAATTATCTGGAAAGGCTCAAGCATCCACCCGCGGGTAGCGCTGGTCCCGCCTCGGGAGAAATGTCGGTCGTATCCAACGCGGACGATGCGTTGCCAGTGCCCTCGAATTGGTTGCCGCCGGACGTGGACGCTTCTGTGCCGGCGGTCGAGCCCGGCGTCTCCTGCAACGTGGACGACGTGGTTAGTAAGGCCGGAAAACAGCTCATGGAACTTGCCAAGGATGTTGATCGATTTACCGCCACTGAAACTCTAGTACATGAATCCATCGACAAATATGGAATCGCATCGGTCCCGGAAAAACGGATTTTCAATTACGTCGCCTCGATACAGCAAGTGCAACACGGCTTTCTGAACGTCGAGGAATACAGAAGCACTGTCAGTGGCGGCCCGGCGGAATTCCCGGGCGGCGTAGCCACAAACGGTTTGCCGGCTCTCGTGTTGATTTTCTACCCTAACAATGCCGATGACTTTACGATGTCCTGTGAGGGATTGGCGCGGTTGAGTGACAGGCTCGCCTGGCAAGTGCATTTCAAGCAGAAGCCTGATAAGCCCAACGTCATCAAGCGATACCGAATCGGCGCCGACGGGACCTCATATCCGGTGGCATTGAAAGGCCGCGCGTGGATTTCCGCCGATACCTACCAGATCGTCAGGCTGGAAACGGATTTGGTTGCGCCCATGCCGCAGATTCGATTGAAGGCGGACCGGGCGGAGATCGAGTACGGCCCAGTGATATTCGCCAAGAGCAATGTGAGCATGTGGCTGCCGAAGAGCGCAGATGTCTACTACGACTGGATGGGTCGGCGCATTCATCGTCGTCATAGCTTCAGCAATTACCTTCTTTTCGCGGTTGACGACAAGCAAAAGATTTCGGTGCCGAAGGCCGACGACGCACCAAGCCCAAAATCCTAACCTCGCGTGATAGGTTCTTTCCGCCGGGCACACCAAAACCAGGTATGCCGTTCAAAAGCCGTGAGTTTGGGAAAGCGCGTTAAAGACTACCAGATGTGCCATTCGACGGAGTATCATTAATACAGCATCTGAGTTCCCCAGGCTAGCTACAGACGGGTGGGTCATGTTCTTACGAGTCCTGAAGTTTCTACAGCCAATCTCTATCTTCGGTTGTGGGTGTTTGCTGGCTGCCGGAATCTCTCTTGCGAACCCGGCGCCTGCACCACCCCGACAGGACCAGAGCGGAGTCGCCAATCAGCAAGCCCAGGTCCAAAACTTGGAGATAGTGGGGAGCATCGACGTCTATGTAAAAGGACTAGACGGGGCTCCTTTTGCGGAGAACGCCATCATAACTCTCACCGACCTTAACGGCGCTTTTGTGGACCGCCAAACATCAAAGAAGGGTCATGTATCGTTTGGCAGTTTGCCTCCAAAGGAATATAAGGTCCAGGTTATATCTCCCAAATACGAAACGGCAGTGAAGCAAGTGGTGGTTCTGCGGAGTTCGGATGCAAAGCTAACGATTGAAATGAAGCCTTTGTCTGACGTGGAAGAAGCTGAATCTTCCGAAAGCTTTTACGCCCTTGCACCCAAAACACAAAAGGAAGTTGGCAAGGCCCTGGAAGCCCTTAGGACAAACAAGCCCAATGACGCGCGCAAGCATCTTGAAGCCGCTCAAAAGGCGGCTCCCCAAAGCGCGGAGATCGAATATCTCTTCGGTGTTTATGCCTCGCAGACGAACGACCCGGTTCACGCCCGGGCGTATTGGTTGAAGACTCTCGAGCTCAATCCCAAACATTTGAGCGCGCTCCTCGCTGTCAGCCAGGACTTGCTGCACGGGAACAAGCCGGGCGAAGCCATCCCCTATTTGAAGCGGGCCGCGGAGGCAGCACCGACTTCCTGGCGTGCTCATGCTCTGCTCGCTGAAGCTCTGGTGCTGCAACATCAAAGTGGCGACGCCGTCAAGGAAGCGCGGCGCGCAATGGAGTTGGGGCACGAAAGGGCGACCGTCGTCCAGCCATTGCTGGCCCGCGCATTGGCGGAGACCGGGGAGCGGGAGGAGGCGGTGCGCGTGCTTCAAGTGTACGTGCAGGCGCATCCGGCGGATGTCGAGGCGAGCAAGAATCTCGAGATTCTGAAAAATCCCCAAATAAAGATCGTGTCCGGTGGCGCGGCAACAACGGGAGCCGGTGAGATGACGGCCCTGACGAAGGAGGCCACGGCCCTGCCGGTGCCCTCGAACTGGCTGCCTCCCGATGTGGATGAGAGTGTGCCGCCCGTGGTCGCTGGAACCTCCTGCAACGTAAATGATGTAGTGAGCAAAGCGGGAAAGCGGATCATGGAACTAGTGAGCGACGTCGATAGGTTCGCCGCAACGGAAACTCTAACGCACGAATCCATCGACAAGTATGGGATGCCCTCCGCGCCCGAAAAGCGCAAGTTCAGCTACGTCGCGTCCATCCAGGAAGTGCAGCACGGCTTTCTGAATGTCGAAGAATACAGAAGCACGCCCAGCGGCGGCCCCGCGGAATTTCCAGGCGGCGTAGCAACGAATGGGCTGCCGGCGCTCGTGCTGATCTTCCATCCTTACAACGCTGGTGACTTCACGATGACGTGCGAAGGATTAGCGCAATTGAGCACCGGGCCCGCGTGGCAAGTGCACTTCCGGCAGAGGCCAGACAAGCCGAACGTCATCAAGAGATACCGGATCGGGGCGGATGGGCCATCTTATCCTGTGGCGCTGAAGGGGCGTGTGTGGATTTCGGCGGACACTTATCAGATCTTGAGGTTGGAAACGGATCTGGTCGGGCCAGTGAAACAGATCCGGCTGGCCGCGGACCGCGCGGACATCGAATACGGTCCGGTGAGATTCACAAAAGGGAATGTGACGATGTGGCTGCCGGAAAGGGCGGACGTCTATTACGATTGGATGGGACGACGAATTCACAGGCGTCACAGTTTTAGCGATTACATGATCTTTGCGGTGGAAGACAAGCAGAAGATCACCGTGCCGAAGGCCGAAGACGCGCCCGCGGCTGCCGCGCCGGGCGACGGGCCGAGCGACGTACCGAAGCAGAGACCCTGACAGAGCAGCATTCTTTTCCAAATCAAGTTCGGACCCAATCGACGTCGGCGGATGATCGGGCACGCGCGACTCATTTGAGCGAGTTGTGAGTTTGGCGGCGCAGGAATTGGCCTGCTCCGGGTCGGCCAACGAATTTGCCCGAGTCGATTACGGCGCGGCCGCGCGAGAAAACGGTCTTCGGCTCTCCTTTGATTTGAATCCCCTCGAACATGGAATAGTCCACGCGCATGTGGTGTGTTTTTGCGCTGATGACTTGCTCTACGTTGGGATCGAAAATGACCAGATCGGCATCGGAACCGACGGCGATCGTTCCTTTGCGCGGATAAAGGCCGAATAATTTTGCGGGAGAAGTGGAGACGAGCTCGACGAAACGGTTGGCGGAGAAGCGGTTGCCGTGGACGCCGCCGGTGTAGATGAGGCTGAGGCGATGCTCGATGCCGGGACCGCCGTTGGGGATTTTCGTGAAGTCGTCCTTGCCGAGTTCTTTCTGTTCTTTAAAGCAGAAGGGACAGTGGTCGGTCGAGACAACCTGAAGAGTGTCTTTTGCTAATCCTTGCCAGAGTTTTTCCTGATGCCATTTTTCGCGGAGCGGGGGAGTGAAGACGTACTTGGCGCCCTCGAATCCGGGCGCATCCATATTTTCGAGAGAGAGATACAAGTATTGAGGGCAAGTCTCGGCGTAGGCGGGGAGGCCGCGATCGCGGGCTTCGCGGACTTTTTCGAGCGCGTCATTGCAGGAGAGGTGAACGATATAGACGGGTGCTCCGGCCATTTCCGCTAGTGCGATGGCGCGCGAGGTGGCTTCGGCTTCCGCGGTGGTGGGGCGAGTGAGCGCGTGGTATTTGGGAGCGCGTTTGCCTTCGGCTAATGCTTGCTGAACGATCACGTCAATCGCGCCGCCATTTTCCGCGTGCATGCAGATCAAGCCGTTGTGCTTGGCGGCCTGGCGCATGGCTTTGAAGATTGTGGCGTCATCCAGCATGAAGACGCCGGGATAAGCCATGAAGAGCTTGAAGCTGGTGACGCCTTCGCGGACGAGTTCGCCCATTTCCTCGAGCTGCGCAGCGCCGAGATCGGTGATGATGCAGTGGAAGGCGTAATCGGTGACGGCTTTGTCGTGGGCTTTTTTCATCCAGGTGTCAAAGGCCTGGCGCAGAGTCTGGCCCTTATATTGGATAGCGAAGTCGATGAGCGTGGTGGTGCCGCCGAAAGCCGCGGCGATCGTGCCGGTCTGGAAATCGTCGGCGCTGGTGGTGCCGCCGAAGGGCATGTCGAGATGGGTGTGCACGTCGATGCCGCCGGGGATGAGCAGGAGTCCCGCGGCGTCGATGACACGGCCGGCGTTTTCAATAGGCAGGGCAGCGGCGATGGCGGAGATTTTGTAGCCGTTGATGCCGACGTCGGCGGGATAGGTATCCGTAGCGGTAACGACCGTGGCGTTGCGGATTACGGTGTCAAAGCGCATGGGCGGACCTCGTCCGATAGGCGGAGGCTGCCGTTGACGACCCACGAACACAATCGCAAAGGCGAAGCTGGAAGTTAGTTAACAATAATGACCCTCCCCCCCCCGGGTTTTTTCGTAAGTGTTGATTCTAAAGGAAAGCGGGTGTCTGTAGGTGGTTTAGAATGAACACTTGCGAGGGGGTTTGGAAGTGTTGATTCCACGGGAGTTGCGGGAGATATTATCGGACGCAGAATTTTGAAATAGGAAGCGGTCGGGTTGGGAGCAGGTGAAGAGATGTGAGGCCGCGAGGACATAGGGAAGGGTAGCGCAGATTTATTTAACTGTCAAGATACAGTACTCGATGCTTATAATTCGAATTGAGACGCGGGAAGTGGAATGGATTGTGGGAGTTGGCGGGAATTTGGGAGTTTGGTGAGACGGTCTGTGGTTGAGTAGTTCGGGGAGCGTTCCGTCTGCGTCCGAGTTTCCCGAGTTTCCAAAGAGGAGCGTGGCCAGCGAACACCGGCCCGGCGTGGGCAACTCATCACGGTTCATCGTAACGCCAGCTCAGATAGCAATTTGGATCCGAAGTCAGTAAACGCGCTGTCCGCCATGGCGCTGTAGACTTCTGTCGGGTCTAAAGGAGGATCTTCGCCCGTGCTGGCGGTCCTTGAGTAGGCGACGTTGAATACCTGAGCCGGTTCCGACTTCAAACTGAACCTGAAATTGGCCAACTCTGCGCCAGGAATATTTACGAGGAAATTCCAGTCGAAGCTAATTCCGGTATACCAATCCCGCCTAGCCTTCGTGAGGTATTTCTGTTCCTCCGGGGAGTACAATGCACCGCTTGCGTGAATTGTATAGTCGATTTTGAGGCTAATATCTTCTGGCGACGCCTGTCCGGGCTCGAACAGTAGTATGTCTCCCGGTATGATCTTACCGAAACTCGCGGCTACCCTTTGCAGGATTCCGTTCTCCCTGGCGTTGTCCATCGCTGTCGTAAACGAAGACTGTATGGGAACAACTCTTGGGAGATTGTACTTTTGCTCCAGCATTGTTTCAATGCTTGGCGGTATCTCATTATCTCCCGCGAATTCGACAAATACCTTATAACGTCCGGTGGTATTTGCGTACTCAAGCATTTTGATGACTGCTTCAACGCCTGCCGAAGCTCCAATTCCGGAGGAGTTCCGATAGTTTTCAGATGCCGTGTTGTAGAGCGCGGCAATATTCGCCCGAGCTTGGTAGGTATGTGCTCCTTCTGGACAGGATGCGATATAAATCCTGTAGCCACTAGCGGTCGCGGAGGAAGTCGCAATACTCCAGCGGATCTCATCGTCGCGGTATTTGTTGTAGGGTTCTAAGACAAAGGTGAAGACCGCGAAGCCCAGTAGTCCGGCCAGTGATGCAACCGCGAGGTTTCTAACGGCAGGAGCTGTTAGGTTTTGCGGATAGGGCTTTCGGTAGCGGCGCTTTGGATCCGAGCGCCATTCGTATAGTAGGTCGAGCGAGTATTTAGCGTTCGCGTCCCGTCGGTGGATGAGGCTCCTAAGATATTCCGGAAAACTGTTCAGTCCCTCAATCAAGTCATTCGTGAGTCGAATCGACGTGGTCTTTATGGTGTTTTTCTGTCCGGACTCGGATGTGAAGAAAAACTTGCTGTGAGAGTAGGAACCTCTGGAATCTTTGACGTGCTTGACGTTCCATGCGGTTCCTCTTGTGAATGGAACTGCCACTATTCGATTGAAGCGGAAGCTCAAGAAATAAAATGGATTGACTAAGGTTTGGGCCTTAAATGGAAAGAGAAGCCACTTGAATAGGTAGCTTCCCGAGTACCACGCGGCGACGAAGACGATTATTAGTGCCGCCGCGCAAATCGCTCGATCTTCTGGTTGCCATTTGTAGCCGTCTGCCGCGTCGATGATTCCCCACAACGCGAACCCGGCTCCCACTAACCCAATCAGGGCCCAACCAAGCTTCGACTCATTAATCACGAATGTGTTTTGAGGGGGATTCTTGAGTGCGAGGCTGATCCTGGACTTGGTGATTTCCGGGAGATCGGAGGCTAGTATCTCCACCGGACCTAGTAGGAGGTCGGACGATGGGGAGGGATCACGGGGCCCTGGCTCTCGGCGACTAGGTGCGAAAGAGCGAGCCACTTTCGGTGGCTCGGATGAGAGTTTCCCGGCGCGAGCCTCCAATTCGAGCCGAAGCTCAGCGGGCAGGGGCGTGTTGAGCTTTATATAGGCATCGAGAAGTTGAGCTAATTCGTCATCGTCCATCCCCTCGTATTTTGCGTCAGGAGTACCCAGCCTGCTGTGCGTCAAATGGTTCAGGTCAGGCAATTGGGATTTACTGTCGCCCGAAATGCGCGCTTCTTTGGAATTCTGGCTTCTTTCGTTTTCTTGTTCAGAAGGTCGTTGGATTGGTCGGCCGCACTCGCTGCAATAGATTGAATCGTCTGGATTACGCGAGCCGCAGTAGTTGCAGTACATAGCGATATCTCTCGTAACGCGAACCTGATCGGACTATTTCGAGTCTAACTTGACGGCATTGTAACCCATGGCAGTCTGAGATCAAAGTCTGGCTATGCCTGGGTTGCAAGGGAAGTCTGTGAGGATGGCGTCACGCAGGAGGGCGTTGGCGCGGGTTGGTAGCAAAGAGCAGAGGTTGGAGGTTCGAAGCTACAGGTTCGAACGAGAAAGCAAGGTCCCCCGCTGCGCGAAGGAAAAGCTAACCTCAGGTAGGAGTGGAAGAACGCTTGGAAGTTTTTCTATTCCTGATTCTCAGGCTCTTCATGGCCTTGAGCCTGGTTTTCTGTTCTTGCTCGGGAAGTTTTTCAAAGTGATGGCGGGTGATCTCCGCAAGGCTGTTTCCAGCCTCGCGTTCTTCGGCGAAAGCTGTCTTGGTGGCCATAGTGAGATGATGCCACGTATTACCGTCCGAAAGTCAAGGTCATTCGAGAGATTTAGTTGCATCGGCGGCGCGGAAGGGAGTCCGACGGCTGCGGGGAAGGGGACGCGCTAAAGGGCGCCCCTACACGGACAAACGCAAAAGAACGGGTCTGAAGACCCGCCACTACACGGAATTGGGGCGAGTAAGCGCGGAGAGAGAGTTGCAATTTTGTCGTTCGGCTTAAGCGGAGGGGAGGAGATCCCAGACGCGCCAGAATTCCTGCATTTGCGGAGGTGTGCCGAAGGAGACGCGGACGAAGGTGTTCATGGAGGGAAAGAGGCGGGCGATTTCGACGTTGTTTTGTTTGAAGTGGGCGATGACGGCGGGGGCGGGGCGGTTGGTTTGGAGCATGGCGAAATTGGTTTGGGAAGGGATGGCCTGGATGTTGCGGGATTTGGCCTGCGCGAAAAATGCCTGGCGATCGCGGGCGTTGCGTTTTTCGCTCATTTGGACATAGTCGAGATCGTCGTAGGCGACGAGAGCGCAGTGGGCGCCGACGGCGTTGATGCCTTCTTTGAGGCGAAGATTGGAGAGCGCGCGGATTTTTTCGGGCGATCCGACGGCATAGCCGACGCGGATTCCGGCGAGGCCATAGACTTTGGAAAAAGTGCGAGCGACGAGGACGCGGTCGTCGTGCATGGGATTGTCGATGAAGGAGGAGTAGCCGGCGGCGGTGGGTTCGACGAAATGGTGATAGGCCTCGTCGATGAGAACGGTGGTGCTGGCGGGAAGTTTGCGGACGAAATCTTCGAGATCTTTGCGGGGAGTGAGGCTGGCGGTGGGATTGTTTGGATTACAGATATAGATGAGGCCGGTGGCGGCGTCGGTTCGGGCGAGCATGGCTGAGAGATCGTGGGAATAGTTGCTGGTGAGAGGAACTTCAACGACTTCCGCGCCGAGAGTTTTGGCGTAGCGGCCAATGGCTTCGAACGTCGGAAGAGCGGTGACGAGTTTTTTGCCGGGGCCGACGAACGCAGCAGCGCAAGTGTTGAGGATTTCACCGGAACCACAACCGAGGACCATTTCGCCGGGCTGGATGGAATGAGATTGCGCGATTCTTTCGTGAAGGGCTTTATCGGCGGCGTCGGGATAGCGATTGACGAATTGCAGGGAGTCCTGCATCGAGGCGATGACCTTTTGCGAAGGGCCGTAGGCGTTTTCGTTGCGGCTGAGGACGATGGGGCCGAGAAGCTCGCTGGCGCGGGCGGAAGGGATGAGTTCGCTGAAGGCGATATCGGCGATGGGAGGGAAAGCGGCGGCGGCAACGGCTCCAGCAGCGGCGTTGCGAAAAAAATTTCGGCGTGTGATGGGCATGGCGTCCTCGCAATTCAATGGTCGTAGAAAGTTGATAGCAGAGACAAGCGCGGGAGGTCAACAAAGCTCTCCGCAGGCTAGGCCGGCCGAATCACTCGGGCTTCGGCTCCCAAAGCTCGATGCGATTGCCCTCGAGGTCCATGGCGTACGCAAACTTGCCGCTGGATTCGTCGTCGATAATCTTGTCGTCGATCTGAACGCCCTCTTTTTTGAGCTCCGCTAGCAATCGCTCGAGATTCGCAACGCGAAAATTCAACATAAAAGAAGAGCTGCTGGGCGCGAAGTGTTTCGTGTTCGCCGGGAAAATCGAAAATGCCGTCGCACCGATAGTCTCGGGATGGTCCTTCTCGCGCCAATGAAAGGGATAGAATTGCGGCGCGTTTTCTCCTTTGCCCGCCGCGACGAGAGCGATTCCCAGGTGCGCGCGATACCAGTCGGCTAATTTCGCCGGGTTCTGCGCTTTGAAGAAAAATCCGCCCACACCTGTGACCCTGGTGGCGTCGTTTGCCTCGCTCGATCCTCGCGCCGATTGCAAAGCCATTCCCAGCGCGAAACTTAGAACAAGCGCGCAAGGCATCCATAGTTCGAATTTCATATTTCCTCCCCGCGGTCGATCTACGCCAGAAGTGTATCGCATCCAGGAAGCCCGGGGTAGACAGGACGGCTTCTCAGTCTGTGGACGTTAAGCTTCGCTGGCCCAGCATTAGTTGTTGCCGGTAGGGAAGGGCTCAAGGGTGCCCCTCCCGCGGACGATGGAGGATCGTCGGAGTACAAGCAAGTGCCTGTGCCACTGCAACTGAATCCTGCGCTGTCCGCAGTGCTACTTCTTCAGAAAGCCTTGGAGGTCGAGCCACTCGGCGAAGAGGTCGATCCAGTGATCAGTGGGCAGGTTCTGCTTGCGCATTCCGAAGCCGTGGCCGCCTTTGGCGAACATGTGCAGTTCGACGGATTTGTGAGCGGCGCTCCATTTGTCGTAGAGGAGGACGCTATCTGGCGCGAGGCCAAGCTGATCGTCGGTAGCCGCGGCGAGAAACATCGGAGGGGCATCGGCCGGGACTGCGACATCCTTGAATGCCGTTGCGGCGGCGTAGATGGGGGCGACGAAGGCGGGACGCTCATCCGGTTTGTATTGGAACGCGACCGCCGCGGTGACTTCGCCGCCCGCGGAGAAGCCGATGATGCCAACACGGTCGGGAGAAATGCCCCATTCGGACGCATGTTGACGAACGTAAGTGACCGCAGCAAGGCCATCGGCATTGGATTGCGGAATGAGTTTGCCGATCATCTCGTCAAACTTTTGCCGGTCTGCAATCAACGTGGTGAATTCCTGGGTGGCGTCTTCGCCCGTGTGTGCTAGGCGATACTTCAAGATAAAGGCGGTGACGCCCTTGGCCGCGAGATATTTGGCGACGTCAGTGCCCTCACTGGCGATGGAGAGCGCCATAAAGCCGCCGCCCGGGGCTATGACGATGGCGGTGCCGTTCTTCTGTTCTGGTGCGGGTTTGTAGACAGTGAGCGTGGGCCTGGTCACGTTGGTGACCACTTCGGTTTTCCAAACATTCGAGAAGTATTGTTTCTCGGGATAATTTGCGGGCTGCGAGCCCGGCGGAGCGCCCTGATAGAGCGGAATGACGTCTTGCGCGGATGCGAATGAGGCGGCAAGGAGAGCGAGCCCAAAGGTTCGCAAGAGAATGGTTTTCATAACCGGGTAGTCTAGCAGATCGATGGCTCAAGACTTACGGCGGCATGGAAATAGTCGCGCTTAGCTCTTGTTCAGCGCAATCTTGCCGTTGGTTGTGGCGACTTTCAAATCGCGGCCGCCAGCGCCGACGGTGCCGGAGAGAAACTTAGGGCCGAAACGACCCTGGATGGTGACGGGAAAGTCGGTTTGAATTCCACCATTGGTGGTGGACGCCTGCACCTGAAATTCGGCGGAAGCCGGCAGAGTGACATCCACACTGCCATTGGTGGTCAGTAGTTCGAGCTCGCCGGTCCACTTGGCGTTGCCTATGGACACGCGAACGCCGCCGTTGGTGGTCCTGGCCGAAGCCCACTCACTGGTGGAGACTTCGACGTCGCCGTTTGTCGATTCCGCCTGCACTATGCTGTTCAGGTTCAGGCAATGGACGCGACCATTGGTTGTGAAGGCATGGAGCCGTACGCCAGGCGGGACTTGCGCATCAAAATTGATTTTGGCGCGATGGCCATGCCACCAATTGCCGGATTCGGACGTGACTCCGCCGCGGTGGCAGCGGCCAGGCGCCTTATCGCGCGCGTAGACGGCGCAAATCGTGACCCCATCGGGGTACTCAACAACCTCGATAAACAAGGTATCGTCGCCGTCGGAGCCGCCGCGGATGCCTGCGACACTAGCGACATCGCCGGAAGCGCGGCTGGCGCCAATTTCACCGTTGGTATTGACCACTTCGAGGGTCTGCCCGGCTTTCAGGGCGCCTTGCCAATGAAAATCGGCCGGCGCGAAGACTGCGCGCTTTTCGGCCTGCGCCCGCGCGGGCAAGCCCATGAGCAGCGAAATCACCGCAACAGCAATAGCCCCTGGCAAGCAGCTTCGTAGTAAACCCTTGCTCTTCATCATGATAGTTCTCTCCCTTAGGGTTATCTGACGCCTGAACCGGCCCGCCCGTCTTATGGTGTAAACGGAAATCAACCTACTTTTGTTCCAAAGAAGACGGGTAGAGCCGACCAAGCGGGGGGTATCGTGTACTTACAAAGGTGAAAGGACGGGTCTAAAGACCCGCCGCTACATGTGGGGGAGGACGTCGCGGGAGTAGATGGAGAGAGTGTCTTCTTCGTCGCCGCACATTAGGTAGATGTTGAATTGGGTGACACCGGCCTGGCGGAGCCGGTGGAGTTTTTTGCGGTGGGCCTCGATGGGGCCGATGAGGCAGAAGCGGTCGACGACTTCGTCGGAAACGAAATCGGCGTTGTCGCTGCCGACTTCGCAATGATGGTGGTAGTCGTATTGGCCGCGGTTGCGGACGAAGGAAGTAAGGCTTTCGGGAAGGTCTTCCGGCTTGTATTTGGAGATGAGATCCATGATGTGGTTGGAAACGAGGGCGGGGAACCAACGGACGCGTTCGCGGGCCGTTTTGAGGTCGTCGGAGGCCCAGACGGGGGCGGCGGACATGACTTCGATTTTGGAGAAGTCGCGGCCGGCTTCCTTGGCGCCTTCGCGGACGAAGCCGAGACACCATTCGATGAGGTCGGGATCGGCGAACTGGAGGATGACGCCGTCGCCGATGCGGCCGGCAGTGCGAAGAGCTTTGGGGCCGTAGCCGGCAACCCAGACGGGAGGGACTTCGCCGCCGGCCCAGGGAAAATGCGTGGGGACGCCGTCGAGGTCGACGGTTTTGCCGGCATTAAGATTGCGAAAAATGCGGACGAAGTCT
>DATJXZ010000023.1:0-25007 GCA_035499815.1 Candidatus Solibacter sp. | reverse complement strand
AGCGGTAGTTTTTGTTGGAGTGGACGGAATTGCGGATGGTTTTGCGCCAGCCGTCGGTGCCGAAGGCGTTGATGTACTCGTCCTGGGAGAGGTGGATGGCTTGGAGAAGAGTTTGGAGCATGTAGGCGATGGTGCGGGCGGTGCGGGGTTTTATGTCGCCGCGTACGGCGGCGGGAATGAGGCGAGCCAGGGCGGTGGTGAGGTCGTTGGCGGAGACGTAGTGGGCGGAGAAGAAATAGGCTAGATCCCGGGCGAGTTTATCGGCGGTGGCGGCGCGGGATTCTTTTTGGGAGTGATAGAAACAGAAATGCGGATGGCTTGGGATGCGGGGAGTGCGGCAACGGCGGCCATCGGCGAACGTGAAACTGCAGAGAGACGGACGATTGTGCTTACGCGTGGCCGCAGAGCGGGTGTTTTCATTTGTGGCCACAGAGCGGCTAGCTGAGCTGAGAGAGGACATAGTTTTCTCCTAAGAGTTAGATTTGGGATTGCAGAAAACGACATCGAAAAGCAACGAGCTAGAAGCGAGAAGCGAAGAGCAAGAAGCGAAAAGAAAAAAGAAAGAGCACAGGCAGGAGTGCCTGTGCTACTAAAAACAGAAACGCCTCGCGGATGCGAGGCGCAGTGGTTTCCAAGCACAATCATACCGCGGCGGTGACGCAGGTCAAGTGAAAAGTTGGAGTTGAAGAGGAATGTTCTTCTCAACACAGAGATCACAGAGGGCACGGAGAAGAGTGGTCATGCTCGTAAGGATGACCTCGGCCGGCTAAAACCGCTTGAAACGAAATAGAGAATCTACATCGCCGGGACGAATCCGGCACCGGAAAATAGTGCTTGGGTGGGCGGAATTGCTGCAAAATGGCTTTGCCATGGAAGACCTCTCGAGATTTCATGAACCAGTCGGGAAATTGTTTGCGCGGACGGGCGCGGATGAGGAGTGGGAGAGTTATCGTTTGAGCGGGGAGCAGGTGGAATTTTTTCGGGAGAATGGGTACTTGAAGGGTGTAAGGATTCTGACGGATGAGCAGGTGGAGACTTTGCGCAGGGAGTTGGAACAGTTGATGGATCCAGCGCATGCGGGGCGGGAACTTTTTCACGAATATCATTCGAATGAATCGACGGATCCGAACAGGGTGGTGTTTCACGCGCTGGGAGCCTGGCGCGTGATGCCAGGATTTCATGATTTGCTTTGGAACCCGGCTTTCCTGGTGCCCGCGTCGCAATTGCTCGAAGGGCCGGTGCGATTCTGGCATGATCAGCTATTTTGCAAGCCTGCGCGGCATGGAGGAGTGGTGGCGTGGCACCAGGATTATTCGTACTGGACGAGGACGACGCCGCTGGCGCACCTGACGTGCTGGATCGGACTGGATGATTCGACGCGGGAGAATGGATGCTTGAATTATGTGCCGGGAAGCCACAAATGGCCGGATTTGCCGAAGCCGGTGCTGACGGGAGAGATGGACGCGATTCGCGAGAGTTTGCCCGAAGAGCTGAAAGATAAATTCAGGCCGGTGGCGATCGAGCTGAAGAAGGGTGAGTGCGCGTTTCATCATGCGCGAACGATGCACGGATCAGGCGCGAACGATACGCCGAGGCCGCGGCGGGCGACGGTGATCAACGTGTTTCGGGACGGCGTGATGTCGAATACGGATGAGCGGCTTTTGGCGGGCGTGCCGGTGATTCCGCGCGGAAGCAAGATGGGCGGGCAGTTCTTTCCGTTGCTTTACGAGGCGAAGAGAGCCGACTGAAATTGCAAGGCTGTTGACTCTTTCCGCGACGTCGACGACTATAAGCCTCAAATTGACCTATCATTGGCGCTCGCAGGAGAGCGCTACGCTATGGAAGAACAACTAAGCCTGGAATTTCTGCGCGTGGTGGAAAACGGAGCGGTGGCGGCAGCGCGGACGATGGGGTTCGGAGACCGTCACAAAGCGGATGAAGTCGCCGTCGAAGCGATGCGCAAGACGATGGACGCCGTGCAGATGGACGGGACGATCGTGATCGGCGAGGGCGAACGCGACGAAGCGCCGATGCTTTATATCGGGGAAAAAGTGGGGCTGGCGACGCACGCGCCGAAAGCGTTATTTCCCGAGGTGGATATTGCCGTCGATCCGCTGGAAGGGACGAATTTGTGCGCGATGGGAGCGCCGAATTCGATCGCGGTGCTAGCGGCGAGCGAGCGGGGCGGGCTGCTGCACGCACCGGATTTGTACATGGAAAAGATTGTTGTAGGGCCGTCGTGCAAGGGGGCTGTCGATCTAGACGCGCCGGTGACGGATAACTTGAAATCGATCGCCAAGAGGCTGGACCGGGACGTCGAAGATCTCGTGGTGATCGTGCTGGACAGACCGCGACATGAAAAGCTGATTGCGGAGATTCGCAAAGCCGGAGCGCGCATCCGATTGATCGGCGATGGAGACCTTTCAGCGGGGATTTCCGCGGCCGTGGTTGGGACAGGGGTTCATGCCGTGATGGGAACGGGAGGCGCGCCGGAAGGAGTTTTGACGGCGGCGGCGCTGCGGTGCTTGAACGGGCAGATCCTGGCGCGGCTGGTGATCGGAAAGCCGGAGGATCAGCTGCGACTAGAGAAGATGGGAGTGAAAGATCCGAAGAGAATTTATGACACGGAAGATCTGGCGCCGGGCAAGAAGATGATTTTTGCATGCACGGGCGTGACGGATGGCAACATTTTGAAGGGTGTGCGGTTTTTTGGCGAAGGCGTTCGGACTTCGTCGATGATTCTGACGCTTGACGACCGGCAAGTGCGCTTTGTGGATTCGGTGCATTTGGAAAAGAGGCCCGATATTAAAGTGCGCTTCAATTAAAGACGTGACTGGAGACTGGTGGAAAAGCCAGCGCGCTGGGCTCAGGACCGTCGTAACTTATAGATAAGTCGTAACTTGAAGATAATCGAGAACACATCAAGTTGGAAGCTCAAACAACCTTGCATTGAATCCCTGAACGAAGGAACAGGAAACGCTTAGAACACAGCGGACTGGCATTTGCGCGGGCACTTTCGGAGTTTCTGCCAGACTTAAGGCAGGGCGGACTGTGCCCGCTTGGGAGAACCTGGCCATGGCAGAAGGATCCGTATCGGACAATTCGTCATCCTCGAAATCGCTGATGTGGATGATGATTGCGCTGTTTACAGGACTCGCGATCCTGCTTGCGGCAGGGCTGTTCATGGCGAGCCGCGTGGTGCGGTCCATGGGATTATCCGCTGCAAGCTCGAAAGACACCGTGCGAACACCTGGAGGAACCTACAGGCTGGAGAAAGAGACCCAAGTCGGTCCTGGCTTGCCTATTTATCCCCGTGCGTCGCTGGTAGTGCCGGACGACCAAGCTGCGGCGGCAGCTATCAAACAAGCGCGGAACGGAATAGAGACATCAACGTATCACACGAGCGATATGCGGGAATTTGTGGATACGTGGTACACGGGACATTTGAGCCCGGAGTTCACGCGGCACAACTCGGGAGACAAACCGGATCCGGCGACGCTGGGTGGCGCGCAGGTAGGGGATGAGGACATCACTTTCGTGGCGGAACGGAATCAGATGGTTCGTATCGTGGCGCTCTCGCAGGACTCGGGTGGCACAGAGATCTCTCTAATTCGATTTAGCAAATCCAAGCCGTCAACGGACGCCGCTCCGGCGCCTGAGCAACCCGCACCCACTACGCAAGACACCCCACAATAGACCACTACTTCGTTCGAGGAAAGCCAAGCCTTCGAGCGGCCTCGCCCGTGAGTAATCTGAAAGATTATTGCTGATTTTTTGTGAGAGCCAGAAAGACACCGTCATCGACGGCGATGGAGCGCGTAAAAAGGGTGGCTGTGTTCCCGTTCGCCAGCGCAAGATTGCCAGCGTTGCCGCTGATTGCCGGACCCGCCGGCTTGGTGGTTCCGGTTCCAGAGCCGTCCCCTGGTTGGAGAGAAATTCTAGTGGTTTTCGGAGTGCAATTCGCGGCGCCGAGACAGGTGTCACGAACGAATACCTGCCGTAGCCCGCTGGTCGGCGTGCTAGCACCGGATTTGTTCGCGGCCGCGGGCGTCTGCGTTGCCAGACTAGGCGTGACCGCCAAGAAAGCGATAAACCTGCCGGTGGAACTGACGGACGGCAGGATGCTTTCGGTGCCGACCAAGGCGCCGTTGGGATCCGTGGAAATGAGTTGAGTCGAGGGAGTGCAGGAGGTGGTCACTCCAAAGCAGGTATCGCGGAGGAACACCTGGCGTCCTGTAGTCGAGTCTGAAACGAGATTGGCCGCTGAGGAACTGAAGGCCACGTAGCGGCCGTCGGAGCTCATGGATGGAGAATGGCTGTCCTCGGCAGCGGCGGTACCATCGAGCGCGGAGGAGACAAGAACGGTATTGGGTTGGCAGGAAGCGTCGGCGCCCTGGCAGGTATCGCGAGCGAAGATTTGAGAGTGGCCGTTCTGCGCAGCGGTGTAGGCAACATAACGGCCGTCCAGGCTCAGAGCGGGAGTCTCCTCTTGCACGGCCGCAGCGCTCTTGTTCGCGTTATTCGCGCCTGGATCCGTGATGGTAAAGGTAAGCCCATTGCTTGCGCCGCCGCCTCCGTAGCCCGTGCAGTTGGTTGTGCAGTTCTGAGGCGGAGGCACTGGCGGATTGTAGACAGTGACTGTGGCCGAGCCCGCAGTGGTGAGCTGTGCGGCAGGCACGGTCGCCTGGATTTGCGTGGCGCTGATGCTGGTGACCGAAAGAGCGGTCTGCGATGCCGCGTTCCAGAATACCTGAGATCCCCCCGTGGGGTCCGACGTGAGTAGAAACTGAGTGCCGGTGATGGTCAAGGGGACCGCTGCGCTTCCAGCCGGAGCGGAGTTCGGAGTGATGCTCGAAATCGTGGGAACGGGATTGGGAGGAGGAAAGACCTGGAAAGCGACGGGATTGGAAAGCCCATTGGTGCCAGCCCCCGAGTGGGGTTGGACGGTCTGTACGAAATAGGTTCCTGCCTTGGCGGTCATGGCGGCGGGGACGACGGCGGTCACGGAAAGGACGCTTCCCGTGTCGTTCGCAGGAGCGCAGACGTTAGCCGCGGTAGTCGTGATTACGCATGTTTTGAGATTCTTTTGGTTCCACGTGACGACAGTTTGTACTACGAAGCCGACCCCGGTGAGAGTGAGCGTTAAATCGGGTCCGCCGGCGCTTACATTGGAAGGCGAAACAAACTGCACGAACGCACCGGTGTTGCCCTGAAAGGTGTTGCCGTAATCATTGCAACCCGTGGCAGCGAGAATCGCCGCAATCGCGACAGCTAGTGCTGTCCAGGACCGCTTCATCGAGACTCCTTCATCGTCACTGGTTCGCCCGGCTTGGCCGGGTCAACCTGCTCTGGTTCAACGGCGGGAACCCCCGGTGCCAGTTTGCTTTTGGGGTGAGATGCGCAAAACGCGCAGCGCGTTGACCCCGGCCGCCCGGAGCCACGCAAAGCTGGCCGAGCCCACGCGGCGGCTCAACATAGCCGCCCGCCCTGAATCACCGGGTCCGGACAACCCTACATGATTACCATTCTCCTCGAAGAAAGGTCAATGAGCAATTCTTGGGTGTCTGGCTCGGGGAAGAGCCGGGCGGGAACGCAAGCGTCCCATTTTCAGTGGCTGATGGAAGTGGGCACAACGCCTTGAGCCGCCAAAGACGCGCGCACGAGTTCCTGGATATGACTGCGGCACTCCGGGTCTTCTTCGGGGACCGCTGCGGCAGCACGGTAACAAGCGAGAGCTTTCTCCTTGCGTCCCAATTTTGCATAAAGGTCGCCGCAGGCCAGTTGAAAGAGCGGATTGGAGGGGTATTTCTGGACTAATGGACCGATGACGGCGAGCGCCCGTTCATATTGCTGGTCATAACGATGGAGGTCCAGCGCCAGATAGAATCGGGCGGAGTCGGAGGTAAGAACGCCGTCGGCGATATCGTGTTCGAGCTGGCGAATGCCCTCCTGTTTGTTACCACCTGGAATGCCCATGAAGAAACCCACTATCTTGGCCATCGCGCTGAGCGTGTCTACATAGTAGTTATAGAGGCCCAGACCGAAATCGGCATCGACGAGGCCGGGGTCCAACTGGAGTGCGCGGAGAAAATGAGTTCGAGCATGGACGCCGGCTCGAGCCGTGGCGCGATTTTCACCTCGGAGCCCGTAGAGGCGGGCCGCAAAGGCATCGGCCATTCCCGCGTAGAACTGCATTCCCGCGGTTTCGTGGCGTTCGAGGCGCGATTGCGCGATGGATGCCGCTTTTGCGGCAAGTTCCTGGTAGGGGCGATCGGCAACAAGTTTTTGACGGTGGCGGGCATCGCTCATCCCATATTTGAATTCCGCGGAGGTACACCAAATTCGCCACCAGCGAGCCTCCGCTTCGAGCAAATAGCCCAAGGGATGATCGGGATCTGCACGCTGAATTTTCTGCGCGCCGGCGATGGCCTCATCCAGGTCGAACGAATAAATTTTGTTGACCGCGTCTGAGGTTCCGGGCGGCAGGACGAGCCTTTGTGCTTGAACTTCTGGCACTGCGAGGAGCGCGGACAATGCCAAGGAGCACAGAACTATCGCGACCCTTGAAAGAGCAGGAAAAAGGTTCATGCCGGCACCCGATGGCTCTCCTGGAAGCTGCAAGTCGGCAATTCATGCGCGTGCAGGTCTCGCTCCGGACGAGTCTAAGCTGTTCGATGGGCTTTGCAAAATGAAATGGCGGTGGAAGCCAGCAGAGAACCAGGAACACGGACAGAAAATGGGCGTTAGTCGCGGCGCGGCGCATTTGTTATCCTCGGCGGCGTGCCGAATACCCCCAACAGCCCTGCTTCCAACCAGTCCGGAGCCCTTCTTGGAGAGCAGCCCTCGGGTCTCGAGCGCGGCCTCGGGCTAAAAGAAGCTGTGGCGCTCAATATGATCGAGATCGTGGGGATCGGTCCCTTTGTCGTCACTTCGCTGGTGATCAAAGCGATGGGCGGGCCGCAGGCGCTGATCGCATGGGTGGCAGGAGCGGCGCTTGCCACACTTGATGCTTTTGTTTGGTCGGAGCTTGGCGCGGCCATGCCACGCGCGGGGGGGACATACGTTTTTCTGCGCGAAGCGTATGGGCCGTGGCGTTGGGGCCGCCTGATGTCTTTCCTGTTTGTGTGGCAGACATTCGTCCAGGCGCCGCTTTCGATCGCATCCGCGTCGATCGGATTCGCGCGTTACGCGGGATACCTTCATCCGCTCTCAACTCTGGAGGCGAAAGGCGTCTCGGGCGGCCTTGTCGTGGTGCTTGTGATTCTCCTTTACCGGCGCATCACGACTATCGGAAAAATCTCGGTCATGCTGTGGGCCGGCGTGGTGGCCACCCTTCTATGGTTGATATGGGGCGGAGCAACACACTTCAACGCCAAAATTGCGTTCGATTTTCCTCCCCATGCGTTTTCGCTTTCATGGGTTTGGTTCGCGGGGCTGGGATCCGCGATGGTGAGCACCGTATACAGCTATTGGGGCTACTACAACGTCTGCAACCTGGGCGGTGAGATCCGCGATCCAGAGCGCAATATTCCGCGCGGAATCTTCCTATCGATACTTGGAATCACGGTGTTATACCTGGCGATGCAGACAAGCATTCTTGGCGTCGTGCCGTGGAGAGAAGCGCAGAACTCGAAATTTATCGTCAGCACGTTTGTAGAAAGACTCTACGGCCATCACGCGGCGCAAGCGGCAACTTGGATGGTGCTGTGGATCGCTCTCGCTTCCGTATTCTCAGTGCTGCTGGGCTATTCGCGCGTGCCTTATTCGGCGGCTCTCGACGGAAATTTCTTTTCCGTGTTCGGGCGTGTGCACCCCACGAAACATTTTCCCCATGTTTCGCTGCTCGTTCTCGGCGGACTGGCCTTCCTATTCAGCGTGACACTTAAGTTAGAGACGGCCATCGCGGGAATCCTGGCGATGCGTCTGCTGGTGCAGTTCATCGGTCAAGCGGTGGGAGTGATATTGTTGCGGCGGCGTTGGGGAGCGGTGCGATTGCCGTTCAAAATGTGGCTTTATCCCTGGCCCGCGGTGCTGACGATGCTCGGCTGGGCGTGGCTCTTTTGGCAGACCGGCCCTGCCAGAAAGTGGGGCTTGGCGGAAATAGCGCTTGGCGCACTTGCATTTTTCATTCGGGCGCGTGAAATGCGACAATGGCCGTTTACAAAAGCGAAGGAACCGGAGGCCGCGTGAATCGTGTCATCCTGAAGACCATTGGATCCATTAGCGCAGGGATACTGCTCATGTGCCTTTTGGCGCGGCCAGCCTCGTGCCAAATTTCGCCTGCGCCTGGAACAGGACCGGGACTGCCAGACACCGTCGAAGCGATTGAAAGCTCCCGGATCACCACGCGCATCCTCTATATCACTGCGCATCCAGATGACGAGTCCTCCGCGCTGCTTACTTATCTCTCTCGAGCGCTGCACGCGGATGTGGCACTTCTTACCTTGACTCGCGGCGAGGGCGGGCAAAATGACCTCGGGCCGGAGCAATCGCCGCAGCTTGGACTTATCCGCACGCAGGAACTGCTTGCGGCGACGCGCGGTTATGGCATCCAGCTTTTTTTCGCGAATGCGCCGGACTTTGGTTTTTCCAAGACGCCCGAGGAAACGGAAAAGGTCTGGGGCCAACCTGTGCTGGGAGAAATGGTGCGCGTGATTCGGACGTTTCGGCCGAACATCGTGATCAATGGCTGGGGCGGAGTGCATGGGGGGCATGGCCACCATCAGACGTCCGGGTTGTGGACACCGATTGCTGTCGAACAAGCGGGCGATCCGAAAGCGTTTCCCGAGCAAATCCAAGAGGGCCTGCGAGTCTGGGGAGGCGCCGCGAATCCCGTGCAGCTTCTCGACACGGAACGCGGCGGAGCTTCCGGCAGTGAAGGCGTGACACTTCCCGTGGATGACATTTCTCCGCTCTGGGGAAAGACTTGGCGCGAAATCGGGCTGGATGCTTTTGCCAATCACCGCTCGCAGGGGGTCACAAATTTCATCGGCTCGCCGTTTCTCCGCAGGCCAATAGTGCTAATCCAGGAAAAAGGCGGCAGGATTGACCCTTCGACGCTGGATGTGAATCTCGATCAGTGGGCGAACTCCGTCGCCAAAGTGTCTTGTGGGCAAGGGAGCAAACGCGACTGCAGAATCCTTGCAGCGGCTGAGGCAGACAAGAAAATTGCCGCCGCGCGAACCGCTGCGCTTTCGTTGGACTGGAAAGGCGCCCTGAAACAGCTTGCCGACGCCGGAACTCTACTTGCCGGGATTCCGCAATTCAGCTCCGGATCCGCCACCGGCGGTTTCGCGCCTGATGAGGCGCTCGACCTCAAAGAAGTGAAGGACCGGCTCAATCGCGCACTCGTGCTGGCTGCCGGACTTGAAGTGAAGGCCGACGCAGACCGCAGCAGTCTCGTCGTGGGCGAATCGTTTGGCGTGCACAGCGAAGCGCATTGCCGGAAAGAAGCAGGATGCGAGCTTGGCGCGCTGCAGCTGGGTCTTTCGGACGGCTTCAAAGTCACCAAGCGCGAAGGAGATGCAGAGAAGGGTTATGAATTTACAATCGCGGTCACCCAGCCTGCTCCTCCCGCCACGGCCTGGGACAAGCTGCAGCCGGAACCTCCACCGCTGCTTCACGTCAAACAAGAAGTGACAGTCGATGGGTACCGATTCGAAGATCAAGTTCCTGTTACCCACATCGCCGCGAACTCGACTCGCCTGGACCGCGTCCCTCTGCGGATAGTTCCAGCGTATGCGCTTGCGGTGGATCCCAAGCAGGCCATCGCGATCCTTGGAAAACCGGAAAAGCCGTTTGACGTACTGCTGCGGATTCATTCCTATGCAACCCAGCCTGCCCAACTGAGTGTCGGCCTCGACCTGCCATCCGGATTCTCAGCGAGCGCTCCGGAGGAAATTTCCATCGAAGGCTCTGGCGACCGATACGAGAAACTGACGGTGACCACACCAAGCGGACTTGCTCCGGGCAATTACCCCATCATCGCGTATGCGAAACGCGGCAGCGAAAAATTCACTACTTCGCTTTCGCCGCTCCCCTCCTTGCCGACGCAGCTTTGGAGCGAACCGGCGGAATGTCTCGTTCACGCCCTGAGCATAAACGTTCCAGAAAATCTTCGCGTCGGCTACATCACGGCAGAGGGGGAGCCCATTCCGCAGGCGCTGCGCATGCTTGGGATCCATGTGGAAGAATTAGATGCCCAGGCGCTGGCCTTTGCCGATCTCTCAAAATACGATGCCATTGTCGTAGGGGTGCGCGCCTATGAGCTGCGTCCGGAATTACCGGGCGCGAATCAGCGTCTTCTCAACTACGTCTCGGAAGGCGGCACGCTCGTCGTGCAATACAACCGGGATTTTGCGTGGAACAAGGCGCAATATGCACCGTACCCGGCGAAAATCCTGACCGAGCAGGGACACCTGCCGCGCGTCACCGACGAGAATGCCGCAGTGAAATTTCTGAAGCCAGACGACCCGCTGCTGAACCGCCCGAACAAAATCACGGAAGCTGACTTCAAAGGGTGGGTACAGGAGCGCAGTCTTTATGACTGGACACAGTTCGATCCACGATACACGGCGGTGCTGGCCATGCACGATCCCGGCGAGCCCGACCTGGACGGATCGCTGGTCTATACGCGCTATGGCAAAGGAATGTACATCTACACCGGCATCGCATTCTTCCGGCAAATTCCTGATGGAGTTCCCGGGGCGTACCGGCTATTCGTCAACTTGCTCAGCGCGGCTCATCAAAACTGATTCAAGCTGGCACCAAGCGCTTTCCTGACTGCAAGCGGAGCAAGCGGGCCGGGTAAATCAACTGGACACATCGATTTCGCGCGTGAATCAGCGTGCTATCCTCTTTCACCGGGGGTTGAAGACGCATGAAAAATTATTTTCTGGCTCATCTTGCCGGCCGCACAATCCAGTCGGCCGTAACACTCGTTCTGGCCGCGGCCCTTTTGATGGTCCTGGGTTCACCGGCTGCAGCGAGCCAGAAGGACAAAAAGAAAAAGAATGCTACCGAACCGGCCACTCCCGTGGTGCCTCAGGGGGACGAGCAGCAGATTGACTACCTGATTTCGGAAATGCTCGGCGCCTGGCAGATCGGCGATATCGATAAACTGCACAAAGACTATGCCGACGACGTCATGGTGGTCAACGGCATGTGGGCTCCGCCCATAATCGGCTGGAACAATTATCTGGCCGCCTATCAACAACAGCACGCCCGCATGCAGCAGATCCGCATGGACAGAATAAACACCTACATCAAGTTCATCGGCACTTTTGGATGGGCCTGCTATCAATGGGAATTTTCAGCGGTGGTGGACGGTCAGCCTTCCGCCGCTCGGGGACAAACCACGCTCATCGTGGAAAAAAGGAACAACAAGTGGGTGATCGTTCACAACCACACGTCCCTGGCGCCAACGGCAGAACCTATTAGTCCGGCAAGGACACCTCAGATAGCTCAACCCAAGGCAGACGGCGGGTCACAGCGGTAATGCACCGGCAACTTCCGAGCGCAGCAAGGCTTAGAAGTTCTTCAATCCGTTGTAAAGCCACAGGCCGGCAAGGAGGAGCAGCAGCGCTCCGGAAGCAATTCCACTGGTTAACAGTGGCCGCGAGAGCGTGTTGATCTTGGCGATCAGCTCGCGCTGCTCCCGAGCCATGTGCTCCTGTGCCCCATCAAGAAAAATTTGATCGTCTTCATGACTGGCGAGAAGGCTACGCCGAATTAACAACATCATGAAAATGGCGGTAACGATTCCCCAGGCAATCAGAACATATAGGATGGACCCTGTGAGGTTTTCCATGGTGACCTCCCCTGGAACCTGGACGCGGCCCTAGGCCTTGAGAGGACAGTGAGGTGTGTGACCGCGTTCTGGGGGGGAGTATAGCACCAACCATTCAAAATTCAACTACTTGCCATAAGGCATACTGATGCCCTTCTGCACTTTCCTCGGCTACTGAAGACACGGCTCACCAGCCCAAATTTCGCTGCTAATCGGGCCAAGCTGAGCCCGGGAGTAGCTATCCGCATGGTTTGGATCCCCGACATAGCCGAAAACTCAAACGGCCAGCTCCATCGGTTAGCTTGGCTCACCTCGGGCGGTTCGTTGACAAAGCGGGAGGCGGCGGGCACAATGAAAAAGCCTCGCTGAAACGAAATCCCCGGCTCACCTGGGGTTTCACTCACCGCGCTTGTGCCCGAGTGGCGGAACTGGCAGACGCGCTAGCTTCAGGAGCTAGTGATCGCAAGGTCGTGGAGGTTCGAGTCCTCTCTCGGGCACCATTAAAACCATGGGAATTTTTGAAACATTTGGGCGGAGCCGTGACCGGAGTGCATATTGGTGGCCAAGCGGCTGGTTCCGTCCAATGGAGCGCCGTCTAGCTTCACTTCGGCTGATGGCCATCAAGTTTGCTGCGCATCATTTGGCTGATGTTCGTCACGCTGTAGGGCTTGTGAAGGATGGCAACGCCCTTTTCCAGCAAGGCAATCAATGAAGCGGCTTCGGCGGTGTAACCGGTCGTAAAGATTACTTTTATTCCGGGCCGTAACTCTGCCATCTTCGCGTAGGCGTCGGGACCGTTCATCACGGGCATCACCACGTCCAATATGACCAGGTCAATCTGCTCGCAGTTGGCTTTGAAAAGCTCGATCGCTTCTCCCCCGTTGCGCGCGAGAATTGTCCGATAACCAAGCGCCTTCAAGATCTCATCGGCTGAATCGCGCAACCCGTCATGATCGTCTGCCAGCAGGACCATTTCCGTGCCTCTGATTGGCCGGCGATCTGGCATTACCTCGCGTGGTTCATGATCTCCCGTATCGGCTTTCAAATAGACCCGGAATGAAGATCCCTTTCCCGGCTCGCTATAAACATAAATGAAACCGCCATGCTGTTTCACGATCCCGTATACGGTTGCCAGCCCTAGCCCGGTTCCTCTTCCGAGCTCCTTGGTGCTGAAGAATGGCTCGAAAATGCGCTCACGAGTCGCCGCATCCATCCCAATGCCGGTGTCCGAGACCGCGAGCAAGACATGGCTTCCCCGCCGTGCGTAGGCATGCGTGCGGCAATACTCATCTCCAATCTCGACGTTATGCGTTTCGATGACAAGCTTTCCCCCTCCCGCCATGGCATCCCGCGCGTTCAAACAGAGGTTCATCAGCACTTGATCGATCTGCGTCGGATCGGCCATGGTGACCCGCAAGTCCGGGTCGGTAAGAACGCGTATTTCGATATCCTCACCAATCACCTTCTCGAGAAAATTCATCTCTTCCTGAACAGCAACATTCAGGTTGAGCTTTCGAGGTTGCAGGATTTGCCTGCGCCCAAAGGCAAGCAACTGGGAAGTCAGTCTGGCGGCCTTCCGTGACTGGGCCAAAATCTTCTCAAAGCGCCCGCGCAAATGGCTTCCGCTCTCCGACTCCGCGCAGCCGATTTCCGCCCAGCCCATGATCGCTCCGATCATATTGTTGAAGTCGTGCGCCACACCTCCGGCCAGCCTTCCGATTGCTTCGAATTTCTGTAGTTGCTGGACATGCTGTTCGAGTTGTTTGCGCGTGCGGCGTTCTTCGGAATCCCGGAGCTCACGCTGCACGGCTGGCACGAGCCTGTTCAGCTTGCCCTTCATCAGGTAATCCTGGGCGCCGTTTCTCATCGCGGCCACGGCGGTTTCCTCCCCGATCGTCCCTGAGACGAAGATGAACGGGATATCGGGCTGTTTCTTTCGCACCAGGGCCAGTGCATCCACGCCTGAAAACTGCGGCATGGAAAAGTCGGAGAAGATGAGATCCCATTCCCGGGAATCGCACGCGGCCTCGAGATCTTTTGCCGTATACACCCTTTCAAACTGTACTTCGTAACCGCCGCGCCGCAACTCGCGGACGAGCAGGTCGCAATCGTCCTCGGAGTCCTCGGCGATCAGCACGCGAATCGGCACGCTCATTTAAATTCTCCTGGCGGGCGGCGGCTCGTTGAGGACGAGCCAATAGAGGCTGAGCTGTCGAATGGCCTCCTTGAATTGATCGAAGTCCACCGGCTTGCGTACGTAACTGTTGGCTCCGAGGCCGTATCCGTTGAGTAGATCTTTCTCCTCGTTCGAGGAGGTCAGAAGAACCACGGGAAGGAGTTTCGTGCGGGGGTCGGAGCGGAGGCGGCGAAGCACGCCGAGCCCGTCCAGTTTTGGGAGTTTCAAATCGAGAAGAATCAGTTGCGGGACAACGCGCATGTCACGGCCAGCGTATGCGCCTTCCCCGAAAAGGTAATTTAATGCTTCCAAGCCGTCTCTTGCGACAGCAACTGCATTCAAGACGTTATTCTTCTTGAGGGCCCGCACGGTCAGCTCTTCGTCATCCGGGTTGTCTTCCACCAGAAGAATTATTTTTTCATTCATGGCAACGCTCCCTTACTGCTTCAAATTCGCTAATGTGAAATAAAAAGTGGCGCCGCGCCCGACCGAGCTCTCCGCCCAGACGCGACCGCCGTGCCGGTTAACAATCCGCTGTACTGTCGCGAGGCCGATTCCCGTGCCGGGAAATTCGCTCACTGCGTGAAGACGTTGAAATGCTCCGAAGAGCCGGTCGGCATAAGCAGAATCAAATCCCGCACCGTCGTCGCGCACGAAAAAAGCCGGGGTACCATTGCCATTGGTTTTGCCAATCTCTATGCAAGCCGTTGCACGCTTTGAAGTGAATTTCCAAGCGTTGCCGAGCAAGTTTTCAAGAAGAATTCGCAATAAATGGGAATCAGCATTCGCTTCCAGGCCCGGTTCGATCCGCAGCTCGAGCTGGCGTTCCGGCTGGGACTTTTGAAGGTTTTCGAGAACTTCGCCGGCCAGGGCGCTGAGATTTACATTTTCCAGGTGCATGGCTGCGCGCGTCATTTTGGAAAGATTCAGCAAGTCATCGATCAGGTTCCCCATGTGCTGGGTGGCCGCACGGACGCGTTCGAGGTGCTTTCTGCCTTCGTCATCCAGTTTTTCGAAATAGTCTTCCAGCAGTGCCCGGCTGAAGCCGTCGATGGTACGCAAAGGCGCGCGCAAGTCGTGAGAGACGGAGTAGCTGAAGGCCTCGAGCTCCTTGTTCGCGGCGGTCATCTCCGCATTCGAACGAGCCAATTCGATTCGCTGCTGTTCGAGAGCCTCTTCCGCATGCTTTCGAGCCGTTACGTCCCGGGTCATTTTGCCAAACCCGCGTAGCTGCCCCTTTTCGTCATGCAGAGCGGTGATAACGACGTTCGCCCAGAAATGCTTGCCATCCTTCCGAACGCGCCAGCCTTCGTCCTTAAACGAGCCGCACTCCGCAGCGGTTTGCAGCGCGCGCGCCGGTTTGCCGGACTGGATATCTTCCGGCGTGTAAAACAGTGAGAAATGCTGGCCGAGAATCTCATCCGCGCGATAACCCTTGATTTTTTCGGCGCCATTATTCCAACTTATGATCCGGCCGTCCCGGTTTAGCATCAGAATCGCGTAGTCCTCCACCCCAGAGACAAGCAACCGGGCGCGTTCTTCGCTCTGCCGCAAATCCTCCTCGATTTTCTTGCGGTCGGAGATGTCTCGAATGGCGCTGATCGTTATTGTCCCTTCGGGCGTCTCGATGGGGCTCAGACTGATTTCCACGGCGAACTCTGTCCCATCTTTTCGCAGCCCGTAGAGTTCCAGCCCCGCTCCCATCGCTCTGCGGGCCGGGGCTCCCGAGTATTCCGTCCGGTGCATGTGGTGGCGCGCTCGAAAACGGGGCGGGACAAGGAATTCAACCGGTTTTCCCAGCATTTCTTCCCTCGCATATCCAAAAAGCCTTTCCGTTTGCGTGTTTACGAGCTGAATCTCGCCCGCGCGGTTCACGCTCACGATCGCGTCCGGCGCTGCTTCCAACAGATTCTTGAATTTTTCCTGCTCGCGCTTTTGCCTCGTCACGTCGCGGTTGCTTTTCAAGATGGCAGCCGGATTTCCTTTCTCATCTCTTCTCAACGCCCAACGGCTGGAAATCGTCAGAACCACGCCATCGCGCCGCCTGTGCAAAAGCTCGCCCTCCCAATATCCTTTCTCAAAAACCTCCGCGTCGATTTCTGCCAGGGGCCTGGGGAACTCAGTTTTCAGAATTTCGTGCAACGGCTTGCCCTCCACCACCTCTTTTGGCCAGCCATAGAGGGTTTCCGCGGCCTTATTCCAAAACATGATTTCGTTCCGCGAATTGCAAACCAGGATGGCGTCATGTGTCAGATCCAGGAGTTCGGCCGTCTCGCGGTACTTCGCCTCGTTGGTGCGCAACTCACTTTCGAGTGTCCGGCGTTCCTGCACCTCTTTTTGCAGAGCGGCATTTGCTTGCATCCACTGCGCGGTACTCGGGATCGCCAAGGCTTTGGGCATGATTCGAACCAGGAGACAGGCGGTGAGCACCGAAGCCGCCGCGGTGACGGCCTTTATCGCGCCGGAAAGCCAGTACTGTGCGTGCCACAGATTCCACACCTCCATCAAGTGTGTCGTGCCGCACGCGACGATGAATACCCCGAAGAGCGCGAACATCCAGCTGAACGGCAAGTCCGCGCGTTTGCGGATGATGCGCAGGAGAATTAACGGGATTGCAAAATAAGAGAGCGCAATCAGCAGATCAGAGACAACATGTAGCCAGACCAATCCGGTGTTCCACTGGTAGCAAAAGCCGTGCGGCTGAAATCCGCCGGAAGTAAACAATGCTCGCAGGAATTCCATGGACCTCCTCCAGCGGCGGCCTGCGGCATTGCCGGGGCGTCCGCCTTATGCGCCTTGCGATGAGAAGGGGGGAGAGGTCTCCTCCTGAAACTAATGTTCAGCCAGCGATCAGAACTGGAAAGAAACAACCAGAGCGGTGTTCCGGGAAGGGAGAATCATTTTTGCGCATTCCACTTAGATATTCAAGGCCCGAGTACTTGCCAGTAACCCTGAGAGTGGTCGCTGCGAGGGTGCCCTTCTGGGCTTACTCCATCTTCAAGGCGCGTATCGGGTCTAAAAGCGCTGCCCTTCTGGATGGGAGGAGCGCGAAGACCAAATTCATAACAATCGCAAAGCCGGCGACGCCGGCCGCGCCAGGCCAGTCGAATAAGAACGGCAGCCCAACTCTTTGCGCGATGCTTTCTGTGCTCCACCATCCTGCAATAAGTCCCGCGAGGCAGCCCAGCGTGCTAATGACCGCGGCTTCGAACAGGAATTGAAAAAAGATGTCCGATTTCCCTGCACCAAGCGCCCTGCGGATTCCAATTTCCACGACTCTCTCGCCTACCGCGATCCAGCAAATCGCCAGGATGCCGAGTCCGGAGACTGCCAGGCCGCTCAGACCGACCCATCTAACAAGAAATGTGAGTCGCTCAGACGACGCCATCTCCGTGTCTATCAGCGCTTTCTGGTTCAGGATCTGAAAATCCTCCGGCAGATTCCCCTGCGCGCGGTGCCTTCGGCTAAGGATCACGTGGATTGTTTTCGACGCGGCGGCCATTTCATCCCAACTGGACACTTCGAACAGGATCGAGCCAAAATAATCGGCGTTCCCCGACCGATGCATCGCAGTGCTCAACGGAACATAAACCTGGTTGTCTTCGTTTGTTGCATCAAGTCCCTGGCCTCGTTCTTCGAGAACGCCGATAACCTCGAAAGGCACGCGGTTAATGAAAATCCTTTGGCCGAGCGGCGATGCGCTGCCGAAAAGATCGCGGCGCACGGTGAAGCCAAGCACAGCTACGCGCGCTGACCTCCTCAGCATCTGAATATCGAAATAATCTCCCTCACTGGTGTCCCAGTGCCGGATGCTCGCGTAAGCGGGCTCCGTTCCGATGACGATGCAATTGCTTTTGGAGAGGTCCGCTGCCTTGACGAGAAAGGATGCCGTGAAAGTCGCCGAGGATTTTTGAATCTCGGGAACCTCGCGCAAAATGTCCGCATAATCGGCGGCATTCAGCGTCGTAACGAATGTGCCGGTTTTCGCCCGTCCCCCCACGCTTCGGCTCAACCGCGGCGTCACGACCAGCACATTTGTCCCCAAGCGCCGAATGCGATTGAGAACTTTCAGCCTGCCTTCGGCTGCGTAATTGATTGCGGAGATGACGCCGGCCACCCCAATCAGGGCGCTCAAGAGGATGAGCCCCGAGCGCAGGCGGAATCGCCAAATCAATCGCAACGAGCCACTCATCAAGAAAAATGATTTGCCGAGAAGCATGAAGTTCTTGGGTCATCCAACTTGCGTCATCAGGTCCGCAGCGCTTTCACTGGATCTACTTGTGTTGCACGCCAGGCTGGATAAATGCCAAAGACAAGGCCCAGTCCCACGGAGAGCCCCGTGGTCCATTCCAGTGCCTGCAGTGCAAAGATTGGCGGCAAGTGCTGCATCCTTGCGACCAGATTCGTCCCACCCAACCCCAGCGCGATTCCCATCAGCCCGCCAAAACTTGAAATCAGCGCCGCCTCCACGACAAATTGAAACAAAATGTCCTGCCGGCTGGCCCCGACGGATCGCCTCAGCCCAATTTCCTTTCTTCTCTCGGACACGCTGATGAGCATCAGGCTCATGATCACGGCTCCGCCGATGAACATCGCAAGCGCCGCGATTCCTTTGAGAATTGTTGAGAGCGTGGAGCCCATCTGCGTCACTTGGGCCATCACCGCTTGCGGACTCGTAATTGTGAAGTCATCGAGAGCGGCAGCCGCCACGTGATGACGCTGCCTAAGCAACGCTGTGATCTTCTCCACTGCTGCCCCGCTCTTCTCCGGATCGCGAAGCTGCGCAATCAACATCGTCAGAAAATCGCGGTTGAACAAGCGCTTCGATGCCGTGGTCACGGGGATCAGGATGAGATCGTCGAGGCTGCCTCCGCCAGGCCCCGCGCCTCGTGCTTGCAGCACCCCTTTCACCTGAAACGGCACATCGCCGATTCGAATCATCTTCCCGACAGCGTCCCCTTCCGGAAACAGGACAGGCACAACGTCCGAACCCAGAATCGCAACTCGCGCGAGGGATTGCATATCCTCATCGCTGACAAAATTGCCCGCCGCTAGTCCGTCGCCGCGCAAATCCAGCCAGTTCGCCGAAACGCCAAAAATCGCCGGGGTAGCCGTCCGGTCTTTACATTTCACGTCGATATCGAACGCATTTTGCAGCAGCGCCACTTGTTTTACTTCCGGAACCTCCGCCGCGATGGCCGCCGCGTCCTCGAATTTCAGCGTTGGCGGCACATTTGTCAGCGATACCATCCCCCGTGTTTTTCCTGCGCCGGGACGGATAATGACCGTATCGAAAGTGCCGATCATATTTTTAAAGCGCTTCATCGTCTCCCGTTTGGCGTTTTCTCCCACGGAATCCAGAATCGTCAGCGAACAAATTCCGATCATCACACCTGCCATCATGAAAAAAGTCCGCAGCCGGTTGCGCGACATGCTGCGCAGTGCAATCCCTATCGCCGATATCACTCGCATGATTTTTTCTCCCAATGCGCCTTACATTTTCTCGGGCACTAGCGCGGCTATCCTTCGGTCTGAAGTCAGCACTCCGTCTCTGAACAAAATCTCGCGCTCCGCATACGCAGCAACCGCGTCATCGTGCGTGACCAGCACGACGGTTCGACCGTCCTGGTGAAGCTGCCGCAAGATGGCCATCACTTCCGCGCCCGCTGCGGAATCGAGATTCCCGGTCGGTTCATCGGCAAGAATCAGCGGCGGATCATTGATGAGGGCGCGCGCAATCGCCACGCGCTGCTGTTCGCCGCCAGAGAGTTCCGTCCCATAATGATGTGCGCGCTCGCCGAGTCCGACCCGCGCCAAAGCGGCCATGGCCCTTTTGCGGTCCACTCTCCCTGGCCCGTAAATCATTGGAATTTCCACGTTCTCCAGTGCCGTCGTCCGCGGCATGAGGTTGAACGCCTGAAACACGAATCCGATTTTCCACGCGCGTACATGCGAAAGCTGTTTGTCCGAATATCCAGACAATTCCTCGCCTTCGAGCCGGTACGTTCCGGACGTGGCTTTGTCCAGGCATCCGATAATATTCAACATGGATGACTTGCCCGAGCCCGATGGTCCGCGAATCGTGGCAAATTCCCCACGTTCGATGAGGAATGAAATATCCTTCAGGGCCTCAACGGGCGTGCCGTCGCCTCGCCGGTACGTTTTTCCGAGATGCGTAAGTTCAATCATGGCTGTTCACCTTTACCCGATGACTCATGCGCGCGCACGACGACCACCTGCTCGCCAGCAGCCAAACCTCTCTTAATCTCCGTTAACCCTCCCTCCCGCGTCCCCACCATCACGGTTCTTTTCACCTCCGTCCCGTCTTTCATCACGAGCACAAATCTTTCCTCGCCATCCATCTGAATTGCTTCGTTCGGCAAGACCAGCACCCTTCGTTCCGCTGTTTTTATCGTGATGTTCGCCGTCATATCCGGCTTTAGGATTCGCTCGTCACTTTCAATGGCCGCCTTCACCGGATAATTGACCACGCCCGAAATAATCGTCGCCACAGGATCGATTCGCTTCACGATCGCTCGCATCTCCCGCGAGGGATAGGCCTCCACCGTGAAGACCACTCCGTCTCCGGCCCGCACGTTCGCGATATCCGTCTCGTCCACCATTGCCACGAGTTCCAGCGCGTTGTCTTCGATGATGGTGACGAAGGTCGGCGCCGCGAATGACGCCGCCACCGTCTCGCCTTCCTGCGTCGAGACCGAAGCCACGGTTCCTGTGATCGGCGCGCGAATCACGGCATACGACAAATCAATCTCCGCTGCCGCCAGATCGCTTTTCGATTTCTCCAGCTTCGCCTGTGCACTCTTCATCTGCCATTCCAAATCCTCTTCCTGCTGTGCAGGCAAGACTCCATCCGCAAAAAGTTGCCGTCCGCGATTCAAGTCCCGCTGCGCTTTCGCCACGCCTACTTCGTCCATCCGCGCCTGCGCTCGCGCCTGATCGACCCGAGCCTCGAGCGGGCGCGGATCGATCTCCGCGATGATTTCGCCTTTCTGTATGTGCGAACCAACCGTCACGTTCAGCTTCCGCACGATTCCCGATACTTGCGACCCAACACGCACCTCAGCTCCGGTTCTCAATCGCACCGTTCCGCTGGTCGTAACGGTCGAATCGATTTCTCTCATTTCCGGGGAAACCTTGGAAGCAGCTACGAAGCTGTTTTCTTCTCGCGGTTGCCGCCGGAGCAAGAAAGCCGCCACACTCCCTCCGATGACAACGAGCAACCCGAGCGCGAGCCAAACACTTTTCCAGGCACTGTTTGGCTCGCCGCTCCGCGCCGCTTCTCTCAATGGAATCGCACCGCCCATGATCATTGCTTCCGGTCGAAAACGATGACCATCGGTTCCTTACCCGCGCGCGCCGATTCCAGATACAGCGTCTTTCCGTCTTCGGACATGTATCGTGTTTCCGTTCGCACAACTTTTGTCCCCGCGATCGCGCCCTCCGTCTCCCAGCTCGTCACCAACTTGTTTCCGGACCAGTGGCTGCTCGTTTGGCTCTTCTCTCCCATCGGCGATTCGTTTGGAACCGTCGCGCCGCTCAGGTCGTATCGCGTTTCGTGCGTTTGCTTTTGCCCGTTGAACACCGTCGTATCTACTACAGCAAGCACCTTCGCGCTCTGCTTGATCGACGAGGTGTATTCGGCCTGAGCCATCATTCCGATGTTCTTGCTCCTTCCTGGATTGAAAACCCACGTACCCGTGAAATCCGGCGAATGCGTTGCGGCAGCGCTGCTAAACAACGCTGCAATAAGTAGCGCGGCAATCCTTCCAACCATTTGGTTTTCTCCCTTCAATCAAATAGCTCTGGTGGCTTCCAAGCGCAGCTGAAAGCGGATTTGAAATTTATTTTCCGTTTCAGCCGCGATCTTTGTGGAGTGTGAAGTCTGTACTGAGGTATAGAGTCAAGCAGTTTTCTTCGAGACAGGAGAAGCCGCGCCGGCGCCGCTTCGGGCAGGCTTCCCCGTCAAATCGGCCGCGGGGCGCGCCATCAACGACGCTGGACACACCATGGCTTTTTCCGCGTCCGGCTGCTCCAGCACTGCCGTCAGCGGCTTTTTCAAAACGTTCAGGAACGCAATCTTTTGATTAATCAGCGCGAGCCGTTCTTTCGCGATTCGAAACGCCTTCTCCCATTCTTTGGATTTTGTCCGCGCGCCACCGGCGAACGATTTCGCGGACTCGTGAATTTCCAGGAGTTCCTTGATCTCCTTCAGGGAAAACCCAAGTTGCTGGGAGTCCTTAATAAATCGCACTCTCTCGAGATCGGCGCCAGTGAATGTACGGTACCCTGAGCTTGTCCTCACCGGTTTTCGAAGCAGCTTCTCCCGTTCGTAAAACCGGATCGTTTGAGTATTCACTCCCGCTTTTGCCGAAAGCTCCCCGATGCGCATGCCTTCATTCTCAACCCTATATCCAAGTATAGGGTCAATTTTTTAGCCAGCGCGCTTTTGCGCCTCTAATCCACGCGCAGCATGGTCACGGGATCGATTCGCACTGCCTGGAGCACCGGCCGCAGAGCCGCGAGCAGCGCTCCCGCCAAAATCGCGAAGACAGGCAGGGCCAGCATCATCAAGTCGGTTGCTTTCACCTGGTAGAACAGCGACTCAATATATCGTACGGAGATCATGCCCAATCCTACGCCCCCGGCTGCTCCAACCAGCACCATTGCGAAGACGTCTCTCGAGACGAGCCGCGCGATCACCCCCGCTTGCGCACCCACGGCCATACGGATCCCGATTTCGCGCCGCCTCTGTTGCACGGAATAATGCAGTACGCCATAAAGCCCGACACCAGCCAGCACCAGCGCGACGATTGCGAAGAACAGCGCCAGCGTCGCCAGCAATCGCTCGCGAACCGTGTGCGATTGATTGATTTCCAATTGCGTGCGCACGCGGCTCACGCGAAATCCAGCTCTCGCCTGCGGCACTTCTTGCCGAAGCAGCGCCGCCAGAGCCATCGGGTTGGCGAGCGCCGTCCGCACAAGCAGCACCGCCGCAGCTCTCTTGCCTGGCGCACCGCTCGCGTCGACGGAATGAAATGGCACGTACAATTGCGGCAAAATCGGCTCGCGCAAATCCTTATAGCGAACATCCCCAACCAAACCCACAATCTGATAATGCAATCGCACGCCTTCATCCATGAGGATGTCGCACGTCTTACCCACTGGATCGACGCCATCGAAATAGGACTTCGCGAAAGTCTGATTGACGATCGCAAACCCGGGCTGCGTGTCGCTCGGGCGGAAGTCTCTTCCATCGATCAGCGGAATTTTCATGGTGTCCAGCCAGTCCGGCGAAACACTTCGCATGTACATCAAAATCCCGTTCGGCGGCGCTCCATTTACGGAAATTGAGTTGTTCCAACTGCTTCCACTGAGCAACGGAGAATCCGTCAGCGCAACCATTTCGACTCCTTGCACGCCGCGCAGATGCTCCGCCAGTTGCTCCCAGAACTCAACAGGTTGCGGCTGCTTTGTGACGGTATCCAGAACGAGGAGCCGGTCCGCGGAAAAGCCGGTTGGCTCGTGGGATAGCCGTTGGAACGTGGTTACAAGAAGTCCGGCGACGAAAAGCACCAGAAAACAGAACGCGACTTGTACGGCGATCAGAGCGTGCATCAGGCGCCGCTTCGAGTGAGGATCCTCCCCACCCTTCAGCGCGCTCACGGGATTCACGTTCGAGGCTCGCACCGCGGGCGCCAGTCCAAACAACAAGGTCACGACCAGCGCCATGGCCATCCCGAAAAACAGGACACGCCAGTCCGCGGGAAGCAGGAGCCGCGCCGGATTGTCAGGGGGATTGATCATGCCCACGACAAGTGGGCCAGACCACCACGCAAATAATCCGCCGACAGCCGCAGCAAAGACTGCAAGCCACGCGCTTTGCACCAGAACCATCTGGACCAGGCGCCATTTTCCCCCGCCCATCGAGACGCGCACAGCCATCTCCCGCGCCCGCGCCGAAGCCTGCGCCGTCATCAGGTTCGCAACATTCGCGCACGCGATGAGCAGCACCAGCCCGACCAGCACCGCCAGAATCTCCAGCGGCCTTTTCGTCTCAGTTTGAAGATTCGAAGCGCCGGTGGCTGCCGGCTCGAGCGCAAGGGGGTGGTTCAGATAATTTTCAATATCTTTTTTCGACATCCCCAGGAAACCTTTGGCGCGGTCCCCTTCGAACGCCCGCGAAGTTGCGTCCAGCTTCTGGCGCATGGCTTCCAGGGCCGTACCTGGATTCACCATCGCCAGAGTCCTGTGCCAGGTCCAATCCTTGTGCGTGACTCCCGGATGCATCATTGTCGGCACGAAGATATCCACCATCGTGCCTGGCTCCGTGCCGGAAAAGGGCGTCTGGGCCACGCCGACGATCTCGTAAAGCTCGTTTCCCATCCGAAATGTTCGGCCGATCACGGCGGGATCCTGCCCAAAGCGATGCGACCAGTACTCGTAAGACAAGACCGCATACGGTTCACCGCCCGGTTTCAGATCATCACCAGGAGCAAGTACCCGGCCCAAAGCCGGCTTCACTCCAAGCGTCGAAAACATCGAGCCCGAAACGTATTGGAGATACGCTCTCTCTATGTCCTCATCCGATTTGTAAGTCAGGTCCACCGGCTCCACATAGGAAGCGGCGAACAATTCGGCTTGGTTTGCGACGGCTGCACACATCAACTGAAAATCAGGATACGCCCAGCCATCAAAGGTTTGGGGTCTGCCGTCGGGGCCGATTCCCGTGCGCGCCAAATCGTAGAGCCTCTGTGGGTGGGCAACAGGCAAGGGGCGCAGCAGCAAGGCGTCAATCAGCCGGAACGCCGATGTGCAGGCTCCGATGGCCAGCGCGAGAGACAAGACTGCGGCAACGGAAGTGACCTTGGTCTTGGCAAGCTGGCGCAAACCGAAAACCGCATCCGCACGCAAAGAATCCAGCCACCCCACCAGCCTGAAGTCGCGGCTTTCTTCGCGATGCCGCAGCGGCGAGCCGAATGCTCTGCGAGCCTCGGCAGGATCGCGGCCCTCTTCAATCGCCTC
>DATJXZ010000022.1:0-127901 GCA_035499815.1 Candidatus Solibacter sp. | reverse complement strand
GCGCGAAATTGCACTTTCGGGTTGTGCTTCGACAGCACTTTGGTAATCGCCGCCGTCAGCGTCGTCTTGCCATGGTCAATGTGGCCGATCGTCCCGATGTTGCAATGCGGCTTGCTACGCTCGAATTTCTCCTTCGCCATTGCCTTCTGCTCCTCAGTCGAATTCGTAAACCTACAATCTAAAGACCCGTTCTACTTCTCGCCCTTCTGTTTCTTAATGACTTCCTCGGCCAGCGTCGCGGGAAGCTCCGCGTAGTGGGAAAAGTGCATAGTGAACGTGGCGCGTCCCTGCGTGCGGCTGCGCAAATCCGTGGCGTAGCCGAACATTTGCGCCAGCGGGACTTCGACGCGAATCACGTTGCTGCCGGCGCGGTTTTCCGTGCCTTGAATCGCGGAACGCCGGGCGTTCAAATCGCCAAACACCGGAGGCATATACTCTTCCGGAACGACGACTTCCACCTTCATGATGGGTTCGAGAAGAACCGGCTTGGCGCGTGCGCAGGCTTCCTTGAAGGCCATGGAGCCGGCGATTTTAAACGCCATTTCCGAGCTATCCACGTCGTGGTAGCTACCATCGACCAAGACCACGGCGACATCGACCATGGTGAAGCCCGCCAAAATTCCGTTGTCGAGGGCTTCGCGGATGCCCGCTTCAATGGGCGCGATAAATTCGCGAGGAATCGAGCCGCCGACAACCTTATCGATAAAGAGAAAGCGGTGTTCCTTGTCAAATTTCCACTTGCCGCCGGAACCTCCGGCAAATTCCTTGGCAATGGCGTCCAGCTCGTCGGTAGACATTTCGTGCATGTTTTCATGCGACGCACTCGGCATTGGATGCAAAACGATTTCGCAATGGCCGTACTGTCCGCGGCCGCCGGTTTGCTTGATGTATTTGCCTTCGGCTTCGGCTTTCTTGCGGATGGTCTCGCGGTAGGCAACTTGCGGACGGCCGACGTTGGCTTGCACGTTGTATTCGCGCAGCATGCGGTCGACGATAATTTCAAGATGGAGCTCGCCCATGCCGGAGATCAAAGTTTGGCCGGTGTCCGGTTCGGTTGAAACGCGGAACGTAGGATCTTCCTGTGCGAGCCGCTGCATGGCGATCCCCAGCTTGTCCTGGTCGGCTTTCGTTTTCGGCTCGATGGCAACGGAAATAACCGGGGCGGGAAAATCGATGGATTCGAGGATGACTTGTTTCTGTTCGTCGCAGAGCGTGTCGCCGGTGGTAACGCTCTTAAGGCCGACGCAAGCGCAAATATCTCCGGCGTACACGGCGTCAATTTCTTCGCGCTTGTTGGCATGCATTTGCAACAGGCGGCTGATGCGCTCGCGCGTGCGTTTTCCCGGATTGTAAACGTAGCTGCCGGATTGCAGTACGCCGGAATAAACGCGGATGTAGGTCACGTGTCCGACGAAGGGATCGGACATAATTTTGAATGCCAGCGCGGAAAATGGGGCGTCATCGGAAGCGCGGCGAAGCACAACTTCATCGTTATCCGGGTTCACACCCTCAAGGGGGGGCACATCCACGGGGGACGGCAGATAGTCGACAACGGCGTCGAGCAGCGGCTGAATGCCCTTGTTTTTGAAGGCCGAGCCCGCCAGCACCGGAACAATCTTCAGCGCCAGTGTGGATTTGCGGATCGACTTGCGCATTTCCTCGACGGAAAGCGTGCCTTCGGTCAAATACTTGTCAATGACTTCGTCATCGTGCTCGGCGATGTAGTCGATCATCTTGCTGCGGTGCTCGTCGTAAAACTTTTTGTCGATCGCCGCGCCCTTGAGCGCTGCGGCCACATCGGGCCGCGAATCCACAAAGGCCTTTTCCCACAGCTTGGCGACTTCAAAAATCTCGAATTTCGCGCCGAGCGTTTCCTCGAGCCAGACGATCACTTTTTCTTCGATGAAATCGATGACGCCGATGAAATTATCTTCGCGGCCGAGGGGAAACTGGAGAGGAACGGGGTGGGCGCCGAGACGCTGGCGAATCGTGCGAATGACGTGGTCAAAATCGGCGCCAGTACGGTCCATCTTGTTGACGAAACAGATGCGCGGGACACGGTACTTGTCCGCCTGGCGCCATACGGTTTCTGACTGTGGCTGCACGCCGGCGACGGAATCAAACACGCAAACCGCGCCGTCGAGAACGCGGAGGGAGCGCTCGACTTCCACCGTGAAATCCACGTGGCCTGGCGTGTCGATAATATTGACGCGGTATTTCTTGCCGAAGCGGTCCCAGGCGGCTGTGGTGGCGGCGCTCGTGATGGTGATGCCGCGCTCGCGCTCCTGCTCCATCCAGTCCATGGTGGCCGTGCCTTCATCCACCGAACCGATCTTATAGGTAACACCGGTATAGAAAAGGATGCGCTCGGTCGACGTGGTCTTTCCGGCGTCAATGTGCGCCATGATACCGATGTTGCGCGTGTCTTCGAGTTTGAAGGCCCGTCCCATAATCTGCTGCGCCGCCCCTTTGGTTTCTGTTGCCATTAACTCTTTCTTTTCGTTCGCAACCCGCCGTTCGATTACCAGCGATAATGCGCGAAAGCTTTGTTGGCTTCCGCCATACGGTGAACGTCTTCCTTCTTCTTGATGGCGCCGCCGCGCGCATTGGCCGCGTCAATAAGCTCATCGGCGAGCTTGTCAATCATGGTCTTGCCCGCGCGCTCGCGCGAATACTGCAAAAGCCAGCGAATCGCCAACGATTGCCGCCGGAATGGATTCACTTCCACGGGAACCTGATAGTTCGCTCCGCCCACGCGCCGAGTCTTTACTTCCAGAGTGGGCTTCACGTTCTCGATGGCTTTCTTGAAAATCTTCAAAGCGTCGTCGTTTGTCTTCTTGGCAACTTGGTCCATGGCGCCGTAGAACACGCGCTGCGCCGTCGACTTCTTGCCTTCCCACATCATCGAGCAGATGAACTTCTCCACGATGTCGCTGGCATAGACCGGGTCGGTCGCCTGTATCCGCCGAAAAACGAGTCCTTTGCGTGGCATTGCTCTTTATCGCTCCTTCAGAATCTTTCCCTGCTCAACGATTCCACTGCTGACCTACTTCGCCGCCGCAGCCTTGGGCCGCTTCGCGCCGTATTTCGAGCGTCCCTGCTTGCGATTCTCGACGCCCGCGGCGTCCAAAGTTCCGCGCACGATGTGATAGCGCACACCGGGCAAATCCTTCACGCGGCCGCCGCGCACAAGCACGATCGAGTGCTCCTGCAAGTTGTGACCTATGCCAGGAATGTACGTGGTCACTTCCACCGTGTTCGTCAGGCGCACGCGGGCGACCTTGCGCAACGCAGAGTTCGGTTTCTTCGGCGTCTGCGTGTAGACGCGGATGCACACGCCGCGCTTCTCCGGACAACCTGCCAACGCGGGCGACTTCGTCTTGACCAGAACCTTCTCTCGTCCCATCCGTACTAGTTGCGAAAACGTCGGCACAGTCGTCCTCTTTGTATGTGGCCACACGGCGGCCACTGATTGCGCGCAAAACTTCCCGCGGCTCTCGCAAGGCGTGCGTGCAAAAATGCGCGAGAGCACACTTAAGTGCTGAAAGGTCTACTGCGAATCCGGAGATACAACCAGCAAGAAACTCCGTACGCACTCCAGAAGGCAGAACTACGCTTCTGGCTTCAGTTCGGAGAGGCTTACTCGGCTTTGCGGGGCTGGCGCCCCATTCCGGCCGCTCTTCTGTCCCATTCCGTCTTACTTTGTTCCGGGACGGAAGATATTTCCCTTCCAACCCACTCGACCGCAGAGCGGTCGCCCTCACCAGGGTAGAAACATCCCTGACAAAACAGAGAGTATAAGGAAAAGAACGTGCTCTGTCAAATTTCTTTCATTAGCCACAGTGGAAATCTCTGTGGGAATCAAGCACTTGGCAGGCTTTTCCGTACTCAATGATTCTAGTATGCCCAGACCGAGGTGCCAATTTGAGAATCGGCTTCCCCAGGACAAATTCAAAGCCGGAAAGCAGCGAAGGGAGGTGCTTCGATCCCACCATTATTCCATAAAGAGATGATAACACTACACTTAATTTAATGGGGCGTCTCTCTTTTCGATATCCGCATAGGATTTAGGCCAAAGTCCGAAGGCCTTCAGCATCTCATCCTCGTGTTGGCCAATCAGCATTTTCACTGTCCTCTCGGCAGGCCAGGGAGTGGCAAAGCGTTCGGGCCGATCGGCAATCCAGTAGGCTGCCAGTGCCATAAGCGTGGTGTCCTGCGCGAGGACATCGGCCTTGACGGCTTCGAGCGCGTCCGCGGCCGAATGGTGCGTAAACTTATATTCCGGTGAATCCTGGTCCATGTTGATGCCCGGCAATCCGAGCATAGAGAACGGAAGCGTGTCCGTGCCGTCTTCTATTTTGTCGTCTACTTTGACTGGGTGAATATCGGCAAGCGCTGAGGCAAACGCTTTGAACGCATCGATCAGATCATCGCGACCGCCCAATTGAAACGCCCGCACCGGACCCTGTCCGTTATCGAGAATCAAACTGCCCAGATGATCTCTCATCTCTGCCTGGTGCTGCTTGATGTAGGCAAATGAACCATCGAGCCCTTGCTCTTCTCCCGTGAACAAGACGAAGCGAATGGTTCGGCGGGGTTTCATGCCGCTTTGAATGATGGCGTCCGCCGCGCCGAGAGTGCAGCTGGAACCCATGCCGTTATCCGTCGAGCCCTCGGCGAGATCCCAGGAATCCAGATGTCCTCCCACAACGAGCACCTGCGCTGGATTTTCAGTGCCGCGGATTTCACCCACGACGTTCGCGCTTTCGACCGGCCCGCTGGTGAACGAATTTTGGATGTTGAAGCGCACTCGCGGCATCAGCCCTCGTGCGATATAACGCTCCAGTTGCCCCTGATCTTCGGCCGTCATCGAAACCACGGGGATCGCGAAGTCGGCGTCAAAACCGAGAATACCGGTGTGCGTCAAGTTCATTCCCGCGGATTTTCCGCCGCCTTGTCCGCCAATCACTGCGATCGCACCAGCTTTGTGCGCAGTTCTTAGAAAATCGCCAAACTGCGCGAATATTTGTACAAAACTCTTGTTGGGCTCGCCGTGAGTGACGACCAACGCCACCTTGCCATTCAGACGGGAAACGTTTTTGATTTCGCTCTCGAGGTCGAACATATTCACCTCGACCACGTCGCCTTCCGCGCCGCCAACTGGCGTTGAGCCCGTCCAACCCATCGCGTCTACATGCAGCGGATGGCGGATCGGCGACAGGAGTTCCGCCTGGGCCGTGCCCCGAGTCCAGCCTCGCCACAATTGCCATTTTTCGGTGTGGACATTCTGAAGACCGATGGCGCGCATCTTCGCTTCACCCCATTCAATCGCCTTCTCGGCCTGGGGCGAACCTGTCACGCGCGCCCCAACGTTATCGCTTAACTCGGTGAGGTATTGATACGCGCGAGAATTCATCATGCCCTCGCCCGCAATTCTCACGAGGGCTGGCTTCGTGCCGTCCTGGTCGGGCCCGTTCGCTGCGGGCTTGTTTTCTGCGTTTACAGCCCATCCAGCAACCAGTGCTGCGACTGCAATCCCTCCAAGAAGTTTTCGCATTCCGTGTTCTCCCATGGCCCCCGACAATTTGGCGCAGATGACTTTACCATGCCTGTTACGCACGAGCCGTAAATCCATTTCTCCAGAGCGGATGCAACTCCTCTCGGACCAACCCTCGCTCTTGTAAAGACCGAAACGAAAGCCAAGCCATAGCTTTACGCCACTTCTCTCTGGCCATAAACTGCCTGCGAGGCCATCTTGAAAGTGATTCGAGTCTTCTTCACCGCAAGCATCCTTGCCGTCGCAGCATTCTCTCTTTGCGGGACTTTAGCGATACCGCGTTCGCCGCAGAGCATCGATCAAAAACCAGGTGAAAAAACTCATACGAAACCTCGAGAAAAATCAGAGGAGAAACCCCCGGCAAAAGCCACGCCGGAAATTCCAGCGCAGATCGAACTGCTGGAGACCCGCTTTCGCTTTGAAACGGATGGTTCGAACCGCAAGGAAGTCCACGCTCTCGTTAAAATCAACGACGAACTAGGGGTCCGCCAATTTGGCCGCCTGAATTTCGATTTCAACCGCGCTTTCCAATCCGTTGAGATTCCTCTGGTACGAATCACCCACCCGAGCGGCGGCACGGTGGACGTCCTTCCAAGCGCCATCACCGATCAGCTCAATCCCGCCGTGGTCAACGCACCTGCTTATCAAGACGTGCGCGTAAAATCCGTCCGCATCCTTGGCCTCGAGCCCGGTGACAAACTCGAATATCGGGTCATCACCACAACAACGCATCCGCCGCTCGCTCCCGATTTCTGGCTCGATCACAGTTTCGATCGCTCCGGCGTCGTCTCCCACCAAATTTTCGTCGTTGATGCTCCGGCTTCGCGACTGCGCATACGCATAAATCCCGACACGCCGGCTGCTATTGAAAAATCAGGCGCTGGCGACTCCGCCCGCGCTACTTATCGATGGGACTTAGAGCAGGACAAGTTAAAACCTCGAGCGTCCGACGAAGATTCGGCCGATGTTGCGCTAACGACCTTCTTTTCTTGGTCACAACTTTCGAGCAGGATTGCAAAGACCGAAAACAGTGGCTTTGGCACATGGATTTACCACGAGGCTGACGAACGTGGCGGCCCACACTTTAAACGAGGCTCACTCGAATCGCTCTACGAGCTCGTTTCGAGCAAGATCGCAACAATCGACTTGCCATTTGAATGTTCGCTTTCCGTGCGCAGAGACGCCGAGGAAATTCTGAAATCCGGATATGGAACCGGCGAAGAGAAAGCGCGGTTACTATCGATACTCATGACACAGACGGTCGCTCAACCCAGCATCGTAATGTACAGCGGCGCGCCTAGCTTTGAGGCGGATTTGCCCCGGCCGAATCTGCTAGCTGGCAGCATGCTCGTGGTTTCCGAAGGACCAAAACAATATTTCCTGGATCCTAGTCTTGAAGTTGCGCCGTTCGGCGTTGTTCCGGCGAAACTTCGAGGCCACACATCTCTGAAAATAAGTGAGACGCCAACCAATTGTGACAACTGCTTCATCACAATACCGACCGGTTTGCCTTTTCCCTCCTTCCAACGTGTCCACATTCGATCTAGTCTCAATTCCGAGGGAATGCTGGCAGCAAAAGCAAGGTACGTCATGCGCGGCGATAACGAACTGCTACTCCGTGTGGCGTTTCACCAGACGCCGAAGGCCAATTGGAAAAATGTCGCTCAGCTGCTGGCTTTGTCCGACGGCTTCCGCGGAAAAGTCAGCAACGTCACGGCTTCTGATCCTTATGAGACTCAGGATCCCTTCACTGTGGAATTCGAAATCGCGGAGCCAAAATTCGTGAACTGGGCGAAGAAGCCGCTTCGCATCCCTGCGCTCCTCCCTCTGCTCGGCCTTCCGGACCCCGCGCCAAAGCCCGCGCCAGGGAAGGCAGCCAAGCCGATCGAACTGGGCACGCCGCTCGACGTCGAGGTCAGCGCAGCCGTGCATGTCCCCGAGGGCACTGGAGTCGAAGTTCCCGCTGGAACATCCGTCGCCCGCGACTTTGCCGCTTACACTTCGCAATACTCCTTGAAGGAAGGGACGATCACCGCCTCGCGCCATCTCAATTTTATTTTGAAGGAAATTCCCGGAGATCGTGCCGCGGAGTACAACGCCTTCCTGCAAGCCGTCCAAAACGACGAAGCGCAGTTCTTCACCTTGGAACGTACTGAGGCAAGCGGGGTCAAACCGTCAAAGCCGTAGACTGGCTTCAAGCCCGCCGAACTAAGCAAAATTGTCGAGGCTAGAAACTACTTGATTCCGAGAATCTCTTTTTCCTTTACAGCGCAGAGATCTTCGACCTTCTTTGTCTCCGAATGCGAAACTTTTTCCAGCTCATCCAGCGAACGCTTTTTTTCGTCTTCGCTGATCTTTTTATCTTTTTCGAGCTTTTCGATGGCTTCCTTAATGTCCCGGCGAATATTCCGCACCGCCGTGCGGTGATTTTCGAGTACTTTGTGGAGCTGCTTCACCAAATCTTTGCGCCGCTCTTCCGTCAACGAAGGGATCGGCACACGCACGACTTTGCCGTCGTTGGTGGGATTCAGTCCGAGGTCGGACGTCCGAATGGCTTTGTCGATCAGGGGCACCGCGGTAGGGTCCCATGGCGAAATAACGATCATCGTCGGATCCGGCACAGTCAGGCTGCCGAGCTGGTTCAGCGGCATCGGGGTTCCGTGATAATCCACGCGGACATTATCGAGCAGAGTTGCGTTTGCGCGGCCGGTGCGGATCGTCGCGGCTTCCTTGCGGAAGTCGTCGACTGCTTTTTCCATGCGCGTCCTGGCCGCAGCCATTGCATCTTTCGTGGTAGCAATCGTCGTCATAGCGCCCTCAATTTGATTTTCCCAGGTAGTTCCGTCATCTATCCCGGCCGGCAATCAGAGCGGTAGTTAGCAGCGCTGCTCCCGCAGCGTCCAACCTAATTCAGCGCCGGAGTCACCGATGACCCTACGCGCTCACCTAGCACGACCCGCTTGATGTTGCCGTGCTGGTTCATGTTGAACACCACAATCGGCATGCCATTGTCCATGCAGAGCGAAATCGCCGTGGCGTCCATGACCTTCAAATTCTGGCTCAGCACGTCGCGGTAAGTAATCTCCGCAAAGAATTTCGCTCCGGACACTTTTTCCGGGTCGGCGTCGAAAATTCCGTCCACGCGAGTCGCTTTCAAAATCACATCCGCCTTGATTTCCATCGCGCGCAATGCGGCGGCCGTGTCGGTCGAAAAATACGGATTGCCGGTTCCGGCCGCGAAAATGACGATGCGCCCTTTTTCCAAATGGCGCATGGCGCGGCGCCGGATGAACGGCTCGGAAACCTGCCGCATCTCGATGGCGCTCAACACGCGCGTAAAAACGCCTTCTTTCTCAAGCGCGTCCTGCAAAGCCAGCGCGTTGATCACCGTCGCCAGCATGCCCATGTAGTCGCCCGTCGAACGGTCGATTTCGAACCCCTTCTGCCGCGCTCCCCGGAAAATATTTCCGCCGCCCACCATGATGGCAATTTCGACGCCCAGCGCATGTACATCCTTCAGCTCGCGCGCGATAGCCTGGATCGTTTCCCCATGAATGCCGAATCCTTGCGGCCCTTGCAGCGATTCTCCAGAAAGCTTCAGAAGGATACGCCGGTACGCCAGTTGCGCCCGCTTCGGCGTTTTCTTCGAGGTCCTCTTCGCAGCTTTTTTCTGAGCGGGCATGTCTCTCCGGTCGGGTCATCTAAAATCCTCGGAATTGTAACAAACTATCCCCGCGCCCGCACATTTTGGCCCGTGGCGACCTAACCGGCATTTTCTGAGCCAGCCGCATCGCAAGCAAAAGGTTTGTGGGCCAACTCCGCTCCCGTCAAACAAAAAAGCGCCCCGACAAGATCGGGGCGCCAGGGGATGCTGTATGGGGTTCGCGAATCAAGCGCCGGCGGGCGACGGAACGGGCGTGGAATCCGCCCCTCCGCTAATCTCACCGACTTTGAAGCGCACAAACCGGCGTATGGAAATATTCTCGCCGAGCTTCGCGATCGCCTGCGTGATCATCTCGCCGATCGTGACGCTCTCGTCCTTGATGTAATGCTGCTCGTAAAGGCAGTTCTCTTCGTAGAACTTCTCCATCTTCCCGTTCACGATTTTTTCGACCACGTTCTCCGGCTTGCCCGTGGCCAGCGCCTGAGCCCGGTAAATATCGCGCTCTTTTTCGAGCATCTCCGGCGTCACTTCCTCGCGCCGCACGTAGCGCGGATCGAGCGCGGCGATATGCATAGCGATGTCATGGCAAAGTTGCTGGAAAGCGTCGGTGCGCGCCACGAAGTCCGACTCGCAATTGATCTCCACAAGCACACCAATCTTGCCGCCGGCGTGGATGTAGCTTCCCACGAGCCCTTCGCTGGCATCGCGTTGCGCCTTCTTGGCCGCAGCCGCCTGCCCCTTCTTCCGCAGAATCTCGATGGCCTTCTCAATCACTCCGGCCGCTTCCATGAGCGCCGCGCGGCAATCGCTGAAACCCGCGCCGGTCCTCTCGCGCAGCTCTTTCACGAGTTGCGCAGGTATCTGCATAGCTGGCTGTTGTGTGCTCATCCTTTTTCTCTCTGCGATCTCAGAATGTCAATTATTTTGCCTGTAACTGCAAAAAGGCCCGCTCCGAGCCGCTAGGAGCGGGCTTCGTGAATCTCTTTCTGGCGTCACTTCCCTAGCGTGATTCCTCGTCCGGCGGCACGGTCGCTTCCGCTCCTGCGGCCGCTTCCAGCGCCGCGTCCGCGGGAGTGGTCACATCCGCTCCCTCGACGAAGTCGCCTTCCTGCTTCTCATACTGTTCGTATGCGCTGGTATCCACATACTCAACTCCATCCACCAGCGCTTGATCTTCCGCCGCCTTCTGATCCGCAACCTGGGATTGCTGATAGGCGGTGTGCCCTTCGAGAACCGCGTCGGCGATCTTCGTCGTGAACAGCCGGATCGCACGCAGCGCGTCATCATTCCCCGGAATAATCCAGTCCACAACATCCGGATCGCAATTCGTATCCACCACCGAAACCACCGGCACGCCCATGCGCCGCGCTTCCTTCACCGCGATCTCTTCCGCGTTCGAATCAATCACGAACATGGCGTCCGGAAGCTGGCTCATGTTCTCGATGCCTTCCAGATTTTGATGCAGGTGCTTCATTTCGCGGCCCAGCCGCGCTTTTTCTTTCTTCGAAAGTTCGTTGATCCGGCCGTCTTCCGTCATGGCCTTTAGCAGTTTCAGCCGCTTGATCGATTTCTGCAGCGTTGCCCAGTTCGTCAGAGTTCCGCCAAGCCAGCGGTGGTTCACAAAGAATGCACCGCAGCGCTTGGATTCTTCGGCAACCGCTTCCTGCGCCTGCCGTTTCGTGCCAACGAACAACACCGATTTTCCTTGTGCGGATAGGTCGCCCACGAAGCGGCTCGCCTCGCGAAACATCTTGAGGGTTTTCTGAAGATCGATAATGTGGATGCCGTTGCGTTCCCCGAAAATATATTCCTTCATCTTCGGGTTCCATCGCCGCGTCTGGTGGCCGAAGTGGACTCCAGCCTCCAGCAATTCTTTCATCGTAATTTCTACTGCCAAGTTTCCTCCTAATTGGATGGCTGTTTGCGGTGGTGGCTTGCGCCGCCAAAGAACAGCCTCTTGCCGGCTCCGCGCCGGCCGTGATCTCAGCGGATCCGCTTTCCCAAATCCGCTGGAGTTCGTTGCAGCCCCGGGCAGCCGGGACCGCCAAAACTACCGCTTCGTAAACTGGAAGCGTTTCCGCGCGCCCTTTTGCCCGTACTTCTTGCGCTCCTTCATGCGGGAATCGCGCGTCAAAAAACCGTTTTTCCGGAGCGCCGGCCTCAGCTCCGGATTGAATCGCGAGATCGCCCGCGACAATCCCATGCGAACCGCTCCAGCCTGCCCGCCGACGCCGCCGCCGTGCGCGGTCACCTTCACATCCACTTGCTCAGCCAGGCTCGTGAATTTGAGCGGCTCGGTCGCGTCATGCTTCCACGCATGATTCGGAAAATAGCTCGCTACCTCGCGGCCGTTCACCGTGAATTTGCCGCTTCCTGCACGCAAGAAAACTCGCGCCACTGATTCTTTCCGCCTGCCTGTGCCGAGAAACCACGATTGTGTGCCCGCAATGGGCGTACCAGTAGAACTCAACGTCCCTCCTCAAACCTTCTGACTCCAGACAACACGGAGTCATCGAACTCCACGCCGATTTGCTCCCTGCCTAAGGCACCACTTAGAGGTGACCACTACGCGGCCACGCTTTTCAAGGAACAGCAACGTGCGGAAAACAGTGGCACAGACTAAAGCCTGTGCTCCTACAAAACCCTTAAACCGCGACTGCTTGCGGCCTTTGCCCGGCATGCCTCGCCAAGCCTGCCGCATCCCGGTAAATCCGCAATTTCTTGGCTCGCCGCGCGCGCAGCTTGTTCTTGGGCAGCATACCCAGAACCGCCTCGCGAATCATCCAATCCGGCTTCATTTCGCGCACCCGCTTCGCCGGAACCGCCTTCAACCCGCCCGGATATCCGCTATGCGAATAATAAACTTTCTGCTCGACCTTGTTCCCGGTCATCCGCACCTTATCCGCGTTGATCACCACAACGTGATCGCCCGAATCCAGGTACGGCGTAAAGCTCGGCTTATCTTTGCCCATCAGCATCCGCGCGATTTTCGTCGCCAGACGCCCAAGCACCTGGTCCGTCGCATCCACCACAAACCAGTTCGCGCCCACTTTCAGTGCTTCCGCTTCTTCTCCCTTGGCTACATACGTCCTCATCGCGCTCAGTCACACCTTTCCCTATAGAGACAAACCCCAATCTTAAAGTACGTCCCCGCTTCTGTCAACGAAGTCCTTCGCGCAATGCCTTGCGATGACCTGCGCGATTTTCCGGCCAGTTGGCCACCAACTGTCATTTATCAACTCTGTTTGCTTATGAGGAGAGATGCGTCCGGCGGAGATATCCTGCAAACCTCGGATCGTCACGTAGAAGATCGAAGCAGGGATGCACTTTGAGAAACTGCAAGATGTTCGATCTCTCTTCGGCAGCGCGTTCAAGCCATCTAAATGACTCTTCCTTGTCGCCGAGTCCCAGGTATGCGTTTAGAAACGCGCCCGAGGGGACGTAACCAATCTGCCTCCGTCGTTGAAGTTCGTCGAGAATATGCAACGCTTCGGCCCGGTGGCCACCCATGGCGTAAGCGGCGACAAGCACACCCAGCACGGCCGAGCTTTGGTTCGACAGGGAAGCGGCCTTCTCCAAAGTGGGGATTGCTTCATCGTACCGCCTGGCGCCATCGAGCGCGAATCCAAGATACCAGAAAGCCATTGGATTCTCGGGCTCGATCCTCAGCGCAGATTGCAATTCCTGAATGGACTCATCGTAGCGGCGAGAAAGAAAGAGAATCCAGCCGACTTCGATGCCGTGAAATGCCAGCGGATCAAGCTCCTCCGCCCTTCGAGCAGAGAGTAGCGCCTCTTCGGTCCGCCCTTGGCATTCCAGCCAATCTGCCAATCCCGACCTGGCGTTCGCGTCGCTCGGGCTCAGTTCAATCGCCCGCCTGTACTCGGTCTCGGCTTCCGCCCACTGCCAATCCTTCTGCTGTGCGTTTGCAAGCAGCACGCGGGCTTCAGCCAGGTCCGGATCGAGTTCCAATGCCTTCCTGGCTGCGGCGATCACTTTAGGACGCGAATCGCCGGGAGGACTTCCGAAGTAAACTGTACCGAGCTCGTTGTCCACTTCTGCCACTCCGACGTAAGCGGGGGCGAATGTGTCATCCGCTTTGATGGACGCCTGAAAGAAGTGCAGAGCCTCCTCAAGACCCGCCCGGCTTTGCTTATGCAGCGCAAAGTGTCCCTTCAGGTACGTGTCGTAGGCTTCTGGAGCCACCGTGCGCTGAGCGCCGGATGAGGCGGTTCGCTCGTCCGCGGCGGCTACCTCAATACTGCGCGCAATACCACCAGCCACTTCGCTTTGCAACGCCAGCACATCGCGCAATTCGCGATCATACTCGCTCGACCATACGCGCTCCTCCGACCTGGCCCGAATCAACCGAAGGCTGACGTGAATTTTGTCTCCGGATCTCAGTACCGAGCCTTCGATGACTGCATCCACATTTAGTTCCCTCGCAATCGCGGGCACGGACTCCCTCGTACCCTTGAACTGCATCACTGAAGTGCGCGAAATCACCCGTAATCCCTGAATTTCCGAAAGCCGCCCAATCAGCGCTTCGGTCATTCCATCAGATAAGTAGTCCTGTTCCGGATGCCCCGAGAAATTAGCCAAAGGAAGCACGGCAATCGATCGGATGCTCGCGTGGGCGCTTGCTGGGGATTCATTTATCTTATGGCGAGTTAGCCATAGCCCGCCAGCGGTCAATGTCAATGCCAGCGCGACCCCTGTCGCTAACATGGGCACGAACCTGCCCCCTGCCGGGGAAGTCTCTGTCGAGGAGTCCGTCGGCTCTACGGGGGGGCTGGCCGCAGCCGCGCCGTTCCGGTTTCCCTTTTCCCGCTCTGCTCGAAGACTTCGGCTGCGCACCCAGGCGTCCAGCTCCCCCCGTGACGCCCAGACCGACCCCATCCTGTCATGTTGGTGCCGTTGGACGGGCATCCCCTCCCGCTTCTCCCAGCGCTGGACGGTTGTCACGTCCCTATTAAGGTATGCCGCGATTTCCTTCCAGGAATCCAGACGGTCCTCGGACGGTCTATCGGAGGGGGGTATGCCAGGGAACGGTTCGTCCATCACGCTCTCCTGATTGGTCGGCGGTTGTCTCGAGTGCGGAAGTGGTAAGTGTAACTCTCCTGCCCGTCCACAGCAAGACAAGGCAACGGTATACAACGGCAAAAGGATGGATCGCTCCAATTCCGTGCATTGCCCTTTGACGAGGCACGCCGCACTAGCGGATTGTGTCCACACGTCTCCATCGCCGAAATGGCATCCTTCGGTCGCAACGCCCTTGGCGTGCACTCATGTTCACGATTAGCTGAGGGCTTTTGCTAGCAGTGGCGTAAATCTCAATCCTGGAGGTGTTTCATGACTCGAAAATCCCGTAGCTGGACGATTCGTATCATCGCGGTCTCAGTGCTGGCGCTTGCTACCAGCACTCTGGCCCAAAGTCCCAGGCCCGAGCACCTGAGCGGCATTGTCAGCGACTTTACTGGCGTTGTTTCCAATGCCGGTCCGTGGGAAATGCGCGGCCACTGGTCTCTGCGCTTGAAGGGCAATTCTGGCAAGGCGGATTTCTCGGCATACATGACCATGGAACTTTCTGATTATGGAGTTCAGAGAGTAGCCAAGGATCCGGGGGTTTCGGCGAACCGCGGTGCCCACACTCACCACATCGTCATGACGGATGCCACCGTCTCGACCGACCCAACCGATCTTGCCGCTTGCCCCACGTTCAGCCCTTCGAACACCGCTCGTTTAGTGGTCAACGGTACTGCAAACTTCATCTCGGGCAACGGAAACGACGCACCCTTCGAGAAGAATGGGACAGTCTTCTCCACCCTGCAAGTTTGTATTACCGGAGCAACGTACGACCAGCCGGGGACCGTCACACCTGAGGTCAAGTATTCAAACATGACCCTGGTCTTCGGAGCCCCGGCCACCACGCATTTCGGAACGGATCCGGTTCACGGCGTCGTTCGCTTTCCTGGCAAGTCGGACGACCATGACAGAGATAAACGCTAAGCATCGCAGCCACGGCGCGGTGTTGATCGGTGGTCGGGTCTGTCCGGTTGGACTACGAACGCTTCACATTTTTTAACCAACTTCGGTGGCGGGCACGGTCGGGGATCGCCGTGTCCGTTCTTCCATTTACTCGAGCCAGCTTCACCAATGCGGCCTGCGGCTCTGGATTTCTCCTTCCCTCCGCTCCCTTCAACATCGCGCCTCGTGATCTTTCTTCGGGTACGCACGGCCAATACGAGCGCTGCACTTCTGCCATCTGCTTCTCTTGTCGGGCTGAAACCCGCGGCCTTCTCTTCTTGCAGCGGATGCTAGAATCTCTTTACGCAAAATCAGTCGATGCCTATCCAAGAGAGCAATTTCTGGGCAACAACCTGCGAGTCGCCATCTCTCGACGCTTCGCGTGAGCTCCCGGAGGCGGTGGATGTCGCGATTGTCGGCGGTGGCTTGTGCGGCCTTTCCGCTGCGCACGCGCTGGCAAAACGCGGCGTAACCGTCGTCGTACTCGAAGCCGAAACACTGGGCTGGGGCGCAAGCTCGCGCAACGGTGGAATGGTGCTCACGGGCATGAAACTGCCGGTGCCTACTCTCATCAGCCGTTATGGCCTCGAGACTGTGCGCAAGATGTACGCGTGTTCTCTGGAATCCATCGATTGCGTCGAGCAGATCGTGCGCGAAGAGGAGATCGGCTGCAATTTCTCGCGCGGCGGCCATTTGGAAGTAGCTTGCAAACAAAAACATTTTGATGCATATGAACAATCCGCCGCGCTAATCAAGCGCGAGTTCCATCACGAGCTGCGCATCATTCCGAAGAGTGAGCTGCGTGGCGAAATCGGATCGGATATTTATTTCGGCGGCATGGTGGACGAAACCAGCGCGGGTTTGAACCCCGCGCGATACGTCGCTGGCCTTGCCCAAGCCGCTCAGCGTGCCGGCGCCGCTCTTTACGAGCGCACGCTCGTCACCCGCATCGTGCAAGAAACAAGCAATGCCTCGCGCAAATTCCGCGTCCACACTTCCAGAGGCTCGATCGTGGCCGGCGAAGCGATTCTCGCCAGCGGCGCTTACACCACGGATGCGGCTCCTGCTCTGCGCAAAAAAATCATTCCCATCGGCTCGTACATCATTGCCACGGAGGTCCTGCCCGCTAGTCTTGCCCGCGAACTCAGCCCGCGCAATCGCATGATCTACGACTCAAAACATTTTCTCTATTACTACCGGCTCACTCCCGACAACCGCATGCTGTTTGGTGGTCGCGCAGCATTTTTCCCCGCCACCGAAAATACCGTCCGTCAGAGCGCCGAGATTCTCCGACGCGGAATGGTCGGCGTATATCCTCAACTCAAGGAAACGCAAATCGAATTCGTCTGGGGCGGCACGCTCGATTTCACTCTGGACGTCATGCCCCATGCTGGCAAAATCGACGGCATGTATTTTGCCGCTGGATTTGCCGGGCACGGCGTCGCTGCTGCCACCTGGTTTGGGGCGAAAATCGCCGGCCTGATTTGTGGCGAGCCCGGCGATATCCCCTTCGCTAACATCAAGTTTCCCGCTGCGCCTCTTGGCCTGCGCAGCGGCCACTCCTGGGCGCTCCCTCTTGCCGGCGCATGGTATCGAATCCTCGATCTGTTCACGTAATTCTGTTTAAGTGGCATCGTCACCCGGCGGACTGGCCTGTTGCCCTTTTCCCGATCTGCACTTTTCGAGTCACAAAATACATCACCGGCCCGAGCAACAAGGGGAACGGACCCCAGCGCAACGCGAACGTGTCGCTTCCCACCAGCGCCACGATACTCATCACCAATGGCGCGATCACTACATAGAGCAATCCGGCCCGGCCCCACGGTATCCGGAACGGGCGCGGCAAGTCCGGCTCCGTCGTTCGCAGCCGCCAGGAAGCAAGCACCGTCATGACCGTGACGGCGATGCGCAGCCAGATATAAACCGTTAGGAGTTGCGCCAAAGTCTTTTGCGCCAGCAACGCATAGACGGCGCTCGAAGCGACGATCGCGATCCACGGCGTGCCGTAGCGGGGATGCTTGGCCGCAAGAATCGCAGGAAGGTAGCCATCCTCGGCCATCGTCGAGGGCATCCGCGTGGTGGCCAGCACGGTGGCATTCAATAGCGAAAGACTCGTAATCATCGCCGCAACGGTCATCGCGAAACCCAGCCATGGCCCACCGATCAATTGCGCCGCATCGGAAAAAAATCCCGTGTGCCACTTTTCCCAATTTCCCAGCGCCGCCAGCGCCAGCATCGTCGGCAGAACATACGTGGCGATGGAGAACGGCACGACCATCGCCAGCGCGCGCGGATAATTCTTCTGTGGATTCTCCACTTCCTCGGCGACACTAGAGATCTGTTCGTAGCCCGAATAAAGCCACAGTCCGAGCGCCAGCCCCACGCCGAACACCTGAAACGGCGGCACATGCGTGGGAATCAGCGGAGAAAACGGGTTGTGCTTCCACTTCGTTGCAGCTATCACGCACATGGCGATGACGGGCATCAGAATCACCGTTCCCAAAATCGTGGCCACCATGCCCACCATCTGTATTCCGCGCACGTTGATGTACCCGATTAGCGCAACCACCGCCAAAGAAACTGCGTAGTGCTTCCAGCCGACGAGAGCCGGAAAGAAAAATGTCAGGTAATCTGAAAACAGCACCGCGTACGCCGCGGCAAGCAGAAAAGATGCGCTCCAGTTCCACCAACCCGCCTGAAATCCCCAGAAATCCCCGAACCCCGCGCGCACCCAGCGATAGAATCCGCCCTCGACGGGAATTGCAGTCGTCAGCTCCGCAGTCGCCAGCGATACCGGAATACACCAAAACAAGGGAAGGAAGAGCAGATACAGCAGCGTCAGGCCAGGCCCGCTGGTGGTGACCATGTCCTCCAGCCCGAAGGGCCCGCCAGTCGTGTACGCGTACATCACGAACACAAACGGCAGCACGGAAGCCTTGCGCCACGCCGAGCGCGTTACGCCCTTCGTCTTGCCGCCGTTGCTCTTGTTGGACTGGGTGGAAATCTGCGCTGCCCTCGTGCGCTTCCGTCTGGCTGATTTGTGCGGCAGAGGTTAGCGCACTCCGGCGCCAGAAGGTAGCAACACCTTCGCGTCTTCCACGAAAGGCGGCTCGAAAAGTGAGTTGTCTATCTCGAAGCGCGGACCAGGGCAAGTAATTCCGAAGCTCGCTGTCTTAGTCCTCGATGATTGGCGGGTCTTCTCTGATCAATCCCAATTCGGTGTGAAACCGATGCTTGCTTTCATCGATTTCCAGCCGGTTCTTCAGCACCAGCTTCGCTTCCTCGGCTGCTGCGCGCAATTCCGGCAACTTCTCGGCCACGGGTGACGTCATCACGGCGCTGGCCAGCCGCTGCAAGCTATTCTCCAATTCCGTGATCCGCTCCGCGACCTCCGGCGCCGACGTCAGTGCCCGAACGTAACTATCCAGCGCCACTGCCCCTTCGATCTTCTCAACGTATAAGGGGATAGTGGTTTCCTGGTCGTTTACAGGATGTACTACCTGCGGAACCACGCCCGCCAGCGGATTCTGATTCGCCATTGCCGCAGTATAGTCCTGAAATTCCTCAATCGGAAACCTGCCAAGCCTGTTTACTGGGACGCGCGAGTCGATTATCTTAAGGCCCGAACTTTATCCCCTGCCCCAAAAAGAAGATGTAGCAGCCACCCACAACAACTGCCGCAATCCACCATCCTGGCGCCCGGTTCACCGCAAGTCCTTTTTCTGGCGCCGCTCTGGGCAATAGGGCATCGGCCCACAATAGCCCCGACGACCCTCCAAACGCCGCCGGAATCGTGGAGACGAGCAACAGCTTTATCCCCAGCGGATCAAGCATGCCAGCCGCACAACTAAAAATTCCTGCCGCAAGGTAGGGCAGCCGACCCACAGTGTTATACATCCGCCTCTCCGCCACGAACGGCCGGATGGAAATGGCCAGCAGCCTAACCAGTAGCACATACAATCCCGCTCCAAACAAGCTCATCCCGATGCGCCATGCCAGTTGATATGGCAAACCTCGAATCACCTCGTTCCAATCTCCAAACCCCGTAATTCCCGAAAACATGAAGTACCCAGCGCCAGAAAGCAAATTGAACGCCGCAAGCACCCAGAGGAAGTAGCGGAGTTTCGCGCGATCTCCAGCCTTGCGCGATGCCAGCAAGGCAAAGCCGCCGGCAATCAGATTCACCAGCGTTCCCCCGGCATCCACTAGCCGATCGGGTCGGAGCGTTGCAAGGTGGTTGCTCGTGAGCTCCGTCGGAATATCTCCCCGCAGCCATGCGGTGACTCCATGCCCGACGCCTTCATGCAGCAGCGCCCCCATCGCGGACGCGATCACCGCCATACTGATGATCGTCCACTTGCTGTTCTGCTCCGCCATTCCCACAACTCCACTCCCCCTCTGCTGCGAAATGGGGTTCGTCCGCGAGAGCCGGGCTTACGTCTTCTTGCCGCCCCGTTGAGCGCGCGCTGCGGAGTTGGCCGCCACCGCCGCGCGGATGAGCTGCTTGAACGCAGCTTCCTCGATCTTCTCCCCTTCGAGGAGGTCGATCGCACGGCGCACGTTCCCTTCCAAGCTGGAATTGAAGAGTTTCTTCGGGTCCTTGATCGAGGCTCCGCGTGCGAAAGTAAGCTTTACGATCTGCTTGTACGTTTCCCCGGTGCATACGATCCCGTCATGGGACCACACGGGCGTGCCGGGGGATTTTGGCTTCGCCCATTTCCACTCCTCCTGAATGTCGGGGTCGGCTTCATGGATGAGCTGACGAACGTGAGCGAGCGTCTTCCCTCGCCAGTCGCCAAGTTCCTTGATCTTCTCGTCGATGGATGCAGAGGCAGAATCCATGCCAACGGGTCTTTTCATCTATACCCCCATTCTCGCAACCTAATTTAGCTGTGCTACGCGTAACCTGCAAATTCAGACTCTGAGCAAGCCACGGAATCCCCGGGCGGCATAGTAAGACTCCGCGCCGTTGTGATAAATGAAGACACGGCCGAAGCGGCGGTCGCCAAATATGGCGCCGCCAAGTTTTCTAACCTCGCCAGGTGTTATCAGCCAACTCGACGTCTTCGTGTCGAAATTTCCAAGTTTCTGCAACTCTCGATATTGTTCTTCCGTCAAAAGTTCAACCCCCATGGCCGCCGCCATGTCCATAGCACTGTTTTTCGGCTTGTCTTCTTTCCGGGAGTCCAGTGCTTCCCGGTCGTAGCAAAGACTTCTGCGGCCTTTCGGACTTTCCGCTGAACAATCAAGAAATATGTATTCGCCCGTTTTTTTATCGAGACCAACAATGTCCGGTTCACCGCCTGTTCTCTCCATTTCGCCGAGTGACCAGAGTTTTTCAGTATTTACTTCCAGCTTTGCTCTTACTTGGGCCCACTCGAGACCCTTATGCCGGTTCATATTTTGCTCAAAGCGGACTTTCAATGCTCTAAGCAGTTCTTCGCGTCGTTCAAGCGACAAATCCTTTTTTGTTTTAGCTCCTTTCATATTGGTTTCCTTCTTATTTCTATGTCGTTTTAGGTCGATCTTTTCGAAATCAGCCGCTGAACGACGTGGCATTTCCGCGTCCACAATCCAGAAAGGGCCATTGTAGCAAGGTGTTCTCGTTCAGAAGGAAAACGGATACGCGCAAACTCGACTACCCACACGCATCTACTCCAGTTCCACGGAATTCTTGCATTTTCACGTCATCTTCTCCCAACCCCTGTTTGGATATATCTCCGGCGCATCGTAAAATGTCGCAGGGGCGAGCGATTTATGACTGACGGGAACGTGCCTACTCTTTACGAATGGTGTGGCGGCCGGGACAAAATCGAAGCACTCTTCAAGAAATTCTATGAGCAGGTGCCCGTAGACCCCATTCTGGCCCCGGTCTTTGCGGATATGCCGATGGAACATTTCCTGACGGTCGCTCACTTTGTTTCCGAAGTCTTAGGAGGACCCAAACTCTATAGCGGCGATGGGAAACACAATCACTCGACGATGATTGCCAAGCATCTTGGCAGGCACCTGACAGAAGACCAGCGAAAACGTTGGGTTACTCTCCTGCTCGACACTGCTGACCAGCTAGCCATGCCGGATGATCCCGAGTTTCGCTCCGCTCTTGTCGGCTATCTCGAATGGGGCAGCCGCATCGCGGTAATCAACTCCGCCACTAGCGAAAATCCGGTCGGGCCCTCGGCCTCCATGCCGAGTTGGGGCTGGGGCGAAGTCAAAGGCCCCTACACACCGTAGCACCCGCCGACCTGGTCCAACCTGGCACAAATCGCGCGACAAGGGACACGAGTCAGAAGTGACGGATCACGCCTCCACCTCCACGTGTGCCAAAAACCGTGGCGCCTTGCGGAATTTCGTCGCCTGCTCGAACCCATACGCCAACTTCAACAGCACCGGCTCACTCCAAGCCCGTCCGAAAAACGAAATCCCCACCGGCAGCCCGAAATCGAACCCGGCGGTTACACTGATGTTCGGATATCCCGCCACCGCCGGGAATTCCGAGCTGCCTCCGCCGAACGCGTCGCCGTTCACGATGTCCGTCAGCCACGCCGGACCACCGGTAGGCGCGACGATGGCATCCAGTTTGAACTTATCCATCGTTGCATCAATTCCTTCTTTGCCGGCCAGCTCGTGGTTTTTCGCGATCGCTTGCACATATTCCGGTGTCGTCAGCGGCCCCTTCTCCTCTGCCTTCAGGAAATTCTCCTGCCCGAAATACGGCATCTCTTTCGACGCGTTTTTCTCGTTGAATTCGATAATCTCTTTCAGCGACTTCACCGGCGTGTTCGGCCCGAGCCACGCCAGATAAGCATTCAAATCGGCTTTCAGCTCGTACATGAATCCCAAAAACTCTGTCTTGCCGAACTTGCCGTACGTTGCGAATTCCACGGGATCCACCAGCGTCGCTCCCTGTTTCTTCATCACTTCGAGCGCCGCCTCCATCAATTTGTCCACCGCCGGGCTAAACCCGAACGCTTTCCGCAAGACGCCGATGCGGGCTCCTTTCAATCCATCGGCATCGAGAAATTTGGTGTAATCCGTGTGCGACTTTCCAGCGCTCGCCGCCGTCGCTTTGTCGTCCGCATCCACGCCCGTCAGTGCGCCCAGTAGAATCGCTGCGTCCCGCAACGTCCGGCACATCGGTCCCGCCGTATCCTGCGTATGCGAAATCGGAATAATCCTGCTCCGGCTCACCAGCCCAACCGTCGGCTTGATTCCCGCAAGTCCGTTCGACGAAGAGGGACACACAATCGATCCATCCGTCTCGGTTCCAATTCCAATCGCTGCAAAGTTCGCGGAAACTCCCGCGCCGGTTCCTGAACTCGATCCACACGGATTCCTGTCCAGTGCGTATGGATTATTCGTCTGCCCGCCGCGCCCGCTCCATCCGCTAATCGAATGGTTCGAGCGGATATTCGCCCACTCGCTCAAATTCGTTTTTCCCAGAATCACCGCGCCCGCTTCTCGCAGCTTTCGCGCGACAGTCGAGTCCGAGGGCGGCTTCGATCCCACAAGAGCCAGCGAGCCAGCCGTCGTCTGCATCCGGTCCGCGGTCGCGATGTTGTCCTTGATCAAAATGGGAATTCCGTGCAGCGGTCTGCGCAGACCTTTTTCTTTGCGTTCTTTGTCCAACGCTTCCGCAATTTCCAGCGCATCTGGATTTGTTTCAATGACGCTGTTCACCGTAGGTCCGCTCTTGTCCACTGCGGCGATGCGCGCGAGATATTTTTCCGCGATCGAGCGCGCACTGTACTTGCCGGACTTCATTCCTTCTTGCAATTCCGCAATCGTGATTTCGTCCAGCTCGAACGGCGGAACCTCCACAGCCTCTCCGCAAGCCACGTTTCCGCGCGACGATCCAAGCGCAGGGCGCAGCGCCGGTCCAGCGGCAATCGCCGCCCCACCGAGCAAGCTCGTCTTCAGGAACGTGCGCCGGTCTTCGCCATGCGCCTCCGGCCCCGCCTGGTTTCTCTTGTCCTCTGGGCAATTGTCTTTTCTCTTCATTTCAGGTCCTCGATTTCCCTTGGCATTGAAACGCAAAGATAATATGCCAAACGCACTTCTCTGGCTTCATAAAACGCCGCTTTGCAGCGATTTACGCTCAGGAAACACGATGAGAACAAATTTTCCCGTGCGGCCGTTTCCCGGTTACAATTCTAGTTACGCGGATTCCCCCGTAGTCGGTTTACCATGCAGCTGACTGACCCAAACGGCCCTCGGTCCTTTCAGCCGCGTCACGCAGGCTCAAGGAGAATCTTGCCTTCCGTCTGCCTTCCTGTTTCCATCGTGTTTTTTTTATCCTGCGCGACGTTTGGCGCAACCGTCTCCCGCGCGCAAGACCAGCAGACGCAAAGCGTCGCCGAAGCGGCTCGCCAGGAACGCACGCGCAAGCAGGAACTCCAGAAACATCCAGCGCATGTTTACACCAACGATGATCTTGCTCACGCTCGTATTCTGACCCCCGAGGACCGCGCACAAGTTGAAGCAAAGAAAATGGAATGCGCGCAAAAAAATGATTGCTCACCCGCGCCCTTGAAAAATTCTCCGGCAGGTCTCGACGCGAATTCACAACCACCGGGAACGTCTCTCGGCGAAGTGGCTCGGCGTTATCGCAAGCCAAAAGAAATGCAGGCTCTCAAAACTAAAGAGTCTGTTCCATTTCATCTTCCGTTCTCAGAGCCGGCGCTTGCCTCTCCAGTTTTGCCTGAGCGCCCCAGAATTCGCCCGGCCACTCAACCGGATCTCCACTCAAAGATGCTGCCTCATGTTTTTCGCCGTGATCCTTTCTCAGCTGTCCCGGTTCCTCTTCGTCCGCGGGTTCCTCTCGGCAGCGCTTCAGAAATCCGGCCGGTGACTCGTCCAGCTACGAAACTTGTTTTGCCCGCGGAGCCAAAAATCTCTTCGCGCCCTGTTCCCTTACCCAAACTTTTCGTCCAGCCTGCTCAATCAGTTCCTGTCCCCGAATCCGCGAAACCAGTTCTGAAAATCCAGCCGGTGCATCCGTCGATCCCTCCGACGACTCGTACCATGATTTCTCCTGTGGCGCCGGTTGACGTTTTCCACTCTTCAAAACCGGCGGCGGCAAGAAACTTATTCTCTTCTGTGACGCCAGTCGCACCGGTCGAATCGATTCGGCCGCTTCCGTCCACCCCTTCTCTGGCGCCTGTCACCGGCGCAGCGCAAAGAACGATAGTCGTCAAATCCGGTGATTCGCTCTGGAAGCTTGCTGAACAGAATCTGGGAGGTGGCAGTCGCTGGCCGGAACTTCGCGCCGCGAATCCCTCGATCGCCAACCCCAACCTGATTCGCGCTGGGGATCATCTGATTCTCCCCGCGACCGCAGTCACTCCAGTTTTGGTTCATGCTCAAAGTGGCAGCGCAGCTTCCACAATCAAGCTCCAGAAGGGCGACACTCTGTGGAGCGTCGCGCGGAGGCATTTCGGCCACGGCGCATCGTGGACCTGCATCGCCCGAGCCAATGCGAGCATCGCGGACCCCAATCTGATCTTTGCGGGACAATTGCTGCTCGTTCCAAATAGCTGCGCTCCTTAGGAACTTTTCACTACGCTAGAATCCTCGCTCGACCGCCTGCCCTAGTCGGAATTGTCTTCTGGTTTTCATAGAGGCCTTCCAATACTTGAATCCACCGAGCCGCAAAAGGCTCTCTAATTTATAGGGTTTTTACAAGTCATTGAATAACATGGCCTTAATTAAGTTTTGAGTCCGCTCTAGTCTGGTACCCCAATTGCCATCTGGCTTAAGGGGCAGGGGGGCTTCCGACGGGAGCGGCGTAGTTCGAATGGATGGCATTTTGTCGATCCGCAGCGACTCCGTGATGTCTCTCCCGCGCCTGATTACAAACCGCGAAAGCGAAGCAACATTTGGGAGGGTCGCGGCAATTTCATGCAGTACTTTCAAGCTGGGAGGACGAGAACTATGGAAGTTGCTTCAGGGTTTTTTTTGAAGACCACGCGGTTTTTTTCGCGCTATTCTCTGCTACTTGTGTTTTTGTGCGGTCTGGCGAGCGGAATCTCGGCGCAGTCCACGGCAACGGTAAATGGAACCGTCACCGATCCAACAGGCGCAGCCGTACCAAATGCCAAGGTAGTTGCGACAAATCAAGGGACGGGGGTCGAATCGACAACTCAAACCGATGCGGCTGGAGCTTATTTGATCCCAAGCTTGCCGATTGGAATATACCGGCTTGAAATTTCGGCGGCCAATTTCCAAACGAAGGTAGTCTCCAATCTTAAACTTGACGTAGCGACTTCGGTGACACTGAACGTGGAGTTGAAAATTGGCGAGGCAAGCGAAAAGATCGAGATCGTTGCCGACGCGGCGATTATCCAGACCACCACGAACAGCATGGGGCAGGTCATCAACGACAAAACCGTGCAAGAAATACCACTGAACGGTCGGCACTTTACAGACCTGAGTTTGTTGACGCCGGGCACTGTAACACCTCCGGCGAATGGTTTTCTGTCATTTCCGCTACGGGGACAAGGATCCTTCGGGATCAATACGGCAGGCCAGCGCGAAGATACAACCAACTGGCTAGTGAACGGAATCAACCTGAACGACAACGTCCAGAATCAAATTACGTTTCAGCCTCCCATCGATACACTTGCGGAATCCAAAATCGACAACTCCGCCTTTCCCGCGGAATACGGAAGAAATTCAGGAGCCATCGTGAACCTGGCGACTCGCTCCGGAACAAATGAATATCACGGAGAGGTCTTTGAATTTTTCCGGAACAATGCGCTCGACGCGCGTAATTTCTTCAACTCAGCGGTGAGCGCAACGGGAGCAGCACTGCCGCAGGCGCCGTTCAAGAGGAATGAATTCGGGGCGGCTTTCGGAGGGCCAATCAAGAAAAATAAGGCATTCTTCTTTCTGGCCTACGAAGGGCTCCGGCAGCATCAGAGCTTGACGGTCTCGTCCACAGTACCCAGCCAAAATGACCGGGCGGGCGTGACTTCGCCGGCAGTTCTGAGCTTGCTGGGTTTGATTCCAGCAGCCAACCAGGTGGGATCGGGCACGGCTACGGACCCCGCAACCTTCAATCTCTTCACGGGTGGTGCAGTGGCTAACGTCTCGCTGGACCAAGGTTCCGCCGACCTGGATTATGAGTTGACGGAGAGCGATCGCCTCCACGGCTATTACGTCGTCCAAAAGGATCTCCGGCAAGAACCCACGGCCGGGGGAGCGATCGCAGCGGACATTCCTGGATTCGGCGACACGCGAGCCGGATTCCGGCAACTGATGACGTTCAGCGAAGACCACACGTTTAACGCATCTTTGGCAAATACAGTGCGGCTGGGCTTCAATCGAATCCACTTGACCTTTCTGCCCAACGGATTGCTGGACCCGGCAAACTTCAATATCACCATGCCGACGGGCTCGCCGGTGGGATCGGGGCTGCCGTTCTTCAACGTGGCGGGCACATTGGGCTTTGGCGGACCTACAGGCGAACCGCAAGGACGTGGCGACACGACGGTCGTGTTGAATGACACTCTGAGTTGGTTAAGGGGAAGGCACTCCTTCGCGTTTGGAGGCGAAATCCGGCGTGCGTACAACAACAACATTGCAGAAAACGTGGGGAGCTTCAGCTTTACGACGTTTGCGAACTTCCTTGCGGACAAATCCAATTCCTTCACCGATCTGCTGGGCTCAGGCAATGACAAAATTCTGCAGCCTTCCTACGACGTGTTCGCGCAAGATAGTTTCAAGCTGAAACCAAACCTCACGATCAACATCGGGTTGCGCTATGCGTGGAATTCGAGTCCTTCGGAATCCGGCGGCCGCTTCACGAATTTCGACCCGGCGACGGGAACGCTGATCTCTTCGCCGCAGCCCTATCACACGAACAACAAGAACTTCCAACCCCGCATCGGCTTCGCGTGGGATCCGTTCAAAGACGGGAAGACTTCGGTTCGCGCGGCGTACGCGATCATGACGCAAGATCCGACGACGAACATCGTAACGGGACTTAGTTCGAATCCCCCTTTCGCGCTGCCCATCTCGGCGAGTTCGGCGACGAGCAGCATTACGCTGGAGAATCCCTCGGCGGCCATAACAGGAGTCAGCCTTGGACCGAGTGCGATCAATCCGAACTTCGACGATATGTACGCGCAAGACTGGAACCTTACAGTCCAGCGCCAAATCACTTCGACACTGGGAGTGGAAGTGGCCTACGTCGGGCTTAAGGCGACGCACTTGCAATTGACGCAGAATATCAACCAGCCGTTCGTCACCGGGGGCGTCTATGAAACGACGCGGCCTTATGCTTCCCTACCATTGACGAGCGCGGTAATTCCGGCACAATGCGCACCTCCAAACCCAGTGTGCCCATTTGGGAATATCAATCAGGTGAGCACGGGAGGCAATTCGAACTACAACGCGCTGTGGGCCACTGTGAACAAGCACTTCTCGCATGGGTTCCAATTCCTGGGATCCTACACGTTCTCGAAGTCACTGGACTATAACTCGCTATCGACCGGAGAATCGCTGGTACTGCAGAACGCCTACAATCCGCGGGGAGATTACGGCCTCTCGGAATTCGACGTGCGGCACCGATTTGTGCTGAGCGGATTCTACGAACTGCCGTTCAAAGGGAACCGGGTGGTACAGGGATGGCAGCTTGGCATCGTCACGCAGGCGCAAAGCGGAAATCCGATCAATCCGACGCTGGCGATCGGCCCAGGTCCGGGAATTTCGCTGACGGTGAGACCGGACATAACCGGAGCAGTGCAGACAACGGGAAGTCCAACTCAGTGGTTTGCGGACAAGACCATTTTTGTTTCACCGTGCGTTGCGGGAGTCTGTCATCCCGGGAATCTGGGACGGGATTCGATCACAGGCCCGAACTTCGTGAACACGGATTTCTCGGTTACGAAGAACACGAAACTAACAGAGAGAGTTACGCTCCAGTTCCGGAGCGAGATGTTCGATATATTCAACCATCCCAATTTCGGGAACCCCGTGCTGACAGTGACGAGCGGATCGTTCGGAAAGATACTGTCCACGCGATTCCCAACGGGGGACTTCGGCTCCTCGAGGCAGATTCAGTTTGCACTGAAACTGCTTTTCTAAGCATCGATCCATCGTGATGGCGGGGAGGGCGAGCTTCGGCTCGCCTTTTCTGTTTTTCATGTACGAGATCCAAGGTTAAAGAAGCGGACCGATGGTGGAGAACGCAGCCGGAGTGAAGAGTGAAAAAACAAGTTACAGATTCGCGGCAGCGCGGTCTGGGTGTGAGCTTTCGGATACAATAGAAAAGAGCGACAAGAAGGGACATCGGGGGTTGAGCGATCCACAAGAATATTTTCCATAACGAAGCCCTGCTGCCGATCGAGAAGGTACGGCTTTCGCCTGGGCAGGCCGGGCTGATTTGCGGATGGGGGCTGTTTACGACCTTGCGGATCTTTCATGGGGAAGCATTCGCTTACGAACGGCACTGGCGGCGGCTGGAAAAGGACGCGGTGGTCGTGCGGCTGCCGATGCCGTACAGTTCGGCGAAAGTGCGGCTGAATCTGCACGAAGTCATCCGCGCGAACCAAGTGACGGAAGGATGCGCACGGATTTATCTCGTGTACAACCAGGTGGGCTTCTGGCAGAGCGACGAAAAACATCCGGAAGTTGACTTGATCATTTACACGGCGCCGCTGCCGCAATATCGAGAGCCGGTCCGGCTCACTTTGCGCGAGCAGGGACGCCACGCAGCTTCGCCGCTGGCGGGTGTGAAGACTACTTCGTGGCTGCAAAATGTGTGGGCGGTGGCGGAAGCGCAAAAAGAAGGATTCGATGAAGTGGTGCTGCTCAATGAGCGAGGGGAAATCGCCGAATGCACGGCGGCAAATATTTTTGCGGTAAAAAACGGAAAGGTGTACACGCCGCCCCTGAATTCCGGATGCCTTGAAGGCGTCACGCGGGGGATCCTGTTCGAGATCGCTCCGGAAGCAGGAATCGCGGTTATCGAGCAGGCGCTGCGGCCCGAGGATTTATATTCGGCCGACGAAGTGTTCGTCTCCTCGACGAACCGTAATCTGATCGGGGTCGGGGAAATCGCCGGGAACAAGATCGCGACGGCGCCCGGTTCGATCACCCACCAGCTCAACGAGTTATTCGACGCGTACGTGGCGGAGTACGTCAAGAGGCGGCTGGCCGCGGCTTCTCATTAACCGGAAGCATACCTCAACAAATCCGAGCAGGCTGAAACACTTTTCGAATTCCATCGTCCAATGAGTACCGGCCAGCTTCTCTTGACAATCGATAGAAGCGGCTTATACTTCTCTAGATTCTCTAGAGGAGAATCCCAGGGGAGGCTATGACCGAGCCGTCGGCGACACTGGTGCAAGGAACGCTGGACATGCTGATCCTGAAGACGCTGGCGCTGGAGCCGCTTCATGGATGGGGGATTTCGCAACGGATTCAGCAATTGAGCCGCGGGGTATTCGAAGTGAACCCGGGGTCGTTGTTTCCGGCTTTTCGCCGGCTGGAACGCGCTGGACTGATGGAAAGCTGCTGGCGGACGTCGGAGAACAACCGCCGGGCGAAATACTACTCGCTTACAAGAGCGGGGCGGCAAAAGCTGCGGAGCGAAACAAAAGAATGGGAGCGGCAGGTGGCGGCCATTGCGAGGATTTTGCAGACGGCGTCGTAAGGATTGAGAAGGGGAAGCGCCAAAGCGCGTCCCCGCGAGGAGGACAACCGTGGCCATTAGGAAAAATCTGGCGAGCGGGCTGCGCGGACTCTTCCGCAAGAAGGAAACCGAACAGGAACTCGAAGAGGAGTTGGGCGATTTTCTCGAAAAAGCGACCGTCGAAAAAATGAGGCAAGGAATGACGCGCGAAGAAGCCCAGCGGGCCGCGCGAATCGAAATGGGCGGGGTCGAGTCCGTCAAGGAAGGAGTGAGGGCGGCAAGCTGGGAGACGCATTTCGAAACGCTTTGGAACGATTTGAAATTCGGGTTGAGAGGGTTGCGGCACAATCCCGCGTTCACAAGCGCGGCGATCCTTTCGCTGGCGCTGGGAATCGGAGCGAACACGGCCATCTTTCAACTGCTCGACGCCGTGCAAATGCGCACGCTGCCGGTGCAGAATCCACGGAATCTGGCGGGGGTGAAAATCCTTCCGAGGGATGGGGCGAGCGGATATTTCAACAGCCGCTACCCTGACCTCACGTACGCGATTTGGGAGAAAATCCAGCAGGAGCAGGAAAGCTTCTCGGGGATTTCCGCGTGGTCCCCCGTGAGACTAAACATTTCACCTTCGGGGGAAATGCACACTGTGGAAGGATTGTGGGTGAGCGGTAGCTTTTTTGAAATGCTGGAAGTGCAGCCTGCGCTGGGACGGCTCTTGAATCGCAACGACGATCAGCCTGGCTGCCCGTCGCCGGGCGTAGTGATCAGTTATTCCTTCTGGCAACGCGAATATGGAGGAAGCCCGGATGTGATCGGCCGGAGCATTCTACTAAACCGGCATCCGTTTCCGATTATTGGCGTGGCACCTGCGAGTTTTCGCGGGGTAGAGACGGGACGCTATTTCGACCTCGCCGGGCCGCTCTGCGCGGAGCAAATCGTGGACGGCGAGGGCGCGATGCTCCCGTTGCGAGACGGCTGGTGGCTGAGCAGCATTGGGCGGCTGAAGCCCGGATGGACGATCGCACGTGCAACGTCGCAATTGCGGGCCGTTTCACCGGGTATCTTCGAAGCGACCCTGCCCGCGAATTTCAATCCCGAACAGGCGAAACACTTCCTGAGTTACAGGCTGGGAGCATTCCCGGCGGAAACCGGAGTATCAGACTTACGGCGGGAATTTGCGGATCCGCTGTGGCTGCTGCTTGCACTGGCCGCAGTGGTGCTGGTGATTGCTTCGGCCAACCTCGCAAACCTGCTGCTGGCTCGCGCGAGCGCGAGGGAAAAGGAGATGGGGATGAGGCTGGCGATTGGCGCGAGCCGAGGCAGGCTGGTGCGTCAATTGCTGGCGGAGAGCCTTGTGCTGGCGGTGATCGGCGCGGCGTTAGGAGGATTGCTGGCGCACAGCTTGAGCCAGGTTCTGGTGGCTTCGTTGAGCACGGCGCACGACCCGCTGTTTGTGGACCTGGGGACAGATTGGCGGGTGTTGGGGTTTACGACGACGCTTGCGGTTCTCACCTGCATCCTGTTTGGACTGGCACCCGCCCTTCGAGCGACCAGCGTGTCGCCCGGAGTGGTCTTGAAAGAAGGCGGGCGCGGGGCGACGGACGGCCGATCGCGATTCGGGCTGCGGCGCGTGCTGGTGGTTTCCCAGATCGCAATGTCGCTTACTTTGCTGGTTGGCGCGCTGCTTTTTGCGCAGAGCCTGGACAAGCTCGCGCACGTGGATGCAGGTTTCCAACGCGACGGGATTCTCGTGACGGATCTGGATTTCACGCCACTGAAGCTTGCCGATGAGCGCCGCACCTCGTTTGCAAAGGAGCTTTTGGAGCGCGTACGCGCGATTCCGGGAGTGGATTCCGCGGCCATTGCGAGGATTGTTCCCTTGAGCGGAAACGGGGAAAACCATGACATTCTGCCGGGCACTTCGAGCCCGCCGAAGGAAGAAAATCCGCTAGCTGCGTTCGACACGGTGAGCCCGGGATATTTCCAAACGCTGGAAACACCTCTGCTGGCGGGACGGGACTTCAACGAGCATGACGACGCGGGAGCGCCGCTGGTTGCGATCGTGAACGAAGCGTTCGGAGAGAAAATCGCGAAGTCGAGCAACCCGGTGGGGACAATGTTCCGGATTCGGAGAATGAACAAGATCATCGGCCCGTACGAAATCGTGGGGGTAGTGAAGAATACAAAGTATGAGGACTTGCGAGAAGAACCGATAGAGATCGTGTACACACCGGTGGCGCAAGCAATCCACCCGGACACCGACGCGCAAATCGTGATTCGAACGAGGATGCCTTTTTCAAACCTCATCTCCGCCGTAAAGGAGACAGCCAATCAAACGAGCGCGAATATGGACGTAAGCTTCTATGCGTTTCGGCGGATGATCGATGAAGGCCTTCTGAGAGAGCGACTGGTTGCGCAACTGTCCGGATTTTTTGGAGCGCTAGCGGTGGTGCTGGCGGTGATTGGGTTGTACGGAGTGATTTCCTATATGGTGGAGCGGCGGCGCAATGAGATCGGGATCCGGATGTCGCTGGGGGCGGATCGGGGAAGCATCATCGCGCTCGTGCTTCGCGAAACCATGCTGTTGCTGGCAATAGGATTGACGATCGGCGTTGCTCTTTCATTGGCCGGCTCGAAGGCGGTGGCTTCGATGCTCTTCGATTTGAAGCCATATGATGCAGTCACTCTGATGATTGCAACTGCCTGTTTGGCGGGAGTGGCCCTCGCGGCGAGTTACCTCCCCGCGTTGCGTGCATCGAGACTCGATCCGCTGGAAGCACTACGGCACGAGTGATCCGTGAGCGGACGACAGTCGATTGAAAAAGCGCGCGGGGAACTCTAGGCGCCGTTACGGATTATATTTTGCTAGCCAGGCGGCGATTTCATCGAAGAGGTCGCGGCGCTGCTCGGCGAGACGGGGAAAGTGCGGCGAACCCGGGTAAGTGACCATGCGGACGGTTTTTCCGCGTTCCTTTAGGAGGACGAAGTATTCCCGTCCCTGAAAGGTGGGGACGCGGAGGTCGGCTTCGCCGTGGAGGATCAGGAGGGGAGTGGTCACCTGGTCCGCGAACATGACCGCTGAGAATTGAAGCATGGGCTTCGGATCTTTTTCCTCCAGCCGCGCGTCATAATCGACCTGCCAGGTATCGCTGGTGGGGATAAAGCTCAGCCAATCGGTGATTCCCGCGCCTTCGATGGCAGCTTTATAGCGATGCGTTTGCGTAATGGTCCAGGAAGTCATGAAGCCGCCCGCGCTCCAGCCGAAAATCGCCAGCCGATTAGGATCGGCCCATCCTTCCGAGATGGCGAGATCGGTGGCGCTATCCACGTCGCGATAGGCGCGGTCTCCGAAATGCTGATAGATGGAGGAGAGAAAATCCGCGCCATAGCCGGTCGAGCCTCGATATTCGGGCTGGAGGACGACATAGCCCTTTCCGGCCAGGAATTGCGTGAAGGCGTCGAATTGAAATTGATCGTTTGATTCAGGGCCGCCGTGGGGGAAAACGAGGAAGGGATATTTCTTCCCTTCGTGGTACCCGACAGGAAATGTAACGATGCCTTCGAGCCTGATTCCGTCCTTAGATGTCCAGTGAACGATTTTTACGCCGCCGACATCTACACTCGCAAGCGTATCGTCGCCTTCATGGGTAATTCTTGCGAAGGAATCGCCTTGGTAAACGGCTATGTTCGTGGCGTGGCTCGGATCTCCAATGTTGAAAACCAGGGTCTCCGGCGAACCGGCAAACGCAAAGAACACAGGCAGGCCCTCAATATTTCCGTTGGGCCAGTGGTAGGGCCGTTGAAACTGGCCGTCGCTGAATGCGGCGACTTCGGTGATCACTCCTCTATGAAGCTCGACCCACACCATGCCGTGGGAGTCGGACTCCACGGTCGTTGCTGTTCCCGCCAGCTGCGGGGTGCGATCGACAGGCGTGCCACCCGCGATAGGAATGGTCCAGACGTGTTCGGGAGTTAACGTGGGAGAGGTCGTGGCAGCAAAGACTAGCTCAGAACCGTCACCAGACCACGCGATGCCGCTGGTTGCATCGGAAATTTCGGCGAGTTGGTTCGAGGCAGAGGCGCTACACACATTCACGAAGGAATGGAGTTCGTGGTGGCCGAGCTTGGGAGTCTGCGTGACAACCGCGATTTGTGAGGAGTTCTTAGACCAAGCGATATCGGTGATGAATTTGAGATCGGGGCACCACCAGGCACCGTCAGCGCCGTTCGCACCAACGACGTAGAGGCTGGTTTCGTCGTTTTCTACTACGTTATGAATGCCCGCGAGCGGATCCTTCGGCCTAGGGTCGGAGAGTAGTGCGAAATGGGCACCGTCGGGGGAAATCGCGGCGGCGTTGACACCGTTGGGGAGGGCGATGATCAATGTGGGCTTGGAAGACTCGAGCGAGACGATGCCAAGTTGCCCGAGGTCGCCGACGCGGTAAGTGCCGTAAAGGGCACCGTCCTTAGTAAAACCGAGAGGATGAAACTGGTCCGGAAGATCGAGCTTGCGGGAATTCTCGCCAGTCACGTCGATCAGACGCCATTCGTGCTTCGCGGGCCCCTTCGTTCCGACGGCGCTGACGTCATACAGAATGCGCTTACCATCCGGGGAGACGGCAATCGCGTGTGCGCTGCGGAGAGCTGAATAATCGTCGATACCGAAGGGATGTTTTTCCGCTGCGCGGACAGGAGTCGCGCAAGCCGCGAGCAGCGCCGTGCAGACAAGGAGAAGCGCCGCGCGAAGTAAATAGAGCCTCAACCGATTAGAAGGCTTGATCCTCGCGTCAGTTCCAGTCCAAGCTATCGCAGTCGCGCGCATCTCTTCCTCCCGCAGATTACATTACGAAAATAGAAACTATCACAGAAGACCCGGGAATCGATGGAGTGAGCAGACGAACTGGTGAGTTCGAACGTCAACTTCGGCCTTTGGCGCGCGTGCGTGCTACAATCCCGTCGCGAATAACCCGTGCCCGATACAGCCTCCATTTCGATGGGCGGAGCAGTGCTCGAGGTCGTTTCTCCAGACGGCGCTCGCCGCTACGTACGCATCACGCAGACGCCGTTCCTTATCGGAAGAGGCGCGGAAACGGGGAATCATCTGCAGCTTTCGGACAGGCGCATTTCGAGGAATTGCGCAGCCATCGTTTCTGAAGCGGGCCGGCTTTACATAGAGGATCGAGGACAGCGACGCGGACTGTTCGTAAACGGCGAAAAAGTGGAAAGCCGCGCGCTGAACGACAGCGACTCGATCACATTTGGACTCGAGGATTCCTACGAAATAGTGTTCCGTTCCGGAACCTCCAGCGGGGAGGAGTCTCTTCCCAATCTGCTGACGCGCATCGAGCACATCACCAGTTCGGAACCAGTTGGTGGAGGGCTGCGCAAACTCAACCTGCTGCTGGAGGCCACAACGCTGCTTCACTCGCAGCGGCCGCTTGATGAAGCACTGGCTTTGATGCTGGACCACGCGGTCTCCGTGACGGACGCGGATCGAGGAATGCTGCTGGAAGCAGACGCTACGGGCGCGCTCAAAGTACGGCTCGCGCGGCGTACCGGCGGGCTGCGGCTGCCACCTGAATCGCTGGCGCCGAGCCAAACAGCGATTCAACTGGCGCTGCGGCAGAATTCGCCCGTCGTGACCGAGGACATCGAACGTGCGGACATGGATTTGCAATCCGCGCAGAGCATCATTGCGCAGCGGCTGCGAGCCGTGGTGGTGATTCCGCTGTTTGCCGTTAACAGACACGGCACACTGGAGTCCGGAGTTTCTCCAGGTTTTGGACAGTCTCTCGGAGTGCTGTATCTGGACTCGCGGCGGCCTGCCGCATTTTCAAAGCTAGACCGGCAAATTCTGGACGCTCTTGCGGCAGACGCGGCCAGCACACTGGACAACGCGAGACTCGTGGTTCGCGAGCGGGAACGGCAGCGCATGGAAGAGCAAATCAATATTGCGCGCGACATTCAACAAGCGCTGCTGCCCCGGAACTTTCCGGATCATCCACACCTTGCTGTGGCGGGATGCAATTATCCATGCCTATCAGTCGGAGGCGACTACTTTGACGTTTTTCCGCTCGATAAGAACCGAACGGCGTTTCTGATCGCCGACGTTTCCGGAAAGGGACTCGGGGCTGCTCTGCTAACGACTATGCTGCAGGGCGCGCTTTCGGCTATGACCCTGGGAACCGATCCAGCGCGAGTGTTCTCGCATGTAAATCGATTTCTGTGCGACCACGCGGAAGTTGGGCGCTATGCCACGATGTTTTTCGGCATTCTGGACCAAGATGGACATCTCGAATTTATCAATGCCGGGCATCCTTCGCCGTTCTTAATCCGCCATGGAGTGGCCCAGGAACCTTTCAGCGAGGGATCCTATCCGGTCGGGCTTGTGCCCGAGGCCGAATATGCGGTGGCACGTCTGAAACTCGAACCCGGCGACACGATAGTGCTATTCAGCGACGGAGTCACCGAAGCCATGGACCCGAACGAAGAGCTGTTTGGCGTGCCACGGCTACGCGAGGTCCTGACAGGACAAACGGACTGCCCACTCGACCAACTGCAGAAGTGCGTGTTGGAAGCTGTCGAGAATTTCGCGCGAGGCGCGAGCCAAGCCGACGATCTTACGCTTTTGATCGTGCGATATCGCGCTTCCAGCGCCCAAACTGGAACGGACACCGACGCCAGCCCCGCGAGCCTGGCCCAAACCACCTGATAGGACTTTCCAACCTGCCGACCCCTTAATCGTAAAAAGCCGGCGCCTTTTTCAGATTTCGCCACTGCAGTCCATCATGGCCGAAGACGACCAGGGGAATGTTTTCCTTCTCTACAAGATCAAGAAGTTTCCGTGTGCTGGCGAGGAGGTGCTGCTCATTTTCATCATTGGGCCAGGCTTTGCGATCCATCGTAAAAGTGCGCTCCATCATGACGGCGTCAATGGCGAGAAGGACCGAACCGGTGTGCGGAAGACGCACCAGCACTGACTGATGACCTGCAACGTGGCCACCGGTCTTGAGCAAGGTCAAGCCGGGGAGCAGTTCGAGATCGCCATTCAACAGACGGTAACGGAGTGCGGGATGGTCCCAGTGCACGCGCGCTTTGGCAAATCGGGGATGGCCAGCCCGGGCCAGTTCGTAGTGTTCGCGCTGAACGACGAATTCCGCCTCGGGGAAGGAATCGTGATAGCCCACGTGGTCAATATCGAAATGAGTTGCGATAACGGTGTCGATGTCGCCGGGGCACAGGCCGAGTGCGGCAAGATGCTCCAGGACATTCTTCTGGTTTTCGGCGGGCGGGCTGCCGGCTGGTCTGGGCACGTCAGGCGGAAAGCCGGTGTCGATCAGGATGTGCTTACCATCTTTAGTTTCAACGAGATAACAGCCCAAAACCATTTCCATTGTCCGGCCAGGTGCCACCGGCACTGTGCTGGTCGACAGCTGAAAGAGATGCAGCTTTTGAACGATGGTTTCGTTTGCGGTCATGATTTCGTCCTCCCAGTAATGAGATTGCGGACAAGCAAGCAGACCGTTCGCCGTCCTGATTTGCGGCAAGAGGAACCCTGCTTACTGAACGCCGGTACGCGGCGCTCCCAGAGCGGTGTCTCGGTGAGCCGAGCCATTCGGCTTCCGTGTATAGTATCACATTTAGGTACCTTTGTCAACTTGTTAAGGTCTGCACGTGCGTTAATCGCACCAAAAACGGAAAAATTTAATGCATCCCGCAATGTTAATTTTTCGTCAAAATCTTGACATCCCGTAGAATCGGCATTATGAAGGGATCGCCACACGCAGTCCGTTCGTCTCTATTCCCAGGGGGTACGATGCAAGCCACCCGAAGAGACTTCCTCAAGTTCACGACCATCGGTGGAGCAGCGGCAGCCGTTTTCGGCTTCGATCTTCAGCCGGCTTATGCGCAACTGGCACAGCTTAAGATAGCGCGAGCTAGCGAGACCCGCTCGTTATGTCCTTACTGTGCGGTGGGCTGCGGCACGATCATTTATACGATCGGGGACAAGGTGAAGAATGTGACGCCACAAGTCGTGCACGTGGAAGGCGATCCCGACCATCCCACGAACCGCGGTACCTTGTGCCCGAAAGGCTCATCGCTGGCGCAAGACATCCTAAATGACCGCCGGCTACTGAAGCCGCAAGTAAGACGACCGGGAGGGACGGACTGGGAAGACATCTCCTGGGACGATGCGCTGAATGAAATCGCACAGCGGATCAAGAAAACGCGAGACGATACTTTCGTTGAGATGGACGCCAAGGGAATCAAGGTCAACCGGCTTGAATCGATCGCATTTACCGGCGGGTGCACCGATACGAACGAGTTTAATTTTCTGGCAGTGAAAGCGATGCGTGCCCTGGGGGTCACGCACCTGGAAAACCAGGCCAGGGTTTGACACGGCCCCACGGTCTCAAGTTTGGGACCAACGTTTGGCCGCGGCGCAATGACGAACGGCTGGATCGATATCAAGAACACCGACATGATGCTCGTCATGGGCGGGAATCCAGCGGAGAACCACCCTTGCGGCTTCAAATGGGCGCTGGAAGCAAAGCGGAACCGGAATGCGAAGCTGATTTCGGTTGATCCGCGATTCACGCGCACTTCTTCGGTTGCCGATCTTTTCTGCCAGATTCGCGCGGGATCGGACATCGCGTTTCTTGGCGGCATGATCAACTACGCGATCGAAAACAACCGTTACCCCAAAGAATATCTCGCCAATTATACGAACGCGGCGTTCATTATCGACAGCGATTTCAAGCTGCCGGCGGACGCGGATGGCGTGTTTTCGGGTTTTGACGCGGAGAAACACAGCTATAACCGCGCAAGCTGGAATTATGCGGGAGGAGCGGCACAGCATGCCGGGGCAGGAGCGACGCCCGCAGCCTTGCCGCCGTTGCCGGAAAAAGTCGCGCACGATGCAACGCTGCAGAATCCGAATTGCGTATTCCAACTGCTGAAGAAACATTATTCCCGGTATACGCCGGAAATGGTTGAGCGCATCACGGGTATTCCCAAGGAGCAATTTCTAAAAGCCGCGGATCTTTACACTTCGATTCGCAAAGACGGCGACACGAAGAAAGTTGGCACGATTATTTACGCGGTTGGCTGGACGCAGCATAGTTTTGGGACGCAAATTATTCGGACGGCGGCAATGCTGCAACTGCTGCTGGGAAACGTGGGACGTGCGGGCGGAGGAGTGAACGCGCTTCGCGGACATTCGAACATTCAGGGCGCGACGGATATGTGCGGTCTGTACGACACGCTTCCGGGATATTTGAAAGTGCCGACGCCCGCGGACGGCTCCTTTGAAAACTGGATAAAGCGAATCACGCCGACCTCATCCAAGCCGACTGAATGGGAATCCTTCAATTACTGGGGAAACACGCCGAAATTCGTAGTGAGCCTCATGAAAATGTGGTACGGGGACGCGGCCACAAAGCAGAACGGGTGGGCGTACGACTACCTGCCGAAAGTGGACCGCGACTATTCTTGGGTACATATCTGGGACGACATGTACAACGGCACGGTCAAAGGACTGATGGCCTTTGGGATGAACGGCGTGGCGATTGGGCCCGATTCGAATAAGAACATCGATGCGCTGAAAAAGGCGGAATGGCTCATTGTCGGGGAAATATATCCGGATGAAACCAGCGAGTTCTGGAAGTCGCCAAAGGTGATCGCGGACGGCGACATGAAACAAATTCAAACGACGGTGTACCGCTTGCCGTGCGCTGGGTTTGCGGAGAAAGACGGTTCGTTCACGAATTCTGCGCGGTGGCTGGTCTGGAAAAACACAGCTGTGCCTACGCCGGGAGATGCGCGGCTGGACCAAGCGATCGTGGCGCAGATTTTTCTGAGGGTTCGGGAACTGTACAAGAAGGAAGGCGGCAAGTTCCCTGATCCGATTCTAAAACTCAGTTGGAACTACACGGAACCGATGAATCCGTCACTGACCGAAGTCCTGAAGGAAGTGAACGGCAAGGCGCTGGCTGATTTAGAGGACCCCGCTACAAAAGCCCAAATCAAGAGGGGACAGCAGCTTCCGGGATTTAGCTGGTTGAAGGACGATGGGAGTACGGCGTGCGGGAACTGGCTCTATTCCGGGGCATTTACCGAAGCGGGCAATCAGACGGCGCGGCGCGATCCTTCGGATCCCTCGAATATGGGAGTCCATCCCGCGTGGGCGTGGTCGTGGCCAGCAAATCGCCGCGTGCTGTACAACCGTGCTTCGTGCGATTTGGAAGGAAAGCCGTGGGACGCGACTCGGAAGCAAATTTGGTGGAACGAGGACTTGCAGAAGTGGGTCGGGAACGATGTGCCGGATTTCAAGCCTGATTCCAAACCCAAGGATCGCATGGGACCTTTCATCATGAATCCGGAAGGCGTGGGGCGAATTTTTGGGCCGCTGGCGTCTTTTGCCGATGGACCCTTCTCGGAATTCTACGAGCCGTTCGAGAGTCCCTTCCAGAATCCTCTGCATCCAGAGCAGACACATAACCCGGTCGTGACGCAGCTAAAGACCCCAGACGACAAGCTGGGCACGGCCAAAGATGGTTACAACGTGATTTGCACGACGTTCCGCTTGACCGAGCATTACCACTACTGGACGAAAAACAATCCGATGAACGTGCAGCTTGTGCCAGAGCCTTTCATCGAGATGGGCGCGGAGATGGCGGACGAAATGGGAATTCGTGGCGGCGAAAAAGTGAAGGTATCGAGCGCACGAGGCGAATACATCGCCAAAGCGATGGTCACGAAGCGAATCAAGGCGATGACGATCGACGGCAAGAAAACTTACCAGATCGGGATTCCATTTCACTGGGGATACCGGGGCATTCCGTCGGACAAAGGGCGCACTTCGAAGATGCTGGCGAATGCGCTGTCTCCGACGATTGTCGATCCCAACGCGCATACGCCAGAGTTCAAGGGCTTTCTCGTGAAAGTGGAGAAGGTGTAGGAGACGCGTATGAGCCAAGCCACCTTACGCGTGCAGAAGATTTCCGGACATGCCGGGAGCGTTCCCGGCCAAGACGCGCAGCGCGAATACACCGTCTGCAAACTCATCGACACCACCACGTGCATCGGCTGCAAGGCCTGCGAAGTTGCCTGCATGGAATGGAACGACTTGCCGTTCGGCGAAACGTCTTTCGACAACACGTATCAGACGATGCCGGAGACGCGCTGGAATTACTGGAACCTGATTCTCTTCAACGAGCACGAGAAGGAAGATGGGTCGCTGATGTGGCTGATGCGCAAGAATCAGTGCATGCACTGCGCAGAGCCTGGGTGTCTCGCGGCGTGCCCGGCGGACGGCGCCATCGTTCAATATGCCAATGGCATCGTAGATTTCCAGCAGGCGAACTGCATTGGCTGCGGATACTGCATCACCGGGTGCCCGTTCGACATTCCGAAGATGAATCCGAAAACAAATCGCGTGTTTAAGTGCACGCTGTGCTCGGACCGCGTGAGCGAGGGGCTCGAGCCCGCGTGTATTAAGGCCTGCCCAACAGGCTGCCTGCATTTCGGCAGCAAGGAAGACATGAAGGACCTCGCGGATAAGCGCGCGAAACAGCTTCGCGAACATTACGACTTCCCGAACGCTGGTATCTATGATCCAGCGGGAGTCGGCGGCACGGGGGTCGTGTATGTGTTGCATGACGCCACGAAGCCCGAACTTTACGGCGGGCTGCCCGCCGATCCGCATGTTCCGTGGTCGGTGAAGCTCTGGAAAGGGCCGCTGAAGTGGCTGGGCAACGTCGCGATGGTTGGCGGGTTGATCGGGCTCTTCGTACACTACCTGCGGTTCGGTCCCAAAGCTCGTGAGGACGAAGATATCCAACCCGGAGGTCCGTCGTGAGCCATCAGGAGCAGATCGTTCCTCACGGCCATATTCTGAGATACACGTTTACGGAGCGGCTGACGCACTGGTTCGCGGGATTCTCCTATGTCTACCTGCTGCTGACAGGACTGGCGTTCTGGTCGCCGTGGTGCTTCTGGATTGCCTTAGGGTTGGGGGGCGGGCAAGTCTCGCGCATGCTGCATCCCTGGATCGGGCTGATTTTTGCAGCCTCCGTCCTTCGCATGTTCCAGCTGTGGGCGTCACAGATGCGCAGCTCCGCCGTGGACAGAGAGTGGTGGAAGAACATTCGCTACTACAGCACGAATCAGGACGACAAAATGCCGCCGGCAGGGCGCTACAATGCCGGTCAGAAATTTCTTTTCTGGGGATTTTTCTGGAGCGCGGGTTTTTTGCTGCTGAGCGGAGTGGTGCTCTGGTTTCCAACGTACGTTCCCTGGAACTTTCGTTCCCTGCGTTATCTGGCGGTGCTTATCCATCCGGCCGCCGCGCTGCTCACTATCGGCCTCTTTTTGATTCATCTATACATGGGCCTGTTCGCCGAACGCGGCGCCTTTGGCTCCGTCATCCGCGGCGACGTCTCCGCCGCTTTTGCAAAGCGCTACCATCCAGGGTGGTACGAAGAGATCACCGGGCAAGCAACCTCGCCTAAAAAATGAAGCTTCCACAATTTGAAGGCATGGAGTACGACGCGAGAATCAGGCGCGCCGAGAAAATTATCGCGGAGAACGGACCCGCTGCCGAACTTCTCATCTTTTACCGCCGCATTGCGCAGTTCCAAAAAAGCCTCATAGAGAAAATGGCCGGCAGGGCTCCGGAGCCTGGGATGCGGCAGTTTGCATCCGTACGCGACAAGCTCGAACTCGCGCTTGTGCTTCCTCACTTTCGGGATCTTCTCGCTGTCGTCGAACAGTATGGGCCGAAAGCACTCGCAGAAGCGGCGCGTGAGATGGATGGGATGACGTCGGAGTCATGGGCCGCTCTGCTTGTGGAATGTTGGAAAAATGGGGGCTTAGCCAACCAGCAAGTCGGCGCTTTCGAACGATTTTTCTCGCGCGCAATTTTGCAGCCCTACGCGGAGTATGTCCGGAGCCGGACAGCCGTGCCACCCGTCGTGGCGACTCCGCAAATTTGCCCGCTGTGCGGCGGGCAGCCCCTACTTGGCGTGCTGCGCCTCGAAGGCGATGGAGGAAAGCGGTACCTGGTTTGTTCTTTTTGCGGATGCGAATGGGCTTTTCAACGCATCCTGTGTGCCGCGTGCGGCGAAGTCGAAGAGAAAAAGCTCCCCGTTTACGTGGCGGAGCAATTTCCGCATATTCGCGTTGAGGCTTGCGAGACTTGCAAGTTTTTCCTTCGGACGATCGACACGACGAAGGATGGACACGCGGTGCCGATCGTCGATGATTTGGCGGCAATTCCGTTGACGCTATGGGCGCACGAGCATGGGTATAGCCGGCTGCAGCCTAATCTTCTCGGCAGCTGAGCGTGCATTGCGAGTGCGGGGAAGAGCCTGTTATTGATGCGGGAAACTCGAAGCCTTTGCGGCGCTGGCCGATTCTTTTGCGGAATGGAAATTTTCGCGTTTCAGACGCGTGTTGCCATTGACGTAGCCAATGAAGTCCATGCCTTGCGGAAAGGTGATGTCTTTTCCGTGCATCACGGGAATGACCATTCCCGCCGTCGAGTTCGATCCTTTGCCCAAATCTCCGGAGCGCAAAACAGCCTCTTCGTTGTCCGCAAGCCGGACGCTCCTGATAAGCACGCCAAGCTTTCCCCCACGACCAAGTGCCCTTTTTGGTTCGGCCTCGTTGATGACGCCAAGAGCGGTTGCGCCCTTGGATATTACGAGCAAGCCATCAACGACTACATCTTCGGATACTTCAAATTTGACGACATCTCCCACTTGAGCATTTGTCGAGGATAGAGTCTTCTCCAACTTCATGGAGACGGGGGTGCTATCGAGCAAAGTAAAAAATGCGGCCGAAGCGGAAGCATTCGACGGAGCGTCGGAAGGTTTGAAAGGTTCGTCGTAGGGAGTTTTCTCGCGGTCGGGAGCCTTGGTGGGCGGCAGAGTAAGTTTTTCGCCTGGAGTGGTTTTGATCAGCGAGAGCGCGGACAGGGGCACGTATCCAGTTTCCCCTTTTGCGGTGCGGACACAAAAATAAGTGTCATACCGGCCGGTGATGACGACTTCTTCGCCGCACTGCAGGGTGGAGCGGACGTCGAAAGTGGTCATCGAGCTATAAAGATAAACGTAATCGCCCGGGCGGGGGCACTCGACACGGCCGAGATTCTGCGCGGTGGAGATCGCAGGCGCGGAAAGAACCAGCAGGAAAACGAGCCACGCCTTCCAGAGCGTGGGCGCAAGAGAAAGGCGAGGGAATTTCAATCTCACATTCCTATCACACAGCATTGAACTGCTTTGTGGCAATAGAACGAACGGCAGTACTGTTCATAAAGAATAACCCTTGCACGAAGTCAGGCGAGTGGAGGAAGGGCGGCGGATGCGCTCGGGCCGTCGTGCGAGTGCGATGGCGCAAGGGTGACAATAACCGACTTCGAGGTGGGAGTGTTGCTGGCTTTTGCGACGCTGCCGATGGGCACAAGGACATTAGCTTCCGGGAAGTAGGCCGCGACGCAGCGCCTGGGGATGTCGAACGGAACAAGCAGGAAGCGAGGCGCGATGCGGCGCTCCTCGCCGCCAGGGCCCGGAAAATGGCTGGTGATGTCGAGCCGGTCGCCCTGCTTCCAGCCGTAATCTGCCATGTCCGCTGGATTGATGAAGACAACGCGGCGGCCGTTGTAGATTCCGCGGTAGCGATCGTCGAGTCCGTAGATCGTTGTGTTGAATTGGTCGTGACTGCGGAGAGTGGTCAGCAAGAATTGGCCGGGAGCGAGGCGAATGGGCTCAAGGGAAGAGACGGTGAAATTGGCTTTGGCGGTATTCGTTTCGAAACAACCATCGCGGGCGGGATTGGGAAGATAAAAGCCAGCCTTTTTGCGGACCCGGCGATTCATATCGTCGCACCCGGGAACGACCTTGGCGATGGCATCGCGAATGAGATCGTAATCGCCAGCCAGCCGCAGCCATTCCGTTTTGGTGCGGGAGCCGAGTGTGACAGTGGCAAGCTTCGCGACGATCATTGGTTCGCTTAGGAGGTGCTCGGAAGGAGGGTCGAGATTTCCTTGGGAAGTGTGGATGATGCCCATGGAATTTTCGACGGTCACAAACTGCTGGCCGGAGGCTTGCTTGTCGCGGTCCGTGCGAGCGAGACAAGGGAGAAGAAGAGCTTGTTTGCCAGTCACGAGATGCGCTCGATTGAGCTTGGTGGCGACGTGAACGGTTAAATCGCATTTGGATAACGCTTGCGCGGTGAACTCAGTGTCAGGCGCGGCAGACAAAAAATTGCCGCCCATGGCGAAAAACACTTTGGCATCGCCGTGGTGCATCGCTCTTATCGATTCGACGACGTCCCACCCGTGTCTGCGAGGGGGCTCGAAGCCAAACGTATCGCGCAGACTGTCCTGAAAGCTGTCGGGCATTTTTTCGAAAATGCCCATGGTGCGGTCGCCCTGGACGTTGGAGTGGCCGCGCACGGGGCAAAGGCCAGCGCCGGGCCTGCCAAGATGGCCGCCGAGGAGGTGCATGTTTACAACTTCCTGGATTGTGGCAACTGCATCTTTTTGCTGAGTGAGGCCCATTGCCCAGCAGGAAATAATCGCTTTGGATCGCGCGACGATTTGTGCGATTTTGCGGATCTGATTTTGGGCGACGCCGCTCTGTTCCGACAGCTCATCCCAGGAAGCGGCTCCGACCGAAGAACTGAAGGGTTCGAAGTCGTGCGTCTTCTCCGCAATAAAGGATTGATTAAGGACGGAGCCAGGTTGACGGGATTCTTGTTCAAACAGAGCTTTGCAAATGCCTTTGAAAAAGGCCAGGTCGCCGCTCAGGCGAACCCTTACGAAATGGCTGGCGATTTTTGTGCCACGGCCCAGAACGTGAAAGACATCCTGCGGGTGCTTGAAACGAGTGACACCGACTTCCGAAAGTGGGTTGACACTGATGATAGTGGCACCGCGGCGAGCCGCTTTTTCGAGCGTAGTCAACATGCGCGGATGATTCGTGCCGGGATTCTGACCGATGATGAAGATCGTATCGGCGAGCTCAAAATCGCGGAGGGTGACGGTTCCCTTTGCGACGCCAATTGCAGCTTTCAGAGCGACTCCAGAGGATTCGTGACAAAGATTCGAACAGTCGGGCAAATTGTTGGTGCCGAATTCGCGGGCGAACAGTTGGTAAAGGAAGGCAGCCTCGTTGCTGGTGCGGCCCGAAGTGTAGAAGATGGCCTGGTCTGGTTTAGCAAGGGCGTTCAATTCCTGGGCGATCAACTCAAAGGCCTCGCGCCAGGCGATAGGCGCATAGTTGTCGCTGTTAGCTCGCCGAACCATCGGGTGCGTAAGGCGCCCCTGATGGCCGAGCCAGTAGTCGGATTGCGTCGAGAGTTGCGAAACGCTCCACCGCTCGAAAAGGTCCTGAGTGATTCTCCGCGAAGTGGCTTCCTCGGCGATAGCCTTCGCGCCGTTCTCGCAGTATTCGTTCGCGGTCCGATGCTCATCGGGATCAGGCCACGCACATCCCGGACAATCGACTCCACCGAACTGGTTTAAGCGATGAAGGACTGGTAGGCCACGGCGGACTCCTGGCCCGCCGATAGTGAATTCGAGCGCTTTCATGACGGACTTGATGCCGCCGGCAATTTTCGATGGCGAGCCGATAGTGATGCCATCCGTTTCGATGGGCGTCTGCGCGTAGAGAGGTTGTACTACTCCGCGAGAGCTTCCACCGCTTCCTTCTCTATCAGGTCCTGAAGACTTCAGACTCGCATTTTTAGTCGGCGTGGCCATTGCGTTCCGTCGCTTCCAGATAGGTTTAACACAGTCGGAGAGGGAATGCAGTCACGCTTGCAATCGCGCGTGCTTCTGGAGCAAGCTACGCTGCACTTGCGAGGGACAAACATGAAAAAATTGACTTTATGCCTAGCCGTTGCGCTGCTGTTTGGCTCGGGGAATTTGCGCGCGCAGGCTACGGCGCCAGCGGCGACAACTTTGACCGTGATCCGAGCCGGAACGTTGATCGACGGCGCGAGCGACACGCCGCGAAAGAATCAGTTGATTTTTGTAATGGGCAATCACATTGCGAAGGTGACGGACGGGTCCGCGGAGATTCCGCCGGGTGCAAAAGTGATTGATCTTTCTGCGGCAACTGTCTTACCTGGGCTGATTGACTCGCACACTCATATTTTCCTTTGGGGGGAGGACCCTGCTAAGGGTGGATACGACGTGAATATCTTGAAAGCAGGTATCGCGCTGCGGGCGGCGCGCGCGACATTTGCGGTGCGTATCGCGCTGGAACAGGGGTTCACGACACTACGCGATTTGGAGACGGAAGGAGCGGGATATGGCGACGTAGAAATCAAACAGGCAATCGAGGAAGGGACGATTCCTGGGCCGCGGCTCTTCTGTGCAACGCGCGCGATTTCGTCGACGGGAGGCTACAACCTGGAGGGCTACGCGCCGGAACTGGAAATGCCGAAGGGCGCGCAATTGATCGATGGGCCGGTGGAAGCCCGGAAGGCCGCTCGGCAGCAACTCGACCATGGCGCGGACTGGATCAAAGTCTACATGACGCACAGGTCGTGGGTGGATAGGCAAGGGAACCTGGTTTCGCAGCCGACGCTCACTCTTGAAGAATTGAAAGCCGTTGTGGACGAAACCCACGGATGGGGGAGGAAAGTCGCGTGCCACGCTTACAACGGAATTGGCTTGCAGAGGGCGCTGGATGGCGGATGCGATTCTATCGAACATGGACTGGAGATTACCGACGCGCAGATCGCGCAAATGCAACGGCAAGGGACATGGTATTGCCCGACGCTTTCGCCTTACTACGACGATTGGGCTCCAGCGGATACTCCAGACGGAAAGCGAGACCGGGCGCGCGCGGCTGTACACGAGATTTCGTTTCGCAAGGCGATGAAGGCGCACCTGAAAATCGTGTTTGGTACGGACATGGGCGGAATTCCCTGGACCGAGCCGATTGGACAGGAGTTCGGAAGGATGGTTTCGTTCGGGATGAGTCCTATGGATGCGATTCAGGCAGCCACGGTTCGCGCGAGTGAATTATTGGACATGAAGGGCGAGATCGGCGTCGTAGCGCCGGGCGCGTTTGCAGACATCGTCGCGGTATCCGGAGATCCGCTGAAGGATATCAACGAACTTGAGCATGTGCATTTCGTGATGCACGACGGATCTGTTTTCAAAAATGAGATTTCGAAATAAGACAGGAGCTGGCGATTAGCGGCGGGCGCTTTTCCGCAGGCGGCATCGCCGTTTATCACTAGCTTTTGCCTGCTTCGACGCGGACGCCCTTCCAGAAAGCGACCCTGCCTTTGATTTCAGCCGCGGCGGGTTTTGGTTCGGGGTAATACCAGGCAGCATTCTCGTTCTTCATGCCGTCGACTTCCACGTGATAGTAGTGAGCAGTGCCCTTCCAAGGGCAAATCGAAGTATGAGAACTGGACTTTAGAAAATCTTTCGTTACGGAGTCAGATGGAAAATACTGGTTCCCTTCGACGACGACTGTCTCGTTGCTTTCGGCGATGACTTTGCCACCCCAAACAGCCTTTGCCATTTTCCTTCCTCCTCAAGAACTCATTCTTCTTGCGTTTCTAAAACTACCTTTTGGAATTTAGATGCCGCGTTTACTAAAAAGGTTCAAGTGTTGACGGACCGAAACCAAATTTGTGGGAGGAAATCCCAGGTTGGCTAATGGATGGACTTGGGGGAGGAAGGACGCCGTCGACGGGCGCATCTGTTAGAATCGCCAAGCAGGAAGGAGGAATGCGATGGCCGAACAAAGTTTTCAGAACCACGCGAGGTGGGTACCTCCCTTTCATTTTTTTGTTTTGCCGGTTTTGTTCATCAACCTGGGATTTTCGCTATATTGGTGCGGAAAATCGGGATTTTCGGTCAGCAGCGTGCTCGGCGTGCTGGTATCAGCGGCCATTTTGCTTGGATTCATGCTGGCCCGCATGATGGCGATGACAGTGCAGGATCGCGTGATTCGAATGGAGGAGCGGCTACGCTTCGAACGGATTTTGCCCTCGGACCTGCAAGCGCGAATCGGAGAATTCACGACGGATCAGTTTGTGTCGCTGCGGTTTGCAAGCGATGCCGAGTTGCCGGAACTAGCGCGAAGGATCCTGGAAGAAAAAATATACAATCGCAAAGCCATCAAGCAGATGATCAAGACGTGGCGTCCAGATTTCGCTCGCGCGTAACCTGCTTCGCTCTCGCTGCAAATCTTGGCGTTGTCCGGTTGTGAAGGCTGCGCTTACTTCGCGGTTGCGGAGGCGGCCGCGCCTTCAATTTCAAGAATCTCTTCGGACGATAGTTTCAACTCACCGGCGCGCATTACGCCATCGGCTTGCTTGGCATTTCTGGCGCCGACGATGGCTCCCGTCACGGCAGGGTTGTTGAGGACCCAGGCGATAGCGACTTCACCGGGGCTGCGGCCATGATGCGAACCAACTCTCCGCAAGCGCTCGACAAGCTCGATGTTTTTTGAAAGGCGCGGCTCGCGGAACTCCGGACTCTTGCTCCGGAAATCATCGGGTGGTAAGGCCGCAGCGCGCTCCCGCGTCATGGCCCCTGTGAGCAGGCCAGAAGCCATCGGAGCGTAAGAGATCACCCCAAGTCCTTGCTGTTTGCAATAAGGAAGGACTTCCTTTTCGACCGCGCGGCGTACCAGCGAATACGGCGGTTGCAACGATGTGACAGGCGCGATTTTTTCCGCGCGCTTGATTTGCGTAACGTCGAAGTTCGAGACGCCAATCCAGCGAACCTTTCCCGCTTTCTGCAAGGCAGACATCGTTCGCCAAGCTTCCTCAAGCCCAGGCCCATTGTCGGAAGGTGGCCAGTGCATTTGGTATAAGTCGATGACATCGACTTGCAGTCGGCGAAGGCTGTCTTCGCATTCTTTCCGTATTGAGTCGACCGTGTGGTTCTGCGTCACGTGGCCTTTGTCGTCCCAGCGAAGAACGCACTTCGTAAAAATGTACGGCCGCGCGCCGCGCCAATCTTTCAAGGCTTGCGCGACGACTTCTTCCGAGCGTCCGATGCCATAGACTGCTGCGGTATCGATCCAATTTACGCCTAGCTCGAGCGAGCGCTGGATCGCGGCGATGGAGTCTGCATCTTCCTGGTGTCCCCAGGCAAAATCCCATCCGCTTCCGCCGATGGCCCAAGCGCCGTAGCCAACGGACGTGATCTGCAAATCGGAGTTGCCGAGCTTGCGTGTTTCCATGTGATTAGCCCTCTCATGAATTGAGACCAGGTGCGTGCCATTTCTTGACCATTGAATTCTACCTTCTCTGTGATGAGAGAGTGGAGGATTTGGTTAAGGGAGAATTTTTCGCGGCATGGACGCACGAGAGATGAAGTTAGCGCCCGGGCAAACTGGGGCAGAGCATTCCTGTGCCCGTACAAACGCGGGGCTAATTTGCTGCGAAGGCGGCATCAAGCGAAACCGTTTCGCCGTCAGGATTTGTGATGGTGAGGCGTTGCGCGCCCATGGGAAGAGCGGGGGTTACGACGGTCAGGGTGTTTATATCCATGAAGGTGACAGTGGAGCTCTTACCGCCGACGGTAACCGTGGCGCCGTTCTTGAAGCCGCTGCCGCGAATCGTAATTTGCGTTCCGCCGGCGGTAGGTCCGTTGGAGGGAGTCAGCGTGCCGATCCCCAGTGGGACGTTCGCGAGCTTAACGATGGTGACACCCGCATTTTGAGCTGTTCCATCTTCGGAGGTGATGGCGAAGAGCCGCTGGCCATTTTCGTCGATAGCGAGGAAGCTGCCGTGCATTCCATCGACATCGGTCATGAACTGTTGGGGGAACAAAATGCGCAGGCGGAGGGAGCCCGTGTGCGCGTCGAGAATGTCCACGCCTCCTTTTACGCCGGCGCCACCTGCGGGGCCGGTGAGGAACGGCTCGTAGACCAGGGCGCCGCTAGGATGGAGGGTCACTCCGGGGACATTAACGCGATTGGGAAGTCTTAACAGCTCCGGATTCGCGGGGACTGTTGCGAGCGAGAGGTCCGCGCCGCGAATCTCCATTGTGCCGTTCGCCTCAAGAGCAAACATGGTTCCATCGGCGGCTGTACCCAGATCCGTGGCGGAATCATTAGCCGTAAAAGTGAAAAATTGATTGGGCGAGGAAGCATTCCAGAGAGCGAGCGGGCCGCCCGGTGCGGTGGCGAAGGCAACGAATATTTGATCGCCATTGCCATTGGATTCGACGAGAGGTGCGCCTGTGAGACTGGATATTTCGGGTTGCGAGGCAGGTTGAATCGTGGGGGGACTCGCCGTTAAGTTCAATTGTCCGAGGCATGCCGTACAGCCGCCGGAGGAGCCGGACTCCGCGCTCAGCCCGACAAAAACATTTTGCGTGCTGGTGGCGGCTACGCGCGAAGGACCAGAGTTAGTGAAGCCGGCGACGCCTCCGACGGCAACGCCGGTGCCTGCGCCGCTATCGGGGTTGAGTAGATAAATGTTCTGAGCACCGAAGTCTGCGGCTACGAGCTGCGTGCCATCCGGAGTGAGAGCGAGGCCGCGAAGCTCTGAAGTGGGAGGCGGACCACCAGGCGGCTCGATGCCATCGGCGTGAAAGAGGTTTGTGGCCAAATCGAAGACGTCAACATGATCGATATTGCTGAGATAAAGCCACTGGCGGGACTGGTCGTATAAAACAAATTTATCGAACGAAGGCTTGGCATAGAAATTTTCGCTTTGGAGATATTGGAACGCCTTCGAAGACGTGGTGGAACCCGCTGGGGAGGAGATGGAGAGATCGGCGTTTCCGGGCGTAGCTGACGGAGTTTGCACGGTGATGCACTCCAGAGGGAAAGGATAGGTGGGGTCCAAGCCGAGAGACGGTGCGATGGCTGTGATGTTTTGCGTTTGCTGCACGATGGCATTTACGCCGCCAATTTTGACGGTGATTTTTGTGGGGTCAGTGCCAAAACCGTAACCGTATACTTGCACAGTATCGCCGCCGGCCGGCGTGCCCGCATTGGGCAGAATTTGCAGGACCTGCGGTCCATAGCTAAATGCATCCGGAGCGATGGCGAGCCAGCCGGCGGAAAAATAAGCAGTTACATTTACGGCGCCAGTCGCCGCGTTGGGAGGCGACGTCGCCGTGAATTCGACGTTGCCAAGGATGCCGACATTGCTCGCGGATTGGGAGCCGAACAGAACTTGGGCGCCCGTCTCAAAGTTCTGCCCCTCGAGAACCGTGGAAGTGCCGCCCGCGTTGGGTCCTTCGGAGGGCTGCACTGTTGGTGGGGCGGAAAAGATGGCCCCGATTCCGGGAAGCGAGCCGGGGGTTGCAGCGTCAATAAATCCCAGCCCACGATTCGAGAGACCAAATAAGAGATTGGTCGCATCCACATCCTCGATTTCCGTTCGGCGTCCCGCTATCCACAAATCGGGCACCTGGCCAATGCTGTTAAGGCTATGACCGTTCAGGACGGTGATAACGGGTGGGCCGTTGGCATTTTCGCCCAAATATAAGAACCGGCCGTCGCGAGAAAAGACTAGGCCGTTGACAGCGGAAGAAGTGTGCGTGGCAATTTGAGTGAGTGAGCCATCGAGCAGAAGAACCTGCGTGGCGCCATTCGAAACGAAAACGACAGCAAACCTGGAGCCATCGGGATTGGCCGCCACGAGAGGGATCGTGCCGCTCCCCAGGCCGTGAGGACCGGCGAGAACATTTCCGTTCGCATCGTAGATGGCGAGTTCGCCGCTGGAGTCGCCCGACGCAACCAGGACTTTTGTGTGGTCGCCGGTTCGAGCCATCGCGCCGAGGCCGTTTTGAAATAGCTGCGGCTCAGTGGAAGTAAGGTCTGTCAAAGTGTTGGACGAGGGATTCCAGAGGGCGAGTAGCGCTTCGACGGTTTGGGATTGGCGCAAGCGCAACATCAGGTTGCCGCTGGAGAGCGTGAGCAATTCTTCAGGGCGATCGAAGAGAGTGTTGGGAAGAGGCTGCAGACCTGTGAGTTCGTATCGGGCTTTGACTTGAAGAGATGCGGTGTCGATCGCCACTATCTGTTCCGTGACTGTTCCGATCCAGACAGTGGCGCCGTCCGCCGAGAGATCGCCACTGCTCGCGCCAGGAACGCTGACTTGGCCGGAACGGATTGAGGTCGTCGGGGAGAAAATATCGACGCGGTTCATAGCTCGGTTAGCAAAGAAAACAAGTTGATGCGCCGGATCGTATGCAATATGGCGATGATGAGGCTCACCTGAAGGATCGTCCATCGCAGAACTAGAGTCGGTGCGTGCAAAAGCTGTTCGAGGGACGTTGGCAACGACGCCGGGCTGCACACTGATACCAAGATTGGCGGAATGTGAAAGAGAGTCGCTGACACCGGCGGCCATGATTGTGAACGTTCCGGAGGGAGCAGTCGAGGAAGCGGAAAAGAGCAGGGGAACGCTGGCACCGGCAGCGACGATGAACGGGCTGGCCGGACTAGCGATGACCCCCGAAGGCAGGCCCGAGAGACTGACTTGAACCGTGCTTGAAAAACCGTTGAGAGGTGACACGGAGACATTTACGGCAGCGCTGGTAGTCCCCTGCTGGACAGTAACAGAGCTTTGAGAAAAACCGATTGAAAAATCCGGCTGGGGAGGCGGAGGAACGATTTGCGTGGCGGAGCCGCCGCCGCATCCGAAGGAGCAAAACGGGGGAAGAGCAAGCAAAAGACCCAGGGTCCTTTTTCCGAGCCGACCCATTGAACGACTCCTCGTTCCTTTCGCGTTTCCGGCTAAGGCAGTGCTGCAATAAGGATGGAAGCCAGAGCCGGGCACGTAGACTTGAGAGAGTTACCGTGCTCACTTTAGTCCAATTCCGTTAGTTGTCAAGTTGAGAAATCTATAGAAAGAGGTAGACAGTGGAGGGATCAAAAAAAGGCGGCGCGGATTTGAGATCGGCGCCGCCCGACAACATTTTACAGAAGTCGCCAGTTAAATCGTCTTTGTGGCTACTGGAGCTGACGAACTCTTTGCGAAAGCGTTGTGGCCGGAGTCCTTCTCGGAACTCTTATCGATTTCAATCGACCCCTTAAAGTAGGCGCCGTCTTCAATCATGATGCGGGCGGTGGTGAGATCGCCGTTGACGGAACCGTCCTTTTTGATTTCGATCCGGTCTTTCGCGCGAAGGTTTCCCTTCACCGTGCCGTAGACCACCACCTCGCGGGCGATGATATCGGCGGTGACTTTTGCGGTCGTTCCGACGGTCAGCTTCCGCTCATCAAGCTGGATCAGTCCTTCGACCGAGCCGTCGATCAGCAGATCCTCGTTGCCGGAGATCTCGCCTTTCACGTGCAGGCTGGCCCCGAGCCGCGCGGTAGCGCGGTCCGCGGTTGCACCCAATGGACGCATAGCATCTGTACTCATTGCGGGTTTATCCTCCCAAGTCGCCGGAGCGGACTTCGGCGGCTGATTCGTTGGAAAATTTTTTGGCTCCGGAGGCGCGGCTTGCGGCGTATCCGGTTTCTTATTGCCCCACATCGGTCCTCCCAAAGGGATAGCACCACCCCTGGCGGATTTTTTGCTCGGGGTATTGCAAACTGTAGACCTCAGTCTGGCGCACCGCAAATGCAGACTTCAGTGGCCGTTCCTGAAAGTAACTAGACCTTTGGACAGTGGCCGTCGTCGCTCAAAGTTCAATTTTCGATGAATCTCTGATGACGCTGGAGGAGGGCGACAGGAGTGTAACGCATGGAGCCGTCAGTTGCTCGGTTTTTCGGGGACAGGCTGCGTCGCCAGAAAATCAGCACGGAATCTTTCTGTGTACGAGTACAGGAGCTGCTCGATGCGCTCCGGACTCGGCGCTTTGAGGACGAAACCGGCGTGGTGATATTTCTTCACGCGGTAGACAATTTCCGGATCGGTGTACGCGGATGTGTCAGGAGTTTCCTGCCGTGCGAGCGACACAATCACTCCCGCGTAATCCTGGCGCGTTTGGGGTAGTTGGTAGGGCTGCTTGCCTGCTCCGACCTCTAAATGGGCCCATTCGCGCCAGAGATTTATCCCGGTGGCAGCTTCGATCACATCGGAGATGTATGCGCCACCAACGCGGGCGGCGACCTCGAGGAAATAGAACTTTCCATCGGCGTGAGCTCTTAAGAATTCGGCGTGAGTGACGCCCCGAAGAAAACCCAGTTCCGAAAGCACTTTGCGATTCATATCGCGGAGCGCGCCAACTTCCGCCGAATAGCGTGGCAATGTCCGCGTGGTGAAAACGCCGCCTTTATGCGAAGTCTCGAGAGGAGGCGCGCCGTAGGTGTGGGCCTCGGCAAAAACAACCTCCCGTTCTGTCGCCACGCTGTCTACATGAAAAACACTGCCCGCGACGAATTGTTCGAGCAAGTAGTGCGATTGCTTGTCGCCTAGCTGATCGAGCCAGGGCCAAAGCTCGGCGGCCTCGTGGATTTTTTTCATGCCGATGCCTGAAGCTTGGGAGCGCGGCTTTAGCAGCCAGGGCGCGGGAACCCGGGACATGAATTCGCGAAGGCTATCGTAATTCAAAACGTGGACGAACTCCGGAACGGGAATGCCGGCTTCCATTGCGCGCGCTCGCATGGCCAGCTTGTCGCGGAAATAGCGGACCGTCGTGAGGCCCATGCCGGGGATGCGCAAATGCTCGCGAAGGGCCGAAACGTTCTCCATGTCGAATTCGTCGAGGGCCACGATGCGGTCAATGGGCTGGGACCTAGCAGCGTAGCTCACAGCATTGATCAGTTCCTGGATCGGAAGCTCTTCGGGCATGAAAAACATTTCATCGATGAAATCACGGGGCCAATCCGCATCGCGGAGTTTTTCGACGGTTAAGAGAAGCACGCGACAACCAATCGCTTTGCAAGTGCGGAGGAACTCCTGTCCTTTTTCGTAGGAGCTGACGCAGAGAATTGTGAGCGGGCGGCTCCCTGTCATTGGATGTCCCCACAACGGCACATACAGCTCATGCGACAACGTCCGCGCATGACTACGTGATAAAGAGCGAATTATACTTCGACTGGCCTATCGCGCCGGAAACAAAAATCGCAAAAATGGCCCGACGCGCTGGGCCCACGCTGCCTCGTTGTGCTCGCCGCCTTCGACTCGCTCGTAATGCAGATCGCGATCAAGTTGCCAGCCTTTTTGCACGAGGATGTCGCGAAATTGTTCAACGTCTGGAACAATACGCGGGCCCTCGCGGGTTCCGATGTCCAGCCAGATGCGCGGGCGCGGCTGCACGTTGGCGGCTTCGGCAAACCGATGCATAACATGCTGGTTCCACCAAACGGAGGGGGAAAGAGCCGCAATCTTTCCAAAGATCTGAGGGAGTTTGAGCCCCAGGTATAAGGACACAAGACCGCCAAGCGATGAACCTCCGATACCGGTTGCTTCCGGGCCGTGCAGAGCGCGGTACTCGCGTTCGATGAATGGCTTTACTTCTTCGATTAAGAATTTTGCGTAGCGATCGGCACGGCCGCCGCCCAGTTTGGGAACGTGGGTGGGCGTGTATTCGCGGATTCGGGCTTTCGTGTTGTACATGCCAACGATGATCAGCGGCTCGACCGAGCCACCGCTGATCACATCATCAGCGGTTTGGCCCACCTGCCAATCCATACCGGGGATGAAAGATGTGGCTCCGTCAAAAAGATTCTGGCCGTCGTGAAGATAAATTACGGGAAACCAGCGACCGGACTGGTCGTCATAACCAGGTGGGAGATAGACGATCAGGTCGCGCTGATTTCTGAGGAAACGCGAGCGAAAACCTTCGTGTTTGCGCAGGTTCGGATCGCTCACGGCGCAATAGCCACCAGCAAATCCTTGGCTTCGACGTGCTGACCCGGCGCAACGAGTAGCTTTACGACGCGGCCGGAGATAGGCGCGTAGATGTTCGATTGCATTTTCATAGCTTCAAGCGTCAACAGCTTGGCTCCGCGCTCCACCGGATGATTCGCTTGTACGGCGATTCCGCTGATTACACCGGCAGTCGGCGCGGCCACTTGCCCTGGATCCGCAGGGTCGGCCTTCGGATGTGCGCGCTCGACCACGCGCAGCGCGCGGTCTCGTACATTTACCTCACGCGGCTGTCCATTCAATTCAAAGAAAAGTGTTCGCGTTCCATCCGGGTGCGGATCGCTGGCCGTCAGAAACTTGAGGATCAGCGTCTTTCCCGGTTCGATCTCGACGGTGATCTCTTCCCCGGAAGCCAATCCATAATAAAATGCAGGCGTGGGAAGAACGCCTACATCCGAGTAGGCCTGCCGGATTTTATCGTACTTTACAAAGACATCTGGATAGAGAAGGTAGCTCAAAAGGGCATCGCGCCGCGCGCCGTGGCCGATTTTTTTCTCGAGCGCGGCTTCGGTTTCGGCAAAATCCACCGGTTCGAGGCTTGCCCCGGGTCGCCCTTTGAGCGCTGCAGTCCCGCGAAGGATGATTTTCTGTAACTTACGCGGCCAGCCTCCGGGCGGGACACCCAACGTGCCTGAAAACATCTCAACCACGGAATTTGGGAAAGAAAGATCGTGTTCTTCCTGCAGCTTTAGCAAATCGCTCGGTTGGATTTCGTTGGCCATCAAGAAAAGTGTCATATCGCCGACGACCTTGCTGGAAGGCGTGACCTTCACAATGTCGCCAAAGAGTTGGTTCACCTCCGCATACATTTTTTCCACTTCTCGCCACCGGTGGCCCAAACCAATGGCGGCGGCTTGTTCGCGCAGATTGGTGTATTGTCCGCCCGGAATTTCGTGCTGATAGAGCCGCGCCGAGCCGGCCTTCGGTCCCGAATCAAAAGGCAAATAATAGCCGCGCACGGTTTCCCAATAATCAGAGCATTCGTTGAGAGCTTCGATATCGAGATGCGTGTCGCGGCTTGTGTGGCGCAGAGCCTCGACGATGGAATTGAGATTGGGCTGGCTCGTGCCACCGCTCATGGCAGCTACCGCGGCATCAGCGACATCGACCCCCGCGTCCGCCGCTTTCAGGACGGAGCAGGAGTTGATTCCACTGGTGTCGTGCGTATGAAAATGCACGGGAATGGCAATCTCGTCGCGGAGCGTTTTCACAAGCTCGTAGGCCGCATACGGCTTGCAAAGACCCGCCATGTCTTTGATCGCAAGAAAATGCGCGCCGAGTCTTTCAAGTTGCTTGGCCATCGAGACGTAGTATTTCAACGAATATTTCGGCCGGGATTTATCGAAGATGTCTCCCGTGTAACAAATGGCGGGCTCGCAGACGGCGCCGGTTTCGAGCACGGCGTCAATGGACACACGCATATTTTCGATGGAGTTAAGAGAATCGAAAACGCGAAAAATGTCGATGCCCTGGGCGTGAGCTTCGCGGACGAACTCGACAATGACATTGTCCGGATAGGACGTGTAGCCGACGGCGTTCGCACCGCGAAGCAACATCTGAAAGCAGATGTTGGGAACGCGTTGGCGCAGTTCACGAAGACGCTGCCAGGGATCTTCGTGAAGAAAACGCATGGAGACGTCGAAGGTTGCGCCGCCCCACATCTCCAAACTAAACAAGATTGGAAGACGACGAGCCACCGCCGCTGCGGTGGCCAGCAGATCGTATGTGCGCACGCGCGTGGCCATAAGCGACTGGTGGGAATCGCGAAAAGTCGTGTCTGTGATTAGAAGCCGTTTTTCTTTTCTCGCCCAAGCAGCAAATTTCTTTGGTCCCAGCTTTTGCAGCATTTGGCGGGTTCCTGCGGGTGTTTCGATGGCAGGGACCGAAGGTAAAACCGCCTTTTCCAGAACTTTCGGAACTTGCTTGCCTTTCACTTCGGGATTGCCATTGAGAATTACATCCCCAAGGTAGGAGAGTAGCTTCGTCGCACGATCTCCCCGGCTCTGGAGTCGCAAGAGTTCCGGGTATTCCTCGAGAAAGGAAGTCGTTACATCGCCCGCCCGAAAGCGCGGATGATTGATGACGTTTTCAAGAAACAAAATGTTGGTTTTGACGCCGCGAATGCGGAATTCGCGGAGCGCGCGGTCCATGCGTTGGCATGCTTCGGGAAGTTTCGTTCCCCAAGCCGTCACTTTGACGAGCAGCGAATCGTAATACGCGGCGAGGACTGCGCCCGCGTAAGCCGTGCCGCCATCCAGGCGAATCCCGAAGCCTGCCGGCGACCGATAGGTCGTCAATTTGCCGTAATCGGGGGCGAAATTCTTTTCCGGATCTTCGGTGGTGACCCGGCACTGAAGCGCCGCGCCGTAGAGCGGAACGTCTTGCTGCTGCGGAAGCGCGAGCGGCTCCTCGTGCAACTTGTGTCCCTGCGCCAAAAGAATCTGCGAGCGGACCAGGTCGAGGCCAGTGACCATCTCCGTGACCGTATGTTCGACCTGGATTCGCGGATTGACTTCGATGAAATACCACTCTCTAGCATCGACATCGTACAGAAACTCGACGGTGCCAGCGTTGCGATAATTGGCTTTCCTGGCGAGCCGCACCGCAGCTTCGCAAAGCTCCGTTCGCACGGAAGCCGGCAAATTCGCGGCGGGAGCTACTTCGACGACTTTTTGGTGACGCCGCTGCACGGAACAATCACGTTCGTAGAGGTGCAGCAGATTGCCGTGATTGTCACCGAGAATTTGCACCTCGAGATGCCTTGCCCGCGGCAGATATTTTTCCAGAAAAACGCTGGCGTCGCCGAAGGCCGACTTCGCCTCGCCCTGAGCTTCCTCAAGCCGCGACTCGAGTTCCGCCTCGTCTCGGACCACGCGCATGCCGCGGCCGCCCCCGCCCATTGCGGCCTTCACGATGATGGGATAGCCGATATCCGCAGCCCGTTTGCGCGCTTCGCTGGGTGAGCTGATCGGCTCTTCCGTGCCTGGCAGCACCGGAACGCCGGCCGATGCGGCCAGCCGCCTTGCGGCTGTTTTGTCTCCCAAGAGTTCGAGCAGATCCGGCGTTGGCCCAATGAAGGTAATTCCCGCCTTCTCGCACGCGCGCGCAAACGCAGGATTCTCGGCGAGGAAACCATACCCCGGGTGAATGGCATCGACGCCTTTTTCCTTCGCCAGCGCCACAATGCCTGCAATGTCGAGATAGGCCTCCACCGGACCTTTGCCGATGCCGACTTGATAGGCCTCGTCCGCCTTGAACCGGTGCAGAGCAAGGCGGTCCTCGTGGGAATAAATGCCAACGGTGCGCAGGCCGAGTTCATTCGCGGCGCGGAAAATACGAATAGCAATTTCGCTGCGATTCGCAGCGAGCAATTTTCGAAGGGGTTTGTTCTTCGCCATTTAGGATTCAGAGCTGGCCAGAAGCTTACGGGAAACTTCACATTGTTTCACGGAGCCGTGCCATGCCTGGAGCACTTTTTTCGATTTGCTGGACAATTCCTTTGAATGGAAAATCTCCAAACGGCGGAGGGAGCAACACTTCTCACAGGGGCCAGATCTTCCCTGCTAAAAGGGAGGCAAGTCCGAAGCACCGGCGGAGGAGATCGAAGTAGGCGCATTCTTCAGTTGGCCGAGTTCGGACTGCACCTTAGCCCACGCGCGCGCGTCGCGCTTGGTTGCGTAAGCCGCATCCGGCACTGAAAAGAAGCGCAGGAGTTCTTCTTTAAGCTCGTGGTTCATACCAGCAAACTTCCGGGCTGCGAGCCTGTCCAACAATTGGGCTTGCGCTTCGTCGTCCAATGCGTATTGGCCCGGGCCGGTCATTTCTCCTAAGTCAATATTATCGTTTGGCAGATCGAGGCGCCCCTCTCTCAGTTGGGTGAGCAACCTCCGGTACTGGTCCAGCGTCACGTTGAAGCTGGCCCTGAACATGCGCTGTGTCTCGGGTGTGGGCGTCTTGAACTGCAAGACTCGGAGCGGCCCGAACTTGGGAATCAGGTTGAAGAGAAAAGCGAGAAATCTTTGGGCAAAATTCGGTTTCTGATAATCTCTGCCCCACTCGCGTTCGTAATTGGATCTCGAAAGATTGTACCGAAATCTTTTCTTCGTAATCCCAGGTAAGTCAGTTTTTATCTCGTCTTTCTTTAGACTCCAGGCGACTTTCGTGGCAGTAGGAATAGTCTTGCTGACAGCATGCCGGTAGGAGTTGAGCGCCCGGTCCTCATCCAGAAGCACATCGCTCAACTCCAGACCGTAGGTCTCCAGAAACGCACGCTCCAGAAGGTCTTGCGACACCTCAAAGCCAATGAAGTCGTGATAGCTATCCGGCGCATACGATTCGTGAGCAACTTCGAGAACGTCGAACCCAAACTCTGTCTTGGTGTGAGCCAGCGGATCCTGCTCGTAGGAAATGACATTGCCATATTTTTTTCGCAGTCTGGGATAAAGCAGCGGCACCGCCAGATTTGTGGCCAGCCGGTGTCCGTCATTGTCAGCGGCGTAATGCGCCATGGCACCGATGGCGAACGCAAATTCGTCCATGTCTTTCGCATCGTGGAGCAAGGCCTGCACAAAATCTCCGCTCCGTACGTAATGCGTAAGGTCGCTAAAGAAGTGGCTTCCGTAAGGATAGTAGCCCATGTCCTGAATGATCGAGCCACCGTAGGCATAAGCTTGCGCCTCGCTCAACTGATCGTCGGTGGCGCCTGGAAATCGGGCGAGGAGCAGCGGCTTGATGTTCGTATCCCACGCAGCATCGATGATGGCCTCATGTGCAAGCACGGCGTACGCTCTTGACCGGCATGGGGAGAGGATCGCGCAAACCACGACGCAAACTGATATCGTGCGAATGAGGCGAATCATTAGGCGCCCGCTTTGCGATGACGGCGAGACACTATCCACGCAACGTGCCTGCCGTAGGTCTCTAAGGTTTGAGAAGGGGTTCTGCATAGCGGATGGGGACACCAAAGTTGGAGCCGCCAAAGCCCCTGACCACAGCAAACGTCACGCCGATCACTTCGCCGTCCCGGTTGAGGAGCGGTCCGCCTGACCCGCCGGACGTCGTCTGTGCATCATAGACAATTTTATCAGGCAACACGTCGCCAATGTGTCCCTGCGTCACCAGGGGACGTATCAACTGCCGTTTCTCTAGCTCATCCACGATCTTCGTTGGGTCACCGCCACTCACCTTCACGATGTCTTTCACAGTATCTTCGCCAGCGCGCGCCAGGATGGCGCTAATTCCCGTTGCATAACCGAGGGAAATCAGAAGTTCTCCACTTACCGCGGCCTGCTTGCCGCCATTCATCTTAAGGATTGGTCGTTTCAGCGTGGAAAGATCACCGTGAAGAATGGCTAAATCGGCTTCATCGGAGATCTGCGCTATGTTCATCGGAATCCCGGTGGTTCCTTCGGGGAAATAGGCGGTCATTTCAGCGATAGTCGGTTGCAAACCCTGTTGGCTCGCGGCGCTAAGGTCATCATTCTTCCACCAGGGCTGAGCAACGTGATGGTTAGTCAAGATCTGGTCTTTGCCGACGATGAATCCCGTTCCGAAAAAATCCTCTCTTACCTCCGGGGCGCGGCCCTCAAGACTATAGACGACGTTGCCATCGCTATCTTTAAGTGGTTGGCCATCTGGATTGATCGCGCCGTATCGCAACGGGCGCCGTGTGCTTTTATCAAGAAAGGAGACTGAAACGTGGATGAGGCAGACGCTCGGAGCAGTAATCCGAATGTTCCCCTCGGCAGCGTTGGATTGACTCTCCACTCGCTTTAATCGGCTGGTGGTCTCGTTCAGTTGTTTGCGCAGACCGGCTACTTCGGTAGCATCCGCGGCGGCGAGTTTCTGACGAAGATCCTCCGTTTGTTGTTGGAGCAGCTGCTTTTCCGCTGAAAGATCCGATTCCTTTAACTGAGTGCGGGCTTTGTTCGCTTCGTCGATCAGGGACTGCTGGGTATGCACCCCGTGCTCGAGCTGCGCGATCACTGAATAGGCGCGCCGCGTTTCCTTGTCGGCGCGGCGCGAGTAAAGCAAAAAAATTGCGGCGATCACGACGGCAATTCCGAGCAGCGCGGAAACGCCGATCTTGAGCGCGCGATCGAGAGAGAACGCGTCGCGAGTCATTTTTTCCGTTACCGCGATGGCTTGAAAAGCGGTATGGGCTATCTCCTGCCCTTCTTCGGCAAGTCGTGCTTTTTGCTGGAGTTCTTCGAGGGCATGTTTGTCTCGCAACTGCACGCGCACACGAGCCAGGAGCTCGGCGGGCTCCCAAGGCGGCGTCAACACGTCGTCAGCACCCAGGTCGAGTGCGCGAGCGCGTTCCGCGGCCCCTCCGCGAGCAAAAAGAATCACGCGCGTGTTGGACGTGGATCCCAGCCCTTTGATTTCCGCCAGAGAGTTACAACAAAGCACATCGGCTAGGTCGGCAGAAAGAAGAAACACGTCCACGGCGCCCGACTGTACAAGCCGGAAGCCCTCTCCCTGCGAGAGTGCCGAGGAGACGTCGTACCCGGCTGAACGCAAAGTCTCCTCTACACTCTGCCGCTTCGTCTCGTCGGGCTCGACGACTAATATGTTTTCTCTCTTGGGGGACAAGTATGGATTTTTCCCTTCGCGGCGGCGATTGGGCCGATTCCGCCTCGTACGTTTGACGCCAGCCGTTCCCGGCCGGTCACAAGTAATTCATATAGTAGCCGTAATTTCAAACGGCCGCTCGAATACGGCTCAAGAGTAGGAAAGATTGCTGCAGAACACAACTTTGCAAAGTAAGCTCAAGGTTCAGCCGGTGAAACGCAGGGTAGTAAGATATATTCAGCCTAATGGCCGGCCATAGGGATCGAGGCCTGATTTTCAGTATTTCCTCAGTACTCCGATCACGCGGCCCTGTATCTTGAGGTCGTTGGCAGCCACCATGATTGGCGCCATCTCAGAATTCGCTGGCTGCAGGCGGATTTTGCCAGCCCCTTCGCGGTAGAACCTCTTGAGTGTCGCTTCTTCCCCACCAATCAGGGCCACTACAATGTCACCCGCGTTCGCCACCTGCGTCTGTTCGCAGACCACATAATCGCCATCCATGATGTGTTCCTCAATCATCGAACTGCCCTTCACTTGGAGCACAAATGAGTTCCCAGACCGAGCGAAGTCGCCCAAAGATAGCGTCTCTCGCTCCTCGACAGCCTCAAGTGGCCGTCCCGCCGCTATGCGGCCTACGAGGGGTAATTCTTGGATTCTTCTATCGCTGATCTGCTCCTTCACTGGTTTCGGCAATTGCAAAATCTCGATTGACCGGCTCTGATTGTAGCCACGCCGTATGAAACCTTTCTTCTCCAATGTCGTGATGTGCTTGTGCACCGTGGCCAGCGACGTCAGCTTGAGGCCTTTGCCAATCTCTTCAAAGCTTGGGGCGTACCCGTGTTTGTTATCAAACGAAACCAGATAATCGAGCACTTCCTTTTGCCGTTTCGTAAGGGCCATGGTTCGCCTCCCTTGGATTGACTTTTCCACAGCCACTTTAGGCGAAAAGAAAGCGAACGTCAAGCGGCAATTTCTCTTCGCGTCACTTTCCCTTCTCTATCGCGCCAATTCTGGAAATGATATACACATCGTTCCTGGACACCCTCGCTTCGAGATTGCCATGATAGGCCGGAGATGGACATGACTGCCCAGCGCGAATCCCTCCCCGCGGTAACGGTTGCCGGAATCGTCGCCGTCCTTCTTGGCCTTTTTGGATCTTTCGGTTGTGTTCTCGGCGTCATCGGTTGGCTGCTGATGCCGAACTTTCAATCCGCGCAAGGCGCTCCTGCCATGCCTCCGGGATTCCGTGGCGTGATGGTCGGCATGCTACTCTTCTTCTTTGCGCTGTCGGTTTTCGGAATTGTCGTTGGCATTGCTGTGATCCGCCAGCGCAACTGGGCACGCATCACCATGCTGATTTGGGGCGGAATTATGGCTGCCTCTTGCCTTCTCGCCGTGGCCTTCAGTTTGGTTATCTTCAGCGCGGGCGCTGGTCTGGATTTGCCCAACGCGAACAGAGTCGACGCCGGCCATTTCTTCGCATTTATAAGAATTTTCCTCCTCATCTTTTACGGCGTTCCAGCGGGAATCGGCGTCTGGTGGCTCGTTCTCTTCACCCGTCGCCGCGTGGCCGCAACTTTCACCGCTCAAGTGGCACTCGCTCCGACCATGGATGCTTCCGGCTTCCCACATACAGCTTCCTCCGAGCCATCCATCGCGGCCCTGGCACCACAACGGCCCTCTTGTCCGTTGCCGATAGCCATTGTCGCCGGCCTCATGATCCTCGGCTCCGTGTTCATGTTGCTCTTTGTCTTTACGTTACCGCCGAACATGCCTTTCTTCTTTCTGGGCCATGCGTTTGTCGGCGTAAATGCCAAATGGATTCTTCTTTTTTGGGGTCTCGTGTCGGGCGTTTCCGGCGTCGGCCTATTCCTGCTAAAACCCTGGGCCTTGCATATTCAGATGGCGGCTCAGGTGCTCGGCATTCTGAATTGCGCCATTGCCGCCTTTTCACCGGATTATCCTGCGGCCATGCGCGAGGCCATGCAAAATATGTATGCCAATAGTCCCGTGCTCTCCTCCAGCAGCGTGATCATGACCGGCACTTATTTCCGCTCTCTTATGATTATGAGTACGCTCATGATCGCAGCCATTCTTTTCATTCTTGTCTGGCAGCGTCCGCTCTTCCTCGAGCGAGCGGCTCGCGCCGCTGCCTCCAACGCTTAGTTCGCGAGGGAGCGAAACCTGCCGCGCATTCCTCGCATCTCTGCCTTTTGCGACACATAATCTGGGTGGAAGACCCAACCCCCGCTCTGCACAAGCCGGTGTGGTATTCTTCTCTTGTAGGCTCCGGGCGGCTGGATATACATCCAACCTGGTTTTCGTACTGCCCATCTAACAAGCAGAGCCACACTCCCTCGGGGGATTTGTACGGGAGTTCAGAAACAGCGGAGCCTTGGCCACTATGTCCACTTTGATTGAAACACCACCGGTAAAACACAAGCGCGAGGTGATCGATCGCGCGGTCATCCGTTTCGCGGGCGATTCCGGCGACGGCATGCAGATTACGGGAAGTCAGTTCACGAACACGGTCGCCCTTTATGGAAACGATATCGCCACGTTTCCGGATTTTCCCGCGGAGATTCGCGCCCCTGCCGGAACGCTTCCCGGCGTCAGTGGCTATCAGCTTCATTTCTCGTCGAGTGACGTGTATACGCCTGGCGACGCCGTCGATGTTCTGATCGCCATGAACCCCGCCGCGCTGAAGATGAACGTGGCCGACCTAAGGGCCAACGGAATCCTGATCGTAAATTCCGACGCCTTTGCGGAAAACGATTTGCGCAAAGCGAAAATGGTTTCCAATCCGCTCGAGGATCATTCGCTCGACAAGTTCCGCCTTTTCTCCGTAGAGCTCGAGCGACTCACGAAGACCGCGCTCGACAACCTCGGCCTCGACGCCAAATCCATTAGCCGCTGCAAGAATTTTTTCGCGCTCGGCATGTGCTACTGGCTCTACAACCGCTCCATGGATCCCACCGTCCGCTGGATTGAAGCCAAGTTCAAGAACAAGCCGCTGCTCGTCGAAGCGAACAAGCTTGCAATGAAAGCTGGCTATTCCTACTGCGAAGCCACGGAAGCTTTCCAAATCAGTTATGAGATTCCGCCCGCGCAACTTACGCCGGGTTTTTATCGCAATCTCAGCGGTAATCAAGCGTTGGCCTTGGGATTTGTGACCGCCTCGCAAAAATCGGGCCTCCGGCTCTTCCAGGGCAGCTATCCCATCACGCCAGCTTCGGACATCCTTCACGAACTCTCTCAATACAAAGATTTCGGCGTGATGACCTTTCAAGCGGAAGACGAAATCGCCGCAATTACCAGCTCGATTGGCGCAGCTTACGCGGGGGCTCTCGCGATCACCACGACCTCCGGCCCAGGCATGGCTCTCAAAACGGAAGCCATGGGCCTGGCGGTAGCCGTTGAAATTCCACTGGTCATTTGCGACATTCAGCGTGGCGGCCCTTCTACCGGTCTGCCGACCAAGACCGAGCAGGCGGATCTCTTGCAGGCGCTCTTTGGCCGCAATTCCGAAGCACCGATTCCGATCATCGCCGCCGCCACGCCCAGCGATTGTTTTTGGGCCGCGGTCGAAGCCAGCCGCATCGCCATCAAATATATGGTTCCTGTGATTATTCTCTCGGACGGCTACCTTGCGAACGGCGCCGAACCTTGGCGAATTCCCAACGTTGACGAAATTCCGGCTTTCCCTGTGAAATTCGCGACGGAGGCCAATGGTCCCAACGGCTATTTGCCGTACAAGCGCGATCCGGAAACGCTCGCGCGACCCTGGGCCGTTCCTGGAACCCCGGGTCTCGAGCACCGTATCGGCGGCCTCGAGAAGCAGGATGTGACCGGCAACATCAATTACGAGCCGCTCAATCACGAAAACATGGTGCGTATCCGCGCGGCGAAGGTCGCTGCCGTCGTTCAGGAAATTCCGGACGTGCAACCCGCTGGCGATTCGGAAGGCGATCTCCTGATCGTCGCCTGGGGCTCGACGCACGGCGCCATCACCGCAGCACTGAAAGCTCAGCGTGCGCGCGGCCGGAGAATCGGACACGTTCATCTGCGCTATCTCAATCCGTTGCCGGCAAATCTCGGCGAAGTCCTACAGCGCTACAAAACAGTCCTCGTGCCCGAGCTCAACATGGGCCAGCTTCTTTGGGTTTTGCGCGCCAAGTATTTGGTTGACGCCATCGGGCTGAACAAGATTCAGGGCCGCCCGTTCAAACAAGCCGAAGTCGAGCAAAAGATCGAAGAGATTCTTGGGGAGAACTCGTAATGAGCACCGCTACTCTTCCACCTATCACGCCTCTCACCAAGAAAGACTTCCAGACCGACCAGGAAGTTCGCTGGTGCCCTGGCTGCGGGGACTACGCGATTCTTTCCGCTGTGCAATCTGTGTTCCCTGAGCTTGGCATTAAACGTGAGAATTTTGTGGTGGTCTCCGGCATCGGCTGCTCCAGCCGCTTCCCGTACTACATGAACACCTTTGGCTTTCACACCATCCACGGTCGAGCGCCCGCCGTGGCCACCGGCATCAAGGCGATTCGCCCCGACCTCGAAGTATGGGTCGCCACCGGTGATGGCGATGCTCTCTCTATCGGCGGTAATCACCTGATTCACATGCTGCGCCGCAACGTCGGCCTGAAAGTTCTGCTTTTCAACAACCGCATCTATGGCTTGACAAAGGGCCAGTATTCGCCGACCTCAGAACTCGGCAAGAAAGCGAAGTCGACGCCCTATGGCTCTCTCGACCGGCCTTTTAATCCGATTTCTTTGGCCATCGGTGCCGAAGCCACTTTCGTCGCACGCTCCGTCGATGTCTTCCAGCAGCACCTCAAAGAAACCCTGAAGCATGCCGCCGCTCACAAAGGCTCCGCGTTCCTCGAGATTCTGCAGAATTGCAATATCTTCAACGACGGCGCGTGGTTCAGCCTCACGGAACGCGACGCACGCAGCGAGCACATCATCCAACTCGAACACGGCAAACCGCTCGTCTTCGGCAAGAACCGCGACAAAGGAATTCGGCGCCTGCCTGACGGCGACATCGAAGTCGTCCAACTCGGCAATGGCTTTACCGAATCGGACCTCATTGTCCACGACGCGCATCATCCACGCCCGTCGTATGCCTTCCTTCTTTCTCACATGGAACACCGCCCCGGCTTCCCCACGCCAATCGGCTTGCTTCGCGCCTCGGACGATCTACCACGCTACGAAGACCTCATGAACGCGCAAATTAAGGACGTCATCGCCAAGCGCGGTCCGGGCGATCTCGCCAAGCTGCTTCGCGCCGGCGACACCTGGGAAGTGAAATAGCTCTCGACAGCTTCCTTGCAACTAGGGAGAGAAAGTCGGACTCGTTGTGGGATCTGCCTGGGCTCTGATCACACGTCTATTTCTGGCTTGCGTTGCCCACATGGCATCCCAGGCAAGTTGTGCCGAGCGGTCCGGATTTCGACGGAGAAGCCAGCACTTCCTCAGCGCGGCGAGCGTAGGGACTGTCTTTAAGCTCTTCAGCCATCCTCATTTGATAGCCTCGCGACTTCTCCACAGCTCCCAGACCATTCCATGCTTCCGCCAAACCTCCCAGAAGCTCTCCCCGCGCGTGGATAGGCAGTTCTGAAAAGTAGGCCGCTTGCAAATGAAGCACCTTCTCGTAGTCGTCGGCCGCAATCCGGAAATCCTTTCTGGCCACTTCCGGCAATGGAACATGCAAAGCGGCCGAAAGGAACACGGAAGCTCGGGGAATCAGCACCGCAACGTCGTCTGGATGCAGCGCAACAGCTTCGTTCATTTCCGCCACCCCGCGCGCTTGTATCTCCCGCCCCTTCTCGTAGTTGCCCGCCATGAACTCTTTCTTGGCTGAGTAACTTAAGCCCGAGCCGTGCCAAACAAGTGCCTCTGCGTTTTTTGGATCCTTGGCAAGTGCCTCCTCACATTTCTTCATGCCACGTTCCAGTGCCGCCGCGTCCCCGGCAAAACCGGAGAAGAAATCTACCCGCACCAACATATCGAATCGGTCGCCGCTCCCCGCGCTTTGAGCGAGATCCTGGCCAGGTGTGCCCGCCACACCTGAGCCCAAGGTTAGCCCGCCCATAGCGAAGACCGCTGCGGCGGCGATCATCGCAGGCAACCCCAAGGAACCTTGACATTGAACGAACTCTCTTAAATTGCGATTCATTTTCTGCTGCATGCACACCCTCCTTGCGCACACGTCGCGGATCAGCCGGCTCGCGAGTCTCATTGGCTCTAAGTACGCAGGTAGAGTTTCGGAAATTTCGGCTGAAATGGGCTATTCGCGTCCTGATCGGGGCGTTCTATCACCGTCGTGTAGCGCATGCCCTGGGACGCCAGACCAAACTTTGCGACTAAACAGGGGGAGAGCTCTATCCTCGGAGGTGCTTGTCTTTGAAATACAAACAGTTCAGGCTTATCGGGCAGATATCGCACTTCGGCTTCGCCCTCTTGCAAATCTCTCTTCCGTGTCGCTTCAAAAGCAAGTACGCTCTTTGCCTCGCCTCAAACGTCTCTGGTAGCTCCGCCATCATGGCCTCTTGGGCTGCTCGGTAGCCGGCTGCATAGTTCTCATCCTCTGCGCCAAATAATATCCGCTGCGGCACGCCTGTGCACGCCGACGGCACTGCCGCCACCGGAGCCAAACCTGCGAAAAGGAGGATTTTGTCCGCGCCGGGTTCGCCGATACACGGAAATTCCTTGAGTGCCTTCTTGACCCGTCGAATGCCCTTCCCTGCCTCATCTTTCTCTTCGCGAATTAATTTGCCCAACGCCCACTTCAAATCGCCTCCGAATTCTCCGCTGACAATTCGCGCGATGCTCTTCAATCGCTCGGCTCGCAACTCGGGCATCAATCCGCCAGCTCGCGTGAGCTTCGCAAGCTTCCCCTCTTGTGCGGCGAGAATCTTTTCAGGCTTTGTTCCTATCTCCCTGCGTAGTGGCTCGAATCCTTTGGCGCAAGACTCATCCGTTGCCGGATACCCGCAATTGATGAACAAAATCATCTCGTAGGGGTCGCTTGGCCCGGCGAGCGTCTGCTCTCCGTACTTGCTTTCCAGCAGATCCAGAACTTCCGCAAGACGCCGGGCTGGCTTATTCATTTTAATGTCACCCTTAAACTCAACCGCCGCATCCAAATGGGGTATGATTTAGGTCCGCGAAATCAGCGAATTCCTACCTTAGGAGAGATATTCATGAGCCCGAAAAACAACAAACAAGCCGCTTCCTACAATCAGCTGGAAGATGGCACGAAGCAGTCTAAGCCGATTCAACACCAGCATGCCCCCGAAATCCAGCCCTACGGCAAAATCGCCAAGCTGCCGATTGCTCTTGACGAAGAAGTCTGCGCCGCCAGCGCCGAAAACCTCAACCAGCTTCTCGCCGACACTATGACGCTTCGCGATATGTACAAAAAGCATCATTGGCAGGTCGCGGGTCACACCTTTTACCAGTTGCATTTGCTCTTCGACAAACATCATGGCGAACAAGACGAACTCGTCGATGACATCGCCGAAAGGATTCAAGTTCTTGGCGGAGTAAGCCTGGCGATGGCGGCGGATGTTGCTGAAACAACCTTGATCCCGCGGCCGCCCCGCGGCCGTGAGGAAGCCCCAGTGCAAATCTCACGCCTTCTGGAAGCCCATGAAACCATCCTTAAGGAAGCCCGCACTATGGCCCGCCAGGCCAGCGAGGCCGGTGACGATGGCACGAACGACCTGCTGGTTTCCGATGTGATCCGGACAAACGAGCTTCAGGTATGGTTTTTGGCTGAACATCTGGTCGCAGTCCCTCTGGTTCGGGCGAACCAGGCGAAGGCGGCCGCCAACGGAGATTAGGTACTCCACTCCGTTCCCACGCGCAAAACAAAAAAGGCGGGTGCCGTAATTGCTGGCTGACCCGCCCTTTTATTGCTTTTGTGCTCGGTTCGAAAATTCGCAGTCTGCTCTTGGGGGTTGAACTACGCTCTCGATGCTTTTAGATCGTCCTTTGCCTGTTTTTCAGCGTTTTTAGCTTCTGTCTTCGCGTCGGCGTCGGGTTTCATCGCGTGAATGGCTTTGCTCAAGCTCATCGCCTTGTCTCCTGCCGATCCCTTGCAAGTAGACATGTCCGCGCTTGTCTGAACTCCGGTTAAGTTTGATTTTAGGCAGTTGAAGTCCAATCCAAGAGTCTTGCTTGCGTGGAGGGCAGCCACGCACTCATCCAGCGCCTTGAAATTCTCGCATGCGCTCTTGGCATCTGTATTCGCCGCCAGCACGCCTTGCGCTTGCAGATTGGAGGTTAACTTTTTGTCTTGTTCATCTTTTGCATCAAGCTGATCGCTCGCCGACTTCGGTTCCTTCTTCACCCACTTGATTGGATTCAGGGAATGCGAGCTCGAACTCCCTGAGGATGCCGATCCTGCGCCCGCTCCCTGCGGCCCCTGTGCTGCAGCACCATTCGCCCCGTAGGAAACACTCAGCAAAGCCACCGCCAGAACTAAAACCAGTCTTTTCATCTGCCCTCCTATCACTTTTTTCAGGCCTGACTTGCGAGACCCGGAGGGGTCCCTGCCAACAGTAGGCCACGCGGTTCCGCCTGTAGCGAGCGATTGGAGACGTGGTACTCCCCCAATCGGTCACGCTGTCCTTCCGTACAGGTTGCTCGGCGTCAAGCTCGCTATTTCCTGATGAACTCTTCTGTCCCCAACTTCCATCTTGGAATAGGTTATCTTGAAGGCGTCTTGGAAACTCGCATCCGACCATGGCAGGTCTGGCTCCGCCTCCGCGCTTGGCTCTCGCTGGCGGATTCCCCGTGCAACAGTGATCTTATTTTTGTCCTTGCCGGCGGAATGGACCGCAAAGAATACGCATTAGAGCTATTCCGCCAGGGGGTAGCGCCACGGGTTTTATTGAGCGTAGGCCGCTTCGAAATTCGGCGTTTCTCCAAAATGCCTCTGCCGGTTGCGCTTGATCTCCTAAAGATGGCGCAAGCAGTCCCCCCGCCCAAGCGCCACTATTTCGTCGATTTTCAAGCGGATGTTGTGGGCGTCGAGTACGTGCGCCCAGGACGGCTTGGCACTCTGACCGAGATTAATGCGCTCGCTCGATGGCTCTCTGCGCGACTGCAAGTCCGCTCCGTTCTCGTCGTCAGCAATGCAACTCATCTTCGCCGAATCCGCATTTGCTGCCATTCAATTCTATGCCCTGATTTGGAAATGACGTTTGTGCCTGCCCCGAACCTGTCTCCCGAGTCTCCACAGGAGGCCCCTCACGGGTCCTTGCGAAATGATCTCTTGGAACTCTTCAAACTCTGCGGTTATTGGTTCTTTTTGAGGACTCGAGGCCACCGGATTTTTTAGACCAGGTCTGCCCGCGAACCAATGTTTCTTGCCGACAAGCTCTCGGAGCTTCAGGAACGCATTTTCAGAAAAAGTCCATAGAGGGACATCCCCAAGCCCCCCAGAAACACAACCGGGGCCAGGTATGTCGTCACCCAAGGGGTAAGCGCGACCGGCAGGCGGAACGCGCTGTAACCACCGGAAAAATAATAGATCACACCGCCCAAAAGCATATAGAGCAACCCGCGGCGTACCTCACGCCCGCCATCCCCGCTCGAGCGTTTCGATAGACGTACTTCAGGAACCTCCTCGCGGCAGTAAGGACACCTGTTCATTCGCGCGGGCACCGGCTTCCCGCAGTATGCGCACGGACGCGCAGCCAAGGCCTGCCCCTGTAAGGCACTCATAACAGCTCCAGTTCTCCGCCTAAACTAGCGTAGAATCGAGACCCATCTCCGTCAAGCGTTCCGCGACAGAAGGTAAACACGAGATCGCTCTCGTTCTGCAAAATCCGCTCGTGCTTTTGAAACCGATTCGGGTACGCTACATCTAACGGAGGAGTCGACTAGGTCTGCACCTAAATGGAAGATCTCTCCAAACTTGCCTCTTATGCCGTTCTTGGCGACGCGGACCCCGTCCCGCAAAGCCTCTTGGCTGCCTTCCCTGAGCAAGCCAATACGCTTACTCTGCTCTACGACGTAAGCCGCGAGCTGACTTCTATTCTCGACCGAGAGGAATTGCTACGCCGCGTCGCGCAGCGCGTCAAGCGCATCGTCAACTACGACGTCTTTGGCCTGATGCTTTGGAACGAATCGGCTCAACTCCTGGAAAGTGTCTTTTGCTTGCGCTATGAAAATTCCATCCCCACGTTCCTGCGCTTGCCGCTGCGCCACGGCCTCACGGGTACCGCTGCTGCCGAACGCCGCTCCGTCCGCGTCAACGACGTACTCGGCGATGCACGCTATATCCGCTGCGAGACTGGTGTGGACGCCCGTTCCGAACTCGTCGTTCCCCTCCTCTTGCAAGACCGTCTCATCGGCGTCCTTGATCTGGAAAGCACGGAGCCACACGCCTTCACTGCGGAAAACGAGCGCATGCTTGCGACTCTGGGCTCGTACATTGCTGTCGCCCTCGAAAATGCGCGGCTTTACGAAGAAGCGCGCGAGAATCAGTTTCGCCTCCAGGATGACCTCAACACGGCCCGCGAAATCCAGCGCCAACTGCTTCCCCATGGTGCCAGGGGTATCCCCGGCCTTGATCTCGCTGCGGCGTATGTTCCCGCACGGGAGTTGGGTGGCGACTTTTACGACTTTCTCCCCTACGGCCAGGGCAAACTCGCCATGGCTTTGGGAGATGTCTCTGGCAAAGGAACCGCCGCCGCTCTCTACGGTTCGCTGGCCATCGGTACGCTGCGCGAGCTGGTTGTAAACAGCATGTGCAATCCCGCCAGTATGCTCCGCATGCTCAATCATCGGATGCACGGCGCGCGCCTCGACTCGCGCTTTATCGCCATGCTATTCGCCGTTTATGACGCGGCGGAGCATCGCCTCACTCTCGCCAATGCCGGCGGCCCTTATCCCTTGCTCGTTCGCGGCGGCGCCGCGCAGGAGATTCGCATCGAGGGCGTTCCACTGGGCCTTTTCCCTTCCAACGAGTACGAAGAAACAACGATCGATCTTGAACCGGGCGATATAGTTCTTTTCGCATCTGACGGCATTCTGGAGTCGGAAAATGCTAGGGAGGAAGAGTTCGGCTCGGCGCGTTTGCATGCCTTGCTCGCGGACGCCGCGGCCGGCCTTTCGGCGAATGGACTATCAGAAAAAATTATTTCTGCAACGGATGATCACAGCGGTCCCGGCACCAGTCCCCACGATGACCGCACTCTGCTCGTCCTGCGCGTCACCGGCGAAGCAACCGCCGACTACTCAAAACTTCCTGTCATCTATTGAAGTTGGGGCGTTTATCAGACGCACTGGCGGGTCTTTACTGCCCAGCGGCCCCGGGAATGCCCGCTTGCAGCAGCTCAGGCCTTTTCAGAAGCGGCATCCACTTCTCTCTCACCGCGGCGAATTCCGGCAAATGCTTCTTCGAGACCGGATCCGATGGCGGCAAACCTAACTTCTCAAAGTTCTTGTACTGCCCTTTCCGCAGAATTCGAAAATCAAGATGCGGTCCGGTGGAAAGCCCCGTGCTCCCCACGAGTCCGATCGTCTTTCCGATTTCGACGCGCTCGCCCGTCCGCACGTACATGCGCGAGAGGTGCAAGTACATCGTCTCGTAGCCGTTCGCATGGGCTATGCTCACCATGTTCCCTTCTCCGCCTTTTCGGCCCGCGAACAGAACCCGGCCGCTGCCGATTGTCTGCACCGGTGTGCCGACAGGAGCGCCATAATCCGTTCCCAGGTGCGGACGAACAATTTTCAGTATCGGATGGAAACGCGCTTGGCTGAAATGCGACGTAATCGGCGCGCCAAATTTCAATGGCGAGCGCAGAAATGCCTTCTGTAGCGATTTGCCATCGGCCGAGTAATACCCGGCTCGCCCGAATTCGTCGTGAAACAGCAGCGCTTGATATTTTTTTCCGCCATTGTCGTATTCCGCGGCGAAAATCCGTCCATAACCCGCCGTTTGCCCGTTCGCGTACTTCTTTTTCTCCAGCAATAGTCGAAACGTATCGCCCTTACGCGGATCGGTGTAAAAATCCAGGTCGTATCCAAATATTTGCGCGAGTCGCATGGCAATTTCCGGCGATTCGCCGGCCTGTTCAACGGCATTGAAAAGTGAATCATCCAGCTCCCCGGAAACCGCGACGATTTCCACCTTCGACGGGATCTCTTTTACTTCCGCCGTGAACCCGCTTTCCGCCGGCACAATCTTCAACATCCGGTCCGGATCGATCTTGTAGTCGATCTCTCGCAGCTCTCCCTCGACAGAACGGCCCACCGTGATCGTGTTGCCCGCCCGAATTTGCCGCAGGTTATACGCGTGTTGCGCCGCAGCCGAAGCATTCGTCGCGTCTTGCGGGCTGATCCCGAACTTTTCCAGCGCCGAGACGAAATTATCACGGGCAAGCAATCGTTTCTCTGTGGGGACAACAACGTGCTCGTGTATCCAGTCCGCTTCTTCTTTCCCAAGTTTCGCCTGATGCTGTAACTCGTCGTCAGCCTTCAGGCGCAAGTGAAAAATGTACCCTAGCACCCCGCCCGCGAAGCACAGCACTACAAGCAGTACAGTCGCAAAACGACGATTCACTTTACCTCCCAGCCTCGCGTTTTAGTAGCCCACTCCCCAAATCCATCGCTCTACCGTGCCAAAGCATGTCTCGCGGCCTGCTTCGCAGCTTACCGCACCACTTTCTTTAGTCTCAACTCAATTCTCATGCAAATGCGAAATGTTCTATGAGCGTCGTAAGGCGCAACTGCGTGTCTCGTCCTGGAGGTCCCGCGTCGGCAGAAAACGTAACAACTCAAACGAGCTCCACAGCCCAGGCCGCCGATCTTCTTCATTCACGAACTTATCTAACTCCGATACATTTTCTCTCGTAAATTTGTGTCACTGGATTTTGACGCTCGATCCTGGCGGCCCATCGGCCGCCTTCGTCTTTTGCAATCCAGGTCGCTCTTTTCGTGCAAGTCCTTCAGAATCCGCACTTCCAAAACCGGGGGGGCTAGCGCGGGCTTGCCTGCCTTCATGTCCCCTCTTTTTGATTCACAATCGATGCCATTTCCGCGATTCTCAAGTACGATGCTGCGATGACTCCAAACGCTTTATCACGACGCTCTTTTCTGGCCATGTCCGCGATGCTTCCTTGGGCTCTTTCGACAGGTGCCGCCGGTTCGATTCCCGTCGGCCTCGAACTCTACTCCGTACGCAACGAACTGAAACAAAACCTTATCGGCACGGTCCGTTCTGTTGCCGGTCTTGGCTATCAATGCGTCGAGTTTTATGCTCCATATTTCGATTGGACAGAGAGTCAGACCAAGGAAATGAGGAAGCTGCTGGATGATCTCGGCATCCACTGCTATTCCACTCACAACGACAGTTCTTATTTCGCGCCTGACAAGATCTCCCGCGCCCGAGACCTGAATTCCATCCTCGGCTGCAGGTACGTCGTGATGGCAAGTTCGCACGAGAAACCGGGCCTGGACGGCTGGAAAGCTGTCGCCGCCTCGCTGAACTTCGCCGCCGAAAGGCTCGAGCCCTCAGGCTTGAAAGCCGGCTATCACAATCATCAGGCGGAATTCACTCCTGAAGGAGGTGTCCGCCCCATCGAAGTCCTCGCGAAAAATACAAACCCATCCGTCATGCTGCAGCTCGACGTTGGCACCTGCATCGAAGCTGGTTCCGACCCCGCTGCATGGATTCGCTCGAATCCAGGGCGCATTCGCTCTCTTCATTTGAAGGATTGGTCGCCCGACCCGGAAAAGGGCTACACGGTTTTGTTCGGCGAAGGCGTCGCCAATTGGAAAAGCATCTTCGAGGCCGCAGAGGCCGCCGGCGGCGTGGAGTATTACCTCATCGAACAGGAAGGCAGCCGCTTCTCGGAGTTGGACACCGCAAAGAAATGCCTCGACACATTCCGGGGCATGCATTCCGCATAATCTTCGATGTCTGTTGGTTTATTACTTGCCTGAAATCAGCGGCGTCAGAGGCGTGGAAGTCGCCGTGGTTTCCGCGAAATAATTCTGTTCCCGAAGCTTACGGTACATGTGTCCGGCGATTACAGCCGCCATGGGACCCTTCACTCGCCGCGTGTTCCCGCGAAGCAGAACGGCAATGGCGATTTTTGGGTGGGCTTCATCGGCGTAGGTGACAAACCAGCCGATGCGTGAAGGCGTGGTGTGATCATCGCAAGTACCTGTCTTGCCGAGCGGTGTCTCGTCGCCGTCGCGGTCAAAGCTCGACTTGCCCGTTCCATACAGAACGGCGGCGAGCATCCCTTCCCGGACTTCTGGCAGCACGGATGCGATGTTCAGTTCCCGTTTCACTCGCGGCGCAAAATCCTTCACCTCTTCCGGTGTCCGCGGATACTGCAAGTAGTAAAGCGTTCCGCCATTTGCAAACGCCGACGCCAGCGCGGCCAGCTGTAAGGGAGTAATCTGAATGCCTTGGCCGAAGCTGGACATCCGTGCGACTCCACCGAACGCGGGCGGCGCGCTTGGAAACGACCCTGGATGCTCTTCCGGCAGATCGTATCCGGCAAGCTCACCCAATCCCAACAGGCGCGCATATTTCGAAATCGTGTCGAATCCCATGCGGCGCCCAAGTTCCTCGAAAAATGCGTTGTTGGAGTGCGCCATCGCGTCGGTCAAATTCATGTACTTGCGATAGCTCACCTTGAGCATCGTGTCCCGTGTGATCACGTTCTCTTCGAGCGCGGCGACGGCGATGGTCGGCTTGATCGTCGAGCAGGGGATGTACCCGTCGCCAAATGCCAATTTTTGATTTACGACCGTGAGGATACGTCCGGTGTTCGGATCGACCGCAACCACTGATCCGTTGTAGCGCCCCAGCGCTTCCACGGCTGCCTCGCGCACGACCGGATCATCGTACGTCGAAACGTCAGAACTCGTCGAATCGGCAAACGTCGGCACGCCGCGATAGCGCGAAGCATATCTGCGAGTGCGGCTGCGCGTCCCGCCGTGACCGCTGCTCGGCGCTGCTGGAACTGGCGCTGCAAAAAACACCGTCATCAAAATTGCGAGGAGTGCTCGTGCTTCTTTTTTCACCGCTTGGCCCCTGTTTTGCGACTTCCCCCAGTATTGCCTGAGGGCGAATATGTACCCCATACTGTCCCGGCGGTCAATCTGCATTCTCTCGCCGCTTTCTTTTTCGTCAAACCCGCAAAGCGGCCGATGCTCGGACATCCATTGGTATTGCACCCAAAGCGCCAAATTACCAGATTGCTCATTTGATGCCACTTACCGCCGCCGCGGCAGCCCAGCTTGTTCCGAAGAGAAACAGCACCTCTCAGGATGAGACACATTCTAGGCAGTTCAGGGGATAGTACGCAATAGCCAAACTGCACCAGTACGCCCCTATGTGCTTTGTTTTGAATGGCTGGCCGTCGGGCCAGGACTCGACAGTCAACTGACCTTCCGCCCGATAAGGATTGCCGTGCGCGCGTGGAAGGAAAGTCTCCCCGTCGCATCTTGAAACGGCCTTGTGCCGCTGAGATCGTGGAGACGATCTTCGTCCAAAAGAGTTCGAATTTCGGCTTCGCGATCGGGAGGGACTTTGGTAGTGACGAGCCAGCGCTCGACTTCGGGAGTAAGATCGTCGGCGGTCGAGAGAAAATCAGTCTCCAGATTCGAATCGCGAAAAAGTCGGAGCAGTTCACTGAGCGGAAGCGTTCGAACGTGCGATGGATCGCGCAAAATTTCCCAGCGATCCTGATATGCAGCACGCTGGGGAAATTCGCTGGCGAAAATGTCTTCCACGACGACTTTTCCGCCGCTGCCGCAGACGCGCGCCATTTCGCGCAGGACAGTCAGCGGCTTCTGGAGATGATGGAACGCCAGCCGGCAGACCACCACGTCAAACGACCCATTTTCAAAAGGAAGATGTTGCGCATCAGCGGCGCGGAAAGAGATATTCGAGACGCCCCGCTCTTTGGTGCGATCTCTCGCGATCGCCAGCATCGCGTCGGTCAAGTCCACGCCGACGGCTTCGCGTGCACCCCGAGCAAAGGCCTCAGCGATGTAGCCCGGTCCCGTCGCGATATCCAGCACGCGTTCGTTGCCGGTGAGACGAGCCGCAACTACCAATCGGCGGATGCGCTCTTCGTCCGTTACCCAGGGATTCGCGGCAAAGGTCTGCGCCTGCGTTGTGAACGATTCTCGAATGACGTCGTTGTGTTCAGTCACTTGAAAATTCTAGCACGGCAGCCGCGATGGAAACGCAATGCCAACCAAGAACCGTTCGGTTCCAACAGCCAGCCACGCCAGAGAATGTAGGGGCCACGATAAATCGTGCCCCTACGCTCGCAGATGATTGACGCGGCTGCTGTTTGCCTTATCGTGTCAGCGCGCCGGACGAGCCTTGCCCGCATCAGTTGCGCCTGCCGCAGCCGCGGCGGCCTTGATAGGTGACTTCTCGCCGTGGGCCGACGCGGAGGCGTGCCCGTTGGGCCCCGTCGCAGCGGCGTTTGTTGGATTCCCGGGTATGGCGATTTCAAGCTTCTTGCGCAGCGCATTTTCCAATTTTTCGCGAATGTCTTTGTTTTCTTTCAGGAAGATTCGCGCGTTTTCGCGGCCTTGTCCCATGCGTTCGCCGCCAAAGCTCAACCACGTGCCGCTCTTCTCGACCAGCCCCTTGTCTACGCCCAGATCGAGCAGGTCGCCTTCGCGCGAGATACCCTCACCGTAAACGATGTCGAATTCCGCTTCGCGGAACGGCGCGGCGACTTTGTTTTTGACGATTTTGGCGCGCGTGCGCGAGCCAACGACTTTATCGCCTTCCTTGATGGCCTGGATGCGGCGAATATCAACACGCATGGAAGCATAGAACTTGAGAGCGCGGCCGCCCGTCGTGGTTTCCGGGTTGCCAAACATGACTCCGATTTTTTCGCGGATCTGGTTGATAAAAATCAGGCAGGTCTTTGACTTTGAGACAATCGCCGTCAGCTTCCGTAGCGCTTGCGACATCAGCCGCGCCTGCAAACCCATTTGTGGGTCGCCCATATCGCCTTCAAGTTCCGCCTTTGGTACGAGCGCGGCGACCGAGTCCACGACGACGATGTCCACGCCGCCGGACCGAATCAGCGTCTCCGCAATCTCGAGCGCTTGCTCGCCGTTATCTGGCTGCGACACCAGCAAATTGTCCACGTCCACGCCCAGCTTCCGCGCATACACCGGATCGAGCGCGTGCTCCGCGTCGATGAACGCTGCCTGCCCGCCGAGCTTCTGCGCCTCCGCGATCACGTGCAACGTCATCGTCGTTTTGCCGCCCGATTCCGGGCCGTAAATCTCGATCACCCGCCCGCGCGGGAAGCCGCCCACGCCCAGCGCCGCATCAATCGATAAGCACCCGCTGGGAATTACGCTGACGGGCACCAGAACGTCCCGGCTGCCCAGGCGCATAATCGCGCCCTTACCATGGTCCTTTTCAATCTGCGATATCGCTGCTGCCAGCAATTTCTCTTTCTCTTCGGTCATTTCACACCTCGGTGGAGGAAATTAGGGAATTTCGACTGCAACGCAAATCCGTGGCCCGGGACATAGCGGAACCTGAATATTACCATTTGATTTATCATTCCGCTACGCCTTATTTCTTCAGTGCCACCCAGTAGAGAATTTAGCCCTGGCGTTCGCAACCGTGCTCGGCTACGTGTTCCTTCAAGCGGGCGATGGCCATAGCCACCCGCACCGCCAGTTGCCGCTCTTCCGCGCTCGAGAGGCTCCGGAGCCGTACCAGCCCCCGCATCCGGTCGCGCGCCTCGATGAACTCGCTTTCGAGCCTAGCATGTTCCGGACAGCTTATCGCCAGCCTCGTCGCCGAGCACATCCCGCACCTGTTGAAAACCGCGAGAGGCAAAGTACCACCATGGCGAACAAAAAGCAAACATTATTTTTTCGCTTCATCTTCGCCCTTCGGATCTCCGCTATACTCCGTAATTGTAAAATCCCCGCCCCGTCTTCCTCCCCAACCACCCCGCTGCCACATATTTCCTCAACAGCGGACACGCCCGATACTTCGGATCCCCCAGCCCCTCGTGCAGCACATGCATAATATCCACGCACACATCCAACCCGATAAAATCCGCCAGCTCCAGTGGCCCCATCGGATGATTCATCCCCAGCTTCATCACTGCGTCGACTGCTTCCGGCGTCGCCACGCCTTCCATCACGCAATAGGCAGCCTCGTTGATCAGCGGCATCAGCACGCGGTTCGACACAAACCCCGGCGCATCGTTCACGGCCACCGGCGTCTTCCCCAACTTCTTCGCCAGCTCCATCGTCGTCGCAAACGTCGCATCGCTCGTTTGCAGTGCCCGAATCACCTCGACCAACACCATCACCGGCACGGGGTTCATGAAGTGCATCCCCACAAACCGGTCCGCCCGCTTCGTCAACGCCGCCAAAGTCGTCATCGCAATCGACGAAGTATTGCTTGCGAGAATCACGTCCGGCCGCAAAATTCCATCCGCCTCCGTCAACACCGCCCGCTTAATCTCAATTTTTTCCGGAACGGCCTCCACCACAAAATCCGCCGCCGCAATCGCCGCCATCTCCGTCACCGCCCTAATCCGCCCCATCACACTTCCCTTCTCCGCTTCCGCCAACTTCCCTTTCTTAATTTCCCGATCCAGATTCTTCCCAATCGTCTCCATCCCGCGCTCCAAAAATCGCTGCTCGACGTCGCGCAGAATCACGTTGTATCCCGATTTCGCAAACGCGTGCGCAATCCCGTTCCCCATCGTTCCCGCGCCAAGCACCGCGACAGTTTTGATTGAGTCGATTGACAAGGTGGCGGCCTCCGCGCTTCGGTGAACCAAATGAGGTAAAGGAAGTTAAGGAACTAAAGGACGCACGCGAGATTCAGGCACAGTCAGGCACGTCATTCAGACTGGCGGCGCGCCTTCGATAATTTCGCGGATGATTTCGCGGGCGAGGGTTTCCTCTTCCGGCGGAACATAAATCGTTGTTTCTTCTCCGTGCGCTTCAACCCGCACGGGAATATCATTTTCTTTCAGCGCCTGGCCCAAAAATTTGGCACGCGCCTCATCATCGCCCGACCACACCGCACTGGTGGCTTTGCTCACGTGCTGCGGCTGCGCTTCAGCCGAAACGGATGGAGCATCGTCTTCGGCGGGCAGCTCCATGTCCACCGGCTCCTCACCCAAAAGCCTTTCCAGAATCTTCCCCGCAGTAGCCAAACTCGACGAAGGCACCGCCACTTCAAATCCGAACCGCGCTTTCCAATCGATGGGAAGCGTATCCGCCGTAGGCGCGACTTCATCCTCGCCGGTCGGCTTGTCAAGATAAGGTATCGCCGCCGCATCCAATTCCTCGATTAGCTTGGAGTGCAGCGCCGGATCTTCCCCGGCCCACAACATGACTAGCGAACCTTCTGGTCCCGGCCTCGAAGCCATATATACCTCCATGCAATCCGCGCACGGCATGAGCCGCAAATGGAGGGTTAAGGATACATCCGATTACGCCGGAGAAAAACTGTTCCCTGCCTCTTCGCCGCGAATCGCAATCTGCAAATGTATCCAGTGGGGGAGAGCGAACGCGGCACTACTCCGGCGGAACTCCATCGACGACCTCGCGAACGATCTCCCGGGCGCGCGCTTCGTCTTCGGCAAGCACGTACAGGAAATACTTTCCGCCGTGCACTGCTTGGCGGAAAGGAATCTGATTGACCTGCAGCGAGGCCCCGATGAATTCCGCCGGCTCCGGCTCGCTGCCGGACCACACTTCTATCTGTGCGTCCTCTAAATCCTGGTTTTCGGAATCCCGATTGATTTCTTCACTCTCCGCATTCACATCTTCCAGTTTCTCGCCGGAAAAGTCCGCGTTCGGCGGGCCATCGGCTCCATGCGACTGCTCCTGAGGAGATCGGACGCCGGGCCCGGAGGTGCCCGCAGTAAAGCGGGTGCCGGGAATATGGTCGGAATCCATGGGGAGCAGGTGCGAGGCAGGCTCGACAGCTTCGTCGCTGCCGTACGCTTCCTTGATGATCGCCTCCGCCCGCTCAAACATCGAAAACGGTATCCCTATCTGAAATGCGGAAAAGTTCGACATGTGGAAGAGGTGATCTTCGCGCCGCACCGTTTTGTGCGGGATCTTCTCTTTGTCCAGAAGTTCACAAAGCTCGGCCAGGATCCGCGGATCGTCGCCCTTCCAGAACGAACAAAACGGATCTTCTTCGTCATCGCCGGGCTCGGCGTCCGCATGGCGCAGCATCGCCGCAGCCGGCAATTCCCAAACCAGCTCCACGTCGCAGTCCGCGCACCGCGTAAACCCCGGCCGATACTCCGCCTTGCAAACAGGACAAAACATAACGCTCAATCACGAGTCTACTACACCGCGCCAACCCTCCGCTTTCGTCCGCCCCCCGACAATCTACCCTCCACTCTCTTCTCCACCCACCGCAATCCGCCGATACGCCGCGTGAAAACCACTTCCTATAATCAACATCATGCGGCTCCTTCCTTCCCGGCCTCGATCCGTAGTGCAATCAAATTTTCTTAAAAGTGGAAACCGAGACGTTTACCTTACCAGACCCACGACAAAGGTTCAGGAAACGTCCCGTCCCTCCCCGGTTTCCCTGGACGAAGCCGTCGAGCATCTGCAGATTAAGTACGTTCGGATTATAAATTGAGTGTCGGCAGGCAATAAGACGCCCACGTTTTTGCAAATGGACCGTCGTATCACTCCGCTTGTCGACCTGCAGCTGGCATCACAAATTTCAGTGGCGCAGGAACAACCCTACTTTCTAACTGCAGATTACGGGCGATGTTCGACCTTATTCGACCATGATTCCTGATTGCGTCGTAGGTTTGATTGACCATGCGGATGGTCGCTCCCAGCGTGGTCGATTGCTTCGCCTTCCGGATGTTGAATCCATTTAGCCAGAAGAATCGTGACAACATTCATGCCAGCGGTGAGGCCGGCAATCGTGTTACACCACATTGGATAGAAACGCAGATTATGCCTTGTCGATTCTTGGACACAGTAACGGTCCTTATCCAGCAGCGCTGGCCGACCGCTTTTTCGCCTCAAGGGGTACCCAAGCACAGATCTTGGTGCCACCGTTTGGTTCGGATTGGATGGAAACTGCGCCGCCAACCATTCGCATTCTCTCTCGCATACTGACAAGGCCGAGGCCTCTTCGGTTGACCGCATCTTCCGGGTCGAAGCCAACCCCTCCATCACTGACGCTGAGTCCAACCTCTCCCGCGGTACCCTGCAGTTTCACACTGAATTGCCGCCCACCGCTGTGCTTAACTGCATTCTGCAGAGCTTCCTGTAAAACTCGGAACAGACAAAGTGAGATTTCTTTGGGAAGGCTGTCGGGTATCCCCGCATGGCTAAAGTCAATCTCTACCTGCTGCTGCTCAGACAACTCCGCACAGAAACTTTTGGCAGCCGTCACAATGCCCAGATATTCGAGTTTTGAAGAGTGAAGACGATGTGATAGAGCCTGAATGTCCTTCCCTAAATCGGAGAGCTGTTCATAAATGGGACGAAAATCGTCGGTGGCTTTGACCCCAGAGTTGGCCACATGTTGCACACAATGCTCCAACTGAACGGTCAACAACGCTATTCGCTGACTAATGTCGTCGTGAAGCTCCCTCGCGATCCACGTGCGCTCCTCTTCATGGGCTTCAATCAATCTGCGACCAACACTCTCCAACGATTCCTCGGCGAGCTTTCGATCCGTAATGTCGATGCAAGATCCAATATAACCGGCAAAAGAACCGTCCAGGTTCGATCTGGGCACCCCAATATCGAGCACCCAGCGGTATTCTCCATCGTGCCGCCGCAGCCGGTACTGCATCTTGAATGATTCGCGAATATCAAATGACCTTGTATAGGCATCCAGACAATCCTTCAGGTTGTCCGGATGCACCCCTTCCGACCAGCCGTTGCCCAGCTCAGTTTCAAGTGAACGGCCGGTGAAATCCAGCCAGGGCTGATTGAAATAGGTGCACAGCTTGTCTGGACCTGACATCCAAATCATCACCGGAGCCGTGTTGGCGACCAGCCGAAAACGCTGTTCGCTTTCACTTACCGTTTCCAGAATCCGCGCTAGCCGGGCTTCCACCTTTCTTCGTTTCCCCATCTGCCAGACTAGTGCGAAAATCAGAAGTGTCTCCACTAGGACTAGAGAAATCCCGGCTACTATGTACCCTCTGTAAATCTCCCAGGCCGTAGGTGATCGGTTGAGGACGATACTGCCAGGAGGGAGGTTTCTTTCCTGGAGGCCCCAACGCTTCATGGCTCGCCAATCGAACATGTAAGTGTTCACGCCATTTACCCTGCGAACGTCCTGCGGTTTTGCACCACTGAGAAGCCTCAGCGCCATGTCTCCCGCAATCTTCCCTTGCTCGCTTAGGCTAGAAAGATAGCCCCCCACCTCTCCGTGATTTAGGTAAATGTCGAACAAACTAAAGACCGGGGCATTCGCTGCGCCGGCAACCATTGGACCTAGTTCGTTTGATTTGAAGCTGATTCCTGCCGCGTCTTGGCCTACTGACGTAAGGAGAACAAGAGCATTACTCGGAAGGTGCTTCAGGCGCTCGAGAAGATCAGGCATAGCCAAATCCGTAAGATATGAAATGTGGAGACGGCCTTCATACGCCCTCAGTTCGACCTTGACTGTCGCCTGCCCTATGCGGTCGAAGGCTGACACGCCTCCTACCACGAAAACGTTTTTCGTACTGGGCTGAAGCCGCAAAGCTATTTCCAGGGTCTTGCCCGGAGCCATATCATTCTCAACACCCGTAAAATCGGGATCTAATACGGGAGCGCCCGGCGCTCCAGCTTGCGGCAAGCAGAAAACAATCGGCACGCCGGGAAACGCGCTCTTATGCACCTCTTGCATGAGCCTGAGCGGCGAGGGCCCGACCGTAATAATCACATCCGGCTTGCGATTCTGATATTTGCGAAGGTAGAAATCGCGAAACTCCTTCTGGTCGGCCGGATCGGGAAATAACAGGGTATCCATGTATTCAGAGTAGAATTCAAGGTGATAATGTGAATCATTGAGCGCTGCTTGGATTCCCTGATTGATGACGGGGATGGCTGGATAGGATGGATTTGCTTCATTCAGAATTAGTATCCGCCGGATTTCCTTTGTGGACTCCGCCGCTATCCGATGTGACAGAAAAATGGCTGCCAGAGCCGCGAACGCAACCCAAAGGTGACGTGGTCCTCCTCGGCGTTGTGGTCCAGGTGCGGGCAGACTATGGTAGTGGGATGCCACATTTCACCACGCGCGATTGATGGCACAAGGATCCTAGGTGTGGGTGAGACTACCCTCCTCTTGGAACACACCCGATGCAGTAAAAATTATCGGTATAACTGACAGGCGGGCTTAGCGCGGCCTACTGGTAAAACTGACAGGTGGGACCTGGTATCAGCCACTGGCCGCCGCCCAACGCGACGCAATGATTCCGACTCTGTATCCCTCAGGGTCGGCCAAACCTTCGCGGTTTTGTTCCTGGTGTTTAATCCCATGACATCCTTTACAAGGTGTCCCGACACGTCCTTTTCCCTGACGTCAATGTTTGGTTGGGCGAGTCGAGCACCCTTATCCCCCGGGGACGATTTTGAATCTGTGTTTTCTCGGCGGGGTGCCGCTCCGGTTCTGGGGTGCGAACTTTGACGTTTCCCTTCCCATCTCAACCTCAACTTCCTATCCGCAAGCTACTGTTCTATAATGACTTATAAGTATTACTTGACAATAAACACAAATCTGCTATACTTCATTTTGTTTCGTCGCGGAGGAGAAAGGAGTCACCGCCTTGCCTCCGCTACCCGCCCGCCTTTTTCACCCCTTCAACCATCGAAATTCGCCCGTGCTTCACGCCTGCGCCTGGGCTTTCAGCTCCGAGTTTCCGCTTCCACTCGCAACCATCCCTTTGTTTTCATACTCTTGCGCACTCTTTTGCATCGCCGGAATCGCTATCTTCCATACCTTCAATGCTTTCCGCACTCTTTGCGCAAAACACCCGGGGTGTGGGCACCACTCCCCGGTTGCCAATCCGAAGGTACGGAGGACCTCTGCGTCTCCGCGCCCTCCGCGCGAGAAAAATCTGCATTTTCTATCAAGGCTAGGCACTCACCACCCGCCACTCGCCACTAAGTCCTTTACAATCCGCACTTCCGAAAAACTCGCCCGAAACCCCTTTAGAATCCGCACTTACAAAACACAGGATTTAAAACCCTTTAGAATGAACACTTACGAAAAAACCAGGGGGGGTAGGGGGCAACCCAACCCTCCCGGCTCCAATGACGCCACACCATCTGACCGAGGGGCTCACATTTGGCAGCGCCGACCCCAATCCGGATCCCGCTGCCATTCATGTACAGGGTCAATGTCTTTGGCCTTTGCGTCTTTTTGCCGCGCCGGCTCGTATGCCCTGTAGAATGAGCGCGACATTTACAACTCTGACCCCTGCAGCATCGAGGTCATTTCTTTTCTTCTCCGCACAGATGCTCGACGAAAACAAGGCCCTCGCCCAGGGGCTCAAACGCCGCGACCCCGGCCTGCTCGATCAGCTCATCGAGCAGTATCAATACCGCCTTTTTCGCTATTTGCTCTATCTCACTTCCAGCCGCGAGCGCGCCGAAGATTTTTTCCAGGAAACCTGGATTCGCGTCCTCGAACGCGGTCATCAATACGACGGCAAATACAAGTTCGAGTCCTGGCTCTTCCGCATCGCCCGCAATTTGGTGATCGACTGGCAGCGCTCGAAGAAAATGTTGAGTCTCGACGCCTTGATTGACCCGGAAGAAGGCGCCCCGATGGAATTCGCAGCGAAGAATCAGCCTTCGCCGTTGCATCTGGTCCTGAGCGCCGAAGAAAAGTCCGGCATCCACGCTTCGCTCGACCGTGTTCCTGGCGTCTATCGCGAGGTGCTCGTTCTCCGTTTTCAGGAAGAGCTTGGTCTCGAGGAAATCGCTGGCGTTCTGGCCGCTCCGCTCTCCACCGTCAAGTCGCGGCTTTATCGAGGACTCGAGGCCTTGCGTGGCGCGATGCATGGAGGCGCGGCATGATCGACAATCTGCACGCACGGGCGGAAAAATTAATTTCGCAAGAGCGCGTCGAAGGAATTTCCCAGGCGGAGGGCGACTGGCTTGCTGAGCATCTGCGCCAGTGCGAAAGTTGCTCCCAAATCGCCAAACAAACCCACGAAGCCCTCCGAGCGTTTCGCGGAGCGGCGATTGCCCTCCCGCGCGGACTTGCCGAGCGCACTCGTTTTCGCGTGCAATTGCGTGCTCAGGAATTGCGCGAGCGCGAACCGAAGCGCAGCCTTCTTTGGGTCATTTGCGCGATTTCCTGGGCGCTCGGAATTGCCACCGCGCCGTACGTCTGGCAAGCGATCCAATGGATCGGTGAGCGCACCGGCGCTCCGCGGCTGGTGCTGGAATTTGGATTTGGCCTGTGGTGGGCGATTCCCGCGCTGTTCGCGGCGGCCATCGTAATTCTAGAAAACGTGCGGCAGGCGAACGAACGCGACTGGTCCGGCCGCTAATGCGCGGCGCGCGAGCTGTGACACGGAATTGAGTGAGGGATGAAATGACAGACTATTCGCAAAAAGTGAGTGGTTCATTCAACGAGCGGATGAAGCTCATCAGGCTGCGGCGGAAGAAAGAGAATCTGCGGTTCTGGGACGAGTTTCGCATCGTGCCGCGCGGGCTGATTTGGACCGTCGTCGGTCTTTATCTGCTGGCCTTGGGCATTGCGATGTTCGTCAACTATTGGAACTTCTACCACAATGGCGATGTCTTTGCCCCGGACGTAAGGGACACTCCCTGGCTCTCCTATCTGGCCTTGGCCGGAGTCGTTTCCATGGTTGCTTTGTTCGTGGCCATCTTCGTTTTCCTGATCGGCTATGTCAATCGCGATGCGAAGCGCCGCGGCATGAACTCCGCGCTTTGGACGCTTCTCGTGATCGTCCTGCTCCCCGCCTGGACGTTCATCGGCTTCCTAATCTATTTCCTGATGCGCGAGCCGCTGCCCTACGATTGCCCGCAGTGCGGGAAGAGTGTAGGTGCCCGTTTTAACTTCTGCCCCAACTGCAAATGCAACCTCCACCCTTCCTGCCCCAATTGCAAACACGAAGTCGTGGAGACGGACAAATATTGCCCGTATTGCGCGTGTGAATTGGGAAGTGGCATGTTGCCGGAAAATGCAGCGCAAAGCATGTAGCGCAGGGCAAAGCCCCGCGGCCTTTTGAGGTTCAGGATTGCAAGGAGAATGTTGAACTCGAGCTAGTAGCGTTCGACGGCGAGGGCCACAGCGTTGCCGCCGCCAAGGCAGAGAGCGGCGATGCCACGTTTGAGATTCCGGCGCTGCATTTCATAGAGAAGCGTGACTAAAATGCGCGCACCGCTGGCGCCGATGGGATGGCCGAGCGCGACCGCACCGCCATTTACATTCACCTTCTCCGGATTGAGCCGGAGTTGGCGCGTTACGGCGATGGCCGCAACGGCGAAAGCTTCGTTCAGCTCGATCAAATCAACATCTTTGTCGCGGTCCCATCCGGTTTTGGTCAGCAGCTTTTCTACCGCGTCCACGGGCGCCATCATCACCCACTTGGGCTCGACGCCGCTGACGGCTTGCGCCACGATCCGAGCCATCGGCTGCTTGCCGAGACGCGACGCGTTTCGCTCGCTGGTCACAATCAGCGCTGCCGCTCCATCGTTCGTGCCGGGAGCGTTTCCCGCGGTGACTGTGCCGTCCTTTTTGAACGCTGGCTTCAACTTTGCCAGCGCTTCCATCGAGGTATCTTCGCGGGGCGATTCATCGAATTTGATGACGACCGGCGCGCCTTTTTTTTGCGGCACTTCAACAGGCAGAATCTGCGCCTCAAAAAAACACGACTTGCGCGCGTGAACGGCTTTCTGGTGGCTTTCCACGGCGAACCGGTCCTGCTCCTCGCGCGTAATTCCGTATTTTTCGGCCACCAGTTCGCCGGTCACGCCCATGTGGAAATCTTCGTAAGCGTCCCATAGGCCGTCGTGAATCATCGAGTCGACGACTTTCTGATCGCCGAGTCGATACCCGGTACGAGCGTTCGGCAGCAAATACGGACAGTTGGACATGGACTCCATGCCGCCCGCTACCACGATTTCCGATTCGCCGAGAGTCACGGCCTGCGCCGCTAACCCAACTGCTTTCAATCCCGAGCCACAAACTTTGTTGATGGTCATCGCCGCGACGCGCGGCGCACAGCCGCCTTTCAGCGCCGCCTGGCGTGCAGGATTCTGGCCGAGGCCTGCTTGCACCACATTGCCAAGGATGGCTTCGTCTACTTCTTTAGAGTCGATCCCCGCACGTCGCATGGCTTCGGCAACAATTTTTCCTCCCAGCTCCGTCGCCGGAAAACTGGCGAGGCCTCCTTGAAATTTTCCGATGGGAGTGCGAACTGCAGACAAAATGACCGGAATTTCCATGTGCGTAGTGAACCTCCCGAAGATCGACGCACCCTATTATAGCGCGATGATTCCGAGACTGCCTGGAGGACGGGGTTCCAGGCTGTTGGTGCGGGGAAGCAGGCAGGCACCCGCCTCCCCTATTCCTATTCAGTTCGCGCCGGCGGCGCTTGGGGTGGCTTCGTCGGCGCTCGGTCCATACAGACCAGGCACAGCCACGTTCAGCAGCCGGAAATACACCGTTAGCTGAGCGCGGTGATGAATCATGTGATTCATGCACATGCTGCGAATGCAAGCCACGCGCGGCAGCGTAAAGATTTCCTGGCCGCCAGCCAGGAGCTTCCAGCCCTTCATAATCTCTGCATCGCTGACACCGGCGAGCGCCGCGCGCGCTTCCGCGCTGTCTTTGTCGAACGCCGCCAGGAGTTCATTCCTGTTCGTGATCTTCGGTGGCTCGTAGGAAGGGCCATTCACCGGCGCGTAGTCCAGCTCTTCCGTGTTAATGGTCATGGTGATCCAGCTCGGAACGTTCCCGACGTGGGCCGCGAGCCAGCCCAGTGTTCCGGACTTCTCGTGCGGCTTCCAATTCCACTTCTCGTCGGGCACCCGCTCGAGTACCTTGCGCGTATTCTTCATCTCCTCGTCAAATTCCGGCAGCATCGATTGCCCAATGGTCATATCCGCCTCCATGAAATGTCGCCACTCAGCGGCGGAATCATAGGCGAACAAAAGGCGAAATGTCAAGCTTTATTTTTCCTCCACTTCGAGCCCCGCTCTCAGGTGCCAATCAAGGCGAATCGCTGTTGACAACGCGCTCGCTCGCGACAAAATACCCTCATGTCTCACCAACTTTCCACCAACTACCTGAGCGACTCGATCGGCCTCTTCCACTATTACAAGAAGCTGGCCGAGCGCGCGATGGCCCAATGCCCGGAAGAATCTCTCTTTACTGCTCTCGACCCCGAATCGAACTCTATCGCCATCATCGTGAAACACATGGCAGGCAACATGCGCTCGCGCTGGCGCGATTTTCTAACCACGGATGGCGAAAAGCCCGACCGCCAGCGTGACACCGAATTCGAGAACCCTCCCCAGGCGCGCGCCGAATTGATGGAAATTTGGGAACGCGGCTGGAAGTATGTCTTCGACGCGCTGGAACCGCTGACGGAAGCGGATCTCACGCGCACGGTGACAATTCGCTCGGAACCGCATTCCGTGATGCAAGCCATCAACCGCCAAATCGCGCACTACGCGCACCACGCCGGCCAAATCCTGTTCCTCGCCAAACACTTCGCGTTTACAAAAACGGGAAAGTGGGATTCGCTCAGCGTCCCGCGCGGCAAATCCGCCGAGTTCACCGCCAAAGTTTCCGTCGGCGAATCTTCGCGGCGCGCCACACTGTTCTCAACGAAAAAGAACCTGAGTGCCAACTAGATTTCCTCTTCGCCTGAAAATCCATTACCCTTCTTAGGCTATGGCAACTTTGTTTGAGCTTGATCCGCCTCCGCAGAGCGAGCTGCGACTGAACGAAGCGCAGCGGCGGGCGATCACGCATGGCGAAGGTCCACTGCTCGTCATTGCGGGCGCGGGAACGGGCAAGACGCGCGTCATCACCGAGCGCATCCGGCATCTGCTGCAATCTGATGAAACACTTTCCGGCGAAAACATCCTCGGCCTGACCTTCACTAACAAAGCGGCCGGCGAAATGAAAGCGCGAGTGGTGCGTGCCACGGGCGAACGCGGAAAAAACGTCACGCTGCAAACTTTTCACGCGTTCTGCGAAAGCCTGTTGAAAGAAGCCATGCCGGAGCGCCTGATGATTGACAAGGTCGATCACTGGATTCTTCTGCGCCGCAATCTCGAACGCCTCAGGCTCGATAAATATCGCCGTCTCGCCGATCCGGGCCAATTTTTGAACGACTTCGTCGAATTTTTTTCGCGCTGCCAGGACGAACTCGTCTCCTCCGAAGACTATCAGCGCTACGCGGACAGTCTGGCGGCGCAACTCGAGTCCGAGCGAGCCGCACTCGACGAGGAGACGTACAAGGAGCGCGCCGAAGAAGTCGCCCTGCAGCTGGAAATCGCGCGAGCCTATCGCGCAAGCCAAGAACTGCTTCGCGAGAAAAAGCGTGTCTCGTTCGGTTCGCTCATCACCGGCGCGGTCGAGCTGCTCGAAACCAACGCCGACCTTCGCCGCGCACTGCAGGAAAAATACCGCTACATTCTCGTGGACGAATTCCAAGACACCAACATCGCGCAGCTGCGTCTCCTCGAACTCCTGGCCGGAGAAAAAAGAAACATCGTCGCCGTGGGCGACAACGACCAAGCCATCTATCGTTTCCGTGGCGCTTCCTTTGGCAGCTTCAAACTTTTCCTCGAGCGTTTCGCCGGCTGGCGCGAAGGGCAGGACTCCACGAAATTCCGCGTCTCGCTCGTCGAAAATTACCGCTCGACGCCCAACATCCTTCGTGTCGCCACGCAAGTCATCGCGCAAAATACCGTCAGCGCCGACTTCCCCAAAAAAGTTCTCAGCGCCAACAAGGAAGAAAGCGAAAAAATCCGCATCGTCGAGATGGAAACGGAAGAGGATGAAGCGCGCTGGATCGCCCTCGAACTCCAGCGCCTTCACGCTGCCGGGCGCAAATGGCGCGATTTCGCAGTGCTCTACCGCCAGCACGCCCACCGCGACGAACTCGTCGAAGAGCTTTCCAGCCACAAAATCCCGTTCGTCATCAGCAAGCTCTCCATCCTCGATCATCCACTGGTCAAAGACGTTCTCTCCTACATGCGGCTGATCGCCAAACCGTTCGACGACATCGCGTGCGCCCGCGTCCTCGCAGCTCCCGCGTGGGGGCTCGACCCCGCCGATCTCGTGCGTCTCGCGGAGCGCGCGCGAAAAGAAAAAAAAGCTCTCCACGACATGCTGCAAGCTCCGCAAGGCCAGCTTGCCTTCGATACTTCCCACGCGGCGCTCCCCCAACTCTTTGAATTTCTTTCCGACCAACGCAAGACTCTCCGCCGCCCAGCTCGCGAAATCCTCGCCGATCTCCTCGAATGGCTTGAAATCGCGCAACGCGCAGGCCCGCAAGACCGCAAGTACGTCACGCGCCTCACCGAATTTGCCAAGGAGTGGGAACCCAAGAGCGAAACGCGCGGCCTCGCCGAGTTCGTCGAGTATCTCGACTACTACTCGCAAGCCGGCGGCACCATCAGCCTCGAAGACGATTTTCCCGGCGACGCCGTGCAGCTTATGACCGTCCACGGCGCCAAGGGCCTGGAATTTCCCCAAGTTTTCCTCCTGCGCATCAACAACAAGAAGTTCCCCGCCACGGAGCGCAGCCGCGTATTCGAATTTCCCGCCGCCCTCATGAAAGAAGGCGAGCCCGCCGAGCAGTTTCACATCCAGGAAGAGCGCCGTCTCTTTTACGTCGCTCTAACCCGCGCAGAAAATCGCCTCACGCTCACGACGCTCACAGAGAAGAAGGGCAAAATTCCCGTCTTCATCGAAGACATGCTGATGGATCCGGCCATCAAGCGCCGCGACGTGCACCAATTGAGCCCCAAACTGCCCGAAATTACGGCGCCAGCGAGAAAAGATTCTTCCAACGCCGCAGCCGCCCAACTTTTCCCCGCCTCGGCCGCGCCTCCCAAAATCTTCTCCCGCATCGCGGACTGGGCGCTAGAATTCCATCCTCCGACTCCTGAGCCACTCTCGCTCAGCCCTTCCGCGGTCAGCGGCTACCGCAATTGCCCGCAGCAATATCTCTTCAGCCGTTCCTGGTCTCTCAAGGAAGGCCCCAAAGCCGTACTCAGCTTTGGCAGCGTCATGCACACCACCATCAAGCGCTTCGTTGACCAGCTTCGCAAAGGCGTGAAGCTCCCCTTCGAGGAAGTTGCCCGAATTTTCGAAATGGAATGGATTTCCGCGGGATTTGAGGACGATTACCAGGAGAAGGGCTACAAAGCCGACGGCCTGGAGCAGTTGCGCGCATTCCTCTCCGCGCTTCTGGAAGCCCCGCCGCAAGTCCTCGAGCAGGAAAAGAGTTTCGAGCTGCCTCTCGAAAACAACGTCACCATCATCGGCCGCATGGACCAGGTCAATTCTCTCGGCCGCAACGAGGTCGAAATCGTCGACTACAAGACCGGCAAGCCCAAAAAAGACGCCGACGCCAAAAAGGATTTGCAGCTCAGCCTATACACGCTTGCCGCAAAAGAAATCTTCGAATGGAATCCCGTCCACCTCGTCTTCCACTATCTTCAGAACAACCAGATTCAAGTTACCACGCGCGACGCCAAGCAGCTCGACGAAGCTCAAAAAATCGTCCTCGAAACCGCCGCCGACATCCGCGCCGGCGAATTCCCCGCCAAACCCGGCTTCATCTGCCGCAACTGTACTTACAGGCCGATCTGCCCCGCACACGAAGAAGCTCTGAGCAGTTAAGCCGCCGGTTCGTACGCCCCGCCCGAACGCCGAGTTTATTGCGCTACCCCGCCGGTGTAGTAGCGGTTTTTCGTCAGGATAGTGAGCCCTTCTCTTCTCACGCGAACTTCGATGTCGTGATAATCCTTCACACGGTTCGTACCCCGTGGCACGTATGCCAGCGTGTATTCGTTCCGCGCTTCTTCGGTTACCCGTGCATAGAGATCTTCCATCGCTCCGCGAGTCGCTGCGTAATAGATATCGCCTCCGGTAGCGTGCGCGTACTCCGAGAGACGCTGAAATCGCCGGTCGAAAAAGGCGCTTCCAATCCCCACGCTGAAAACCGAGATGCTGTGCCCCTGCAGCTCCTTCACCGTATTATCGAACGTATTCGTGTTGGACTTCTTCCCGCCGTTCACCCCGTCGCTGATGATGAAAATGATTTTCCGCCGGTTGCGCGGCCGGTTTTTCAGCAGCTCCGCGGCGTTGAAGACCGCATCGTCCAAAGCCTTCGTGGGCGCCGCGAAAATCGTCCGGGTCGATTCTGGCACGGAGGGCGACCCATCCACGGCGTGGCCGTTGATGGTTGGCCCGTTGAACGGCCCGCCCTGCGGAAGAACGGCGGTGTGGCTGTCCAGTCGCGTTCGCTTCAGCTGCAGAAGCAGCGCATCCTGATTGCTGGTGAACCCTTTGCCGGGATGAAAGTACTGGTCAAACCGGCAGACAAAGGCTTCATCGAGATTGCTCATCCCGCCCACGATCGCATCCAGGCTATCCTGCACTTCCTTTGCTTCTTTATCCTTCAAGTCGTTATCGATCAGCACCACCATCGAAAGCGGAAACGCCTCCGTGGTGAATACATCGATCCTCTGCTCAATGTTGTCTTCAAACACTCGAAACTCATCTTTGCCCAGGTCCGGAACCAGCCGGCCGGATCCGTCCTTCACCGTCACCGGCAGCACCACCAGGTTCGCATTCACGGTAATCTTCGCTCTTGCGTCGCTCAGCCGTGGCACATCCGGCGGTGGCGCATTCTGCGCGGCGGGCGCCGCTTCTTGCGGCCTCCGGGCTCCGGCTCCCAGCCACACTGCCGGTACTGCCAAAAAGAGCAAACTTGCCATCCCTGCGATTTTTCGTGGACTTTTCATATCCCTCAGGCCAAACTTCCTCTCGTGCTTGAGTGCCTGGATCTTCCCCCTCGTTCTTAGCGGTATCCGGGCGACGCATCCATCGCACTGCTTTCTGGCATCTTAATATGGCGGAAGCATCCCAGCGGACGTTTTCCGGCCGGGCAACTCTCGTCAAGGAAAGTATACATGCCTTCTCTGAAGAAACTCGCGGGTCTCTGCGCGGTTCCCGCCCTTTTTGCGGCGATAGCCCTGCCGGCCCCTCCGCAAGAGCCGACCGCTCAAGCCCCCACGATCAAGTCTCAGGTCAACCTCGTCAATCTGTTCGTCACCGTGCGCGACAAAAGCAAGCACATCGCCACCAACCTCACCCAGAACGATTTCAAAGTCTTCGAAGATGGCCGGGAGCAGAAGATCGCCTTCTTCTCTAAGGAAGTGACGCTGCCCATCACTCTCGGGTTGCTCATGGACACCTCTGGGAGCGAGCAGTACATGCTTGGCGCCATTCAGGATGGCGCTTCTAACTTCTTGAACCGTGTCATGCGCAAGGGCGATGAAGCCATGGTCATTTCTTTTGATCTCGACGTGGACCTCCTCTCCGACTTCACCGAAGACCGCTCCTTGCTCAACCGCGCCATTCACAAAGCCCAAATCAATGCCGCCGGTCCCGTCATGACTCCTGGAACTCTTCCCAGCGGCAACATCGGCACGGATTTCTACGACGCCGTCTACCTCGCCTGCCATGACGAGTTGGCCTCGGAGGCTGGCCGCAAAGCCGTCGTCGTCCTCACCGACGCCGAGGACAATGGCAGCAAAGTCCGCGTCGAAGAAGCCATCGAAGCCGCCCAGCGCACCGATACTGTCGTCCACATTCTTCTCGTCTATGATCCGCGCATGGGTGCCGACAGCGGCATCGCCAAGAAAATCACTGACGAAACCGGCGGCCGCATGATCGTCGTCAACAACGAAAAGCATCTCCTCGAAGCCTTCGACCAAATTTCCGAGGAGCTTCGCAGCCAGTACACCCTCGGCTACTATCCCACCAACTCCGCTCGCGACGGCAAATTCCGCAAAATCAAAGTCGAAGTTTCCGACCACAGCGACAAAGTCCTCGCCCGCAAAGGCTATTACGCCCCCAAAAGCTGAACCTTTCTCATCAGCCAGTGCCACCGCCTTCCCCGGAGCAAGCCCGGCTCAGAATTCTTAATGGATTGTGAATTCAATTAAGAATGGAAGCTTTTGCGAGATGCCACGGCTTGTCGGCGTCGTCACTCTTGTGCTTCGGACTTGAACTGTCCGCTGTTGGCTGTCAGCTCTCCACTCCTGCAACGGTGTCCCCCAAATCCCAACACGATCGAAAGGTGGTAAAATGAAGCTCGATGGGGGCGACACGGTTTCGACGGAAGCTGTCGCGGCCCGAAGGCATGCCGGGACCCACCTGCCCGTAACTTGGTGGAAACTAGAAATGCCAACAACAACTTGGCACTTGCTGCTTAATTAATTAAGCGCACGCTTCCCCGGGCTTTGCTCATGGGCCCGGCAAGAGGCGTCACACAGTGAGCTGGCCTGGGCCTTTCGGTCCGTAAGGTTCGGGCGAGATTCATCGGACTAGCTGGTTGCGCATCTTGCTCATTCCAAGCGCCGCCGGCGAACGCGCGATCAGCCCGCAAGTCGCCCCGGTAAGGGGCGCACAAAACGGGCCGGGTCGCACACCGAATTGAGATAAGCATGTAGGCTTCGTGTCGTAGCGCTTTTCGGACGGGGGTTCGACTCCCCCCGCCTCCACCATTTCTTCGCTGTTCGGCGAAAAACCTTTTCAGTAAGAAAGATCCCGAATCTCGCTCCGGCGATCGCCAAAAAATCCGCGCCGACGGACCAAAAAAAAAGATGCGTCGTTCGCTCCTCCTCGAGCATCCAAAAATACTTGGAAAACGTGGCGCTGCGCTGGAAGCGCCACATCAAGTAGAATTTCGCCCTCCGGCAAATCAGTTTTGCAAGACGTCGAGGCAAGGAGGCTCTTTTGAAGCTTAGCTATGGACCCGGCCGCGCGTCTCTGCTGGCCGGAATTTTATTTTTCGGCGCGGTAACATGCTTCGCGCAAACCGAAGGAGCCACGGGCTCCAGCACGCCGGGCCAACCGATACCGGGCACCTCGGGAGTGGCCCCGTTTTCGGGAAGTGTACCGTCGAAACCGGTTCCGGGCACAATTTCGCTTTCCTTGCAGGACGCCATCGATCGCGGGCTGAAACAAAACCTGGGATTGCTGCTCTCGAATGAAGGAATTCGCTCCGCGCGCGGCCAGCGGTGGGAGCAATTGAGCGCGCTGCTGCCACACGTGACGGCAGCGCCTGCCGTGGTAACTTCGGAGACGAACCTTGGGCAGATTGGCCTCGCCAGCCTCGGCGGAATACCAATCCCGCCATCGGTAGGGCCTTTTTCTTATTTTGACGCGCGCGTCAGCGTGAACCAGTCTCTATTTGATTGGAAATCGATCAACAATTCGCGCGCGGCGAGCCAGAGTCTGAAATCCGCGGAATATAGCTTCAAGGACGCGCGCGATCTCGTGGTGCTCGCCGTGGGCTACACGTATTTGCAAGCGATCGCGGATGAAGCACGGATAGAAACCGCCGAAGCACAAGTCAAGACGGCGCAAGCACTCTATGATCAGGCAATGGCGCAGGTGAACGCGGGAACTTCGCCGGAAATTGACGGATTGCGGGCGAAAGTGGAATTGCAGACGCGGCAACAACAATTGATCCAAGCGAAAAATAATTTTGCGATTCAGAAACTGACGGTGGCGCGCGTGATTGGACTAGCTCCGGGGCAAGAATTCGAGTTCGCGGACAAGTCGCCTTACCAACCCTTCGCAGGGATGACAGTGGATGAAGCCTTGAAGCGCGCCTACGCTTCGCGTCCAGATTATCAGGCGGCAATGAATGACGTGCGAGCGGCGGAATTTTCGCGGAAGGCCGCGCAAGCCGGTTACTTCCCTTCTCTCTCCTTCAACGCGGATTTGGGCGAGGGAGGAGCGCATCCTTCGACGGCCACGCAAGTTTTCGATGTGCGCGGGACGCTGTCGATTCCGATTTTTCAAGGGGGCAGCGTTCACGGGGATATTCTGCAAGCAGATGCACGGCTCGAGCAGAGCCGCGAGCGGTTGGACAATCTACGCGCACAGATCGATTCCGACGTGCGGACCGCGCTGCTGAATCTCGAATCTTCCGCGGAACAGGTGAAAGTTGCCCAGAGCAACATCGGCCTGGCCGAGGAAACACTATCGCAGTCGCGGGATCGATTCACGGCAGGAGTCACGGACACGGTGGAGGTAGTGCAATCGCAGGAAGCGGTGGCGAGCGCCCACGAACAATTCATTTCGAGCCTTTACAATTTCAATTTCGCAAAAATTTCCCTGGCACGTGCGCTTGGCGTCGCGGAAGCCGGCGTCAAAGAATATTTCAAAGGACAATAAAATGGCGGAAGAGAACCCACCCCGGCCGGCGAAGGATGCCGGCGTAGAGTCCGAGATGGATGCGACGCCGCTGAAGGACACGGTGTATTCGGCGCCGTCGTACCGCAAGCCAAACAAACGCAAACGAATTGTGATTGTGGCGATTGCCGTAGTGGTGCTCGTCGGCGGCATATTTTTGTGGCGCTACCTGAGCAGCTATGAATCGACCGACGATGCGCAGGCGGATGTCCACCTGTACCCGGTGAGCGCGCGGATATCCGGCTACGTGGTGAAGGTCAACGTGGACGACAACCAGTGGGTGCAGAAAGGCACCGTGCTTGTGGAGATTGACCCCAAGGATTACGAAGTGGCAGTAGCCCAGGCGGAGGCAAATTTGGCAAGCGCGGAAGCGACAGCGCAATCGCTCAATATCACCGTGCCGATCACTTCGGTGAATACAACGAGTCAATTGAGTTCGACTGCGTCGGACATCGTGAACGCCAATGCCGGCATTATCGCCGCTCAAAGGCAGCTCACCGCCGCACATGCTCAACTCGATGCCGCCGAGGCCAATAATGTGAAGGCGCAAGACGATCTTCACCGCTACAAGCTGCTCGTGGATAAACGGGAAGTGGCCGCGCAGATTTACGATCAAGCCTTAGCCACCGCTAAATCCAGCGCTGCGGCAGTGGCCGCAGCCCGGGCAAATGAATCCGCGGCGGAGCAATTCGTTCAACAGGCGCAGAGCCGGCTGGTACAAGCCAGTGCCAACCACCAATATGCAGAGACCGGTCCACAGCAAGTGTCTTCCACGCGGGCCCGGGCGCGCGCGGCAATCGCCGATGTGGAGCAAAAGCGCGCCGCCCTCGAGCAAGCTCAACTGAACTTGCAGTACACCAAAATTGTCGCGCCTGTTTCAGGCGAGGTGAACAAGACGGTTGTTGTCGGGTTGAACGTCCAGGCTGGACAGCAACTCCTGACCGTTGTGCCGCTCGAAGACGTCTGGATCACGGCGAATTTCAAAGAAACGCAGCTGCGGTATATGCGCGTTGGACAGAAGGCGGAAATTCATGTGGATTCCACGGGCCGGACGCTGAAGGGCCACGTGGACAGCATCGCGGGAGCGACTGGGCCTCTTTTCAGCCTGCTTCCGCCGGAAAATGCCACCGGAAATTACGTGAAGATTGTCCAGAGAGTGCCTGTGAAAATCGTTCTCGATCCGGGTGAAAACCACGATCACCAGCTTCGCCCCGGAATGAACGTCGTTCCTGACGTCTACCTCAAGTGAGTACCGCTGCCCTCACACTCGATCAGGAAGTCTGGCGGCCGAGATTCAACCCCTGGCTGATCGCGGTCGTTGTGGCTTTGGCGGCGTTCATGGAGGTGCTCGACACCAGCATTGCCAACGTCGCGCTGCCTTACATGGCGGGGAATTTAGGCGCGAGCAACGATCAGAGCACTTGGGTTTTGACTTCCTACCTCGTCTCGAACGCGATCATTCTGCCGATCAGCGGATGGCTCGCGGGTGCACTTGGTAGGAAGCGCTTTTTCATGGGCTGCTTAGCCGTGTTTACGGTCAGCTCACTGCTTTGCGGCTTCGCGCCGAGCCTTGGGATGTTACTGCTATTCCGCGTGCTGCAAGGCGCCGGCGGAGGCGGACTCCAGCCGATGGCACAGGCAATTCTGGCGGACACGTTTCCGCCGCAACAGCGAGGCCTGGCGTTCGCGCTTTACGGCATTACCGCCATCATGGCGCCAACCATTGGGCCCACCCTGGGCGGATGGATCACATTCAATTATTCGTGGCGCTGGATTTTCTTTATTAATATCCCGGTCGGCGTAGCGACGTTGTTTCTCGTTCGGCGCTTTGTCGACGATCCGCCATATTTGAGCCGACTGAAGCAGGCCGGAGTGAAACTGGATTACATCGGCATCGCGCTGCTTGCGCTAGGCATCGGCGCATTGCAAATCTTGCTGGATAAGGGCCAGGAAGATGATTGGTTTGGCTCCCACTTCATCACGACTCTGGTGGTCGTGGCGAGCGTTTGCCTGATCTCTCTGGTCATATGGGAGTTCTATCAGAAGGCGCCTATCATCGACGTCCGCATGTTCAAGAATTTCAACTTCGCCAGCTCGAACTTGATGTTTTTCATGCTCGGGATCATGCTTTTCAGCAGCCTCGTGCTGATGCCGCAATTCCTGCAGACGCTAGTGGGCTACACTTCAGAACTGGCCGGACTTGCGCTGTCGGCGGGCGGTCTCGTCTTGCTTTTCGAAATGCCCCTGATGGGCAAACTGACGACGAAATTCCAGGCGCGACACCTCATCGCGTTCGGATGGCTGTCGTTGGCCATCGCCATGTACTACTCGACGCAGCGAATCGACTTGCAGATCAGTTTCAGCGCAGCCACCTGGCTTCGCATCGCACAAGTCATTGGCTTGGGTTTTTTGTTTGTGCCGATCACACTGGTGGCCTATCTCGGAATTGCGCCGGAGAAAAATAACTCCGTCGCGGGGCTAGTGAATTTCATGCGCAATATGGGAAGCAGCGTGGGTACTTCCATGGTAACCACGCTGATCGCTCGTCGCGCGCAAGACCACCAGCAAATTCTGGCCGGCTACGCGAGGCCCGATAATCCGAATTTCCAGAATGCGTTGAACGGACTTGCGCAGCAAGCGGCTCACGGCGGATTGAGCCCGTATGACGCGCGCGCGCAAGCTTATGCCAGGCTTTACGAAGGCGTGCGAGCGCAATCGGCTACGCTGGCGTACATTGACACCTTCATGGTCCTTGCCGTGATGTCGGCGATCATGTTCTTTCTAGCCTTTGTTTTGAAGAAGAACGACCCGGGCGGCGGTGGGGAAGTGGCGGCAGGTTAAGCGAAGTGGAATAATAAGCGGTGGAATGGCCTGCGTCAGCGCGTGCCGGGGGCTCCAATGATCAAAATCCTTACGATTGAGCGCGAATACGGAAGCGGCGGGGGCGAGATCGCCGAACGTCTGGCGAAGCAACTCGTCTGGAAGCTCTGGGACCAGCAGCTTACGGAAGAGATCGCCAGGCTTGCGAACTGCCCGAAATCCGTTGTCGAAGTTCGCGAGGAAAAAACCGATCCGCTTTATTACCGGCTCTTCAAGTCGTTTTTGCGTGGCAGCTATGAGGGGAGCCTAAATGCTCACAAACTGAATGTGGTCGACAGCGAAAGCATCCTGAAGTTGACGGAGCGGGTCGTGCTACACGCGGCGAAGCGCGGGGAGTCTGTGATCGTGGGAAGAGGCTCGCAGCATTTTCTGAGGAATCGCGAAGATACGCTGCGCGTGTTTCTTTATGCTCCGAGAGAATACAAAATCCGGCGAGTCGTGGCCCGCGGCAAGACTCCCAAAGAGGCTGCAGAACGCGTGGATACCGTGGACCGTGAACGCGCGGATTTCATCCTGAAGTATTTCAACGTCGAGTGGCCAGACCGGGACGTGTACCACGCCATGATCAATACAAAGATCGGCGAAGAGGCCGTCGCGCGCATGATTTTGGACTTGATGAAATCACTCGACGCGGCAGTCCCCGTTCGGGCGCTTGGCGACTGACTTTTGCCGGGTCCGGCAACGGTATTGCAACTGAAGAAACTTCTTTGCTCCTTCCAACCTTCTTCGCCTCCATTGCCTCAAAATAGGAGCAGCCTTTGGGGACGGCTTCCCACCCTGCCCTCACCGTGCCCTTCGGGCTCGGATTTTCAATACTTATTCACTCTCGAAAGGACACACTTCCATGAAACGCCTGCTCTTGTTTAGCCTGGCGCTGTCCATATTCGCACTACCGTCGCACGCTCAGTCCGTCGACGCATCCGTGGGATATTCCTATTTCCGCCTGGGGGGCTCCGGCGGACTAAATCAGAACGGGATTAGCGGCTCCGTGGCCTACAAACCGATCCCCTACCTGGGAATCGTCGGGGACGTCGGCGGTTACCATGCCTCGCCAGGCGGAGTTTCTGTGAATACGTACACGTTCCTCTTCGGTCCGCGGATCATCGTGAGCAACCCGACGACGATCAAGCCATTTGTACAGTTTCTCGCCGGGGCGGGCCGTATAGCCGTGGGGAACGGGGGCGGGTCCACAACCGACTTCGCCTATAGCGTTGGAGGGGGCGTGGATTTCACGGTTCTGCCGCATCTGGCGCTGCGCCCGCAGCTCGATTATGTCGGCATCCGCACACCGGGCAGTGCCACAAATTGCACGCGCGTTTCTGTTAGCGCAGTCATCCATTTCTAATATTTGAAATCCCGCGAAGCGCCAGATATGTTCTGGCGCTTCAGCGGGCTTTCCAAGAAAGCCCCTCGTAGATTTCCTAAAGCGGCACCTTTTGTCAGAACATCGTTTCTCTAGAAGTCCGGAATCAATGCAAGTGAGCAAAAACGCAGCTACTTTTTCGAAGCTGCCGCAACATTGGGACTGTTCAGCGGCACTCCGATGGTGCCCACGTTTCCAGAAGACTGTTCGTAGAATCCCGTTCGCAGGTACACGAAGCCCACTGGTACGTCGATCTCCTGGCGAGCGTGAATCTCAATGTTTTTCCCGCTGTCAACGACTTGCGCGGGAAGCTTGATCTCTTCTTTGCTCATCACGAGATTGAGTGGATTCCCATTCTTTTCATAAGCGATCAGCATCAGTTCGATAAAACCTTTACGCGAACCGTCCGAGGCAGCCTCAAGCTTCAATGATTTCATAGGGATCAAATAATCGACGCTATAGCGCGTCAGCGAGCCCTGCAGATTTGTGTTCACTCCTGCTCGTGGAGCGCCCAAAACCGGCTGCGGCTGCTCCGGCGCGACGCGTACCTGATATGCAATCTGATCGAAGTCGGGCATTCCGAAGCGCATCAGTCCCAGCAAGCGGTCGTTCTCCTGAGATTGCGTTATGCTCGCCGGTGGAGTCGGCGGCTCGGCGTAATATCCACGGCGATAAGACAGCCTGTAATTCCCGCTTGCTAGTTTGACCTGGATGTTGCGGAACTTGCCGTCCATGCGCGCATTGCTTGGTGCATAGCTCAGTGTGTAGTAGTGAGCGGCATAGTCCAGCGCTCGTTTCATATTGCGGTCGAAACTATTTGAGTTGAGGAAGGCTTCCCCTCCTGTTTCCTTCGCCAGCGATTCCATCGCGACTTGTCTCTCACCTTCCGTGGAGTCCTGCGAAGGATCCGGCAGGTGCATCCTCGCGCGGCCTTCGAGTCCCTGACTCGGATCGAAGTCCCCAGCGGCCTTGATACCTTCCGCGGAGATCGGATAAATCGCAATGCGGTCCGGTCCGAATTGTTCAGCGGTCTGCTGAAGCTGGCTTCCAAAATTCGCGTCCGGTCCCGCTCCCGGAAAAAAGCTGATGGGGAACGAACCCGAAAACCAGAACACATTTTTGCGTCCGGGAATTGGGGAAAGATAGTGCTCCAGTTCAAGAAGGGCTTGCATTGTAAGTTTTACGCGATCGCCGCTTTGTTTTGATGCATTCGCGGCCATCGTGTCTTTCACCGCGTCCACCGCCGCTGGAGCTGCGTCGCTCTTGACCATCAGATCAACCAGTTCCTGCTCGCTGGCTTTTCTGGTCTCTGTGGCTAACAGGCCCAGGGATCTGGGATTCGCGCCTGCCTTCTTGTCTTGCAATGCGACCATCAAGAGCGATGATTCCGAGGTGAAACCCTGGACGATACGCAAGTCTGTACCGAGCTCGAAAATGGCCAAGCGCGTGCCAGGCGGCACGGTCCGCAGGTATTTGATCACCTGCTCTCGCACGTAGGATTGGTCTTGCGGCTGCGTGTTCAGCCAATCCAACAATAGAACATTGACAGAGTCCGACGACTTAACAGTCTGCGAGCTGGTGTATTCGTTTGGCGGGAGTGGCGCCGTTGAAACTTGCGCAGGGGCGGGCACCGGCTGGGCATGCTCTTCAAAAAAGGAAATTGTCTGAGGCGCTCCGTCTTCCATCACCTCGAAGTCCTTCGCCGGGAGACCTGCTACAGGTTCGCCCTTCTTATTCGTCACGACGACATCCACGAGCACGGCGCGCACTTCCACCTTAAGTGTCGGCCCAATTTGTGAAGGCGTACTTTCAGATGGTTTGGGTAGTTTGCTTTGCGCTTGCAAGAAAGGAGGCTGTAGCAAGAGGACAACTAGACCAGAGGCAAGTGCCAGGAGTGCGACCGGAACCAGTAGTGTGGGCCGTACATTCCGGCCACATTTCTGCAACGTCATTGGGTCATTCCGTTCCCGAATCTATCACGTCATAACGCCATCGAACAGCGCTGAGGAGTGTCACCAGTTCTAATCCCTCTCGTAGAGAGAAGAACCCGGCCCGAAGGCCAGTGTTATTTTGGAACGGACTGGCCTTCCGTCCATCTGACGGACCCTTCCCTGGAACCGCTAACCTTGTTCATGGCTCGGGGTGCGGTTGGGCCGAGGAGGGGCGATGTTGCGCATTCGAATTCTTGTTTTATTGGGCGTTTGTTTTCTGGCGGGGACAGCCGCGTGGGCAGATGACATTGGATATATTGACTGCGCCAGTCATGCCGATGGCACGCAGGTGTTCGGCAAGCCGCGGAAGTCCAATGACGTGGTGGCAAATGTCGCGTGCGGCGAACGATTCACTATTCTTGTTTATGGATTTTATTTCTCGCGGATTCAGACTAAAGACGGGCAAGTAGGATTCGTCTATTCGAATATGATCGCGGTGGATCGCGGGGCGACGTCGCTGCCACAAACAGCGCCTCAGATGCAGCAGAGGCCAGCGCAACCTGCGCCGCAACAGGCGCCTGCGCTGCAAATGGCCGCAGAGAAAACGAAGATTCCAAGAACTGCTCCGATGGATGCGGAGCCCGCACCGGCTGCTGCGGCACAGCCTCAAGCGGCGGCTCCAGCGCCGTCGCAACCTGCGTCCGCCGCAGTGGTCCCAACCCAACCGGCTACGCCGGAAATTGTTGTGGAGCCGGCACCGGCCACAACTTCGGCAGCGAGTTCCTCGGCAGCCAGTTCAACTGCGCCAGTGGCGGTGGCAGCGGAGCCGGCTCCAGCCACTTCGCAAGCCGTTTCGAGTGTTCCTCCTGCTCAGCCGCAGCCCACCGCGGCAACACCTGACACCATGGTTGCCGCACCGGCCGCGCCAGAACCGGCGGCGGCAAATCCGCCCGCGACAGCGCAACCTGAGCCTGCGGCTGCACAGCCGGCGCCAGAGCCAGCTCAACCGGCGCAACCAGCACCGATAAAGCCCGCTGACAGGATAGAGACTTGGGAGAAACCCAGGCCTGGTGTTCGCGCAGCTCCGCTGCTCGAGCTGTATGGCGGCTACTCATTTGCGCGTTTTGGCGGAGCGAGCAACGGAACCAACTTGAACGGCGCGATGGGATCGTTTGGGTGGAACGTAAAATCGTGGCTGCAGATCGTGGCGGACACGAGCTATAGCTTCCAGACCGTCGGCACTACCAAGAACGTGATTTATGGAAATCATTACGGACCGCGATACTTCTACAGGACGCACAATCGGTGGCATTTGACGCCTTTTGCGGAAGGGCTGGTGGGAGGATCGGACGCAAAGACTACGGTCAGTGGCACCGGAGGCTACACCTCGTCATCGGGCGCTACGCTTTCGTACAAGGTCGGAGGCGGATTGGATATGCACCCGTCGCGGCGGTGGGATATCCGACTGTTTGACGTGGACTACTACCGAACTTCCTTTGGCACGAACACGCACCAGAACAATTATTGGATCTCCACGGGCGTGGTTCTGCGGCTCTTCGGAGGCGCCGAGTAAGAGAGCCAAGAAATTGACCGTGCTATACTCTCGCCGTTTGGGCGGTAGCTGAGGGAGCTTTCAGCTCTCCGCGCACCGGCGGGAGGCGGCTTCGGTCTTGATCGCGTTGCCGGAAATTTTTAATGTCGCCACGCATTTTGTGGATCGAAACGTCTGGGAAGGGCGCGGCGCGAAAATCGCGATTGAATGCGGCGACGAGCGGGTCAGCTATCGGCAGCTTCTTGAACGCACCAACCGCGCCGGAAATGCTCTTCTCAGGCTCGGGGTTCGGCAGGAAGAGCGAGTCCTTCTGCTGCTGCTCGATACTCCAGAATTCCTCTATTGCTTTTTTGGCGCGATAAAGATCGGCGCCGTGGCCGTCCCCACCAATACACAAGCGCGAACGCAGGATCTCGAATACATCCTCAATGACTCCCGCGTGCGAGTGGCCTTGGTCAGCGAAGCGCTGCTTCCCCATTTGCAATCGATTCCGAGGGAAAGACTTTGCTATCTGCGCGAAATTGTTGTCGTTGGTGATGGCGGCGCGGGAGAGCCGGGACATCAGCTGAGATGCTTGCGCGACTTGACGAGCGCGGCCTCTCCAGAATTAGAAGCTGCGCTTACGAGCAAGGATGAGCCAGCGTTCTGGCTGTACTCTTCGGGAAGCACCGGGACTTCGAAAGGCTGCGTGCATCTTCATCACGACATGGTGGTGTGCTGCGAGCTGTACGCCAAGGGCATTTTGCAGATGAACGAGAGCGATCGCTGTTTCAGTGTCGCGCGGTTGTTTTTTGCGTATGGATTGGGCAACGCGGGATATTTTCCCCTTGGTTGTGGTGCGACAACGATTCTCGATCCCGTGCGGCCTACGCCAACTACGATTTTCGCCGACATCGAGCGCTGCCGGCCGACGCTCTTTTTCTCCGTGCCGACCAATTTTGCGGCTTTGCTGGCTTTTCATCGGGAGGACGGGCGCGAGTTCGATCTGTCTTCAGTGCGTAATGCCATTTCGGCTGGCGAGGCGCTTCCCGCGCCTCTTTTTCAACGCTTTAAAGAACGCTTCGGCGTCGAAATTCTAGACTCTCTCGGCTCGACGGAGACTTTGCAAATGGTGATCGCTAATCGTCCAGGAGAGGCCAAGCCCGGCTCGAGCGGAAAAATCATTCCCGGATATGAGGCGCGGCTTGTGGATGAGCGTGGGAACGATGTGCCTACAAATGAAATCGGCGATCTGCTGATCAAAGGCGATTCCACTTGCTCGGGATATTGGAACAAGCACGAAAAAAGCAAGGAGACGTTTGTCGGGGATTGGTTCCGTACGGGAGATAAATATTATCAGGATGAAGAGGGCTACTTCTGGTATGCGGGACGCGCGAACGATCTCTTCAAGGTGAATGGGCTCTGGTTGAGCCCGGCGGAAGTCGAAGGAGCCTTGATTGCGCACCCGGCGGTGCGCGAAGCGGCAGTGATCGCGCGCGAAGATGGCGACGGGCTTATGAAGCCGGCGGCCTATGTGGTGCTAGGCGAAGGAATCGCCCCAAGCGTACAGTTGGCTGATGAACTTAAGCAGTTGGTCGGCACAAAAATTGGCGGTTATAAGCGGCCGCGCTGGATCGAGTTTTTAGCGGAAATCCCCAAAACAGCGACCGGGAAACTGCAAAGGTACAAGCTGCGCGAGATGCAAGCTGGACAGTTTAAGACGGCCAATTGAGAACTCCACGCATAATACTGCAAGCCTCAAACCGACATATCACGGCCTCATTGACGAAGAACGACCGCCGAGGACCAGTTAAACATAATAAAATGAACACTTTACGGTAGACCCCCAAGCGTAGGTCTTGCATTGCAAAAAAAGTTAGGAATTCTGAGCGATTTCCTCGGCTCGCAGTTTTGGATATGCGATATACTGCATGGGCAGCCCAGAATCATGCAAACCGGCACACCTCCTCGAGAAATCTCGCCTCAGCGCGTTCCCCGCGTTTCGGAGGACGGTTTTCTGGTTTTTCTTGGAAAGCGCGTCCGGGAATTGCGGAATCGGCGCGGCCTAACGCGAAAAATGATGGCGCGAGAGGCGGACGTTTCGGAACGGCATCTTGCGCAACTCGAGGGCGGCGAAGGAAACGTTTCGATCGTGCTGTTGCGGCGGATCTCAGGCGCGCTGCACGTCTCGCTTGCGGAATTGTTCGCGCCTGAAACGGAAACGCAGCAGGAAAAACTTCAGATTCAGCGGTTTCTCGAACGGTTGCCGGCACATCGCGTTGAGGATGCGATGCTTCGGCTCATGCGCGATTTTGGAGACGAGGAAAAACAACGGCGGATGCGCGTGGCGCTGATCGGAATTCGCGGAGCGGGTAAATCCACTTTGGGAGCAAAGCTGGGCAGCGAACTTGACATTCCCTTCATCGAACTGGATCACGAAATTGAAAAAGATGCGGGAATGCCGCTGGGTGAGCTTTTTTCGCTCTACGGGCAGACGGGATATCGGGAGATAGAAAAGCGATTGCTTGAGCGCGTCCTTCACGAACACGATCGCGCGGTCATCTCCGTTGGCGGCGGCGTCGTTTCTGAAAAAGAGACGTACGACTATTTACTTTCCCATTGTTATACGGTGTGGATTAAGGCGCGACCGGAGGAATACATGGCGCGCGTGATCGCCCAGGGAGATTTGCGCGTGATGGGTGGGAGCAATCAAGCGATGGAGGATTTGCGGCGGATTCTCGACGCGCGCGAGCCGCTTTACCGGAAAGCGGACTTGTATCTCGATACTTCCGGACATTCCGTGGACGAAAGCTTCGTCGAATTGAAGGCCGCATTGCGAACGAATCAGGAGTAGGAGGGGCCAGTGGACGTTGGCGCAGCAGAACAGCTTTCAGCAAAAATGGAACCGCCAGACTACCGGACGGAACCGAGCCAGTACAAACATTGGAAGCTTGCGTTCGATGGGCCCGTGGCGACGCTGACGATGGACGTGGCGGAAGACGGCGGAATCCGTCCGGGATACAAGCTGAAGCTAAATTCCTACGATCTGGGAGTCGATATCGAACTGCACGACGCGCTGCAAAGGATACGGTTCGAACACCCGGAGATTCGTTCGGTGATTATCACCAGCGCGAAAAACCGGATTTTCTGCTCGGGCGCGAACATTTATATGCTCGGGCTTTCGTCCCATTCTTGGAAAGTTAATTTCTGCAAATTCACAAACGAAACGCGCAATGGGATTGAAGATTCGAGCGCAAACTCCGGTCTGAAATTCATCGCAGCTTGTAATGGAACGACGGCGGGAGGTGGTTACGAGCTGGCGTTGGCTTGCGACGAGATCATTCTGGTGGATGACCGCTCGTCGGCAGTCAGTTTGCCGGAGCTTCCGCTGCTCGGCGTCCTGCCCGGCACGGGCGGTTTGACCCGCGTGACCGACAAGCGAAAAGTGCGGCGGGATCACGCCGATATGTTCTGCACGAATCCGGACGGCGTGCGCGGGCAAAGGGCGAAGGACTGGCGGCTGGTGGATGAAGTGGTGAAAACACAACAGTTCGCGGAGCGCGTGAAGCAGCGGGCTTTGGAATTGGCGGGAAAAAGCGACAGGCCGGCGAACGAGGCCGGCGTGCAGCTGACGCCATTAAAGCGAACGATGGATGAAGCGGGACTACACTACGAGTACATAGATGCGCTGTGTAATCGGGAAGCGCGCACCGTGACGATTACGGTGAAAGCTCCACCAACGGCAGGACCGGAAACGGTTGAAAAAGTCCTGGCAGAAGGGTCTGGCTGGTGGCCGCTGCGGATGGCGCGAGAACTAGATGACGCCATCTTGACGCTGCGCACAGCGGAGCTTGAACTCGGCTTGTGGATTCTGAAAACAGAGGGAAATGAAGCGGCAATTCTGGCGATAGACAATTTTATTTTGAGAAATCAGGACAACTGGTTTGTGCGGGAAGTTCTGGGAATGTTACGGCGAACGTTTGCGCGACTGGATGTTTCTTCGCGCTCGATGTACGCGATCATTGAACCTGGTTCATGTTTTGCGGGGACACTCTTTGAATTGGCGCTGGCCGCCGACCGAATTTACATGCGTGACGCGCAGGAGGCCGAGCCGGCGACCGTGACACTCTCGGAAATGAATTTTGGCGCTTTGCCGCTGGTCAATCATCTTTCGCGTTTGGCGGCGCGTTTCTACGAAGACGCAGAGCAGATGGAGAAGCTTCGAAAACTGGCCGGAAAGAAATTGACCGTTTGCGAAGCGATGGATGCGGGCCTTGTATCGTCCGCTCCCGACGATCTCGATTGGGACGATGAAATTCGGCAGGCACTGGAATCCCGCACCGCACTATCGCCCGATGCGCTCACGGGACTCGAAGCGAATTTGCGCTTCGGCGGAAGCGAGACGCTCGAAACGCGGGTTTTCGGGCGATTGTCGGCCTGGCAGAACTGGATTTTTATTCGTCCAAACGCCGTGGGGACAAATGGAGCGCTGAAAGTCTATGGAACTGGCGCACCGGTGAAATTTAACTGGGAAAGAGTTTGAAGCGCGAGCCGGTCCAAAAATACCGAGGAGAAGGCCATGATCGATTACACCGAGAAGATTCCGAATAACGTGGACCTGGGCCGCGACCGCGGCTTGCAACGCGCGCTGGAACATTGGCAGCCGGCGTACATGGGCTGGTGGTACGACATGGGCCCGAACGAAAGCCACAACTATGACGTCTACTTGCGGACCGCGACGAGCGTGGAGCCGGATGGATGGGCGCAATTCGATTACGTGAAGATGCCGGAATACCGGTGGGGAATTTTTCTGCAGCCGCGCGACGCGGAACGGCAGGTAAATTTTGGGACCCACAAGGGCCAGCCGGCGTGGCAGGAAGTGCCTGGGGAATACCGGTCGACGCTACGGCGCGTGATTGTGACGCAGGGTGATACGGAGCCGGCCTCGGTTGAACAGCAACGCCTGCTGGGTGCTTCGTGCCCTTCGATGTACGACCTGCGAAATATTTTTCAGGTGAATGTCGAGGAAGGCCGTCATTTGTGGGCCATGGTGTATCTGCTGCACCGCTATTTTGGGCGCGACGGGCGCGAGGAAGCGGAATCATTGCTGGCGAGGCGATCGGGCGATGCGGACAACCCGCGGATTCTTGGCGCGTTTAATGAACCGACACCGGACTGGCTGGCGTTTTATATGTTTACGTTTTTTACGGACCGGGACGGGAAATTCCAATTATGCGCGCTGGCGGAGTCCGGATTTGATCCGCTGGCAAGAACGTGCCGCTTCATGCTGACCGAGGAAGCGCATCACATGTTCGTGGGCGAGACGGGTGTTACGCGAATCATCAAGCGCACATGCGAGATGATGAAAGAAAATAAGCTGGAGGATCCAGCGCAGGTGCGCGCTCTGGGGGTGATCGACCTGCAAACTATTCAGCGCTACCTGAATTTTCATTACAGCGTGACGCTGGATCTTTACGGTTCGGATGTTTCCTCGAATGCGGCGAATTATTTCACCAGCGGGCTGAAGGGCCGGTTTCGAGAAACGAAGCTCGAAGACGATCATGTGCTGAGCCACGCAGAGTACCCGGTCTACGAGGTGGTCGGCGACAAGGTCGTCAAGAAAAATGTTCCGGCGCTTACCGCTTTGAACGAACGGCTTCGCGATGATTATATCGACGAGATCGCGGACGGCGTGGCACGCTGGCAACGCGTGATTGATGAAGCGGGAATACCGTTCAAACTGACGTTGCCGCATAAAGGGTTTCATCGCGCCATCGGAAATTTCGCCGGGCACCATATCGGCGTCAGTGGCGAAGTCTTGACCGAGGAAGCATGGAAAAAGCATGAGCACGAATGGCTGCCAAGCCCAGAGGACCAGAGGTTCGTGCAATCGCTGATGACGGGGCGTGTAGTGGAGCCCGGGAAATTTGCGAACTGGATCGCGCCGCCGATTCGAGGAATCAACAGCAAGCCGATCGATTTCGAATACGTGCGGTTCAACTGACGTGATGCCGGTCAATTTTTCCTGTTGAGGACACGACTTCGTGCAGCCGATCATCGACATCCACATTCACATCATGCCCTACCACATGATGAAGCCGTCCGCGATGGACTTGATGAAACGCGGCCGGAAAGATTATGCGGACGTGATGCGTTACTGCGAAGATCCGAAAGCATTTCTCGGCCTGCTGGACAGCCTGGGGATCGAGCGCGCCGGCCTGATCAATTACGTTGCGCCGAAAATTATCGGATTCACGCCGGAAGTGAATGACTGGAGCGCTAAATATTGCAGTGCCGCTCCGGACCGCTTAATTTCGTTTGGCGGCGTGCTGCCGGGGACTGTGCAGGATTGCGGCGCGGAGGTGGACCGCATGGCGAAGCTTGGCATTCGCGCGATCAAGCTGCATCCATCTCACCAGGCCATGTCACCCAATGGATACATGAACGGCAACCGGGACCTGGCGGCCATTTATGAGCGCGCACAGGCGAATGCGATGCCGGTCATGATTCATACCGGCACATCCATTTTTCCGGGCGCGCGAAATCTTCACGCGCAGCCGATGCTTTGCGATGACGTCAGCATCGATTATCCGAGTCTTGTGGTGATTCTGGCGCATGGCGGACGGCCGCTGTGGATGAACGAGGCGTTTTTTCTCGTGCGACGGCACAAAAATATGCACATGGACATTTCCGGTATTCCGCCACAGAAATTGATGGAATATTTTCCGCGAATTGAAGACATCGCCGACAAGGTTTTGTGGGGAACGGACTGGCCGGGGCCGGGAGTGCCAGAAATCAAGGGCAACATCGAAAAGTTTCACGCGCTTCCAATTGGAGCCGAAGCCAAACGCAAGATTCTGTACGAGAACGCGGCTAAATTATTTCCACGGTGAACGGCGAGCAAAGCATGGAACTAAAGCAAATTGTAACGATTGGGCTGCCGAAGGAATCGCGGAAGAACGCGCACATACGGCTGACGCTGAATGGCGAGGAGGCAGATGTCTCCTTCGCGCCGTACAAAACGCTGCTTGAGGTGCTCCGCGAGGACTTGGGCCATACCGGCACGAAGCACGGCTGTGAACTGGGCGAATGCGGCGCTTGCGCGGTTCTGGTGGACGGCAAGCCCGAGCTTTCTTGTTTAGTGCTGGCTCTGGAGTGTGACAAGCAAAATGTTTTGACCGTGGAAGGACTCGCCACCGGCGGCAAGCTGCATCCTTTACAGGAGGCGTTCGCCGATTTAGGCGCGGCGCAGTGCGGTTACTGCACCCCTGGAATTTTGGTCATGGCGAAGGCGCTGCTTGATGAGAATCCGCATCCTTCTCGTGATGAGATTCGCGAGGCGCTTTCAGGGAATTTGTGCCGCTGCACGGGCTACCAGCAGATTTTTGAAGCGGTGGAAGCGGCGATCCTCAATATTGCGGACCGCGCGGCGGATGGAACTTAGTGCGCGAGACCGGGAGCGCCAATGCCGGATGAAAAACAGATGCGCGTGATTGGCGTGCCGCGGCGTCGCGTGGACGCACGCGCAAAGGTCACGGGGCAAACACGCTACGCGGACGACATATTCTTGCCACGCATGGCTTATGGCAAGCTGCTGCGCTCGCCGCATGCGCACGCGCGAATCGTGAAGATCGACACGTCTCGCGCTTCGGCGCATCCTGGCGTGTATTTGGTCCTCACAGGAAAAGAGCTTCCGATCCAATACGGAATTTTGCCAGTCAGTCAGGATGAGCAGGCGCTATGCGTGGAACGCGTGCGGCACGTCGGCGATCCCGTCGCCGCCGTTGTTGCGCGGGAGGAGTTGACGGCCTTCGAAGCGCTGGATTTGATCGATGTAGAGTACGAAATTCTACGCACGATCGCTGATCCGCACGAGGCGCTGGCGAATCCCGAGCCACGGATCCACGATTACGGCGAAGAGGGAAACATTCACAAGCGCGTTTCGCTTGAGTTCGGAAATGTGGATCAAGGGTTCGCGGAAGCAGATGAGATTTTCGAAGACATTTTCTTTTACCAGGGGAATACGCACCTGCCGATTGAGCAACACGCTTCGGTAGCAATCAAAGATCCAGATGGAAAGCTGACTGTCTGGAGCAGCACGCAGACTCCGCACTATCTGCATCGCGCGCTCGCGAAAGTGCTGCAAATGCCGCCCGGGCACATCCGCGTTATTGCCACGCCGAACGGCGGAGGCTTTGGCGGAAAGAGCGATCCTTTCCAACACGAAATCGTTGTGGCAAAAGCGGCGCTAATGCTGGACCGGCCCGTGAAGATTTGCCTAACGCGCGAAGAGGTTTTTTATTGTCACCGCGGGCGGCATCCCGTACTGATGAAATTCAAGACCGGAGTGAAGAAAGATGGGACGGTCACCGGGATGCATCTGCAGACGCTGATCGACGGCGGCGCTTACGGTTCCTATGGAGTTGCGAGCACGTTTTATACGGGCGCGCTGCAAACGACGACGTATCACATTCCGCGCTACAAGTTTCAGGGTTGCCGCACGTTCACGAACAAACCGCCGTGCGGGCCGAAACGCGGGCACGGCACGGTCCAGCCGCGATTTGGACAGGAAGTGCAACTCGACAAGATCGCTGAAAAACTCAGCATCGATCCAGCGGATTTAAGATTGCGCATCGCGGAGTCTTCGAATGTAGTAACCGCGAATTTCTTCCGGCTCAGCACAGTCAATCTGAAGGAATGCATTCGCCGCGTCGTGAAGAACTCGAATTGGCAAGAAAAGTTTCGAAAACTGCCTGAAGGCCGCGGGGTTGGGCTGGCTTGCTCTGCGTATCTGACGGGCGCGGGGCTGCCGATTTATTGGAACAAGATGCCGCACTCCGGTGTCCACATTAAGTTCGACCGGGGCGGCGGCGTAGCGGTCTTTTGTGGCGCGACGGAAATTGGCCAGGGCTCGGATGACGTGCTCGCGGGAATTGTGGCTGAAGTTTTGGGGCTGGAAACCTTTGACATTCGCTTGTACACCGGCGACACGGATTTGGGGCCGGTGGATCTGGGTTCGTACTCGAGCCGAGTGACGATCATGGCAGGCAATGCGGCACTGCAAGCGGCCGAGCGCGGCAAAGCGATGATTGCCGAAGCCGTAGCTGAGAAAATTGGAGTTCCAAAAGAAGATTTGCGTTTCGAGAATAAACGTGTTTTTGCTGCGGCCGCGCCAGAAACAAACGTTTCGTTTGCGGAAGCCGTTTGTCTGGCCGAGGCGCGCTTCGGCACGATTGGAACTATGGGTTCCTATACGCCGCCGAAATCTCCGGCGCTCTACAAAGGCGGCGGCGTCGGACCTTCGCCGACCTACTCGTACACCGCGGCGGTCGTGGAAGTAGTTGTCAATCCAGCTACGGGATGGATCACGGTGCCGAAAATCTGGATCGCGCACGACATCGGCCGGGCGCTGAATCCGACGCTGGTTCGCGGGCAAGTCGAAGGCAGCGTGTACATGGGGCTTGGCGAGGCGCTGATGGAAGAGCAAGAATTCCGTCGGCTTCCGAAAAAACTTTCGAACGCTCTGGTGCACAAGTTCCCGTCGATGCTCGAATACAAGAGTCCAACTTCCCTGGACATGCCCGAGGTGGTCACGGAATTGATCGAAGAGCCCGATCCGCGTGGGCCGTTTGGCGCCAAAGAGGTCGGGCAAGGACCCCTGCTGCCGATCATGCCGGCCGTCGCCAACGCGGTTTACGACGCTGTGGGAGTAAGGATTGACGAAGTCCCGATCACTCCGGAAAAAATCATGAAAGCGCTCGCGGAAAAGAGAGCGGGCCGCGCGCCGCGCTTTGGGCCGAGCCATTTTCCAGACCTCGACTGGCCGGAGTCGCTTCGCGTACCCCCGCCCTGGGAAGGCGGCGACGGAAACGCCGTGAACGAACCGAGCCGCTCGGCCAAACGCCCGGCAGAGAAAGAGAAGGTGCTCACCTCATGATGCGCCTGCCGCTTTTCGAATTTCGCGCGCCCCGCACACTCGAGGAGGCGACCCGCATTCTGGACGGTGAGAGCGAAAACACTATGCCGCTCGCCGGAGGCACGGATCTGCTTCCGAATATGAAACGCAGGCAGCAGGTTCCGAAAACGCTGATGAGTCTGCGTTCGATCGGCGAATTGCGTCATCTACAACTAAACGATTCCGGATCGCGGCTCGGCGCTTGCATCACACTTTCAGAGATCGCTGCGAATGCACGCTTCCGAAACGGTTTAACGGCGCTCGCTCAGGCCGCTTCCCTGGTTGCGACACCCCCTATCCGGAACATGGCCACGCTTGGCGGCAATCTCTGCCTCGACACGCGCTGCAACTACTACGATCAGAATTACGAGTGGCGAAAAGCGATCAACTTTTGTCTGAAAAAAGACGGCGACACGTGCTGGGTAGCGCCGGGCAGTCCAAAGTGCATGGCAGTTTCTTCCACGGACACGGCGCCGGCGCTTATCGCTCTGGGCGCGCGAGTCAGGCTCGTCTCGCGAGCTGCAGAGCGCGAAGTTCCGCTCGCGGAGCTCTACAACAACGACGGTCTGGACTACATGAAGCGCAAGCCCAACGAAGTGCTTGCCGAGGTCATGCTGGATTCGCTGCACGGCTGGAGAAGCACTTACTGGAAGCTTCGGCGGCGTGGCTCGTTTGACTTTCCGGTTTTGTCGGTGGCGGCTGCCGCGCGGATTTCTGAAGGCGGTGTTGTCGAAGAAGCACGCCTTGTGATTGGCTCCGCCGCGTGTCGCCCACTGGTCGCCTCAGAAGCGGCAAAGTCGCTCACAGGCCGTCCGCTCAATGCGGAGTCGATTGCGGAGGCCGCTGTCCTTGCGGCACGAATCGCCAAGCCGCTCGATAACACGGACTTCGACATGAGTTGGCGCAAGAAAGTTACTGGAGAATTCGTGATTTACGCTCTGCGTGAGCTGCGCGGCGACGATGTTCGCAGCAAGCGCGAGACACTGATGCGCGTTCACGCTATCTAATCGTCGGTCTTTCTTTTATTTCGAGCCAATTGTTCTGCAACCCGACTTGAATGCCTGGCGAAGTTTCACACTAAGCCGAAACATTTAGGCTTGCGACTGCCGAGGTGGTACTGCCCAAGCCGCTCGATCCTGACGTACCACCGCCTGCCGCGAACTGCAAGAAGTCCTGCTGCAAAGCACTGTACGTCTGCTGTGCGGCCGTGAGGTTTCCTGACTGCAGATCCTGCCCCAGTTCGCCAAAAAGCGTCGCGCTCCCGTTCTGTTGCGCTGATCCTCCCGAGGCTGCGGCATGATGATGATGGTGCCGGTGGACGGAGTTTGTGCCCTGCTGCTGAAGATCCTGCTGCAGGGTAGTGAAATCGGATTGCGCGGCTGAAAGATTGCCGGCTTTCAAGTCTTGCCCCAACTGCGCGATCGCTTGCGATACCGGGTTGGCATTCTGCAAGTTGCTCTGCGCACCGTTCGAACCGCTCTGCCACTGGCTGGGAAGCAACTGCTGAAGCGTTGAAAAATCACTCTGTGCCTGGGTCAAATTCCCGGATCGTAGATCCTGGCCAAGCGACGCAAATTCCTGCTGCATCTGCTTGAACTTGCTTTGCACGGGAGGTGGATTGTAGCCACCGAATAAACTGCTTCCAATTGCGCCTGCTAGGAACATATTTAGTCTCCTTCAGTCTTGGCCGGCCAGCCTTCCCTCTTCGCTCCGGCGCAAAAACAATCGACACGTCCACTTTTGACGAAACCAGACTCGCTAGTTACAGCCTAAGAATTGCCTTGCGGACGTCAGCTTCCGAGAATTCCTATCGCACTTGGACTGCCATAGCCACCTGCTCCGGATCCGCGATTCCCGTGTTGACCCTGCGAGACTTAATCTGAGCTTTTCGGCAACCTGCATGCCGATCAATAAACCAATGGGCAAATTTGCTCTGCTCACCTTTCGTTCTCAGGCAATTTGTGCCTATCGCCCCAAGCCGCTAAATGAGACCGCAGGCTGCCTTCGCAATTCAAATCGTGCAGCGAACACAGCGCCCACGATCCTTCATGGAACCACGTGTTGAAGTTTTCGGTTTCGGCTAAGCAATTCTTGGATGTTCCGGCACGAAATGCAAAATTGTTCGGGCTTAGCGCAAAAGTTTGTCGCGTTCGCCGCCGTTTTTCTGTATCTTCCGTGCACCCAAGTTTTACGGAAAAGAATCCAACGCCGCAAGGAGATCGCACTGTGCCTCGTCTGGTCATCGGCATTTTCGTAAGTTTTCTGTTGGCAGCCTTTCTCTTCGCGTCGGCCTCTCGCGCTCAGGCAGGCCCGGAGCAGGGCGGCCACGACCTCCAGGTTTGGACCGGAGGCGGCCACGGTCTGAATGGCAGCACGTCGAGCAGCGGCGTGTGGAACGTGGGTGCGCGCTTTGGCTGGATTCTCACTGCGCCGCACGGGCCGAGCTTCTTGCGCGGCCAATTCGAATACGCCGTGGACGTCGTGCCCCTTTTCATGGTCGTTCAAAAGAATGGCAACGCGTACGGCTTCGGCTTGAATCCTTTCGCCTTCAAATGGAATTTTATCAAGCCACACAAAGTCGTCCCCTATCTCGAACTTGGCGGCGGCACTCTCTTCACGAACACCAACGTTCCCCCCGGCACTTCGCGCATAAACTTCACTTCCAGCGGCGCGCTCGGCCTGCACTTCCTCCAAAACAAATACAATTGGAGTGTCGAACTCCGCTTCATGCACATTTCGAACGCGGGGCTGGCCAGCCCCAACCCTGGTATCAATACTCTGCAGCTCCGCCTGGGCTTCGGCCGGTTCACACGTTCCAACTAGTAAGCGTTCTTCGGGAGCGATAAGATGTATGGCGTCCAAGGCACTCCGGGCACGGTCTCTATCACTAGCGCACGCGTGTAAAACGGGGGTGTAAATCATGAAAATCGCGGGAATTGTGATCGGAGTGCTTTTGTTAGTGGGGGTGGGTATGGGACTCCGTGGTATGCGCGCGGATGGCAAAGCGCCGGCCGTCGGCACGCAAGCGCCCGATTTCACGCTCAACTCGCAGGAATCCAAACCTGTCAGCCTCCATGATTTCAAGGGCAAGTGGGTGGTCCTCTACTTTTACCCCAAGGACTTCACCAGCGGCTGCACAATTGAGGCGCACAACTTCCAGCGCGACCTTGCGCTGTACGAAAAGAGGAACGCCGTCATCGTCGGTGTCAGCGTGCAGGATGAAGATTCCCACCAGAGGTTTTGCACCAAGGAAGGCTTGAACTTCAAGCTGCTCGCGGACACCAAGCAGGAAGTTTCCACCATGTATGACTCCATCATGAATTTTGGAGTCGCAAAACTCTCCGCTCGCCATACTTTCCTCATCGATCCAAATGGCGTCGTGCGCAAAGTTTTTCTCGAGGTAAAAGCGCAACAGCACAGCGAAGAAGTCCTCGCGGCTTTGACGGAGCTGCAAGCCAGCCCTTCCAAATAAATCCAGCTGATCGGAGAAATTCTATGAACCGTAAAATCCTGTCCGTTTTGGCAGCGCTTTTCTCACTGGCGTTCGTCCTGATGGTGCGCGCCAATCCCGTGAAGACGGAAACCGTCAGCTATAAGAGCGGCAACGAAACCGTCAACGGATTCCTGGCTCTCCCGGAGGGCCATGGCAAGCATCCCGGACTTGTCGTCATTCACGAGTGGTGGGGTTTGAACGACCAAATCAAGGACGAGGCGCAAAAATTTGCCGGCGAAGGCTACGTTGCGCTCGCGATCGATTTGTATCGCGGAAAAGTCGCGACTACTGCCGAGGAAGCGCATGAATTAATGCGTGGTGTGCCCGATGACCGCGGTATCCGCGATCTCGATGCGGCCTATGACTACCTCGCTGCCCGCCGCGATGTCGAGGCGAACAAGATCGGCTCCGTCGGCTGGTGCATGGGCGGCGGCTGGTCCATCAAGCTTGCCATGAGCGAGCCAAAATTGGCCGCTTGCATCGTGAACTACGGCTCTCTGCCCACGGAAGCTTCGAGCATCGCCAAGATCGACGCTCCAGTGCTCGGCAATTTCGGCGCGGACGACAGCGGCATAACTCCGGATTCCGTGCACGCTTTCGAGGCGGCCATGAAAGCCGCCGGCAAATCCGTCGACGTGAAAATTTATGATGGCGCAGGCCACGCCTTCCAAAACCCCAATAACAAGCAAGGGTACCGCCCCGAAGCCACCGCCGACGCATGGGCCCGCATGACCGCCTTTCTCAAGAAAAGCTTGAAGTAGTCGTTAGCAAATACTCGCCCCCTGTCATCCCACTACCCAGTGGCTAGCCCCCATTCATGTGTCCTACGTCATAGTCTTCGTGTTAGGCGTGAGATATTTTTAGTTCACCGTCGTCTAAGCTTTGAAAGGGGTCTCGGAGCGATTCGGTGAATCTAAATTCTGAATTTGACTCGCACCGCATTCACACGGGATAAACCCTTTTGATTTCTTGTTTTCTGGGCCAGCTTTTCCAGGTGCACCCAGGGGAAGTTCGTCTCTTCTCGAGTCGGGGCTCAAGGCTGTTTGAGAGCGCAGACGATCTCATATAGGAGGAGGCATGAAGAAAGCCGTTCTGTTCTTATTCGGTCTTATAACGTTCTTTCCAGCTTTTCTATCCGCGCAAATCGCTGTTACCGGCAAAATCACCGGGGTGGTCACCGACTCTTCGGGTGCCGCCGTTCCGAACGCAACGGTCACTGTTAAGAGTTCGGCTTTGATGACTCCACGGACTTCTACAACATCAGCTGACGGCGTCTATCTGTTCGATTTGCTCCCGCCGGGCACCTATCAGGTCACCATTACGGCTACTGGATTCCGTACTGAGGACCAGACCGGCATTGTTATTACCGCTGGCTTCACCGCTACCGTGAGCCCCAAGCTTCAGGTTGGCGAAGTCACCCAAACGGTGCAAGTTGAAGGCGAGCCGGTCGTCGACCTGCAAACCGCCCAGACCTCGACAACTTTCGATCAAACTCTACTGCAAAACATCCCAAGCGGCCGCGATCCCTGGTCGACGGTCGCTCAGATGCCGGGCGTTACCTCCAGCACATTCGACGTGGCGGGCGACAACAGCTACCAGCAGTCCGCCATGCAGGTTCATGGAAGTACGCAAGCAGAGCAAATCTACAGCTATAACGGTCTGGACTTGAATTGGCCTGGAGCGAACGGCGGCTACACGCAGTTCTACACAAATCACGATTCGTTCGATGAGTTCCAGGTTGTCGCCGACAACGCCCCGGCTGCGGTCCCCATCGGCGGCGTGTACATGAACATGGTGACTAAATCGGGATCCAACGAATTGCACGGCCAGGCGGCTGTCTACTATTTGACGGCAGGCACCCAGGCTGGCGTGAAGTTTCCCGTGTACAACGGAAGCCCAGTCACATCTGGATCGCCGTTCGACAGCACTTTGGACGCCAGCGCTAGCCTTGGCGGCGCCCTCATCAAAGACAAGTGGTGGCTCTTCGGCTCCTACCGGCGCTACGATCTGCGCCAGGAAATTCTTTCCGTCACCGACCAGGCTGGCAGCCCCGTCGTGGATGTGAACCACCAGACCAACACCGATCTGCGCAGCGATTTTCAGGTCAATTCAAAGAACAAGTTCAGCTTCATCTGGATGTACAACGAGCAGAACCGCTTCTTCCGCCGCGACACTGCCTACTCCTTCGTCACTCAAGAGGCAAGCTGGCTCCAGATTGAACCGGCCTACATCCTTGAGGGCCTCTGGACCAGCCAGGTCACCAACAATCTCATCCTGGATTTTCGTGTCGGCTACAACAAGATTGTCTTCCCTCTTAGCTATCAACCCGGTGTGACGACATCAGCCTTAAACGTCCAAGACGTTTCTCTCTCGACGGAAACGGGAGCAGCACCCTATCAATTCGCGAACCCCGCGTGGGTTCTCAAATGGACCGCCGGAGGTTCCTGGTACAAGCCGAATTGGAAGGGCACGCACAACGTTCAATTCGGTTTTGAGTGGGGGAAGAGCTACAACTCCTACGTTTACAACGTGAATCAGGGCATCAACGTGCTTCTGGACGGTGGAGCTCCTTACCAGGTTCTCGCTTACAACACACCCACTACTCAGAAAAACTACTTCCGCGACACAAGCTTTTTCGTCCAGGACACTTGGAACATCAAGCGCCGTCTTACTCTGAATCTTGGCCTTCGTTACGACAACTTCCGCACGTACTATCCAGTTCAGCAGAGTAATCCCAACGAAACCTTTCCCCAACTTTTCCCCATCACAAGCTACGCCGCTTCTGGAAATCTTGTCGACTGGAACAACGTCTCTCCGCGCATCGGCGTCGCCTATGACCCGACCGGCAAGGGAGACTCCGTTATCCGCTTTGGATACGGCCTCTACTACATCATGCAGGGTACCGGCCTTGCCGAGACTGCCAATCCGGTTGGCCTTTCAGGCAAGTATTATGCCTGGACGGACACCAATGGTGACGGCATCCCTCAGCAAAGTGAATGGCTCCCCCAGGGAGCGGCCACTGCTCCCGTTAGCGAATTTGGCGGCTCCAGCACCCACATCAATCCCAACATGAGCCGGCCGTACTCGGAAGAGGTCAGTGCCGGTTACGAGAGGCAGGTTTGGAGTGATCTCCGCCTGGGCGTCACTTACTACTACCGGACAAAGAAAAACTTGATCGGCATCGAAAATTCGGCGGTGTCGAAATCCGATTACGTTCCCGTGACAACGATCGGCGGAAATCCGATCATCAATCCGATCACCAACCAGCCGCTGACTCTTTATAGTTTCCAACCTTCCGACCCTGCCCTCTACAGCGCTTTCAACTATGTCGTCACAAACGTCCCCTTGCTGAACGACGACTCGTATCACGGGGTGGAAATCACCGCCGTTAAGCGTCTCTCTCACAAATTGCAAGTCCTCGGAGGTTTCACAATTCAGCGCCAGAAGGGCGTCTACGGCCGAGGCTTCTCCGACCAGGCTACTGGTGACAACTTCACCGACCCGAACTACGACATCAATCGCAACAACAACTACCTCAACCTGGACTCCACTTATGTCTTCAAGGTCGACGCCACCTACGAACTTCCCTGGAAGGTCGGCACCAGCGTTAACTTCCAGCACTACACGGGTTACCCGCTGCAACCAACGGAGACGTTCAATGTCCCCAATGGCCAGGGCGTGAATGTCGGCGAGTCCATCATTCTTCAGCCGGCTGGGGCCCTGCGGCTGCCCAGCGTTAACATGCTCAACCTTCGCCTCTCGCGAGAATTCGCAATTTACAGCGATAAGTGGCGCCTCACTCCGACTGTGGACTTCTTCAATGTGACCAACGCCCAGACCGTAATTGGAAAAGTTACAACCATCGGCGGGAGCTATCTGTACCCGTACAGCACCATCAACCCGTTCGTGACGCGCTTTGGCCTGCGTTTCACCTTCTAGGCGAGTCGGCCTCCCTCGAGGCCAACTCCTTTCGACCCGGCGGGCCCGACATTTTCATGTGCGGCCCGCCGGTCGTTTGTCTAATATCAGACTCAGCTTTTAGCGAATCTGCGGAGGCGATATGATCAAATCAATCAAACTGGTCGGACTCTTTGTTGCGCTTATGGCGTTTTTGTACGCTGGAAGCGCCACCGCCCAATCCGGCGCTGGCAAGTCTCGCCTCACGATCGACCAGCTCATTGAAATCAAGCATCCCTCGGACCCACTCTGGTCTCCCAACAGCAAACGCATCGCATTCATCTGGGACCGCGCGGACATCCGGAATCTCTATGTCGCCAACTCGGACGGCAGCGGCCAACCTCTTCAGTTGACAAATTTCCCCGACGGGAACGTCCACGACTTTTTTTGGAACGAAGACGGTGACGCGCTTTTCTTTCCTCACGAAGGCGACCTCTGGCAGGTTGCCGTTTCCGGCGGCACACCTAAGCCAGTCTGGAGCAAGTCCGAGCGCGGCAGGGATTTCGTCTCGTCGCCGGACGCCAGGCGCGTCGCCTTCGTCCGCGCCAGCGTTTCCGCGGCCGAGAAAACGCTCCATGGCAGTGATTTGATCATCCGCTGGCTTTCTGACGGCACCGAATCCACCGTCGCTCACGACGATGTCAGCATCAGCCGCATCCTGTGGTCTCCGGATGGAAAATCGCTCGCCTACACAGCCGGCTCAAAATTCATTCAGCACGACGAATCGCCGAAGTATTCCGGAGAGAAACTCGTCTTCCGCAATCCCGAATTCGTGCCGGGTCAGATCTATGCCGTCAGACTAGCCGAAGGAAAACCCGTCGCTATCGCCGAGCCCGCTGAATACGGTGGACTGGCCTGGATTGACAATAGCCGCCTGGTCTTCGACGGCGAATCCAAAGACTTCAAGAAATATTTCATTTACACCGCTGGCGCCGCTACCGGCTCTGTCAAAGTCATCCATGAAATTGACGAAGCAAAGTTCTGGAGCATCCCCGACTGGGGCGAAGCCGGCGCTCAGCCCTGGCCTTCGCCAAACGGCAAGTGGATCGCTTTCCTCAGTGACCAGGATGGCTGGGACCACATCTACGTGATGCCTTCCGCGGGCGGCGATGCCGTTCAAATCACCAAGGGCAAATTTGAAGCCTGGCGCCCCGCGTGGTCTCACGACAGCACTCGGATCGCCTTCGACGCCAATCTCGAAGATCACCCGGGCGATCGCATGCTCGGCGTCGCGCAAATCGGAGACGACCCCGCGCACGCTACCGTTACTTACATCACCACCGGAAAGGGCACCAACATCGAGCCTCACTGGTCGGAGGGCGATGCCTACCTCGTCTACCAGCACACCGACACGCACAATAGCGCCGATCTATTCGCCGTCAATGCCAGCGCGGGCGCGCCACCCATCCGCCTGACGGAATCCATGCCCGCGGGCATCGATCATTCTCAATTCGTCGAGCCTCAATTCGTTCACTATCCAGGTCCGGACGGCCAGATGGTTCCCGGCTGGCTCTTTGTGCCAAAAAATCTCGACAAAACGAAAAAGCATCCCGCGATTCTTTGGATTCACGGCGACGGCGTGAATCAAAACTACGATGGCTGGCACGTCCAGCGGAACTACGCCGTCTACTACAGCATCCACCAATATTTCCTGCAAAAAGGCTATGTGGTTTTCGCTCCCGATTATCGCGGCAGCATCGGCTACGGCCGCGACTGGCGCACCGGCGTCTACATGGACGTCGGCGGAAAAGACGCCAAGGACGCCTGGATGGGCGCCAACTATCTCAAATCGCTTCCTTATGTGGATGGCGATCGCGTCGGCGTCTGGGGCCTGAGCTACGGAGGCTTCTTCACACTGATTGCCATGACGGACCAACCCACGCTATTCCGCTGCGGCGTGGACGTCGCCGGAGTCGTGGATTACGTCATGTATTACAACGATCCCTATCACGGCGGCTGGACCGCCAGCCGCATCGGCACTCCCGAGGAAAATCCCCAGGTCTACGCCAACGCCTCGCCCATTTCACACATCGACCGCCTCGCTCGCCCGCTCCTCGTCCTCCACGGCACCGCCGACGTCAACGTCCCTTTCATCGAATCCGTCTGGCTCATCGACGAAGCTCTCAAAAAACACAAAGGCGATCTTCTCTCCTTCATGATGTATCCTGGCGAATTCCACTACTTCAGCCGCGAACACGTCCTCCGCGACGCCTGGCACCGCGTCGACGATTTCTTCGACCTTCACCTTCGGGGTATTTCCCCTTATCCAGCCAAGCCGAAATAGTCGTTCGCTTTCTTTTTGCATCAACGCCGGGTGGCAACCCTAAACTCGGCGAAACGGTTTGACTTCGTCTTTGCTTCCGCGCGTGCCTCTCGTCTTATCGCTCCACGGTGAATTACGAAAGTGGTGTGCTCTCCTCGGGCCGCTTCGTCAAGCAGAAAAACCAGGAGAACCAAATTCGCCACCCGCCAGCGCGGACTTTGCAAGAACAGAACCGCAAAGGGCAGGCCACGCCGGAAAAAAATAAAATCAAAATCGTCTCGGCGCCCTAATGATTATCTGAGCCCCGCTTCTCGATACTTTCCTACAATACGCCGCGGTGATATTCTTTCCGCTATCCGCGCGTCCACGAATATGGATTTTCTGATGCCACACCACACGTGCCTCGAAAAGGTGGGCTCACTGTGAATCCGACTCGGAAGGTGTTGCTCATCATTCTTGGCGTTGGAGTGTTTGCCCTGATCCTATTTTCGTTAACACACCAGAACCCGGACGCACTGCCGACAGCGGCACAACCCCCCGGCGACAGCGGATCGGGCGGCCCAATTGCATTGCTCATTTTCGTCGCCAGTGTTTGTATTTACTTCATCCCTACTGTTGTCGCCAACTATGGCACTGTTGACATCCTCGATGAGCGAGCCGATGCCTCAGGCGGTAGAGGTTATAGGCAAGACCGAGCAGCAGAGCTTGGCGAATCTGGATGGCCAAACTGCGCCCGGGAGCGCGCGAGGAGAGCTTGCGCTTAACGGT
>DATJXZ010000021.1:0-5419 GCA_035499815.1 Candidatus Solibacter sp. | reverse complement strand
TTCACCAACACGCGCCTGACGCGCGACCACAACTGGACCACCGGCCGGATCTACGAATCCATCATTGCCAAAGAGCGGCGCGGCGACTACCTGGGCAAGACCGTGCAGGTGATTCCGCACGTCACCGACGAAATCAAAGCGGCATTCCGCAAAGTGGCCGACGCCGTGGATGTGGTGATCGTCGAAATCGGCGGAACGGTGGGCGACATCGAGTCGCTGCCGTTTCTCGAAGCCATCCGGCAGATGCGCCTGGAGCTGGGCTCGGACAACGTTCTCTTCGTCCACCTCACCCTCGTGCCTTTTATCCCCACCGCGGGCGAACTGAAAACCAAGCCCACGCAGCACAGCGTGAAGGAATTGCTGAGCATCGGAATCCAGCCGGACATTTTGATCTGCCGCAGCGACCGCCAGCTCGCCGGAGACCTGAAAAGCAAGATCGCGCTTTTCTGCAACGTCCATGAATCGTGCGTGATTTCCGCGCCGGACGTCGGAAATATCTACGAGGTTCCCATGTCGCTCGCGTCGGAGCGTCTTGACGAGCAGATTCTGCGGCTGCTGCACCTCGAAGCGCCGCCGCGCGATTTGAGCAAGTGGCTGGCCATGCTCGAAACGCTCGAGCATCCGCAAGGCGAAGTGCACATCTGCGTGGTTGGGAAGTACGTGCAGCTCGAGGACGCCTACAAGAGTTTGCGCGAAGCGCTGGTTCACGGCGGGCTCGCCAACCGCCAGCGCGTGGTCTTCGAATGGATCGAAGCGGAAGACATCGACTCCACCGCAACGGCCGACAAGTTTCTCCGCCACGCCGACGGTATTCTCGTTCCCGGCGGATTTGGCAAGCGCGGAATCGCGGGAATGGTTCACGCGATTACCTATGCGCGCGAGAAGAAGATTCCGTTCTTTGGCATTTGCCTGGGAATGCAGTGCGCCACCATCGAATATGCGCGGCAGGTTTCGCGCATCGAGAATGCGGACAGCACCGAGTTCGATCCCTCCACGCCCAATCGCGTGATTTACAAGTTGCGTGAACTGCTCGGCGTGGACGAAATGGGCGGCACGATGCGCCTGGGCGCGTGGCCGTGCAAACTCGAACCGGGCTCCTTTGCCAACAAGGCCTACGGTACGCTCGAAATTTCCGAACGCCATCGCCACCGTTACGAGTTCAACTGCGAATACGAACAGACGCTTACGCGCGCCGGTTTCAAAATCACCGGCCGCACGCCCGATGGTGTGTACGTTGAGATTATCGAAGTGCCGGACCACCCCTGGTTCCTCGGGTGCCAGTTCCATCCCGAGTTCAAGTCGAAGCCTCTTGCCCCGCATCCGCTCTTTGCCGCGTTCATCCGCGCCAGCCTCGAAAATCGCCGCGCCCGCCTGGGCCTGGCCGCCGAGAAGCGCGTCTCCGCCGCCGATCCTGCCGCAGATTAAAGTCCGAGAAAACAAAAGGCCATTTTTGTCCCGATTAGAAATTGGGAGGTGGCTTTGTTTTGTTGTGGTTGCGCGAATTTCTAATCGCGGTGTCCCGGTTAGGATCTGGAAGCTCGGCGCTTGAGACTGGAAGCTGGAAGAAAAAGCTGCCTGGGGACGCCGCACAGGGTGAAGAATCGCGATTCGCCACGGCGAACGCAAAAGCGGCAAATATTTGCGATTAGAAACTGACTCCATGCCTTGTTTTGTTGGATTTGCGCGGAATTCTAATTCCAGATTTGCGATTAGATTCTGGAGGCTAGACGCTAGGGGCTGGAAGCTGGAATTGCGGGTGGCAGCACACTGGTGAGGGGGCATGGAGAGTTTTTCTCCCCGCCGAGTTTGGCTGGCGGCCCGCCGCAGCGGGCCTTCTCGGAACCCCGGAGCTGATAGTGGTGTCTGCGTCGTCATATAAAAACAGACAAGGGTAGCGCAGATTCGGGCTATTGGGTATTCGTAGAACTACGCAAACCTGTGGAAAACCGGGCACTGGCAGGCTCTTAAAATTCCAGGTTCGCGAATCGAGCCGGTTTTGAGATGATGTCAGCGCCGCATCCGATCCATACAGGCGTTGCTATGTCGGTCTTCTGGCAGGACATCCGCTACGGTCTGCGACTTCTCGCGAAGAACCCAGGCTTCGCGGCGATTGCTATCCTCACCCTCGCGCTCGGGATCGGAGCTAACACAGCAATCTTCTCTGTCGTCCACGGCGTGCTGATTAAACCGATGCCGTATGAGAATCCAGAGCAGCTCGTGGACATGTATTGGGCAGTGCCGAGCGATCCGAAGTGGCCGCTTTCGTTCCCAGATTTCCTCGACGTGCAAGCGCAAAACCGGTCGTTCTCACAGTTGGCCGCATATGTGTATGAAAATTTCAGCGTTCTAAACGAGGGTGAGCCGGAGCGCGTCGAGGGCGAGATGGTGTCCGCCCAATTCTTTTCGATGCTCAATATTCAGCCCATCCTCGGCCGGACCTTTGTGGAAAGCGAAGACCGACTCGATGGCGCTCGCGTTGCGGTAATCGGTGACGATCTCTGGAGGCGAAGATTTAATTCTTCGCCCGAGGTCCTCGGACGGTCGTTGAACCTGGATGGCAAGCTTTACACGATCATCGGTGTGGTACCAGCTCGCCTGCCATTTTTCGAGCCGATCGTTGTGAATGTGTTTATCCCAGTAAATCAGTACACGGACCCTGTGTTTCGAGACCGCAAAGTTCATATGGGCACTTATGCGACCGGACGGCTGAAACCGTACGTGAATCTCAAGCAAGCTCGCGCGGACATGGATCGCATTGCTGCTGTTCTTGCCGCGGCCTATCCGGAGGGGGACGCGAAATCACAGATCAATCTCGTTCCGATCAAGGAGGACACGGTCGGAAGCATGCGCGCCACGCTTCTGACGCTGATGGGAGCCGTGGGCTTTGTCTTGCTAATAGCCTGCGCCAATGTGGCCAACCTTACGCTGGCGCGGTCGTCGGCTCGCAGCCGTGAGTTTGCCGTTCGCTGTGCCTTGGGAGCAAACCAGTTCCGCTTGATTCGCCAGCTGCTGACGGAAAGCGTGCTGCTTACCTTCACGGGCGCTTTCGTAGGCGTGCTGGTTGCGCATTGGGGCACGGAGGCTGTGCTCACGAACGTGCCCCGACTCTTTCAACGCAGAAGCGAGATTCGATTGGATATGCCCACCTTACTATTTACCCTTGCTACCGCTGTTCTCGCCGGAGTTCTATTCGGTTTGGCCCCCGCGCTTAAAGCGCGTCGCGCGGATCTCGCCGAAGCGCTCAAGGCAGCCGGCCGCGGCCGGAGTCGCGCGCGACATCGAACCCAATCCGTATTCACAGTGGCACAGCTGGCCCTCGCAGTCGTTCTCCTTGCTGGCGCCGGACTGATGATTCGCACCATCGCGAAGATCTGGAGGGTTGACCCGGGTTTTAACCCACACAAAGTCCTCACTTTCACGATTAATTTCTCCCCCGATCAACGGAGCAGCGTCTCCGCGACGCGAGGGGCGCCTCGCGAGGAAACGGCATGGATTGAATCCATGCCCGGCATCCTGGCCGCGTCGGGCGTAGGAGGGGCGCTTCCGGTAGGCTATGCGGCACAAATGCCTTTCTGGATCGAGGGCAAGCCCAAGCCGCCATCGCAAAACGAAATGAGTAGCGGAGTTTGGTACGCCGTTCAGCCGGACTACCTCCAGGCAATGGGAATTCCACTGCTTCGTGGCCGCTTTCTCTCGCCGGACGACGCGGAGCATTCGCCGAGCATCGTGGTGATCGACGAGAATTTTGCGCGTGAGTTCTTTCCAAACGAAGACCCTATCGGCAAGCGGATCAATACGGAACTGATGGGGCCGCTGCGGTCAGAAATCGTGGGGATCGTCGGGCACACGAAGCAGCAAGGTCCCGGCGATACGGAACGAGAGGACCGCGAAGGCCAGTTTTATTTCGCGATTAGCCAGATACCGGACCAGGTTATAGGGCTGTTTACCGGGATGGAGATTGTAGCCCGTACTGCCGGCGAGCCGCTAGCATCGGTCTCGTCTATCCGGGCTGCGTCCCAAAAGTTCGATCCTGGCCAGGTGACATTCGATTTCAAATCGATCGATGAGTTGCTTTCGGAATCGGTCGCCAATCAACGTTTTACGATGATCCTCTTGAGCGTATTCGCTGCACTTGCGCTTCTCCTTTCCGCAATCGGAGTGTACGGCGTGATTTCGTGCTTGGTGAGCCAGCGAACCCGCGAGATTGGAGTGCGTGTGGCGCTGGGCGCACAGCGGGACGACGTCCTTCGCCTGATTCTCGGCGAGGGTGCGCGTCTAGCGTTATTGGGCATCGCAATTGGTCTCGCAGCGTCACTGGGGCTGACGCGGCTACTAGCGAAGATGTTGTTCGGAGTGCGCTCTACCGACCCACTGACCTTAGCCACCGCGACTGTGATCCTGAGCGTTGCGGCTCTCCTTGCTTGCTACGTACCTGCGCGTCGGGCAGTGCGCGTTGATCCTATGGTCGCGCTTCGGTACGAATAGCTTCGGCGCAAACTGGCAGAGCCGATTCCACTCTCTATGAAGAAACTCACAAAAGAAAAGAAGAAGGAAGTGCGAGCGCTGATTGCACGGCCTGAAAGTGAAATCGATCTGACAGACATACCGGAGATTGTGGATTGGAGCGGGGCGGTTACCGGGAAATTTTATGGCCCGAATCTCAACAGGCGACAAACCCGAGCAAAGGTTGCGCGGGTGAAACAGCGCAAGCGGTAGGGGCGCGCAAAGCGCCGTCTTATGTCACGCCTGAAGGCGTGACTCACAAGGCGGATTTACGCGCGGGAGTGGAGGTGCATGCGGATGCCGGATTTCGGGCGCAGGGTGACGGAGAAGAGAGGCTCGACCGACTGGTTCGGGGCGAGGGTGAAGCGGAAGCGCTGGGCGATGGTGGCCAGCAGGAGCGTGGCTTCCATCATGGCGAAGCCGGCGCCGACGCAGACCCTGGGGCCGCCGCCAAAGGGGAAGTAAGCGAAGCGGGGAAGCTTGCCGCTGCGAATCGGGTCGACGCGCCAGCGTTCGGGATCGAAGCGCTGAGGATCGGGGAAGAAGCGAGCGTCGCGCTGGGTGACCCACTGGAGCAGAAAGAAATTGGTTTTCGCGGGGAGTGTGTAGCCGTCGAGTTCGAAGTCGCGGATGGCGCGGCGTCCCACGCCCCATGCGGGCGGATACAGGCGCATCGATTCCTTGATGACCATTTCGGTGTAAGGAAGGCGCGGAAGATCCGCGGCGGTGGGCGCGCGGCCGCCCAGCACCGAGCGAAGCTCGGCGGCGAGCGCGACGTCTGCTTCCGGGTTCTGCGCCAGCAGATACCAGGTCCAGGTGAGCGCGTTGGCGGTGGTATCGTGACCGGCGAGAAACAGGGTCATGATTTCGTCGCGCAACTGCACGTCGGTCATGCGGCCGCCGGCTTCGTCCTTCA
>DATJXZ010000020.1:0-3784 GCA_035499815.1 Candidatus Solibacter sp. | reverse complement strand
AGAGCGGCGGCGTGACTCTTTCGAGTGAATCAGAATTCGATGATGCCGCGCTTCAATCCAATCATGGCGGCGTGGGTGCGGTCGTTGGCGCCCAATTTAGAAAGGATGTTCTTGACCCGGCTCTTAACTGTCTCTTCGGTGATGGAGAGCTGGTCCGCAATTTGTTTATTGGCATTGCCGGCAGCAATCAGCCGCAGGACGCTGATTTCGCCCGGTGTCAGGGCGTCATCAGTGGCGTGCTCTGCAAGCTGGTAGGAGATCTCCGCAGACATCGTCTTTTTGCCGGAATGGACGGCGCGGATCGATTCCAGGAGTTCCTTGTGCAAGGAATTTTTCATTAGGTACGCCTGTGCACCTGCTTGGAGAGCGCGCAGGGCCTGTACGTCGCCGGGATAAGTGGTCAGTACGATGATGCGGGCCTCGGGAAATTCGCCGCGGATGGCGATGATGGCATCGAGCCCGTTCATTTCCGGCATCTGCAGGTCCATCAGGGTGATGTCCGGGCGGTGCCCACGGAACTGCTGGATCGCTTCTCGGCCATTCGAGGCCTGGGCAACGACGCTCATGTCCGATTGGTCCGCGACGAGTCCGACAATGCCTTGGCGGATGAGGGGATGGTCGTCCACCGCCAGAATCCGGATCTTGGCAGGGGCGGCACTCATGATTTCAACTCCGTGTCTTTTGCAGATGACTTCCCGGAAAACCAGGGGAAGCGGCGGGCAGAAGACGTGGCGTAGGCAATGGACGCGGGGACCCTCAACTCCACTTCGGCGCCGGCATCCAGTTCGCTCCAAACCGTCAGTTTGCCGCCCAAGAGGGCAGCGCGCTCGCGCATGCCCCGCAACCCGAAGTGTCCAGGGGGTTCATCTTGATTCAAAACCTTCGCGTCTATGCCTTTTCCGTCGTCGCGGACGCGCAAGCGGAACAGGCGTTCGTCATACCGGATTTCCACTTCGATCTGGTGCGCTTGGGCGTGCTTGAAGGCATTGCGGAGCGCCTCGGCGGCAATCCGGTAAACTTCGTCGCGGAGGATGGGCTGGAGGTCCCTGGGTGTACCTTCCACCCGCACACGGAAGGCGGCGCGATTGTGGTTGGTTGGATCGGCGGCGAGCTCTTCCCCGATGGCCCTGATTGCCACAGCCAGGTCGTTGGTTTCGACCGTGGAGGAGCGCAGGCCCTGCACAGCATCCCGTCCCTCGGTAATGGCCTGCGCGGCCTGATCAATGGCGCTATCGAGCGTTTGTTTGGCTTCCGCCGGACGCTCGGGGAGCAGGTTGGAGACGATTTGAAAGCGAAGCAACAGCCCGTGGAAACTCTGCAGCATCGTGTCGTGCAAGTCGCGCGCGATGCGCGTCCGCTCACTGACGCGCTCTTCCAGCCGCATGTTAAATTGGTGTGCCACCTGGCGAAGGCGGAGCTGGTAGAGCGCCAGGAGCAATGCGAGAAATGCGGCCACGCAGGACAAACGGAACCAAGTGGTCTGGTAGTATGCCGGCGCAATGGAAAAGTCCAGCGCATCGCCCTGCTCGTTCCACACGCCGCTGTTATTGCACGCGGTGACGCGGAAGCGGTAGCTGCGCGGAGCGAGGTTCGAATACTGCACCCTTCGATCATTGATGACTTCTTTCCAGTCAGGATCCTGGCCTTCGAGCTTGTAACGAAAGCGAATTTTTTCGGGCTGGGCAAGGCTGAGAGTGGTGAATTCGATTTCCAAATTACGGATCCGAGACGGGAGTTGGAGCTTCGGGGAAGCCGCTCCGGTCAAGTTTTGCCAATAAACTATTCCATTCGCGGCGAACTTTTCGATGTGCACCGGCGGCGGAAATTTGTTAAATGGCAGGTGCCGCGGATCAATGACGCTGACCCCATCCCAGTTGGTGAACCACAGCCTTCCATCTTTCGATTTAGTGACGACCGGCGCGTAGCCGTAGGAAGGGTTCCAGCGGACTTGCACACCATCAGGATTGTCGAAAAGTGTTGCAGAAATCGTCCGGTTCGTATCCGCGGCCCAGGCCTCCAACTCAGAACGTGGAATGCGCGCCAGTCCGCACTGCAGCAGTAACCAAAACGAGTGATCGTCATCCTCGCTTACCCACGAAACATGATTACAAGGCATTCCGCTCCTGGTCGTGAGAGTAGCCAGCCGGCCGTCGCTTAGCCGTACCAGGCCATCCTCCGTTCCTGCCCAAACAGTGCCCTCGCCGTCGAGGTAGATATCATTTACATCGCCCGGGGGCAATCCGTCGGCGCCGGTATACAGTTTTTGTACCGATCCGTCTTTGAAGTACGCCAGTCCGTCTTTTGCGCCAATCCAAAGCCCACCACGTAGAAAGTCCGCCGATAAAATGATAGTGCTTTCCTTGAGCCCAAGCCGGGACCTGGGAATGCGTTCTATCCTGCCTCCGCCGAGGAACGATCCGACGGTTTGATGTCCCTCAAAATCCTCGCTGAACCAGAGGCGCCCGGCGGTATCTTCGGTAATGGAGTGGACCTGCCCGCTGATTTGCTCGTTTAAAGGAGTGAACCGGCCGTTACTGAAGTATGTGAGGCCACGACTGGTCGAGATCCAGATGTGCCCGTGGTGGTCTTCGAAAAGTGATCCGGAATAATCCCCGAGACCGTGTCCTTTACGATAGACGGTAATCTGTCCGTTACTCCATCTCTGCAAGGCATTGTCGCTCCCGATCCAGACGCTTCCATCTCGGGCACCCAGCACTGACCACACTTTACCGGTCGACAGGCCTTGGCTCACGGAGATCGTCGGAATCGCGAATTCTCGAAAACGGTCAAGTCCATCACGCGTAAGGACCCAGAGATTCCCTTCGCGATCCTCGAGGAGAGCGGTAACATGATCACCCGAGAGCCCGTCAGAACGGGTGAAGCGATCTGTTCTTCCTTGGTGTATGTGAACCAAGCCCTGACTTACGGTTCCAATCCACAGACCACCGTCTCGGTCGCGCAACAGGGATGTCGCATCGGAGAGTTTCGGTAAATTCGGAAGAGAGTAGGAGAGGATCTTCCCATTGACGACTTGTTTGATCCCTTCGGGGATGGCGATCAACGAACGGCCCTGATCGTTCACGCAAGCCATGTGAGACAGGTGCCAGCCTTGCGGCTTTTCTACTTGCGACATGCGCACAGGAGAGGGCTTCCACTGCCAAAGCCCCGTTTCGGCGTACACCCAGAGGAGGTCGCCGTCTTCGCATAACGATATTACGTAACGACCCAGACTGCCATCCGTTCCGTAGCACTGGACCTTACCGCCTCGGACAGAGCAGACTCGGCCGCCGGGTTCCCAGCCGATGCCAACCCATACTGTTCCATCCCGATCCTCAGAAATTGCAGAGACGTAATATCCTTCGAATTCCTTATATTCTGACAGCACGCCGTTCTTCCAACTCACTAGACCGCCCTCAGTGCCAATCCAAAGTGCTCCGTCACGGGTTGTATGCATCGGCCCCAGATGCCTGGGAATGGGTGGCTGCCACGGCACGGTACGCACACCATCGAAGCGGAGCAGCGTCCCGAGTTCCGTTGCCAGCCACAGATAGCCGTCGGGCGTCTGAGCAATTGAGTAGATATTGCCCTTGGAAAAGCCTTCGCGGACCTTCCATGCCGTGTGCGCGTATTGACTGACGTCCAACGCCGTGTCCAATGCGAAGATGCAAGGGCAGCACACCAGAAGGATGCCGAGCGCGAGAACGGCTGCCGGAATCCGGATCTTGGCGCCCGCAGCGCTCATGACTTCAACTCCGTGTCTTTCGCCGACGACTTCCCGGAAAAC
>DATJXZ010000019.1:0-13348 GCA_035499815.1 Candidatus Solibacter sp. | reverse complement strand
TATCAATCACAAAGCGTCGGTGAAGTTGGCCGAACTCGCCAAAAAGGCCGGTGTGAAGCGCTTTGTGTTTGCCTCCTCCTGCAGCACCTACGGCGCGGCCGGCGACGACCTGCTCGACGAAACGGCGTCGCTCAATCCGGTCACCGCTTACGGAGAGTCCAAGGTCTGGTTGGAACGCGATGTTTCTCAACTGGCAAGCGATCATTTCAGCCCGACGTTCATGCGCAACGCCACCGCATACGGTGCATCGCCCCGCCTGCGGCTGGATATCGTCCTCAACGAACTGGTCGCCTACGCGCATACCACCGGCCACATTCTCATTAAGAGTGATGGCACTCCCTGGCGTCCGATTGTGCACATTCGCGACATCATCGGCGCGATGATCAGCGTTCTGGGCGCGCCTCAGGAACTGGTTCACAACCAGACTTTCAACGTTGGCCGCAGCGACGAAAACTACCGCATCCGTGAACTCGCTCAAATCGTCGCCGAGACGGTGCCTGGTTGCCAAATCGAGTACGCCCCCGGCGGTGGCCCGGACAAGCGTTGCTACCGCGTGAGTTGCGAAAAGATCCGGCGCACGCTCCCGAACTTCCAGCCGGAGTGGACCGCGCGCAAGGGCGCGAAGGAACTCTACGACGCTTATCGCGCAATCGGACTTAACAAGGAAGATCTGAAGGGCGACCGATACCTGCGCATCAACCGGATTCAGCGCCTGTTGAACGCGGGTGAGTTGGACGATTCCTTCCACTGGACGGCGACCGCTTCGGTCTGACGTCCCGCGGGCCCCGCGGGTTCACACCTCACCGCCGGACATCATCGACAGGAGATCGAACCCCATCCGCTTTACGGCCACAACGCTTCCAGGTGCTTTTCTGATCGAACTGGAAAAACACGCGGACCACCGCGGTTTCTTTGCCCGCACGTTTTGCGAGCGTGAGTTCGAATCCCACGGGCTCCAGGCCCGCTATGTACAGTGCAGCATCTCTTTCAATTTGCGGAAGGGCACGCTGCGAGGTATGCATTTTCAGGCGGCGCCATTTCAGGAAGCGAAGCTCGTGCGTTGCAGCCAGGGATCCATTTACGACGTGATTATCGACCTTCGCCCGGATTCCCCCACGTTCAAACGGCACCTTGGAGTGGAACTCTCAGCGGCAAACGGAAAAACGCTCTATGTGCCGGAAGGCTTCGCCCACGGGTTCCAGACTCTGCAGGACAACAGCGAAGTTTTCTACCAGATCTCGCAGTTCTATGCGCCCGAACACTCGCGCGGTGTTCGCTGGAACGATCCCGCATTTGGGATTGTCTGGCCCGCGGCGGAGCGCACCATCCTCGAACGCGATCAATCGTACGCGGATTTCCAGGGGTAGAACGAATCGAATTTACGATATGAGCACCACTGCCCTCCCCATCCCCGATCCGCAGCAACTCGGGCAAAGCATTTACGACCTAATCGCCGAGCTCTACCCGATTTGCCGGAGTATTACGGGAGACGGGGTCCGCGATACGCTGCGGCGCCTGCAGCCGCGGATTCCCCTCACTCTTCACGAAGTTCCCACGGGAACTCCGGCTTTCGATTGGAACGTTCCCCGGGAGTGGAACATTCGCGACGCCTACGTGAAGAACTCGCGCGGCGAACGAGTCATTGATTTCCAGCAATGCAATCTTCACGTGTTGAATTACAGCGTGCCCGTCCAGAAGCGCATGTCCCTGGAGGAGTTGAAACCGCACCTGGCCACGCTTCCCGATCATCCAGACTGGATTCCTTACCGCACGAGCTACTACAAGGAAAATTGGGGATTCTGCCTGACTCACAACCAATTCCTGGAACTCGCGGAAGGCGAATACGACGTCGTTATCGACTCGTCCTTGCAAGATGGTTCTCTGACGTACGGCGAGCTACTTCTGCCCGGCGAAACGACCGACGAAATTCTGATTTCCTGCCACGTGTGCCATCCGTCGCTCGCCAATGACAACCTTTCGGGCGTGGCCGTGGCTACCTTCCTGGCCGCCCAATTGTCGAAAGTTCCGCGGCGATTTTCTTATCGCTTCCTCTTCATCCCGGGCACGATTGGCGCGATTACCTGGCTAGCCCTGAACGAATCGAACGCTGGGAATATCAAACACGGTCTGGTTCTCGCGGGCGTTGGAGACGCAGGGCCGCTCTCCTACAAAAAAAGTCGTCGGGGAAACACGGAGATCGATCGGGTCTCCGTTCAGGTTTTGCGCCAGGTGGATCCCGCCTCGAAAACCTTTGATTTTTCGCCCTACGGTTACGACGAGCGTCAATTCTGTTCGCCTGGTTTTAATCTCCCTGTGGGCCGGCTGTCTCGCACGCCCCATGGGACTTTTCCGGAGTATCACACGTCCGCCGACAATCTAAGTTTTATCCGCCGCGAGTCGCTCAGCCAAACCTATTCGGCTTGCCGCGCCATTTTTTCGATTTTGGAGAGAAATCGCACATATATAAACACGAACCCGAAATGCGAGCCGCAACTCGGGAAACGCGGCCTCTATCGCGTCATCGGGGGCTCCCAGGACTCCGGCGCGCTGGAACTCGCCATGTTGTGGGTTCTGAATTTATCCGATGGCAATCATAGTCTGTTGGACATTGCCGAGCGCGCCCAACTCGGCTTCGATGCTATCCATCAAGCTGCGGTCGCTTTGAGAGAGCACGGCCTGCTCAAGGAAGTTTCGCAGCTTTCGACGACTCCACAAAAGGCGAGCGCCTAGACCCGCAAAATGACTTCGCTTCATGCTCAAACTGCCGTGGTGACCGGAGCCAGCAGCGGTATTGGCGCTGCCATCGCTTTGTGCCTTTCCGAAGAAGGAGCCAACCTTCACCTCATTGGCCGGAATGCGCGGGCTCTCGAAGGCATCGCGCAACAAGCCCGAAAGAATTCCCCTCGGGTTTCGGCCTATCTTGCGGACTTGAACGCAGACGCCGATCTGGCGAAGCTGCAGGCGGACCTGACGCGGGAATGCGACCGATTGGATATCCTGGTTCACTGCGCCGGAGTCATCGCCATGGGACCCGTTGCATCGGCGCCACTCGATGAATTCGACCGACAATACCGCACCAATGTCCGAGCGCCCTTCGCGCTCACCCAGGCGCTCCTTCCGAAGCTGCGCACCTCCCAAGGTTCTGTCATCTTCGTCAATTCCAGCGCCGGCATGAATACCCGGGCTGGCATCTCTCAGTATTCCGCGACCAAGCACGCTCTGAAGGCTCTCGCCGACAGCTTGCGCGCGGAAGTGAATCCTGACGGCATTCGGGTTTTGAGCGTATATCCGGGCCGCACCGCCAGTCCGCAACAAGCCGCAATCCACAAAGCGGAAGGAAAAACGTACGCTCCGGAGCTCCTCATGCAGCCGGCCGATGTCGCCCGGATGGTCATAGAGGCTCTAAAAGTGAACCGCACGGCCGAAGTCACCGATATCAGCATCCGCCCGATGCGAAAGACTTAGCGAGGAAAAATGGACACAACCATGGACACGAAAACTAACGCCGCAGTCGGAAGCAAATCTCCGAACACCACTTGCGAAACGGCCCCGGAGAAGGGCCTGCCACGCTGCCGCTTTTGCGACGCGCCGCTTCAGCAGACGGTGGTTGATCTCGGAATGTCGCCGTTGTGCGAGAGCTATGTCAGCGCCGCGCAGATCAACCAGATGGAACCGTTTTATCCGCTGCACGTCCGCGTCTGCGGCCGCTGTTTCCTCGTGCAACTCGAGGAATACGTTAGCCCGGAGAGCATCTTCTCCGACTACGCCTACTTCTCGTCGTATTCAGACACCTGGCTCGCCCACGCCAAGGCCTACACCGAAAAGATGTCCCGGCGTTTCGATCTCGGCGCAAACAGTCTGGTCGTGGAAGTCGCCAGCAACGACGGCTACCTGTTGCAATATTTCGTGGCGCAGCAGATTCCCGTCCTGGGCATCGAACCGGCTGCCAACGTCGCGGCGGTGGCGACCAAGTTGGGTGTCTCCACTCTGGTGAAGTTCTTCGGCACAGCCACAGCCCGCGAACTGGTCGCGCAAGGCAAGCGGGCGGATTTGCTGCTGGGAAACAATGTGCTTGCGCAGGTGCCGGATCTGAACGACTTTGTCGCCGGCCTGAAAATTCTTCTCGCCCCAAGCGGCGTGATTACCATCGAATTTCCGCACCTGATGCGTCTGATGGAAGAAAATCAGTTCGATACCATCTACCACGAACACTTCTGTTATTTTTCGTTCCTGACGGCGGAAAAGATCTTCGCCGCTCACGGGTTGACGCTCTTTGACGTCGAGGAGTTGAGCACCCATGGCGGCTCCTTGCGGATCTACGCCCGCCACGCGGAGGATCAAAGCAAACCCGTTTCCGACAAGGTGCGGGAACTCCGGACGCGGGAAACGTCCGCCGGATTCGCGACACTCGAACGCTACCGCTCTTTCGCGGACCAGGTGAATGAGACCAAAAGAAAACTCCTGGAATTCCTGATAGGCGCCAAACGCGCCGGGAAACACGTGGCCGGCTACGGCGCTCCTGGCAAGGGCAACACCTTGCTGAACTTCTGCGGTATCCGGACGGATTTTCTCGACTACACCGTGGATCGCAGCCCGCATAAGCAGGGTAAATTCCTGCCCGGCACGCATGTTCCCATCTACGCGCCCGATCGCATCCGGGAAACTCGTCCCGATTATCTCTTGATCCTTCCCTGGAACCTCAAGGATGAAATCATGAAACAAAATGCGTTTATCCGCGACTGGGGCGGCCAATTCGTTGTCCCCATCCCCGAAGTCAAGATTTATTCATGATTTAGCTGCGCGGACCTTCAATTTCTGAGCACGAGGCGCTTCGCATAGGGAGGCGGTTGTTATGAAAGTTGTTTTATTTTGCGGCGGACTTGGATTGCGGATTCGCGACGCCGAAGACGTTCCCAAGCCTATGGTGCACATCGGCCAGCGGCCCATCCTTTGGCACGTGATGAAATACTACGCTCATTTTGGGCACAAGGACTTCATTCTGTGCCTGGGGCACCGGGCTGAGACCGTCAAGAATTATTTCCTGAATTACAGCGAATGCGCGTCCAACGATTTTGTATTGACCGGTGGCGGCAAAAAGGTCGATCTGCTGAACAGCGATATTCACGATTGGCGAATCACATTCACCGACACCGGCATCAATTCCAATATTGGCCAACGCCTCAAGGCGGTGGAGAAATATCTGGAGGGCGAGGAAGAATTTCTCGCCAACTACAGCGACGGTCTCACGGACCTGGCGCTGCCTCAGCAGCTTCAGCACTTTCGCGAGCAGGACAAAGTTGCGAGCTTTCTCTGTGTTCGCCCCAACCTCAGCTACCACTTGGTGTCGCTGCAGCAGGGGAACGGCAGCCTGGTTTCCGAAATCCGCGCGATTAACGATGGGAACCTCCGGATCAATGGCGGCTATTTCATCTTCAAGAGGAAAATCTTCGATTACATGCGCGAAAAAGAAGAGCTGGTCATCGAGCCATTCCAAAGATTGGTCGCGGAAAAGCAATTGATCGGCTATCCCTATGACGGTTTCTGGGCCAGCATGGACACGTTCAAGGACAAGCAGCAACTGGAGAGCCTCTGTGCCGGAGGTTGTGCGCCCTGGGAAGTGTGGAAAGCCAATGGTAATGGTGGAAAGCACTAAGCCTCTCTGGAGAATAAATCACCGCAGATGTTTCCCCTGAAACTACCAAGAAAAGATTCCGGCCCGTTGAAACTTTTGTGTCTGGGCGCGCACTCCGATGATATTGAAATCGGGTGTGGTGGCACCATTTTGCGTTTGCTTGCCGGTGAACCGGATATTGAAATCGTCTGGGTCGTTTTGGGCGCAAGAAATGAACGCGAGCAGGAGGCCCGCAATAGTGCCGCCCTTTTTCTGGGCCAGGCCAAGCACCAGACAGTTATCGTCAAAGGCTTCCGCGACAGTTTTTTCCCCTACGAAGGGGCGGAAATCAAGACGTTCTTCGAACAGCTAAAGCCTATGTCTCCCGACCTGATTTTCACGCACTACCGCGGGGACGCGCATCAGGACCACCGCCTCGTCGAGGAACTCACCTGGAACACCTTCCGGAACCACCTGATTCTGGAGTACGAAATCCCCAAGTATGACGGCGACATGGGGCAACCCAATTTCTTTGTGCCGCTCGAGCAGGACATCTATGAGAAGAAAGTCCGCTTCCTCATGGAGGCGTTCGAAACCCAGCGATCCAAGCAGTGGTTTGGGAAGGACACCTTCCTTGGCCTCTTGCGCCTGCGCGGCATGGAGTGCGTCGCTCCAAGCGGCTATGCCGAGGCCTTTCATTGCCGCAAAGTGGTCCTGTAACGAAAAAGTGAGCAAGTTCAAAGGGGTTCGAATGATGCCGGCTGTGCAAAGACGGATGATGGCACTGGAAATCGCGCCAGAATGAAAGACCTCAAACAAAGAGCGTTGCGCGGTGGCTTCGCCAAGATGTGCGCACAGGTGGCCAATTACACGCTCCGGATCGGTTCCCTGATGGTGATGGCTCGATTGTTGAATCCCAGGGATTTCGGGCTCGTTGGCATGGTCACGGCATTCACTGGGGTGCTCAGTTTGTTCCGGGACTTTGGGCTTTCGGCTGCGACTGTTCAGAGAGTGGATGTCACCGAGCATCAGATGTCGACCTTGTTTTGGGTCAATATTCTGGTCGGTGCCCTGCTTTCTACGCTGGCCGCCGCGATTGCCCCATTTGCCGTGAGCTTTTATCACGAGCCACATCTGTTCTGGGTGACCATTGCGGTCGGTACGACCTTCTTGCTCAACGCGGCCGGCGTGCAACATTCCGCTTTGCTCCAGCGGCAAATGCGTTTCACAGCTCTCGCCACTATCGATGTGCTGGGTTGGCTGGGATACACCATGGTGGGAATCACCCTTGCGCTGAAAGGGTTCGGGTATTGGGCATTAGTGGGAGCGACCATTGCGGCCCCAATCGTAGTCACTCTTTGTATGTGGTTAACCACGCGGTGGATTCCGGGAAGGCCCCGCCGGGGGATCGGGCTGCACTCCATGATGCGTTTTGGTGGCGGACTCACACTCACCGGCCTAATCGTGTATGTCGCTTACAACTTTGAGAAAGTTCTCCTCGGGCGTTTTTGGGGAGCGGACGCCGTCGGTTTGTATGGACGCGCTTACCAGCTCAGCACCATGCCAACGGATAATCTCAACGCTGCGGTCGGTGAGGTAGCGTTTTCCGCGCTGTCGCGTGTGAGGAATGACCCGCCCCGTTTTAAGAGCTATTTTCTGAAGGCCTACTCACTGGTGCTGGCGTTGACAATTCCGATCACCATCGCCGTTGCCCTGTTTTCCCCCGAATTGATTGCGGTAGTCCTTGGACCGAAATGGAGTGAGGCCGCCCCCATTTTCCGATTGCTTTCTCCAACAATTCTTATTTTTGCCATGATCAACCCCATCGGCTGGATGATTTTCTCGCTCGGGATGATTGGTCGAAGCCTGAAGGTTGCGATGGTTCTCGCGCCCCTGGTGATTACGGGCTATATCCTCGGATTGCCTTACGGTCCGAAGGGCGTCGCGCTGGCTTACTCTACCGTGATGGTCCTTTGGGTTGTTCCCCACGTTGCCTGGGGTTTGCACGGCACGATAGTGTCCCTTCGTGATATCGCACTGGTGGTGAGCAAGCCTCTGGTTTCTGGCGTCGTCGCGGCGGCATTTGCGTTCTTGATTCGTCTGATTCTTCCCCAATTCATGACGCGTTTACCGCAATTGCTCTTCGAAAGCGTCATCCTGATGGCGGTTTATCTGGGCATGCTTCTGTTTGTGATGGGACAAAAGCATTTTTACTTGGATTTGTTGCGCGGGTTCCGGAAGCCCGCCCCAGTTGAAGAACCGGTTCTGGCTTCGACCTGAAACACAAATGAGAACTTCGGGCTACCGGGCAGTTTGCCTGCGCGCTCGGAATATTTGGTTGCTCGTCGTGTGAGAATCCATGTCTGAATCAATTCTGGACAAGATGTCGCGAGTGGGCGCTTTCCGAAGCTACGCCGGCAGGCCTTTTCTGCGTGTTAACGAATGGGGCTGGAACCGCCTCCCGTCTTCGCTAAAAGAGGTAAGCGCGCTGCGCCAATATGGCGCCTTCTTGCACTCCCTGGTCAAATTACGGTCGCCTCGGAGGCAGTATCATGGGACTTTCTTTTTTCGAAACCGCCCCGAACTGCGACTCATCCGGACCCTCGCGGAGAAACGGCCCCAAGGAGCATCGCTAAAAATTGCCGTCGTGGCTTGTAGTAATGGAGCCGAAGTCTATTCCATTGTGTGGGCCATCCGATCCGCGCGGCCAGACCTGAAACTCATGATTCACGCCATCGATATCTCCAAAGACGTTGTGGAGGTTGCCAAAGAGGGAGTTTACTCGATCGAAAGTCAGCAACTCGTCGGCTCGCCCATATTTGAGAGGCTCACCGAAGAAGAAACGCGGACGATGTTCGACCAGGCGGGCGGCCGGTTGAAAGTTCAATCCTGGTTGCGCGAAGGAATTGACTGGCGGGTGGGAGATGCCGGGGATCCACAGCTTGCAAATCTCCTCGGGCCTCAGGATCTCGTGGTGGCCAACAAGTTTCTCTGCCACATGAACCCTCCGGAAGCGGAAGAATGCCTGCGGAGGATCGCGCATCTGGTCGCGCCGGGCGGTTATCTCGTTGTTTCTGGAATTGACCTGGATGTCCGAAGCAAAGTCGCAATCGATCTCGGTTGGACCCCTGTGCCAGAGTTGATGGAAGAAATACACAATGGCGACCCCTCCGTGAGAAATGATTGGCCCTGGAAGTATTGGGGTCTCGAACCATTTGATCGCAGCCGTCCGGATTGGACCGTGCGCTATTCCTCCTTCTTTCAACTGGGCAAGTCCGGACAGTAACCACGGAAGATTTCCGTGGTTTGCACCCATTGCTTTTCCCGCGCGAATTTCCTCCGTCCTACCCGGCTTTAGAGATTCGACCTCCTTCATGAAGCTCCACCAATTAGATCCAATCCAAGATGCAAGGTGGGCCGATCTCGTGGAAACACACCCGCGCGCCTCGGTGTTTCACACGATTGGATGGTTGAAGGCTCTGCGGCAGACGTATGGATATCAGCCGGTGGTTTTCACGACCTCGCCTCCCGACAAGGAACTCGAGAATGGATTGCTGTTTTGCCGCGTCGAAAGTTGGCTCACGGGAAATCGCCTGGTGTCCTTGCCGTTTTCGGATCATTGTGAACCGCTCTGCGACTCGCTTCAGGACTTGGGCTTCTTGCTTCATCAATTGCAGTCGGCATTGCCAGGCGAACGGTGGAAGTACGTCGAGATTCGACCCGCCAGTGTCGATCTTGGACAAGCGGAAAACACCCTTGAATTTGCGCCTTCCGCCACCCATTCCCTCCACATTCTTGATTTGCGTCCGGATTTGGCGGGGCTCTTGGAACGATTCGATAAGGATTCCGTTCAGCGGCGCATTGCACGAGCAGACAGGGCGGGTCTGATTGAAAAATGCGGAAATTCCGACGACTTACTCAAGGAATTTTACAAGCTCTTCATCTCCACACGCAGGCGGCATAGTCTGCCCCCCATTCCATACTCCTGGTTTCGAAATCTCGTTCAGTGCCAAAAGGAGGCTCTGCAGATCCGCCTGGCCTATAAAGATGAAACTCCGGTTGCTGGAATTCTTACCTTGCGATTCCGGAGCACGGTCTACTACAAATATGGTGGTTCCGCTGCCTCGTTTAATCGACTGGGGGCTATGCCCTGGCTGCTCTGGAAAGCGATGGCGGATGCGAAATCGGGCGGCGCGCTTACCTTCGATTTGGGGCGGACCGAGGAAGGGAACGCGGGACTTCTCAATTTCAAGAATCATTGGGTTGCCGAGCCCAGGCAAATGCGGTATTGGAAGTTTCCGCCAGCGTCTTCTACAATCTCCGAAAATGGCTGGAAATTACGCTTGGCGAAGCGCATCTTTTCCCACATGCCCGAACGGTTGCTGACGGTTACCGGAAATTTGCTCTATCGTCATATCGGTTAGAAAGCTAGAATCGCACCCTGACCACGGGGTCCTGGGTTGGTAGACTCTCCGCGGCCGATTAATTCCCAAGTTCTCAAACAGGTGCTTCCGATCCTTTCAGACTACTATCGCATCCCGCCGGAGACCCTTGGGCGCATCTCCATTGCCCAGTCTTCGACGGAGGCCGGGTTCTTTCAGTTTGGCGCGGAAACCATTTGCTACGGGCAATGTGCAGCGGGTGTCTCCAGCAATATTGAAAAGTCAAAGAAATTTGATGCGTATGCGGGAGTCCAGCGAGGCGGAGCTGAACTTCATCTGCCGTTCGATCCCGGCGTGGTGATCGAGAACTTGCGCCGCGAGCGCTATGAACCCAGCCTCACGCCAGGTCTGGAAAAGTTCTTCTCTCAAGGTTGGGTCCTCAAATCCTACTACTCCCTGCGGCAGGAGATCCCCGTCGCACTTCGTCGCAAACTGCAGAGGCTATATCTCAGCGGGTGGAAAAACAGGCCATTTCCTGCCTGGCCTGTGGATTTTACCGTCGATACGCTCCACGAAAAATTGCTCCGACTATCGATGGAAGCCGCTGGATGCCAGCGTCTGCCCTTTATCTGGTTTTGGCCAAACGGCGCGTCGAATTGCCTGACTCTGACCCATGACGTCGAAACATCGGCGGGTCGTGACTTCTCTTCTCAGTTGATGGACCTCGATGACTCGTACGGATTCAAAGCGTCATTCCAGGTCGTTCCAGAATCCCGTTATCCGGTGCCGGATTCGTACGTGCAGAGCATTGTCAGTCGTGGGTGTGAATTCAATATCCACGATCTAAATCACGACGGGCTTCTCTACGCAGAGCGCCAGGAGTTCCTCCGTCGAGCGAAAAAGATCAACGAATATTGCCGGCGGTATGGCGCAAAAGGTTTTCGCGCGGGCTCTATGTACCGCAACCTGGATTGGTACGACGCTTATGATTTTTCCTACGACATGTCCGCCCCCAATGTGGCTCATCTCGAACCGCAACGCGGAGGCTGCTGCACGGTCTTTCCATTTTTTGTGGGGGATGTTCTGGAAATCCCGCTGACCACCAGCGAAGACTACTCCATCTTCCACATCATGAGCGACGACTCAGTTTCGATTTGGAAGCAGCAAATCGGACTCCTTCGCCAGCGAAATGGTCTGATCAGCATTCTTTCTCATCCGGATTACTTGCTCAGTTCACGGCAGCAGCAATTGTATGAGTCGCTGCTACACCATTTGCGAGAGATGGTTTCTCGCGAAAAGATCTGGTCTGTGCTGCCGCGGGAAGTTGACCAATGGTGGCGCGCACGCAGCCAGATGAAGTTGCTTCAGAAAAACGGGGATTGGGTGATCGAAGGTCCCGACAAGGAACGGGCACGCATCGCCTATGCGGTCTTGGATGGAGATCGCCTGGTGTATGAATTGGACAGCCGAGTAGCCCCTGAATTTGCGCCACGGTAGTTCCATTCACTTCCGGGAAGGAGGATTCGAGACCTAACAAATCGTGTAATTGCCCCGCAGTCACATTTCCCTCCTTTCTTTACCCTCTCTTTACCCTCGTCACCAAGAACCCCCCGGCCTGCCTTTAGTGCCCACCCACCTGTTGCCCGATCAAAAACCCCATAAGCTATTGAAAGTTCAAGACTAGTCTGGATTCGCCCTAGGATTGGACCCGCTCGGCTAAGCCTAGCCGAGGTGAGCTCCGCCTGCGGGGGCCTGACAGTGTTCCGTAGTCCCCAAGACGCCTCTGTACCGAGGGCAACCCTCAAGGCCAGCCGCGGTTTTAGCCGGGCTAAATCATTTCCCTCCTGCGACGTGACTTTGCACTTCTTTTTCCAGTTCTCCCTGTGTGTAAACGCCCATTTATTTTGTAAGTGATTGAAATATATGGAATTATTGTTAGACCACCGGAGGCTTACCGCATTTTGGATAGGCAGACAGATTGCTTATTTTGGGTTCAGAGATGCCCAATATTGCACACTCATGGTGTGTGGCGGTCGCTCAAAGGATTTCTTCCAATCCCGGGAGCAAGCGGGTCCATTCTTCCAAACGAATGTCTGGAGTTTTCATGAAGAAGCACGTTTATCTGAGCCTGAATGCTACTCGCTTTTCGTATGCGAGTCTGCTCGTTGTGGGTGTTCTAGGGATCGCATTAGCCCTCCCGCCGGCGGCCCTCCCACAAACTCAAATCAGTGTGGCGATTAGCCCCGCGTCCTACGGGCTAACGGTTTCGCAATCCATTCTTTTGGCTGCCACCGTCGCGAATGATTCCTCCAATAAGGGTGTGACTTGGAGTGTTTCGGGCTCGGCTTGCTCGGGCAGTACGTGCGGAACGCTGGCCGGCGCGACTTCTACCACTGTGAACTACACCGCGCCAACCGTCGCGGGCGTTTATTTGGTCACTGCTACGAGCGTGGCGGACCCAACGAAAACCGCCACCGCGAGCATCGGCGTAACCGATCTGGCCGGGGTCTTCACGTACCGGAATGATGGGACCCGGACCTCGATCAACGGTCACGAATATTTGCTGAATACGTCCAATGTGAACACTTCTTCGTTCGGCAAGATTTTCTCTTGTCCCGTGGACGGCAGCGTTTATGCCCAGCCTTTGTGGGTCGCCAACGTTTCGATTGGCGGTGGCATTCACAACATCATCATCGTCGTAACCCAGCATGACAGTGTTTACGCGTTCGATGCCGATAACGGCAGCGGAACCACGTGTACGCAATATTGGAAAGCCTCCATGCTGACGTCGGCGTATGGTGCGGCTTCCGGAGCGACGACGGTCCCTCCCGCCGATACCGGGGAAACCGGGGATATCCCGACGGAAATCGGAATCACCTCGACTCCGGTCATCGATCCGGCTACCAAGCATTTGTTTGTGGTCTCCAAAACAAAAGAGGCCGGTCAGTACTACCAACGCCTTCATCGCTTGAATCTCGCGGACGGGACGGAATCCGCGAGCTCTCCGGTAGTCATCAGCGCGTCGGTCTCAGGAACTGGAAATGGTTCGTCCGGTGGAAGCCTTCCCTATATTCCACTGCGCCAGAATCAGAGGCCTGGCTTGGCGCTCGTCAACGGCATCGTCTATATCGCATCGGGCTCGCACGGCGATAATTCTCCCTGGCACGGATGGATCGTCGGCTACAACGCCTCCACTATGGCGTTCGCCAGCGCATATTGCACCACGCCCAACAGCGATGGTGGCGGGATCTGGATGTCCGGAAGCGCGCCGGTTTTCGATAGCAGCAACAATCTTTTTGTGATCAGTAGCAATGGCACGTACGACGGGAACACGGAATTCTCGGACAGCTTTCTG
>DATJXZ010000018.1:0-50191 GCA_035499815.1 Candidatus Solibacter sp. | reverse complement strand
CGATCTCTTTCTTGATGGAGGCAGGAGCGGCTTTGGCCATGAAACCCTCTAAAGAAGGGATAGCTGAATTTCGCCTCACATTATATAGAATGAATACGGCCTGTGGAGTGCGGCAGCCCTGCTGCCGCTTTTCCGAGCAACCCGCACGACTCTATTTTGGACAGGCTCAATAGCTCTCGTCGGAACTGAGGATGACCACGGAAATCCATAACGCACTCCTGATTCACAATCCAAACGCCGGCAACGGCGGTCATGGCCGCCGCGACATGCTCGATGAAGCGCGCCGAATATTTGCCGCTGGTGGAATCCAGACGGAACTTGCGGAAACCACCAAAGCGGGCGACGCCACGGAAATCGCGCAGCGCGCGAATGAAGAAGGGCGGCAGCTTGTCATCGCCTGTGGCGGAGACGGGACGCTGAATGAAGTTGTGAACGGCCTGGCTGGCCAGCAAAATGGCCATCGCGTCCCGCTCGCGTTGCTTCCGGGCGGAACGGCCAACATTCTTGCCAAGGAATTGAATTTGCCCTGGGATATTCCCAGCGCCGCAAAAAAGCTTGTGCAAGGAGAAGTGAAGGAAATTCCGCTTGGACTTGCGACTCCGCTCAACGAGCCGGCAAAGAAGAAATACTTTCTGAGCGTGGCAGGAGCCGGGCCGGACGGCATGATCGTTTACTCCATCGATCTGGATCTCAAGGCGCGTGTCGGCATCCTGGCTTACTGGTGGGAAGGTGCGCGCGAGGTTTTCCGCTACAAATTCCAGCATTTTCGCGTAACAGCCGCAGGCAAGCAGATCGATTCCTCCCTCATCGTGGTGGGCCGCACAAAAAACTACGGCGGTCCATTCAAGATCACCACCGACGCGGATCTGTATGAGGATCAATTTGAGTTGATGACCCTGACCACGCGCAGCGGCTTGCGCTATTTGAGTTATCTCCCGACGCTCTGGCTCGGGAAACTGCGCGGCGCCAACGGCGTGCACTTCTGGAAGTCGGATCGGGTACTCTGCGAGCCGCTGGATGGAACTCCCGTTTATGCGCAGGTGGACGGAGAGTCTCTCGCCCGTCTCCCGGTGGAGTTCAAAATTGTGCCGCGCGCCCTGAAACTGCTCGTACCTCGTAACGGCGTTTCCTCGGGAACAAAAGCACCCGCGCTGACGTAATTGTGGACATCGTCACTCATGGATTGGCCTCGCTTGCTGTTGCGCGGGGCTTTTTTCCGCGCGCGGGAAAGCTGGCGACGGCGGGTGCCGTTCTTGCAGGCTGCATTGCCGACATCGATTGGCTGAGCAGCTATTTCGGACCATCGGCTTTTCTCACCTGGCACGGCACGTACGCACACTCGATCTTTGTGGCCGTCATTATTTCTGCAATCTTTCCTGCAATGCTCTTGGCTGCCGTTCTCTGGGGAGGGCTCGGCATCGAGGTTGAGTTGCAAGAAGGCGAAGCGCTCTTTAAAGATCCACGCCCCGCACGAAATCGGGCACTGCTAACTGGCCTCGTCCCATTATTTTTCGCGCTATTTCTTCCGGCCATGCTACATATCGCCATGGACGCCTGCCAATCCGATGGCGTGATGCTCTTCTGGCCCTTCAGTTCGCGGCGATTTGCGGCGGATTGGCTCCCAAGCATCGATCCGTGGATTCTTACGATCCTAATCGGCGCGATTGCTCTTCCGGAGTTGTTGCGTTTGGTCGGTTCTGAAATTGGATCTCGAGAGAAAAAGCCACGCGGCCAAACCGGAGCCATCGTCGGGCTGGCGCTTGTCCTTGTGTATGTGGGCGTGCGTGCGACTTTGCATTCCAGCTCGACGGCTTTGATGACTTCGCGGACGTTTCACGGAGAAACTCCGCGGCGCGTGCGCGCCTATCCGGAGTCGATCTCGATTCTCACTTGGCATGGGGCGGTGGAAACCGAGAGCGCGCTCGATAAGATCGACGTGAATTCGGCATCGCCAGGCGAATTCGACCCAGATAGCAGCGTGCGCTTCTTTAAGCCGGAACCTTCTCCCGCGCTTGACGCCGCCCGGAACACGACGGTGGCCAGGCGATTTCTCGCCACCGCGCAAATCCCCAGGGCTAGCGTGGAAAAATTGGAGCGAGGCTATGCCGTAACTCTTCGAGATTTCCGGTATGCGGCGTCAGGCGAGGCAAACCATGAAATCGCCGCATACATTGAAGTGAATCTTAACAATAAAGTGGCATCGCAAGAATTGGTCTGGGCCCGCGACCTAAAAAATGACTGAGCCTCGAAAATCTTGCCACTCAGTATTTGGAGTGCGGCAGCCCTGCTGCCGCTTTTCGCCGCGTCTCGCGCGACTCTATCTTCCCCAGGGCCCGGCAATTCCTCTACAGCCCTACTCGTGCGCGTCCGAGTGTGGCCTATGCCGCAGGATCCACCGCGAAAGACCGTAGCTCGCCAGAACCAGCCCAATCACCAGAACCGTTGCGTGTAACTTGTGCGCAGCCAGATAAGGCATGGCATCTGCACCGTAGCGAACCGCAAGATAACCCACTCCAAAATAGCGAAACAATCGAGCGAGCGTGATTGCCGACGCAAAACCAATAATGGGAGCTTCGAAAACACCCGCGGCAAATACAAAAATCTTAAACGGGGTCGGCGGCGGCAGCAGCGCCGCGACTAACATTCCTCCAAAGCCGTTTCGTTCGACCCAGTGACGAATCGCGTGGGCCCGGGCTCCGGCTTTTCGATGAAAGTAAGCCTCCCCTCCCGCACGCGCGATGAAATAAAGCAGCACGCATCCCAATACGGAGCCAGAGGCAGCCATCAATGCGTAAAGCGCCATGCGCGCCGGGTGCTGGATGCACAATTCGATCAACAGCAAATCGTTAATGATGGGAAAGGACAGCACCGAAGAATCCAGAAAAGAAATGAGGAACAGGCCGGGCGCTCCGAGCCCGCTCGCGAACGCGATGATCTTCTGTTTCCAGCCGCTCAAATGGAAGGACAATCGTCACCCGATTTTGGAGTGCGGCAGCCCTGCTGCCGCTTGCCGTCACCCTCTCGCGCGACCCTCATATTCTGGCGAAGCTCACTAGGGAAATGGCGCAGCCTTCGCACCGCTATTGCGCAAATGCGGCGCGGTCAAAGTGATTCATGAAGATTTGCATCAAGGCAGTTCGATGGAGGTTCGGCAAACGAGGGATTTCGCCAATGACCCGGACATGTCCAAACTTCTCAATCGTTTCGCGATTCTCGCGGTTCTGGTCGCCAATCAGGACAACTCCATGGACGGGCAACTCGGCGGCGTGTAAAGCGGCCAGCGTAAGCAAAGTATGATTGATCGTCCCGGCACCGCTGCGCGCCGCAAGAATGACTGGGAGCTTGAACTTCACCATCATGTCGAGCATGAACTGCTTTGAATTGATGGGAACCAGTACACCGCCTAGCCCTTCGACGACCAGCCAGTCATTCAGCAAGCTGGTAGGCAGATTGATGCGGCCGAGGTCGATTTCGACGCCAGCCCAGCGCGCCGCCAGATCTGGCGAAACCGGCGGCACAAACTTGTAGACCTCGTCCAAAGTTCGATCCGTACCGATGCCCGCAAGCCGCATTACCGTCACGCGGTCTGAACCCTCGAGCGTGCCCGTCTGGATCGGCTTCCAATAGACTGCATCGAGCGCCGCACAAAGCAGCGCAGACAGCGTCGTCTTTCCAACGCCCGCGTCCGTGCCAGTAATAAAGAAATGATTTCTCACGCTTGTCCCGCGGCCCGGCCGCTGTGGTCTCGTCCGGCGATGTCTCCCCGCACGGATGACGCGCGACGAAGTGTAAGGGACTCAGCCTGCTTTACAAAATAGCAAGGTCTGGATGTAGTGGTCACTCTGCCTGCTGCCTGCAAAAAATGTTGCTTCATGCTCCCCCGCCCAAACCGGGATGGTAACTGGTGCGACGATGCAGGCATGTTACCATCGGTTTGCAACTGTTTGTGGCCCCCGTATTTGCGGCGGTACCGTCCTATTAACATCCGAGATCGTGACGCTTGACCACCATTTCTACCTGTAATTCGGAGCACTCAGGCTGAACCCGAGCTGAACCCGGGCCGATTGACCCGCCGCTGCGCTAAATGTTATAAAACAATGCTTTGTGTTAGCCCGTACGTGGCCCTACAGGGAACTGCCCCGGCGACTTCCGGCGGCAGAGTAGGTTGGGTGAGCGTGCAGGCAAGCCCCGGTCCGGCTGGGGAAGCACAAAATCCAAGTTCCTGTCCTGTCTTGAGGTGGGAGCCTTTTGAAATCCGGCAAGGTACTCCCCCGACGCTAAACAAGAAGCGTTCGGCAGAAATGGTGTGCTGGAAACGAGTGTGCAGGGCCGCGGTTGCCCTGAATCCGATTTTTGATCATGGAGGATCTTTGATGCGCACCTGGCTTGCAAGCGCCTGGTCTCTGGGTATTCGATTCGCAAAATGGAGCGGCGTGGCCGCTTTGCTGGCTATGACTGCGGGAACTGCGGCGGCTCAAGAAGCTGGCGGTGAAGCCAGTCTGAAGGTCCCGGATCTCTCGCAAGTGACCTTTCTCGGAATGGACGGCCACAAGCTGCTGCTCTTTGGCATCGTGTTTTGTGTCTTCGGGCTGGTCTTCGGACTGACTATCTACAGCCGGCTGAAGGGCATGCCGGTCCACAAGTCCATGAAGGACATTTCCGAGCTCATCTACGAGACTTGCAAGACCTACCTTTTCACGCAGGGCAAATTCCTGCTTTTGCTGTGGCTCTTCATCGCGGTGGTCATCATTCTTTACTTCGGCGTTCTCGCTCCGGTGCATCCGACCGCTGTGACGCTGCCGATCATTCTCATCTTCAGCATTATCGGCATGGCGGGAAGTTACGGCGTGGCGTGGTTCGGCATCCGCGTGAACACGTTTGCCAATTCGCGTACTGCTTTCGCGGCCCTGCGCGGCAAGCCCTATCCCATCTATCACACGCCGCTCGAAGCCGGCATGAGCATCGGCATGATGCTCATCAGCGTTGAATTACTGATGATGTTATTTATCCTTTTGTTTATTCCTGGCGATTACGCAGGGCCGTGTTTCATAGGCTTCGCCATCGGTGAATCGCTTGGCGCCGCCGTGTTGCGCATCGCCGGCGGCATCTTCACCAAAATCGCCGACATCGGCTCGGACCTGATGAAAATCGTCTTCAAAATCAAGGAAGACGACGCGCGCAATCCCGGCGTCATCGCCGATTGCACTGGAGATAATGCAGGGGATTCGGTTGGCCCTAGCGCGGATGGCTTTGAGACGTATGGCGTGACTGGCGTTGCGCTCATCACGTTTATTCTTCTCGGCGTGAAGGATCCGAAGGTACAGGTCGAATTGCTCGTTTGGATTTTCGTGATGCGCATCGTGATGCTCGTTGCCAGTGCGGCGGCCTATTTCATCAACGGTTTCATCGCCAAAGCAAAGTATGGCAGCGTAGACAAGATGAATTACGAAGCGCCGCTGACTTCGCTCGTGTGGATCACTTCCTTCGTTTCCATCGCCTTCACCTACGTGATCTCTTACCTCATCATTCCAGACCTGGGCGGTGATCCATCCCAATGGTGGAAGCTGGCCACGATCATCTCCTGCGGAACGCTGGCGGGCGCGATCATTCCGGAACTGGTAAAGGTATTTACCTCCACGGAGTCGCGCCATGTGCGAGAGGTTGTTTCCTCCGCGGAAGAAGGCGGCGCATCCCTCGGGATTCTCTCCGGATTCGTTGCGGGTAATTTTTCTTCGTACTACATCGGCTTGGCCATGGTCGTACTGATGTCCATCGGATATCTGATTAGCACGCTCAGCTTGGGAGCCATGATGCTGGCTCCAGCCGTATTTGCCTTCGGTCTAGTGGCATTCGGTTTTCTCGGGATGGGGCCGGTGACGATCGCCGTCGATTCCTACGGACCGGTGACGGACAACGCGCAATCCGTCTATGAACTTTCTCTGATCGAGCACGTTCCCGGCGTGCAGCAGGAATTGAAGAAGGACTACAACATCGACGTGAACTTCGAGCGCGCTAAGGAAATGCTGGAAGCCAATGATGGCGCGGGCAACACGTTCAAGGCCACCGCGAAGCCAGTGCTGATTGGAACCGCGGTCGTCGGCGCCACCACGATGATCTTCTCGATCATCATGGCGCTCACGCACGGCCTCACGGAGAACGTCAACAATCTTTCGCTGCTGCACGCGCCGTTCGTTCTCGGGCTCGTCACCGGCGGCGCCATGATTTACTGGTTCACCGGCGCGAGCACCCAGGCCGTGACCACCGGCGCTTACCGCGCCGTCGAATTCATCAAAGCCAACATTCATCTGGAAGGAGCGGCCGCGGCCAGCATCGAGGACAGCAAGAAAGTCGTTGAAATCTGTACAAAATATGCGCAGAAGGGCATGTTGAATATTTTCATCGCTGTATTTTTCGCGACCTTGGCCTTCGCCTTCATCGAACCCTTCTTTTTCATCGGCTACCTTTTTTCCATCGCCATCTTCGGGCTCTATCAGGCCATCTTCATGGCCAACGCAGGCGGCGCGTGGGACAACGCCAAGAAAATCGTCGAAGTCGAACTCAAACAAAAAGGCACGCCTCTGCACGACGCCACGGTGGTTGGCGATACGGTGGGCGACCCATTCAAAGACACCTCTTCCGTAGCGCTGAACCCGGTAATCAAGTTCACGACGCTCTTCGGTTTGCTCGCGGTCGAGCTAGCCGTGCAACTCACTGCAAGCCAAGGTGGCAACGGTTTGACGCACATCCTGGCGGCGGCGTTCTTCATCGTTTCGTTCTCTTTCGTTTACCGCTCGTTCTACGGTATGCGAATCCGCGGCTCGGCGGCATAGGGAACGGAGGAGCCTTTCTTTGGAGTGCGGCAGCCCTGCTGCCGCTTTCTGACCGAACAATATGTACCAGGGTCGGCCAGGGGAAAAGCGGGAGCAAGGCTCCCGCACTCCACATACTTTATCAACGAATAGGGAGCACTTCGAACTTGTCTGGAACGTTCACCCGGTCAGAGGGGAACCCCATCACGGTCTGATAAAACGCGCGAGAAGCGTTTCGTTGAAACCAGGCCGCCGAACATCATGGATATGCGCTAGGCTCCCGGACTAACTCGTGCCGGACAGCATTCATGTGAACATAGTTCAGGCGAGCCAAATACGACTTCTGGTAAGTAAGCATCGTATCCCAATACTGAAACCAAACCGTTCCGCCGGGAGTGCCATCAAGCTGGTTGATGTACTTCGCGGACGCGGAGTGCAGATACTGCACAAGGCGCCTCAAAGTGCCCGGCTGAGTCGACTCGGCGACAAAGTGATAGTGATTCGAGAAGACCGCCCAGGCTTGGAGTTTCCAGCCGTACTCGTTCGAGAGTGCCAGCAGCGCTTCAGTCAAGAAGGTCAATCGGTCCGCGTCACGAAAGTGATGGGATCTCTTGTACGTTCCCGCCGTAACGATATACGTCCCCCCTTCGCACAGGCGATGGAGTGGCGCGTGCGGCCAGTCCGGAGCGGTGCCTTTTGGGACCATGGTTGACCTAACTTATCGAGAATATACTCCAAGAATTTTATTAATGATAGGTTATAGTGAGTGCGGGCGCCCGGCTCTCACTGTTGGCGGTGTGTTTCGTGCATAGACCAGAAAAGAAAGCGGGAGCCGGGCTCCCGCACTCCATACGGGGTTTCAAGAAAGTTTCGTCCACTGATGTATTTGACAGCGAATCGGAGTTAGAATCCTCGCGCATCGGAGCCGAGGTCCGAACATGAAAACTAGTCATGCAACTTTGTTGGCCGCCGTTGTGATTGCAGCATGCCCGGGCATTTTGCTGGGACAAGTCGATACGCGCTGGAAACAACACGATATGAACCGCCCGGTGCCGCCGGTCGTTGCTCCCGGCACGTCGAGCACGCAAGCCGAACCGGGAAGGCCGCCATCAGATGCCGTCGTTCTCTTCGACGGAAAGGATCTCTCGAAGTGGCAGCAGGGCGACGGCAGCCCGGCGAAGTGGAAAGTCGAGAACGGGTACGTTGAGGTCGTGGCGAAAACAGGCGAAATGCGAACGAAGGAAGCTTTCGGCGATTGCCAGTTACACGTCGAATTTCGCGAGCCAACGCCTCCTCACGGTGAAAGCCAGGAGCGCGGCAACAGCGGCGTGTTTCTTCAGGGCCTTTACGAAGTGCAAGTCCTCGACTCCTACGAGAATCGAACCTACGCCGACGGCCAAGCCTCGGCAATTTACGGCCAGTATCCTCCGCAAGTGAACGCTGCTCGTCCGCCGGGCGAATGGCAGTGGTACGACATCGTCTTTCACGGCCCACGCTTCGATGCCAGCGGCAAGCTGCTGCGCAAAGCGCGCTTCACCGTCTTTCACAACGGCGTCCTCGTGCAGGACAACGTCGAGCTGACGGGCCCGACAGCAAACGGAAGTCGGCCACCTTATAAACCGACTCCCGAAAAGCTACCGCTCGCGCTACAGGACCACGGCAATCCGGTGCGCTACCGCAATATCTGGATTCGCGAGCTGAAGCCCGGCGAGTGATGCCGCTTCTAAAAATTTTGCTTGCTCTGCGGCTGGCGGATGCGAATCTTGCGTTCCGTGGCGACCACAAAGCGTCCGGCCCACTGCTCGACGTCTTCCTTCTGAAATAATTCGGTGATGCGCTCGATCAAGTTTCTTCTGGTCGGCGAGTGAAGGCGTGCGAGCAAAATGCCGCAGTGCGCACCAGGGGCGAACTTGCGCAAGTCCGAGAAATCCAAATCCTGCGTAATCAGGAACCTCGATTCCTTCTGCGCCGCCTCCCAAATCTCGGCGTCCGCATGGCCCGTCAAGCGCTCGTCACGGACCGTATGAACGTCGTGGCCAATCTCTTCCAAGAGGCTCGCGAGCCGGCGAGGGAGATTCTCGTCCAACTTGATTTTCATCGAATGTGTGGAACTTCTGGGACTGGCAAGTCCTCTTCGGCAGAAGCGGCGGCAAACGCAATGGCGGCTTGAACATCCTCAGCTTTCAGGCTGGGAAAATCGGCAAGGATTTCTTCGGGGGAATCGCCGTCAGCCAAGCTGGCGAGTACGGTGCGCAAGGTGACGCGGGTCCCTCTGAACACAGGCTCCCCGCCGCAGACTCCCTTGTCCCGGACGATGCGTTCTCCGTAGTTTTTGAGATTGTCAGTTGCGCCGCTCACGTTGCTTGCCTCACATTTGGCTGACTCATCTTACCATCTGGAGCGATCTTTGTGAGGCTCACTGTCATCCTAGCAGGCCAGCGGAAATTGGCGATAGATTGCCGACCCGATGGAAAGAATAGGCATCGACTGGGGACCGAGGATACCGTGCAGTTCGTCGACAAATCAGGAATTAAGACGTGGGCGTGGCCTCCGCAAGGGCAGCCTGAGCCGCGGCCGTTTGCCTATCTACGTCGGTTACGCCGCGCCCCATAATGATCAAACGATAGAAGAAGAAGCCCATCACGATTTTGTTCAGTTCCGGTCTTCTCACATTGTAAAAAACAATCGTCGCCAATTCAGGAGGGTGACGCAGCCCAAAGTACAGACAGTCCCCTCCGTAATATTCTCCGCGCTCTCCCCTAAACTGATAGGAGACTCGACCAATCCACCCAGCTGGTGCGCGATGGATGGTGAAGGATCCAGCGCTGCACGCCTCTGCATCTCTCATAACCCTTCTCTCGTCGATCCAGGCCACGAGCAAGGCAAAAACCAGCAGGGGCGGATACTGACAGAATAGAAAGACGATGGATGCATAGTGTGATGAAAAAATCCAATTCAAGTAGCTGAACTTCGCTGGACCACTGGCCGCGAAAAACACCAGAACAGCCACCGACAGAAAGGTAGGTACAAACAACAGCCATAACCTCACAAGTTCAACTTTGACGGCCAAGAAGTCATGCTCTAGAAGCGGGCGTCGGTCCGGGTCAATGAGTCGTACGGCGGTGCGCACGTAGAACACCTCCCTGCCCGGGTGCAGCAAGAAACCGGCCACGGCAGCAGCGACGATGGCGAGCGCTATAACGCCTTCCAGGAGAGCCTCGTACGGTGTGAACAGGAGGGCTCCGGCAAGGATCGTAACGACGACCAGCGCAGGTCTTAAGAATTCCATCGTCCATACCACCAAATGGAAAGATGATAACAATAAGCGTACGCCTTCCCGAAACGCCCTGTTGGAACTTCAGCTCTTTTCTCAGTGCCCGAGTCACGGGCTAAGCGCAAGTGAGCCGCCATCGTGTGAAAATCTTGCTTGACGGACGCCCAGAGTTTCATGTAAAGTAAATCTTGTAGAAAACTACGTTTCGACAGCGGGAGATTCCTCTCCCGCTTTTTTCATTTTAGGGACAGCTCACTCCGCTTCTTTGCTGCGACCAAGCCAAATCATATTCCAGGTTGCTTACCGCGGGGTACGAGCCGACGGTGCTCGCCTACGGGCGCGAGAGATTGCTCCTGGCTTTTCTTCGAGATTGCAAGGGCGAGTTACGGCGGCCATTCCGACGATTGGGGCAATTGCGGGTGGAAGAAAAGCGGCAGCTAGGCTGCCGCACTCCCAAAGAGCGGGTCTAAAGACCCGCCACTACACCTAGACTTCGCCCCGGCAGGACACCCATGCCAGACAAACGGAAAATCCTGAATTCCATCGCCGCGGCGGCGAGAAAGCTCGGTCGAGCGCCGTCGCGGGCGGAGTTTCAATCACAATGCGGAATCTCGGCATACTTCGTGTTGCAATACTTCCGAACGTGGAGCGAAGCGGTGCGAGCCGCGGGACTACGGCCGTACACGCGGAATGCGAAGATAGAGAGCCGGGCCCTGCTGGAAGATTGGGGCGAGGCGGTGCGAAAGAACCGAGCGATCCTACCGCGGCATATCCATCTTCGGCTGGGAAACTACAATCCCGGCACGCTGGCGAAACGGTTTGGGGGCTGGGGGGCGGTGCCCGAAGCCTTTCGCAACTTTGCCAAGGGAAAGCGGGAATGGGCAGACGTGATGGCACTACTTCCCCCGTGTGCAACGCGGCGTGCAGCGCGGCCAACTGGGCGGAAGGCCACGCGGCAACTTCCGCGGAGCGGCCCTGCTCCCGCTATCGCGGCTCGCAGGAGATGGCACGTGCGGCTGAGGGGCCGTCCCATCTACGGCAACCCGAGTCCGTTCCAGTGGCTGCGTCATGAACCAGTGAACGAACAAGCCGTGGTGTTTTTGTTTGGGATGCTGGCGAAAAAGCTCGGCTATTGGGTGCAAAACGTTCAAAAGGGATTTCCGGATTGCGAGGCGCTGCGACAAATCGGTCCGGGGCGCTGGCAGCGCGTCTCGATCGAATTTGAATTCGAGAGCAAGAATTACCGGGAGCACGGCCATCCTATAAGCGGTTGCGATGTGATCGTCTGCTGGCGCCACAACTGGCCCGAGTGCCCGCGCCACATCGAAGTCATCGAACTGGCCGGCGTGATCGAATCTATGCGGAAGGCGGAAAACACACGGGGTCTACATACCTGTGTGGAGTGCGGCAGCCCTGCTGCCGCTTTTGCTTTCAAACGGGCTGTCCCCATGTAATCCAGGACTGCAAGCAAAAGGCAAAGCGGGAGCCAGGCTCCCGCAGTCCAAAGTACTACGCTTTGATGAGGCCAGGGAAATTGCGCGCATCGTTGTCGAAGCCGGGGAAAACCGGCGCGAGATCCTTGACGCCGATATGCTGCGTTAGGATTTCGCCGAGGACGCTGCGAAAATCCGTTGTGAGGACGAGATCGCGGCCTTCGTTGAGCTGATGATCCGCGAGGCCCGGCCACTTGCCGTAGACGCGGCCGCCTTTCACGTCGCCGCCCATCACGAACATGCAATTGGCGTGGCCGTGGTCGGTTCCGCGATTTCCGTTTTCGTGCGCCGTGCGGCCGAATTCGCTCATGGTCACAACAACGATGTTCTCCATGCGGTCGCCCATATCTTGATGGAAAGCGGCCAGTCCATGGCCTAGATCGCGCAGCAAATTGGAGAGCTGGCCCTGCACGCCGCCTTCATTCACGTGGTTATCCCAGCCGCCGCAATCGACGAAAAGCACTTCCACGCCGATGTTGGCCTTCAGAAGCTGGCCAATCTGCTGCACGCTCTTGCCGAGGCGGCTGGTGGGATACTCCGCGCCGTTTTCCGGCTGATATTTTTCCGGGTCGGCGTTGCGCAGCAGGTCGATGGCTTCAAACGTTTCCGTGCCCGTGCCGCGCAGCGCTTGGTCGACGGTCTGTGCGTACATGGCCTCGAAACCGCCTTCGACGACTTTCCCTGCGCCCGGCGATTGCGCCATGACTCTGAATTGCTTCAAATCCGGCAGAGCGATTGCGGGAGCGCCGCCGCGCAACGTCAGGGGCAGGTTCGGCCCCATCGCCACGGCGCGGAAGGGCGAAGAATTTTCTTCCGGCACCGTCTCGAGAGCCCGGTTCAGCCAGCCGTCATCCGTCGCGCGCAAACCGGGCGTTCCGGACTCCATGAAATCCTGCGCGTCAAAATGCGAGCGAGTCGGGTCCGGCGAACCCGCGGCGTGCACGATGGCCAATTGGTTTTTGTGAAAAAGCGGCTCGAGCGGCGCGAGGCTTGGGTGCAGCCCAAAAAATCCGTCGAGGTCGATGGCGGCATCTGTGCCACCGCGCTGCGGCTGCGGAATCGCGATCGTCGGGCGCAGGCGGTAGTAGTTCGGCTCGCCGAAGGGAACGACGATATTCAGGCCGTCCGCCGCACCGCGCTGAAAGAGGACAACGAGCTGCTTTTTGTTCGGCATGGGAGTTGCGGCGACGGCGCGCTGCAAAAACGCGGGCATCGCGCTTAAGCCGACCATGGCTATCCCGCCCTGCTTCAAGAAATACCGGCGAGAAAATTTCAAGCCTCGCACGCCTTCGCAACATTTGTAGCTCATTTCAGCCTCTCAAGTTCACTCCCGAATATGGAGAGCCTTAAGATGGAGTGCGGCAGCCTTGCTGCCGCCCTTTGCGCCCCCTGCTCTGTCCTGGAAACGCGCAAAAGCGGGAGCGGGGCTCCCGCACTCCAAAAACTAGCGTCTCCAAGAACTATCGTCTCTGAAACTCCGGCGCACCGAGCACCAGCCCCGCCACCATGCCGAGATCCACGTGCTTGACAGGATCATCGAGTCTCGCCTGCAGCACCTGCGGATTGTTGAGCTGCTTCTCGAGCGTCTCGACGGTTGTGGCGGCCGCTTGCCCGCCGAGGAAAACCTGCACGGCGCGATCGAGCGCGGCCTTCGGGTCGCTGGTCGTTTCGACTCCAAGCAATGCGCCAACATCCGTGCGCGATCCGCGCATTCGATTGCCAGCAAGCGCCAGTGAGAAATTCAGCCGGTTCAGCAGCGCGCCCGTGTTTACCCACGCGTCTGCTTTGTCTGCGTATCCAGTTGGAGGCTGACATTGATAGAGCGGTTCGCCGATGCGGCCGACCCAAGCGACTAGCGGCAAAGGCGTGCTTACGTCCGTACCCAGCGCGCGGGCCGCGGAAACAACCAATTCGAACGGAGTCTTTATCTTGGCGCGATACGCCTCGCGCGACCAAAATTCCTGCGAATAGATCATTGTCCTCATCACTTCACGGATGTCGCCGTCAGATTCCTGGAAGGTTTTCGCCATGCGCGCGACCAGTTCGGGCGGAGGATTGTCCGAAACGAAGCGGCGGGCGAGCTTGGTCGAGATGAATTTTGCGGTGCTCGGGCTGTGCGCCAGCAGGTTGATCACCGCTTCGCCGTCCTTCATGCCTCCGGCGTGAATTTTCTTACCCAGCACGTATTTGGGATCGGGATCGTGCAAGCGGTCGTCAAATTTGAATTGTGGATTCAGACGCGGCTTGTCGATGGTCCAGCCGGTGAAGCAGCGGGCCACTTCGGTAACATCCTTCTGAGTGTAGCCGCCATCGACGCCGAGCGTTTGCAGTTCCATCAGCTCGCGGCCATAGTTTTCGTTCAATCCGCGCTCGTTCTTCTTTTTCTGCTGAGCCTGCGGCGCGCGTGGCGGAAAGGGCTGACCAAAACGCCCAAAGCGCATCTGTTGACGCATGGCCCGCTCCGCCGCCAACCTCTGCGCAGCGCGCGGATCAACGCTTAGGAAATTATCCAGATAGAAGAGCATCGCGGGGCTTTTCGCCGATGCAGTCAACAAATCTTTGAACTTTCCCAAGGCGTGCGGCTGGATCACATCGCGTTCGTACGACGTGAGATACCAGCGGTCCTCTCCCTTGCCGGCAAAAACGTTGAAGTGATTGAACCAAAAATCGTCCATCACTTGTTGAAGCTGGCGCTCGCTGTAAATCGCGCGCGTCACTTTCGCCATGGCTAATTCGGCGATAATGCGTTGAGGCCGCTTGCTGTCTGGCCCCAGCGCTCGCGCCATTCTGTCCGGATCTCCGTTGTCGGAAAAACGCCGCTTGCCTGCGCCACGCGCAGCCGGAGTTTCTTGCGGGGGATCATCCTTCATCGGGGAAGACGTATTTGCATCCGCCGCCTCGGTCGCAGCTGCCGCGGGCGTCAGCGTAGCGTCGGTCTCCGCAGCCGCGGTTTGCGCGGAAGGCGGCGGTTGCATGTCCTGCGCGACAACCGCCGCAGCGGCGTCCGAACGCCTCTGCTCGTTCTGCTCGAGTTGCGCCTGCGCGCGCTTGGCGGCCTGTTTTTCGGCCTGCTTCGGTCGCGGATAATCTTCGATCAACGTCGAGGTGGACATCTGAAGAGTCGGGAAATCTTCGAGGCGAGCGTCCAGCGCTTTGTCGTCAATCGAGGCGGGATTTAGTTGCTGGTCGATCCAATTCGCAAGTCCCATCTTCTTGATGCGCTCAACGTCACCCGGACGAGGGCCATACGCCAGGCGGTTCAGCGCGTGCAGAATCGCTTCCTCTTCGGTCAATTCCGTTATAGGAAGACTTTTCAGGACAGTATCTTTTTTTGGCTTTTTGACTTTCGTTGCCGCGGGCGCGGCGGAAAGAACCGGCACATCAATGCCGAGCGAAAAAGCGCAAGCTAGCGAAAGCAAAGCTGCGAGGAAGGATTTGGGTGTCGCAAGAAACGGACCAGACTGCTGGCCGGGGCCATGCTGCACACTCATGAGACTCTCCTGCAGGGCGAGGTGGTTCAGAGACACTTGGCACTTCCTAGAATAACCCCGGGCGGGGCCGGAAGTTGCACGCCAGAAAACACTTTGTCGAAACCTTACTTTGCCCGTCCGTACAGGCAAGCGCAATGCTCTGATTCGCCGGAAGATATCTGTGCCGCCGGGCCAGGTGGTATTGACGTGGCTGCGCTCTGCCCGTATTCTCGGTCTTCTTTCTGGGGAGGCCACGTGCTGGTTCGCAACTTCATCTTCTGGCTGTCCACGAAGCGCAGCGTGACGGACCGCATTGCGCGGCGCGGCATGAAGAATGGTTTCGCGAGACGCTTTGTGGCGGGCGAATCGCTCGACGAAGCGATTACGGCAAGCCGGGAACTGTGCGACCAGGGCCGCAATGTCAGTTTGAATTATTTGGGCGAGAATGTGACCAGCGAAGCGGCAGCGCGCGAAGTCTGCGCCAGCTACATCCGCATGATTGAAGAACTGCATTCGAGAAATCTTTCGGGGAATATTTCCATCAAGTTGACCCAACTCGGACTGGATATCGACAAGGAACTTTGCCGTTCGATGGCGCGGGAAATCGCCGCGCGCGCTTCGGCGCTGGGCCGAACCATTGAAATGGATATGGAGGGCAGCGCATATACCGATGTGACGCTCGATATCTTCGAAAGCGTGCAGGGGGAACTCGGCAATTGCGGGCTGGCTCTACAAGCCTATCTCCACCGCACGGAAAAAGATTTGCAAAGGCTGGCGCCCATCAAACCAAAGATCCGGCTCGTCAAAGGCGCTTATCGCGAACCAAAGACCATCGCTTTGCAGAAAAAGAGCGACGTCGATGCCAACTACAAGAAGCTAACCACTTTGCTGCTCGAAGGGGCTTCGCGAAGAGACTTTCTACCCGCTATCGCCTCTCATGACTGGAACATGGTTGCACACGCGCAGACCGAAGCAGCGCGGCTCAAACTGGAAAAAAGCCAATACGAATTTCAGATGATTTATGGGATTCGGCGCGACCTGCAGGAGCAAGTGCGCAAGGCCGGAGACTGCTTGCAGGTTTATGTGCCTTTCGGAACGGACTGGTGCCCATATTTCATGAGGCGGCTCTCGGAGCGGCCGGCGAATTGCTGGTTTGTGATCCGGAGCCTGATGGCAGAGTCAGGCAGCACCGCTCAACAACCCGCCGCGTGACGCGCGTCTCAAGCGTTGGCCCACGAACCGCTCTTAGACTCCATTTCCGATTTGAATCTGAAGAAATGCTCCTACGTGACACCTTCTTTTCTCTTGGGCGAGTCCGGAACCGCGCGTAACTGCCTGAATCCCGCGACAGATTTCCTTGACTCCCGAGCGGCGCTATCGTTTAATATGTTGCGAGGCCATATATGGAGAGCACAACCCGGCAGGTGGAATGGAAACGAGGCAGCGCCGAGCTCTTGATTCTTTCACTCGTCGAAGCCCGCCCGCGCCACGGCTATGAAATCTCAAAACTCATCGAGCAGCGGTCGAGAGGCGCGGTGCGCTTCTATGTGGCCTCGCTCTACCCGTTGCTCTATCGCCTGGAAAAGCGCGGTTGGATTCAGGGCCGATGGGTCGAAAAGAGCGGGCAGCGCCGGCGACGCTATTACCGCCTGACTTCGCAGGGACGAAAAGTTCTAGCCTCGCAGCGGCGCGGCTGGCAAGTATTTGTGGAGGCCATCAAGCACATCACGGAGGCCGAGAATGCCTGATTGGGAAGCCGAAATTCTTCGCAGACTTGCTCCGCTGAAACTTGGTCCGGCGCGCGAAGCGGAAATTGCCGAAGAGATCGCGCAGCACCTTGAGGATCGCTACCAGGAACTCCTCGTGGCCAGCCAGTCTGAAGATGTTGCGTACCGCACTGCCATCGGCGAACTGAAGAGCGAAGACCTCCTCGCGCATAGCCTCAGAGCAGTCGAGAGTGATTTGTATCGCGAGCCCGTCGCGTTGGGAAAGGACAGCAGCAATTTGTTTGCGGGTGTCCTTCAGGACCTTCACTACGCCTTGAGGATGCTTCGCAAGTCTCCAGGCTTTACCGCCGTCGCCGTTCTCACTCTTGCCGTTGGCATCGGCGCTAACACCGCGATTTTCAGTTTGCTCAATGCCGTGCTCATTCGCTCTTTACCCTATGCAGATCCCGGTCAGCTCGTCTACGTCTTCACTCCCAGCCACGAATTGCCTCAAATTCCCATCGAGGCCCTCGGCCCCAGCAACGGGGATTTTTTCGACATTCAACGGCAAGCGCGTTCCTTCTCAGCAATCACTCTTTTTGATCAACGGTACTTCAATCTCGCGGCAGAAGGAATGGCGCAGCGGGTCAGCGGCGTATTTGTTCAGTCGAACTTTTTCCCGACGCTCGGCGTAAGCCCGCTCTTCGGTCGTGCCATCCAACCTGCGGATACCGAGCCCGGCCGCGAGCACGTCGCCAACATCAGTTATGCCTTGTGGCAGTCAGCGTTTGGTGGCAGCACGCAGGTCCTGGGCAAGAGCGTCACGCTCGACGGGCAGATCTATCAAGTCATCGGCGTGATGCCCGCCTCGTTCGGCTTTCCCAGCGGTAACGAACTCCCTTATTCAGATCAAGGCCGAACGCAAGTTTGGCTACCCTTGGCTCTGACCCCGCTGGAAAAGACCGACCGCGAAAATCCGGAAGGCAACGTAGTTGCGCGCTTGCGCCCCGGCGTTTCGCTCGCCCATGCTCAGGCCGAGATGAATACCATCATGCCGCGTCTCGATCCTCTTCATGCCTCCTATTCGCCTTTCAGGGATACCTATTGCGTTCTAAGATCCTGCACGGGCACGGTCGTTGGTGGCGTGCGCCTCTTCGTCTGGCTCCTGTTCGGCGCGGTATGTTTGGTTTTGTTGGTCGCTTGCGCGAACGCGGCCAATCTTCTATTCGCCCGTGCGGCCACCCGCACTCATGAAATGGGCATTCGTGCGGCCCTCGGCGCGCATCGCGGAAGGCTCATTCGTCAGGTGCTCACCGAAGCTCTCTTACTCGCGTCCACCGGTGGCGCGGTGGGAGTTCTGATCGCCTACGCCGCAATTCGCCTGCTCCTGCATTTGAATCCCGGCAACATCCCCCGCCTGGGCGAGACTTCTCTCGATCTGCGCGTCCTCCTTTTCGCCGTCGCAATTTCCATGCTGGCGGGCGTTATCTTCGGCATCCTTCCCGCGCTAGGCGTCTCGCGCACAAATTTGACCGAACTTCTTAAGCAAGGCGGCAACAAAGGGGTCGCCGGCGTTTCAGAGCGCTGGCGCCATAGCCTGATCGTCGGCGAGGTCGCCCTGGCGGTTGTTCTACTCACCGGCTCCGGCCTCCTCATTCGGAGTTACGTGAACCTGCAAAACGTCTCCACGGGGTTCTCGGCCTCCACTCTGACCATGCACATCGCCCTCGACTCGCGCTATAGCGGGCCTGAACAGCGTCGTGCCTTTTTTCGCAACGTCCTCGACAAACTCGGCGAATTGCACGGCGTCACCACAATCGGCGCAATAAGTGACTTGCCGCTGAGCCATTCGGAATCCATGAGCTTATTCATGGTCGAAGGCTACGCAAACAAGAAGGGTCAAGCCGTCGATTCGCGATTCGCTACCGAAAATTACTTCGACGCCATTGGCACGGCGCTACTCGCCGGACGAAGCTTCACCCCCGAGGACGGCGTGCCCAAAGCTCCAGGAGTTGTCATCGTCAACGAGTCTTTTGCCAAAGAGTATTTCTCAGGCCGCTCAGCCATGGGCGGCCATTTCGCCATGGGTTATGTATGGGGCGCAACCAAGGCCAATTGGTCCACTGTCGTCGGCGTCGTCGCGAATACACGGCACTCCAATCTGGAAGACGCTCCGCCCCCTCAGGTCTATACGCCATTCTGGCAACAGGACACAGACCAGGCTTACATTGCCATAAGTTCTTCGTTGCCACCCGCGCAAATGATTCCTGCGATTCGCTCCGCCGTTGGCTTGATTGATCCCACACTCGCCGTCTCCGACATCGAAACCATGGACCAGCGCGTCTCCGAAGCCAGCGCCTTGCGCCGCTTCCAAACTTCGCTCTTCGCCGTTTTCGCTGCCGTCGCATTATTCCTCGCGGCGATTGGCCTCTATGGCGTGATGGCCTATTCTGTCAGGCAGCGCACGCCCGAGATCGGCATTCGCCTCGCGCTAGGCGCGCGGCCGTCAAACGTTTTGAAGCTCGTCGTCGCGCAGGTAATGATTCTCACCGTCCTCGGAATTCTCCTTGGACTCGGCGGCACCTTCGCACTCACGCGCCTGCTCTCCTCGCTCCTTTACGGAATCGCGCCCAGCGATCCCGCAACCTTTACGAGTGTCGCCGCGGTGCTTCTCGCCGTATCGCTGCTCGCGGGTTGCGTACCTGCGCGGAGGGCGATGCGCGTCGACCCTGTAGTGGCGCTCAGGTATGAGTAACCGGGGCTACGCTATAACCGGAGTGCGCGCGAGGCTCGAAACGGACTAAGAGCCCTGAGTCTCGAAGTGCGTGTGTATCACGCATGAGAAGAGACCATGTGGATATACGGATTTAGGAAAGTTATTCCGTGATCTGAAAATCGGCGACACGATTCTTGGCGTGGTGGCCAGCTCCATCGACGGCCATCATCACCAATTGATAGTTGCCAGGAGCCAGGTCGCTCACTTTGATATCCATTCCAACGGGCACCATTGGGCTGCCTTTTTGAATGAAGCTGGTCAAGGGAACCGCCCCCGTCTTGAGTACGATTTTCCCGCTGGCCTTTTCGAGGACTGCATAGCCAGCCGCGACTTCCGGCGGATTCGCGGAAGTCAGCAATGGTTCGTAGACCTCGGTATACAAGTCCACTTTATCGGATTTTTTGAATTGATTGCTCGCCGAGGGATTGATCTGCATGCCTTTGACGACCAGCGGCGTGCGATCCTCGAGCAATGCTGAATCGAGGTCCGTGGGCATGTCCGTCAGCCGCTGGACGGAGTTGGTGAGGACCACGCCGCCCAGGCTGAATTGCTTGCCGTCGTAGGGATCGATCTCGAGGGGCGATTCGTATTTACCGAAAGCGTCGCCGCCGGAGCTGACCACCACCGTCAACTTGTACGTTCCCGCACCGGCATCGAACTGGTTTGCATAGTCGTAGGGCTTTTTCTCAAACTGCTTCATTTCGTCTTTTTCGAAATCGAGATTGACTGTGTCGCTGAACTTGGCGCCAATCGAACCATCCGGCTTATAAGCTATGCCCAGCACATTCAGGCTGGCGTGATACTTCCCTTTTTCTTTTTCGAAATGCACCGTGCTTGAAGGGATCTCCATCGAAAGATTTACACGAGCCACATTGGGAGCCGTGTAGAAGTAAGGCGCTTCGAATGGGCCATGCATCGTGCCTGCTTGATTGCCGGTTGCCCGCGCCTCGAGTTGCTTCTCCAGCGGGGTCCCTTCGAGGATGTTGGCCGGTTTGGTGTTGCAATAGCCGCTGCGCGACCGCACGTGCAAACCGCCGTGATTCATCTTGACTTTGAGGGTATGGCAACTTCCCTCCGCGGTTTGCGGCGGTACATAGCCCAATATGTAGAACTCGTTCGCTTCGTGGCCGATTTTCTCGAGACCGCTCAACAAATCGTTGGTGTTGAAGATCGTGAATCCGCCCGTTCCTTCCGCGAGCGCCGCCAGAATTTGCTGGTTTGTCGAAGCCGAAGGAGGGAATTGCGGGACGATGGTCCTTGGCTGCGTGTAGATGGAGTTCGGATTGTACGCATTGGGATTTGAATAACCTCCACTGCGTCCCGTTGTGCCTCCACCAGTTCCGCCGCGCGTGCCTGTTCCGCCAGTTCCTCCCGTGCCTCCTCTACCACCCGTACCACCGGTCCCTCCCGTGCCTCCAGTTCCCCCTCTTCCGCCAGTTCCTCCTGTTCCGCCTGTACCGCCTGTACCTCCAGTGCCGCCTCCACCTCCTGGCCTCCCGCCTCCGCCGCCTGAGCCGCCTCCAGCGACGGGATGTTGTGGCTCAAGCAGATCGAGTCGGTAGGCCGCCAGGATCAGATGGACAGTATGATGGCGGCTGTTTGTCACGCGGTTTTCGGCCGCAAGGCTTCGCCCATTGTCAGGCTTGAGTAAACGCGAAATACCGCCGGGCGGACTGGCAACGAGCCCGCGCACATCGAGAGCATAGATCGCCACATTAGCCTTATTGCAGGCGTCGATGGTGGCGGTAAGCTCGGATTCGCTTTCCATGGTCAACGGAAAGCCCGCGGAAAAAAGTACGACCATTTTGCGTCCGGGCACTCCGCGCAAATTCTTCGCAAGACTGCGCAAAGAGAGCAACATGCTGCGAGCGCCGAAATCGGCTTCGGCATTGTTCATCGAAGACAGCGGGGATGCAAATCCCGTAGCGCCGGGAGATAGCCCGGCAGAAGCCACTTCGACTGGAGCCTGGGCATTGGGATCGACGGAGGAAGGCTTCGCTCCGCCTACAGCCGCCTGAAGCAGGGCCGCGTTAGCGGTAAAGTTCTGAACGATGCGCAAGGTGCCGCCAAAATCCACAACGGCCATGAGTTTGTCCGGGCCAGCATTGGAGTCAATGAACTTTTTGGCAGCGGCGCGAGCCTGAATCTGATCGGGGGCGGCCATCGTGGAGTTGTCGAAAAAGAGGATCATATACCGCTTCTGATTCTGTGCCTGAATCGCGGTGTCGGCGCCGAACGAAAAGCTCGCTACGTTTTGTTCCTTGTTGTCTTCGTAGACCTTGAAATCGTTTTGCGTCAAGTCGTGAACATAATCGCCCTTCTTATCGGTGACCACGGCATCCACCAAGACCATTCGCGATTCCGCTTTAATGACAGCGCCGGGCGCTTTAACCGCTTCGGGGGGCGGCGCGGGCTGCTGCGCCGACGGCGTCTGGCCAGCAAGCTGCGCCAAGAAGAGACATAGTGCTATAGTCATGAATCCGATAACATAAACCCACGATCTAAATGCACGGCTCTTTAGCGTATTCATTTGCTCCCCCATCAATTCGGTATGACTACGGCCCCATTCCGCGCCGCGAGCTGAGCTCCCTCTGAGTCCCGGACGACCTGCCGTACGAGATAACTGCCAGGCTTCACCTCAAAACTTGATTTCAGATTCAGACCCGAGCGCATCAACCGGTCGTAGGTCGGATCCAAGAGCTTCATTTCTATGATTTTTTCTCCGCCGGTGACGTAATTTCCGTTTTCATCGAAAATCGCGGTGGCCACCGTCAGATCGTCCCGCGTGCGCCCGTCGGCCTTGCGGAAATGCATGCCCTTGATATCGACGTGAGTGACCACCGCAAGCCGGGCCTGGTAGTCGGCCGTCTTGAAAAACTGCGTGTGCAAGTCGACGGGCAAATCGCGAACCTCGTCCTGGGAGAACAGGGCCTCTTGTATTTCCTGCTTGGCTTCTTCGACAGGGTCCGCAACATGCCGCGGGGCGAAGTACCCATGCCGGGCCTGAATAGTGTAGGCGGACTTGTGCACGAAGGAGACTTTGAGAGTGTGAAGACTGCCATTGAGTTTTAGGTTTTGCGGCGAGAATCCTAAAAGATACGTGATTGCCGGGGCGGCTCCCGCTTCGCGCAAGCCTTCATCCACGTCATTGCGGTTATGAAAGAAAGTCCCCCCGGTTCCATCAGCAAGCTGCGCGAGCACATCTTCCTGCGCCAATTGAGCGGCCACGCGATAGGAGGACTTGTATCCCTCGATTTGCGGAGGCCCTCGGTAAGGGTCGGAGATGTCGCCCATGTCCGGCGTATATAATCCCCTGGCATCGATGGTGTTGATCACGATGTTTGCCTTGGTCGCGCGGTCCACCAAATTGCTGGTTTCCAGCTCGAGCGTTGAAGGAATGAATCCTGGCGAGACGAAGACCATAATCCGCTGGCCGGGCATGGTCGCCAGCCGGCGCATGACATCTTCCATGTGCCGGTAGGCATACTCCGTCGAGGAGTCCTCCCGACCGAGCACGGCACCGGTCATCCCAAGCGCCATCGCTTGCGCTGCAGCCCTCTGGGTTTCGTCGCCCTGGAATGCGCACTGCACTGCGTCTTCCGTGGCAACATCCAGAGCTTGCGGGTCTCGCTTGTTCTGGATCAGGTCGGCCTGGTAGTAGCTAATGTCCGGACAGTCGTGCGTCCCGGCGGTGGGCGAGTGGGGCAAAATCTTGAGAAGCGACTTGCGGAGGAGTTCGTGATCGTCCGTAAATTCCTGCGTAAACTGGCCGGAAGTCGAATAGATGCCGACACGATCCGAAGCCGCAAGCGAATCGAAGAAGCGGCTGGCCGCAGTCCGCACGAACATGGCGTCGGACATCGTCAGGTGCTGGTCGTCAAACACCACGGAGACAAACCGCTGCGGCAGGGAGGCCATCGCGGCGGCCGCAGCCGGAGCAGAAAGTTCTCCCGAATTGGCGCTGGCTGTCGCGTCGGCTAGATGTGACTGAGGCGTCTCGACGCTAAAAGTGGATATGGTCTGCTGTTTGCGGTTGTCGGTGAGCTGAAAATCCTCCTTGTGGAGGCCCGGAACTACATGCCCTTGCTGATCACGCACCACGACCCTTACCAACACGAGGTTTACGCGGACTTTGAAGGTTGGGGAGGTGTCGCGGCTAGAAAGTTCAGCACCGTCATTGGAGCCTGGCGTTTGCGGCTTGGCGGGCTCGGCTGCAGGGGTTGCAGGGCTTGGCGACTGCGCGGGCGATGGTCCCTGGGCGAGGGCGATGCCGCCAGCCAGAAGGCATAGCGCGAAAAGACAAGTCGAGAAACGCGCCAACGGGAACTCCGGTAGGTAGGACATCCCATTCCTTCTCTGATCCGAGCCGCAGGCACCGCCGGCTCACTGGGAAGCCGACACCACGGGGGAACCTTAAAACCAGTCTTGTGGATTGACTATACGCTCTGGTTAATTTTTGTGTCAACGCGTTTTCCAGCGGCCCGGAAAGCGGCCAAGCTCCAGACGTCCTGCGCGTCGTCGCGACGCAAGACATAGCTGTCGCCGTTCTGGGCAAGCACACGAAAATAGGTTGCGCCCGGCGAGTACCAGCGATCTTCTACCGAGGCAATCTCCAGCGATTGCGCTTCGAAAACGATACGCGTGGGGCGTTCGTCTGCTTTGTGCCCGGAATAACATTCGACGCGAACCAGTTGCTCGCTCATTTCAGTCGAGGCCACCTTTTAGCTAACCGTAAGCCCGCTCTTCCCTGCGGCTTTCCGCGAGTTCCGCGTTCCAGGCCGCGCCCAAAAACACAATCACTGCGGAAAGCTGCATCCAAATCATCAGGCCGATGACGGCCGCGAGGCCGCCGTAGACGATGCTGTATGGCACACGCCGCACGTAGAACCCGAAGAGCACGTTCACCAGCCACCACAGCGATGTTGCGACCATCGCACCAGGCAGAACGTTACGCAGGCGTTCCTCCCCTGGCCTCGCTACCCGATAGATGACCGTCAGCGCCAACATCGCCAGTACGATAGCCGCGGCGGGAAAGAAGATGGCCCACCACCCTTGCATGGGATGATGGTGACCAAGTTCCTCTGCCAGCCAACGGCGCAGCGGCCGGCCGAGAATGCCCAGTATTGCCGCAGCCAGAAGCGGGGCGATCGTAATCAGCAGCAATAGCAATCCCCGGAGCTGCCGATGCAGGAATCCAGGCTGCTCCTTGTCCCCGTAAATACGATGGATGCCGTCCATCAGCAGCCGCATGACCTGCGATCCAGCGAGCAGAGTTCCCGCCCAGCCGATCGCCGCCACTTTCCAGGCCTCCGGCCCGCGCTTCACCAGGAATTCAGCGACGATACTTTTGCTACCCGGGGGCAAGAACTCGGTCAGATCGCTGATCAAATCGAAAAGGCTGGTCCGCCCGCCGATGCGGCTGGTGGCGAACCCCACGGCGATCAGGAGCGTTGGGAAAAATGCCAGAAAAAGATTGAACGCAATGGCCTGGGAAACCATGCCGCAGCGAGGAAAGACGCGCGAGGTAACCCGGAAAATTCGCTGGATGTACGACGAATTGGAAGTCATGCCGCGACATTATACGCATGCAATGGCGTAGGCCGCACCATCGCATCATCCGAATGGCGACCTCGATGCGGGGCGCCTGAACCTTACAATTGGCGGTACATGACCAGCGCATCGACGGGACCTCGCCGCGGATGAAGGAAGGCATCCGGTAGCCGCCCAACGATTTCAAATCCCATGCTCTTCCATAGATGCACGGCGCGCTCGTTGCTGCTTACAACGAAATTGAATTGCATGGCGCGGAAACCTTGTTCTTTGGCACGTTTGAGCGAGTCTTGACACATGGCCCGCGCAACGCCACGTCCACTCGCCCACGGTGCCGTTATATAACCGCAATTCGCGACGTGTGCTCCGCCGCCCTTTTGATTGGCACGTAGATAATAGGTTCCTAAAATGTCCCCGTTTTCTTCAGCGACAAACACTTCGTGGCCTGCCGAGAACCAGTACTCAAGCGCATCCGCCTGCGCTATATCCGGGGGCAAAGTGTAGGTATCACCGGCACGGACCACCGGTTCGAGGATTTTCCAGATTGCATCCCGGTCGTCTGCGCTCGCCGCTCGGATGTTCATTGCCATTTTTTTCACCGTGTTTGAGCTGGCCACACACTCGCGTACTTCCAGAATGCAATTGCGTCCTGGAAGTGCTTCGCCCTGCCGGTTCAGGGAGATGAAGATTGGATATAACAAAAAAACTGCTCCGGAGAAAGTGCCGACGGAGAGGCGCGGGTACGCTTGCCGCGCGTTTCAGCGCGTCGTACACTCGAACGGAACTTATTTCCAGCCCGAGGAAGCGCCCATGACCACGCCCGCAAAGCCTGTGCAGTCGACAATGACGCGCAGCGAAGAAGTCATTGCCAAGCACAAGAAATACATCTGGCCTTCGGTGACCAACTATTATCAACATCCATTGGTCGCCGATCATGCCGAAATGCAGCACGTCTGGGACGTCGAAGGGCGCAAGTACCTGGATTTTTTTGGCGGCATCCTCACCGTTTCCGTGGGGCACTGCAATCCAAAAGTCACGAGCAAGGTGAACGCGCAGGTCAATCGCTTGCAACACCTCTCCACACTCTATCCCAACGAGCAGATCGTGGCGCTCGCGGAGAAAATCGCGCAAATCACCCCCGGCAACCTCCAATCGAGCTTCTTTACCAGTTCCGGCAGCGAAGCAGACGAAGCCGCGATTCTCATCGCACGCATGGCCACGGGGAGTTACGACATCGTGGCACTGCGACATGCCTATTCCGGCGGTTCCTCGCTGATGAAGTCCGTCACTGCGCATGCGCCGTATCGCAAAGCGGCTGTCATCAGCGTGGGCATCGCGCACGCCATCAATCCTTACTGCTATCGCTGCCCGCTGCACCTCAAATACCCCGAATGCGAAGTGGCTTGCGCCGGCGACGTGGAAAATCTTATCCAAACCGGCACCAGCGGGAGCATTGCGGCGTTCATTGCGGAGCCGATTCAGGGCGTCGGCGGGTTTATCACGCCGCCCAAGGAATATTTCAAAATCGTATTCAACATCGTCAAGAAATACGGCGGCCTCTTCATTTCGGATGAAGTGCAAACCGGTTGGGGCCGCACCGGCAAAAAATGGTTCGGGATCGAGCAGTGGGAAGTCACACCGGACATTCTGACGAGCGCGAAAGGCATGGCCAACGGCGTCCCGGTGGGTCTCACGGTCACCACTCCAGAAATCGCTGCCGGCTTTCAGGGACTTAACATCGCCACTTTTGGCGGCAATCCGGTGACTTGCGCCGCGGCTCGCGCGACGATTGAACTGATCGAGGAAGAAGATTTGCGCGAGAACGCGCACACCGTCGGCGCTTACTTCCGTGGCAAGCTTGAAGAGCTTCAGCAAAAGTATCCGCTCATCGGCGACGTACGCGGCATGGGGCTGATGCAAGCTCTCGAGCTCGTGAAAGACCGAAAGACCAAAGAGCCGGCTCCAGCGGCAACCACGCAAGTCATGGAGCGTGCCCGCGCCAATGGTCTGCTCATCGGCAAAGGCGGCCTCATGGGTAACGTGCTTCGCCTCGCTCCCATGCTCAACACGACGAAACCCGATGTGGACGAAGCCATCCGCCTGCTCGACAAGTCATTCAGTGAAGTCCCGAGTTGATTTCAGGTATGCAAGCTGTTCTCGTCTCGGCGCTGCTATTTTTAACGTGGTTCCCGCAGGCGCCGCCCACCGGGAAAAAGATTGTGTGGCAGCCGGTGCAATTTGCGATTGTGCGCTTCAACAACGCGGCGCCTCAAGCGTGGAACATCTATCACGCGGAAAAACACGAAGTTCTGCTCATCAAGCTTTGGAAACGCTACCTTCTGCTGGACAGGAAAGAGCAGGAAGTGTACGAAGTCGATCCGCAGACCGTGAAGACGGACGGCGACAACGTCCAATGGTCGCTTTCCGACGCGCCGAACGATCCGATCGAAACGTCAGAGTGGAAGGAGCGCGACGCGGGGCTTGTCGAACGCATCCGTTTTCGCTTCGGGAAGACGGGCCACTTTGTCGATATTGAATTGCCCTTGAAGCCGAACGGCAAGATTGCGTATTGAGACGCGCGCAGTTCGCTCGACAGCGCGCTTAACGCCGGTACACGCCGTAATACCACGGAATCCCGAGCGCTCCCGGCTCGGTCGCAACGACGACAGTGTCTCCAGCCTGAAACCGGTCAAAATCGTCTGCATCAACTGCCAAACGTTCGATGTGCTCTCCGGGGCGCCATGATTGCACGAACAAGCGCCGACTTCCCCGTACAATCCCCTTCATGTTGTATTTGCTGACGACGACAGTCGGATGATAGACGATATCTTTTTGCGAATCGAGTCTGCCATTCGCAAAAAGCGCCGTCGCAAGTATCCACGGCAAGGGGATGAACCCGGTGTAAATACGCTTGAGGATTTCAAGCTCCTTATGCTGCCGCGCGCGGCTTTCGAGAATCACCGCGATGGCCAGCGCCAGAAAAAAGAGCACTCCGAAAAACACCAGCATCAGGTCCAAGTCCAGCGGTGGATATATCTGGCTTACATAAGGAAACGCCAGGGAGCCGACGAGAAAGAATGCGGTCCGGGTAATCAGGCGGCGGCGAAACAAAAGTTCGGCGGCGATGGAGGTCAAACCACAAGAGGGACACTGGTCCGCGGTGCGTGGTGAACCGCAATCTAGGCATCTGGTCATGCGAACGCAAACGCCTTTCCGTGTGGCGGCGTCACTTGCAATTCCGCGCAGCCCCAAGCGCGCGACTCATGCCGCGCCGCTGCAATCATAGTATAAGAGGAGGTTAAGAACCCGTGTTGGAGAGAGAGTCGAGAAGATCCTGATAGCGCTGTTCGTGTTGCTGTTCGGAAAGGGTCACCGAGACGCCCATGCCCCGGCCTGGCTCGATGCGCCTGACGGAACAGTCGACCTTCAGGCGCTTGTCCAGCACCAAGTGCGCGGTAAACCCGGCGCCGATCCACAGGGGATCGGGCGATTCGATGAACATGCCGTTGGTGCTGATGTCGCGGGTGCTGGCGCGCAGGATGGCCGAGCCCCACTCGATCTCGAGGTTGGCACGAAACGAGTAGCGCGGCGCCCAGCGTCGTTCGGAACGCCGGGGCGGTTGATCCCCACTGGCCATGAACCTGGTGAACCCTCCTGCCAAGGATTCCGAGGTGCGGCGCCACTGTGATCTCGCCGCCAGATGGTCTAAAGCATACGCCTGTTGCCAGCATTCCCATACGACGCCATTGGGAGCCGTTTTGTTCCCAACAAGCCGATGATTTCCGCGTAGGCCCACCCCGGGCACGCCCAACGGTGTCAGAGCGAAAGGACGTTATTTAGTTTTCGTTAGATGCGGCAGAAGGCTCAAGGTTGTCGCCGCTCCGCCCGGATTTTTCACCCTTCCGAATTCGCCGCTTGACTTCCGCCTCCAGATATTTCCGCAGGCTCTCATGAACGATTCCCGGGGAAGCTAGTTCGCGAAGGTCAGAGACAGTGAGTTCCGGCAAATAGGCGAGAACGGTGGCCAATGGAGACGACGGGTGACGTACCAATGCGAGCCGCACGTTGTAAGTGATGGACCACTTGCGATGCTGGGACACCGCCTGCACGACGACGGGCGGCAGTTTCTCCCGCGAGAGCACCTTTAACACCTGCGCCTCTGTCAGATAGGCGTTATCCAGCACGATCGGCACAATTTGCCCATGCCCTTCTGCGAGCAAAGCGCCGGCGAGACGTGCGGGTCCTCGCCGCGCCAGCATGATTTTTTGTCCGAGTGGCAATTGCGGCAAGCGTGACACCAATTGATCCTCGGCATTTCGTTTCAATTCCTCGGGAATTCCCGGCAAGAGAGTGAGCTGGACGAGATCCATCAGGTAAAGATCCCGCAGCAGCCGCAGCGTGACGAGCCGCGGCGTCCGCGGATGAAAGGCCAGCCCGCGTTTCACCCTGTAACTTTTGAGCAACGGCTTCCGTCGCGCCACCTCTTCGAGAACTTCCCCCGGAAGATTCTTTCGCTCCAGCAAGATACAGAGCTGCGTTTCATCGAGCGCGGGATTATCCAGAAGTGCGATCAAAATCGCTGCATCGGCGTGATGGAGCAAGGCCGTCAGCTCGTCGCCAGATGCGGCGAGAGCGCGCTCGAGAATTTTCTCCGCGCCTGCCATCTCACCGTCCCGCCGGATGCCCGCCCATCCGTTTCGTGTTCATTGCGCCACCTTGCGGCAACAGTCGAAGCGCCAGGCGCGCCGCAGCCTCCGCGGGAGAGACCCGAAGCGCGCCAATCTCGGCTTGTGGAAACGAAATGCGAAGCAGTTCGTCCAGCTCCGATTCAAGGAACTTGCACCGCCCAATCATACCGCCTGTTTTCGCGAGAAAAAATGCCGTGCCCCGCAATTGCAATCGCTCCGCCAGATTTTGCGCCAGGGTGGCAAGATCGAGCGCGGCTGCGCGAAGGATATCCTGTGCCGCCAGATCGTTGATATCGGCCATTGCAGCAACAACCGAGAAGAGCCGCGGAAAAACCTCATCAGATGCGGCCTGCGCGCGTGTTTTGACTTCGGACCAGTCTTTGCAAGCCAGCTCACGCAGTAGCCGCTGGCCAAGCGGCGAATCGGCTCCGGTCCGGTCGTTTTCGTGCATCGCGGTCAAGACCGCGCGCCGCCCAATGTCGTACGCGCTGCCTTCATCTCCGATTTGCGATCCATATCCGCCAGCTCGCGCCGTCTCGCCCGCGATATTTCGCCCTACCGCAAACGAGCCGGTTCCGGCGAGCAGCACCACCGCCGGCCCATCGCCCGCCGCTGCGAGCGCGAGATCGAGGTCCGTGCAAACCTGAACCACCGCTTCAGGGAACTCCGTCGCAAAAAGCGCCCTCATCTTCCCCGCCGACTCGGGAGGACCAGCCCCCGCAAGACCAGCGCAAATCGCAGCGGCAGAGGAATCGGCAGTCACTGCCGCTTGCGCGACGGCTTGCCGCGCCGCCTCCCGAATCGCAGAAATAGCCGCCCCAAATCCCACGCGAAGCGGATTTGAAGGCCCCCCCTGAGTTTTCGCCAAACTTTTCCCGGATTCGTCCATCAAGACGCAATCCGTCTTAGTCCCGCCGCCATCGAACCCCAAAACGAAGCGCATGCAAAAAGCATAAGCGAGAAACGCGGCCAATGCATTCGCGTAGAAAAAATGTGCGCAATTGTGCGCCTGCCCATTGCGCTGAAACTAAGCTGGCCACAGGGCCGTGATCGCGGCACCGACTTTCAAGCAATTCTTGACCTGTGTGCGCCCTGCCACTATTCTCGATTCACTTTTTGCGCGACAAAATCTGTTTACTGGGAGAACGCAGCCCTTCAGGCTGAGCCGTACCGTTTCACCTGCCACAAGCGACTAATGCGCATCCACCCACTCGATCTCGCGATCGTCATCGCGTACCTTCTCGGCGTAACGGCGCTGGGCATGCGCTTCCGCCGGAGCAAAAAAGAAGTCGCTGGCACCAACCGCGAAGCCGTCAGCCTGGATTATTTTCTCGGAGGCAAAACCGCTCCCTGGTGGGCGCTGGCTTTTTCCATCGTCGCCACGGAAACCTCCACGCTCACCATCATTGGCACTCCCGCGATCGCCTACGCCGGTAATATGACTTTCATTCAATTGGTTTTCGGCTATTTGATTGGCCGCGTCCTTATCGTGATCCTTCTCTTGCCTGGCTATTTTCGTGGACAGTTCCTCACCGCCTACGCGCTCATCGAGAAACGCTTCGGCGAGAAAATGCGCGCGGTCGCGGCCAGCACGTTTCTCATCACGCGCGCCATTGCCGAAGGCGTGCGCGTGTCTGCCATCGCTCTCGTTGTGAGCGTCGTCCTCGGCACTTCCGAGCATTTGGCCGTCGTTATCGTCATCGCGCTCACCATCCTCTACACTTTCGAGGGGGGCATGACCGCGGTCATTTGGACCGACGTTGCCCAACTTCTCCTCTACATTACCGGCAGCCTCTTTACCTTTGGGATTTTGATCCACCGCATTCCCGGCGGATGGACGGAAGTCGCGCAAGTCGCCGCCGCAGCCGGCCATAAATTGCAATTCCTCGATTTCACTTTCGACATCACAACCAAATACACATTCTGGTCTGGCCTCATCGGCGGCGCGTTTCTCACCATGGCCAGCCACGGCACGGACCAAACCATCGTGCAAAGGCTGCTGGCCGCTCGCAATGAAAAAGACAGCCGCCGCGCGCTTCTCACCAGCGGCGTTATCGTGCTCATTCAATTCACCATTTTTCTTCTCATCGGCGTTTTGCTCTACGTCTTTTCCCAGCACACGCCGCTCCTCGCGCCGGGGGCTCGGACCGACAGCATTCTTCCCCTCTTCCTTGTTCGCGAAATGCCCAGCGGTCTTGCTGGCCTACTGCTCGCCTCTATCGTCGCCGTCGCCATGTCCAACGCCAGCGGCTCGCTCAATTCCCTCGCCGCTTCCAGCGTTCTCGATTTTTCAAAACTGCGCGGCCGTTCCGCCGATTCGGTAAAATTCTTGCGCCTTTCGCGTCGCATGACGCTTATCTGGGGCCTCATCCTAATGGCGTTCGGCTTCATCAAGTGGGGACCGCTGCTCGAAGCGGGCCTCACGGTGGCTTCCCTGCCCTTCGGCAGCTTGCTTGGACTTTTTCTTCTCGGCACGCTTGACCGGAAAGCCACCGCAACCGGCGCCCTCGCTGGCATGTTCCTCGGTTTGGCAACCATCCTTTGCGTTTGGCGCTATACGGACGTGGCATTTACGTGGTACGTCTTAATTGGCGCGGCGGTGACCTTCGCGGTGGGGCTTGCCGTGAGCCGCATCCAAGAAAAACAAAATGTACCCGCCTGAAAATTTCGTGCACGAAATCCCGCCGGCTCGATGTATCGTCCACGGACCTGCGGGGGCACGATATATCGTGTACCTACGCTTGCTGCAACACGACTTGCATCACATTTAAGCGGAGGCTTATGCCCGAAAAACGCTTAGACCTGGTTCGCGGCCTCGGCGCCTGGGCTTCCGGCGCCATCGTGGTCGGCACCATGATCGGCACCGGCATTTTCATCAAGCCTGCCGAAATGGCTCGCGTGGGCGGCACCGTCTCGATCGTTTTCGCCGCGTGGATTGCCGGCGCGATTCTTTCTCTTTTCGGCGCGCTCTCTTTCGCCGAACTCGGCGCCGCCATTCCCGAAGCAGGAGGCGAGTACGCCTACTTGCGCCGCGCCTTCGGACCTGCCTGGGGATTTCTTTTCGGTTGGATGCACGCCATCGTCGGGCGTCCCAGCTCGCTTTCTTCCATCGCTGCGGGCCTGATGCGCTTCATGAGCTTTCTGCTCCCCGTGGTCGCCGTGCCCATTTTCACGCTGCACATCGCCATTCCGGGTTTGACCGGATGGATTAAGCCGTACGATTTCGTCTTCACCTGGGCGCAGCCGCTCGCCGTGCTCTGGATTGTCGCGATGACCGGCATCAACTATCTCGGCGTGAGGCTCGGGGGAGCGGTGCAAGTTTTTCTCACCGCTATCAAAATTACGTCGGTGGTAATTGTGATTGGCGTCGCGTTCTTCGCACCTGCCGGCCCGCCGCACGCGGCCAGTCCTATTTGGCCGCATGCGCTGAATGGCAGCGTCTTCGGCGCGTTTCTTGCCGCTCTAGCGGCCGCTCTATGGGCCTACGATGGTTGGGAGGACTTAAACCTGGTCGGTTCGGAAGTGAAAGATCCGCAGCACGTTTTTCCACGCGCCATGTTTGGCGGCGTGACGCTTGTCGCCATCATTTATTTTCTCTTCAGCGCCGCCTGTCTCAGAGTCCTGCCCTTCAGCTCCGTCGCCGCTTCGCCGCACATCGCCTCTGACGTCGTACAACAGGTTGCTGGCACCTCCGCCGCCGCATGGATCACCATCGCCATGATCATCAGTGCACTTGGCACAATGAATTCCTCAGTCCTGAGTGGCGCGCGCCCTGCTTACGCTATGGCCCGCGACGGCATTTTCTTCAAAATCGCCGACGGCGTTCATCCCAAATATCGCACGCCCGGCCGTGCCCTCATTTTTCAATGCGTGCTCGCCAGCCTGATGGCTCTCACCGGCACGTTCGAGGAACTCACCAATCTTTTTATTTTTGCCGGCTGGATTTTCTACGGCCTCGCGGTAATCGCTCTCTTCCGCCTGCGCCGCACCGAACCCGACATGCCTCGCCCCTATCGCTGCTGGGGCTACCCTGTAGTCCCTGCCATCTTCGTCATCGGCGCCATCGCGCTCACGCTCAACATCTGGCTCGACCGTCCCGGCCGCTCCTCCATCGGCCTACTACTAATCCTCGCCGGCCTCCCCTTCTACCGCTACTGGAATAGGAGGTTGCAACAAACATGACGCAGTTGAACCTCGGAACCAGTTCAATCTCCGCTGGTGCAAAGGCGCAGGAGGAAAAGCGTCCGCCGTCTCGCGTAAAAAAGATTGCAATTGCACTCCTGCTCGGCCTTCTCGTTCCGGGCCTCGGCCAAATCTTCGCCCGGCGGCCGCGGCGAGGCATCGCAATGGCCGCGTCGGTCACTCTGCTCTCGTTTGTCATCTCGGTTTCTCGGGTCTTGCTGTCATTTTGGGGATTTGTCATTGCTTTTCCCGTGAGTGTTATTTGGCGGCTCTGGATTGCAGGTGACGGGTCTTACGTTGCTTGCAAAGAGCTGGTTAGTCCGTCTCCCCGGGGCAGTGTGAAATTGATGATTGCGGCCACTCTCGTCGTCTTGCTTCTTGGCGTTTATCCCGTGCCTGACTATATCCTGCATCGATCGCTGCGTTACTTTGGCGCGTTCAGGATGAATTCGGGATCGATGTGTCCAACGCTTTGTGAAGGCGACCGGGTTGTTGCGGCTCGCGATGCATTCAAATTGCGGTCTCCTGAGCGCGGCGAGTTACTTCTTTTCGATTTCCATCACACTGGAAGCATATACACCAAGCGCGTGATTGGCGTGCCCGGAGATACTATTGCCCGCGGTCCTGCGAACACAATCCTCGTCAATAACAAAGCCTTGGCCTTTCCGAAATCCTGCGGCAGGAACGAATCCTTCTCCCCACTCGCCGCGGAAGGCCTTCCCTTCCAAACGGTCACAGTGCCGAAGGATGCTCTGTTCGTGATCGGGGACAACCTCGATAATAGCTTTGACAGCAGGTCCTTTGGATTTGTCACAATGGACGAAGTCCGAGCAAAACCACTTTTCATCTACTTGTCGCCCAATCATTCTCGAATCGGCTGCGAACTCCATTAACCGCTGCATTGACACATTCGGATTAGGCACGCGCGCTGTCGGCTGAAGCTGGACGACGCGATCGCAAGAGTTGCACCGGCAGCCCACCCGCGAGCAAAGCCACCGCAGGCAACACCACCCACGTCACCAATCCTACCCACAGGGCGCTTAGCACCACATTGTGCGCAACGTGATCGTCGAGAATCACGCACACGGGAAACGCCACAACGAAAAATACGAAATACGGCAACACTGGAAAAACAATCGATACAAACGTCCCGCGTCGGGACGCTCCCGCCCGGACCGAAAGGTACGTTCCCATCGCTCCGATCGGAACCAGACAAAGGAGCCATGGCACGTAAATCACTGCCATCGGAGCCATCACCCGCCAACCGTGGGGACTCACAACCCAAGGCTTGGGACCAAAGAACTGAATCGCCATGAGCAGCATCATCGAAAGGAACAACGTCAAAAACCCCGGTAGCCACACTTGTTTGACTCGGTCCGTCATCCCGTCCTCCTTCCTTCGCGCCCTCTGAATTTTCCGCCGGAGCGCTTGCCAGTCCCGCACTTGCGAAAGCGCGCGCTCCGCCGCCCGTTCTTCCGTAGGCCCTTGCCGCCGTAACTCCTCAAACATTTCTTCGAGATGCGCGGCCAGCTCCACGATCACTTCGTGCCGCTCCCTTGATTCGAGAGAAAGGCCGCGGAGATGTTCACGGACAAGCTTTTCCCAGTCACGCATGGGTCACCTTCGTCAGCCGCTTCAAGGCGCGGAAAAGTTCCGCCCATTCTGCGCGCATCGGTGAGAGCTTTTTCTTTCCCTCGGCCGTGAGCCGGTAGCAGCGCCGCCGCCGCCCCGAGTCACTGGTTTCCCACGCGCCGCGCACCCACCCGCGCTTTTCCAGCCGGTAGAGCAGCGGATACAAAGATGCCAGCGTAAACCGCAGCGAGCCGTGCGTCTGCTCCTCGATCCGCCGCGCCATTTCATAGCCATGCAGCGGCCCGTCTTCGAGCACGCTCAGAACTGCCAGTTCTGCCGTCCCGCGTTTGATTCCTGGAGCGATCATAAACTCTCTCCCTATGTATAGGACTTTTATATATAGCCGCAAAAGATGTCAACTGTCCTGAAGAACAGGCCCGCGTGTCGCGAAAGTGTAATGGGTTGTTTAGCCTGAGCTACTCATTCTTGCACTTGCTCGCCGACCATTCGGAGCGCTATTCGCCGAGGGGAGCGGCGATACCCAGGAACACTAAAACTGCGCGATTCAGCCGGAGCATATCCTTATCCGAAAGTTGGCCAATGCGAGTCCCTAATTTTGTTTTCGGAACCGTCGTGACCTTATCCACCATCAACCGGGACTCCGCTCGCAGTCCATTGCTTTCGCTCGGCTTAATCAGCAGCCGAAAGAGCGGCGCTTCCGTCGGGTCCGTGGTGAACGCGCACACTGTGACAGAATCCGTCCTGTCGAAACGGTCGTCTTGCAGAATCACTACCGGTCGCGGCTTCCCGGAATAATCCGCGCCGCCGGAAACCGTCCATATCTCGCCGCGTTTCACGTTTCGTCCGGCCCGGAGATTGCATCGATGAAGTCTTGGTCCTGCTTGGCATGCGGACTGTTGGCGACCGCTAGTGACTGCCTGCGCGCTTCTGCCGCAAAGACGGGCGAACGCAAGTCCGGCACCCAAATCTGTATAGGCCGCAGTCCTTGCTTGCGCAAGCGGCGGCGATGCGCCCTTACCTTGTCGCGGGACGTCTTCGGCTGGCTCTTCGTTCCCACGTCAGCCCTCCAGTCGGGTTACATGTAACTTACCACAACTTGACCGCCGCGCTCCACATCGCATGGCCGGGAATTGCCATAACGCGAAATCGCTGTGAGAACTACAAGGGATTCCGGTTCCGCGCGTTTAGGCCGAGGCGCGAAGGGACGACGGAAAAACGGAGACTGGCGAAGCGATGGGAATCGCAACGTTTTCGGCTTCGGGGCTGACGGCGACTTCCGTATGCAGGATTTTTGCGAGCGCTTCGATGCCGGTGATGAGGCGCGGGCCGGGGCGCGAAAAGTAGCCACTGGCATCGAGCGCGTAGACGCGGTCGTTGCGAACGGCGGGAATCGCGCTCCATTCTTCCAGGAAAGACATCGCGAGATATTCATCGCGCGCTTGCTTCGCGCTGTACCCGCATTGCGCGATCAAAAGAATTTCCGGCGCGGCTTCGATTATTTCTTCGGCAGAAACGCGGAACGAAGCCGTTCGCTTTTTGCCAAGCACATCTTTTCCGCCGGCAACCCCGATCATCTCCGGAACCCAGTGCCCCGCCACATAAAACGGCTGGAGCCATTCGAGAATGGCAACGCGCGGCCGGTGTTCGACGCTCTCGATTTGTCGCTCCAGTTCGCCAAGGCATGTTCCGATTTTCTTTAGCACATCTTCCGCTTCATGCCCGCGGCAGGTCGCTTCGCCCACCCACAGTATGTCGCGCCACACATCGCCGAGGTCCTGGGGATTCAAGCAGAGTACCTCTGGCGGATCAGGGAATCGCGAGAGCGTGGCGGCAAGGTCATCCGGCGAAGCGGCGCAGACCTGGCACAAATCTTGCGTGATGATTAAATCCGGCGCCAATTCCTCGAGCGCCTCGGCATCCACCGAATAAAGGCTTTCGCCGCGCGAAACGTACTCGCGCACCAGCCGGTCAATTTCCGCAGGATCCGCGTCGTGTGGCAGCCGCGAATGAATCACCACCCGCTTCGTACGCGCTTGCGGTGGAAAATCACATTCGTGGCTAACGCCAACGACTTCTTTGTCGAAACCCAGCGCAAAGAGGATTTCCGTCGCCGAAGGCAGCAAAGACACGACTCGCATGAGCGTGACTCTAGCACAAGAACCTCGCGTGCGCGTTGACTAAATCACGCGTACCCGAAGTCCAATAAGACTATTTGTAGAGAAAATATTTGCGGCGCTCATCGTCGTACTTGGCGAGATCCGGCGCCCAGCCAGCGACGATTTCTTCCGGCGGGACGCCGGCCTCAAGCTGGCGAATTGTCTCCGCATTGCCAACCAGCGTGATCATCTTTGCCGGATCGAATTTTGCCGGATACAGTTTGTGCAAAATGGACGCGATTTCGAGACCCGTTCGTACGGAGCGCACCGCCGCCCGGTCCGTGACGCGGATACTCACTCCTCCACAACGCTGGCCGGCGTGAAGTCCCGACACGGGGACAAAGGGATGATCGTCAAATCGCAAGCCAGGCAGATGGCGCGCGTTCAACTGCGCCGCAACGTCCTCGCCGGCGATCCACGGCGCCCCAAATTCTTCAAAAGGCGTCTCCGTGCCGCGGCCGACGGAAACGCCAGCGCTCTGCAGGATTTCAATTCCCGGGTAAAGAATGGAACCTTTGACGGTAAGAAGATTGGGCGAAGGAGGAACCCAGCGAATGCCGGTGCTCTCGAAAAAATAATTGCGATGCCAGTTTTTCATGGCGATTACGTGCAAGTCGCAACCAATGTGATTCTCTTCGTTGAAAAATTGCGCGAGCTCGCCGATGGTCAGCGCATACCGGATCGGGATCGGATAGTAGCCGACAAAATTCGTCTTGTCGGAGTCGAGCATGGGCCCTTCAATGATGTCGCCGCCGAGGAGATTCGGCCGGTCCAGCACGTAAAACGCGATGTGGCGTTTCGCGGCTTCTTCCATGGCGTACGCCATCGTGACGGTATAGGTGTAGAAGCGCACGCCCGCATCCTGGATATCGAAAACCAGAGTGTCGATTCCGGAAAGCATTTCGTCTGTGGGGCGAAGTGATTCACCATACAAGCTGTAGGTCGGCAGACCGGTTGTCGGATCTTTCGAGGAGGAGACTTTTTCGTCGGCCCGGCCGGAAATGCCGTGCTCCGGGCTAAACAGCGCTACAAGCTGCACGCCGGGCGCGTGGAAGAGCCGTTCGATCGTGGTACGGCCCTGCGCGTCGAGCCCGGTGTGGTTCGTGATCAGGCCGACGTGTTTCCCCCGGAGCGGCGCGAACTTTTCCGCTTCGAGGACGTCCAGCCCGGTTTGGACCCGAGCGGCGCGTCTTGAATGTCTTGCATGTTTTACGGTGGCGTGCGCGGATGAGCTGAAAGAGAGAGCGAAACAGACGGAAATCACGAACCTGATCGTGAGAGCTCGGCGAATTTGGGGCAAAGCATTTCCTCCCGTTGTGCGTCACCAATGATATTCTGGAACGCATCGTTCGGCGCTGCGTTGTGAGCGCGAAGTGCGTGTGTTATATACAGGCGCAGGATCCGGGCGAAAACCGGGAGACCCACATCCGATGAAAGGACGCCGTACCAGGGTTCTGCTGCTCATTCCTTTTGGTTTGTTCCTTCTTCTTATGGCCCACACGACACGCAGTCAGAACAAGAATTCCGCGACGGTTCGCACGAAACAATCAGCCAGCGTAAAGAAGAATGCTGTTTCCGCGAACCCGGCGAAGAGATTATCGCCTGCGGCTGCACAGTGGGTCGAGAGCACAATCAAAAAAATGACGCTCGACGAAAAAGTCGGGCAAGTGATTTTCACGACGTATCACGGAAGCTTCACACCCACCGACGCACCCGCTTATGCAGAGATGGTGCGCGACGTGGAAGAGTTGCACGTCGGCGGTTTTATCAACATCACGGAGCGCTCGCCGCTCGGCATCGTGAAAAGCCAGGCGTATCCGACGGCGGTTCTCACGAACCAATTGCAAGCGAAGTCGAAGCTGCCGCTTCTGATCGGGGCGGATTTCGAGCGCGGCACGGCGATGCGCCTCGATGAAGGCACGTCGTTTCCAACGGCTATGGCGCTGGCCGCCGCAGGCAATCCGAAGGACGCTTACACGATGGGGAAAATCACGGCGCTCGAAGGACGCGCCGTCGGCGTGCAATGGATTTATGCTCCGGTTTCGGACGTGAACAACAACCCAGACAATCCCATCATCAACACGCGCTCCTTTGGGGAAGATCCGCAGAAAGTTGCGAAGTTTGTAACGGAGTTTGTGCGCGGCGTCGAGGATAATGGCGGGCTGGCAACGGCGAAACACTTTCCGGGGCACGGCGACACCGCGTCGGATTCGCACATCGATCTCCCTGTGATTCGCGCGAGCCGCCAGCGAATTGAAAGTCTCGAACTGGTTCCCTTTCGCGCAGCGATCGCCGCGGGTGTGGACACGATCATGACCGGGCACCTCTCGATTCCCGCGCTGGAGCCGGACCCGAATACGCTGGCGACTCTTTCCTCGAAAATTTTGACGGGACTTTTGCGCGATGAACTTGAATATAAAGGCCTGGTCGTCACCGACGCGATGGACATGGGCGGAATCACGGTGCGCTACGCGCCCGGCGACGCGGCGGTGCGGGCGTTCGCGGCGGGAGCGGACGCGTTGCTGATGCCGCCAGTGCCGGATGCGGCGTTCGACGCGCTCAGGGATGCGGTGAAGTCCGGGCGCATTTCGCGCGAGAGGCTCGATGCGTCGGTGCGGCGGATTTTGCAGGCGAAAGCACGGCTCGGACTTTACAAAACGCGGCTTGTAGACGTGAACGCGCTGAACAAAAATTTTGGCCGAGTGGATTGGCAGAAAGAAGCGCAGGATATTTCGGATCGCGGCGTGACGCTGTTGCGGGACACGGCGCAGCGATTGCCGCTGGATGGAACGAAACCGAGACGGGCGCTGCTGGTTTCACTTTATTCAGACCCTGAACCATATCCCGGCGAGGATCTCGAACGCGAACTGCGCTCGCGCGTGGACACGCTCACGGCGTTGCGAGCCGACACGAAGTTTTCGAAAGCGGACAATTTGGTGTTGCCAGCGCCAGACACGTACGACGTGTGCATTCTTGCGCTATTCGTCAAGGTCAGCGATCGCAAAGGAAATATCGATCTGCCAACGGAACAGGCAGCGCTGGCCGACAAGATCTACAAAGCTGGCAAGCCGGTTATTACTGTCGGGTTCGGAAGTCCTTACGTGATCGAGCATTTTCCGCAGGCGGAGACATGGCTCGCGGCGTTCGGTATCAGCGACGTAGCGCAGATTTCCGTGGCGCGCGCACTGTTTGGCGAGATTCCCGTTCAAGGGCACCTGCCCGTGACGGTGCCACGCGTCCAGCTGAATACCGGATTCGGGATCGAAGTGCCCGCGGACCTGATGAAGGTCGAACCGATGGACGTTCGCACGGAGGCTCAACTACAGCCTGCCTACGAGGTGCTGGAGAAGGCGATTGCGGACAAGGCCTTCCCTGGAGCGACGCTAGCCGTCGGATACAAGGACAGAGTGGCGCTGCATGCGTTTGGGAAGCTGAGCTACGACGCGAAATCGCCGCAGGTGAAATTGAACACGATGTATGACGTGGCGTCGCTGACGAAAGTGATCGTCACGACGACGCTGGTCGAAAAACTGGTCGAGGGCGACTTCCCTTCACCGCTGCAACTGGACGCGCCGATCGAGCGCTACCTGCCGGAATGGGCCACGGGGCCGCAACCGGAATGGCGGCATCGCGTGACGGTGCGGCACTTGATGACGCACACCTCAGGTCTGCCGCCTTTCAAGGAATACTGGCGGACGTCAAAGGGGAAGCAGGACACGCTGCGCATGATCTTTGCAGAGCCTCTCGAGTACGAGCCAGGAACGAAGATGGAGTATTCCGACCTGGGAATCATTCTGATGGCCGAGATAATTCAGCGGCTCACGGGACGGACGCTGGACGATTTGGCGAATGAATATATTTTCGGCCCGCTTGGGATGCGCGATTCGATGTACAAACCGCCGAAAAAACTTTGGCCTTCGATTGCTCCAACCGAATTTGATGCGATTTACCGGCACCGGCTGATTCAAGGTGAAGTCCATGACGAAAACGCCTACGCGATTGGCGGAGTTTCGGGACATGCGGGAGTTTTCAGCACGGCGCCGGATTTGGCGGCGTTTTGCCAGATGCTCTTGAACGGCGGGGTTTACGAGCACCGGAGGATATTGCGCCGAGCGACCATTGCGCAATTCACCGTGCCGCAGGAGCTTGCCAAAGGTACGCGGACTCTGGGCTGGGTAGTACCGACCGAAGGCAGTTCGAGCGGACACTACTTTTCACCTCACAGTTTTGGGCATACGGGATTTACAGGGACGTCGATCTGGATCGACCCGGACCGGCAATTGTTCGTGGTGCTGCTGACGAATCGTGTGAACCCGACGCGCGAGAACCACAAGATCGCAGAAGTGCGGCCGGCTTTGCACGATGCAGTGATGCAGGCGCTGGGATTCGCGACGGTGCCAGCTCCTGCGAAGTAACATTCCGCTAAGTCTTTCGCCTTCAGTGGAGCACCAAATCGGTGCTTGGCCCTATCCCCACACCGGGTATTTTCTCAAAGAGTGCACAATCTATTGAATTGAAAGATGTTGCGAAAAACACCGTTGCCAAAGAGTGCGTAAGAGCATGAAAACAAGGGGTCAATTCCTGACACATTTTGCAGAAGAGCAAGAGAGTCCGTAAGTGTAACAAGAGACGGCACTTAGCCTGGGAAAGTGGTTGGAAGGGAAAGAAAGGGCGTTTCAACCACTTATTCGCAAGGACCTAGCCGATGTGCGAGGCTAGGCACAAAAAAAACGGCCAGAGGCCGCCACAATTGCTGAAATTGTCCAACACAAATAATACCAAGGATGGCATATAGCAGTCAAGGAAAATTTTAGTTCGCGGCTGGGAAAACAGTCTTTCGCATCAGAACGGTGGTGCTGAAAATGGTGGTGGTAAGAAGGGCTACTTGCCGGAAGCCAGCCTTTTTGAACATGGAGGCGGTGCCGTGGGTGGACTCGTTGCCAAAGGCGCGGGGTTGCCAGGAGGCGATGGGATAGGCTTCGACTAGGCCGCCGCCTCCTTTCTTGATGCTGGCGAGCGCGGCTTTTAGGGCGGCGGTGGCTACGCCGCGTTTGCGATAATTTTTCAGGACCACGAAGCAGGTGATGCGCCAGAGTTTTCGTGAGGCGGGTTTGGGGGCGCGGGCGCGGTAATTGCGGGCGTTGTCAATGCGAGGGAGTTCTTCGGCGGGGCCGTATTGGCACCAGCCTACGGGCTCACCGTTGGAGTAGACCAGGATTCCGTGGGAGCGGCCGGTGTCGACGAGTTGTTTCTTCTCGCGGCGATTTCGAACGGCGCGCTCGGCGCGGGTGGGGAGCCATTTTTCTTTAGGCAGGGCGCAGGCGCGGTGGAAGTGCATGCACTGGCAATGGTCCCACCCATTGCCTTGGGAGAAGAGTTTTACGAAGTCGGGCCAGGTGCTGTTGGAGAGTTCTTTGGTGGTGAATGCAGGAAGTTGGGATGGCATGATGCCGGAACCACCGTGTCAAAGAGCTTCGCCCTTTGCAGACTGGATGGGAAGCAAAAAAGTTTTCGGATACGAACCGTGACCGCAGATATTGAATGAACCGAAGTCCTTGTACCAGTCGCCTTCTGGCACCTCCGGCTGCGATGCAATCCAAATACGAAGCTGGTTGAGATCCGCTAGGCTGATGGTCCGCTCGTGCATGCGGTCAACCAGATGCTGGCGGACGTTCGGCGGCAGATTGGCCCAGCCAACGATTTTGGGCATCAGTCGCCAAAAACCATCCGGCCGAGTTCGTCGCCGAGGCGCTTGGCTTCTGCGGGATCGTCGGCGTTGCGGAAACGCTCGGCTAGGTCGAAGAACTCCTGCTGTTTTCGCTTTTCGGCCTCTATGCCGTTTTCGATGAGTTCGACGAGCATGCGGTTGGAGCTAAGCTTGCGAGTCTTTGCCAAGTTGCGAACCTTGGCGGCGGTGGTCGCTGGGAGACTGAGGCTCTGACGTACTGTCTTGTTTGCGCTGCTCATAGCACCATTATGCACCAAAGTGGTGTATTTCAACAAGATATTGAGTGCTTGCGTTAATGCGGGAGATTTTGCTGCAGGTCGAGGGAGGCTTGGGCTAGGTCGGAGGGTTTGCCGAGGTCACGCCAGTAGGAAGAGTCGTGACGGAAGGCAAGGATTTTTTGAGATTGGGAGGCGAGGCGGAGGTAGGTATCGATGACGGAGAAGACGGGAGTGGACTCGGTGAGCAAGAGGAGGAGGCGGGGAGAGATTACGTGGATGCCGGAGAAGGCTAGGGGAAGTAATGGGGAGGGTTCTTCGGACTGGGGAGGTGGCGAGTGGTGGGTGGAGAGTAGCGAGCCGGAGGTGGCAGGTGGGGCTGAGATCGAGGCAGGATTCTTCGCTGCGCTCAGAATGACGGAATCGTGACCGGAGATGCGGCGGCCGGAGAGTTGGAGTTGCTCGTCGAAAAGGAGTTGACGGGAGGAGGGGCGGGATTGGACGGCTAGTGTGGCGAGGGCTTGGTTTTGCTTGTGGAATTGGAGCATGCGGCTTAGGTCGATGTTGCTGATGACGTCCACGTTGTGAAGGAAGAAGGGTTCGTCGAGACGAGAGGGATTTTCCTGAAAGAACCAGGCGGCTTTTTGGAGGCCGCCGCCGGTGTCGAGGAGTTGATCGTCTTCGCGGGAGATTTCGATGCGAAAGCCGAAATTCTTTTTGGAATGGAGATAGTCGACGACCATTTGGGCGTGGTGGTGGACGTTGACGATGAATTCGGTGACGCCGAAGGCGGCCAAGCGGGTGATGGTGATTTCTAGGAGGGTGCGGCCGTTGAGCTCGACCAGGGCTTTGGGGCGGGCGTCGGTTAGGGGGCGGAGGCGAGTGCCGAGACCGGCGGCTAGGATCATTGCTTTCATAAAGGGGCTTTCATGGGAGGAAGTGGATAGTGGGTAGTGAATAGTGAATAGACCGAAAAAACGAAGAAAAAGATCTCACACAGAGGGCACGGAGATCACAGAGGACGCAGCGTTCGGAGAAGAGCGAATCTAAAGATTCGCCACTACAGCGGCCTGGGAGGAGACGGGAGGTCATTTGCGGAGATTCTCTAGGCCGAGGTGGCGGAGAACGACTTCGAGGCCGGGGCGATTGCGGAGGCGTTTGGCTAATTGTTCGGCTAGGAAGACGGAGCGATGCTGGCCTCCGGTGCAGCCGAAGGAGATCATTAGATTTTTGAAGCCGCGGGATTGATAGCTGGTGATGCTGGCGTCGACGAGCGAGAGGACGCTGGCGAGAAATTGATGGACTGTTTCTTGTTGATTGAGATAGTCGATGACGGGCGCGTCCTGGCCGGTGAGCGATTTGAAGCGTTCTTCGCGGCCAGGATTGGGGAGGCTGCGGCCGTCAAAAACGAAGCCGCCGCCGTTGCCGGATCCGTCCTGCGGCAAGCCCTGATGAAATGAAAAGCTGAAAACTCGGACGACGAGATTGTCGGCATCATGCGCGAGGCCTTGCAATTTTTCGGATGCGAGCATGCCTTGGAATGCAGCCATCAACGCGGGCAGAGCGATGGGCAGCTCGGTTTGATGCAGCAGCCAGCGAAGATTTTTTAGGGCGTAGGGGACGCTTTGGAGAAAGTGGACTTTGCGTTCGTAGAAGCCCCGAAAACCGTAAGCGCCGAGGGCTTGCATGATGCGGACATAGACGTAGGCGTAGTAATAGTGGAGGAAGGCTTCGCGATCGACGGGGATTTGAGTTTCGAGCGCGCGAAGATAATCGAAGTAGAGCTGCTGGCGAAGATCGGGCGGTAGATCGGCTTTGGCGTCGTAGAGGAGCGAGGCAAGGTCATATTGAAGAGCGCCTTTGCGGCCACCCTGGTAGTCAACGAAGTACGGTTGGCCGTCGCGGAGCATGACGTTGCGTGATTGAAAATCGCGATAGAGGAAGTAGTCGCGGGGGGCAGAGAGGAGAAAATCGGTGAGGCGAGTGAAATCGTCTTCGAGGGAGTGCTCGTTGAAGGGGATGCCTGCGAGGCGGAGGAAATAATACTTGAAATAGTTGAGGTCCCAAGCGATGGACTGGCGGTCAAAACTGGAGATGGGATAGCAGACGGAATAATCGAGGTCGCGGCCGGCTTCGACCTGGAAACGCGGGAGGACGGCGACGACTTTGCGATAGGCTTCGACGACTTGCGGAGCGATGGCGGCGCCCTGGCGATTTTTGGAGAGAAATTCAAAGAGCGTGGTGTCGCCAAGATCTTCTTCGAGATAGGCGCCCTGCTCGAGGGCTTCGGCGTAGATTTCAGGAACGGGAAGGCCGTGGCGGCGAAAATGTTTGGAGAAGGCGAGGAAGGCCGCGTTTTCTTCGCGGACATTGTAGAGAATGCCGACGGCGCTGCGCGGGCCAGCGCTGAGGCGAATGATTTTGCGGCCAGAGCCCCCGAGCTCACCCTGGAGCTGGTGAACATGCTCGACCGGGGCGTGAAAATGCTGCTCGAAGAGAGCTTTGAGAATGTCGATGGACATAGCACCCAGCCAGCCGTTTGACGGAGCCATAAAGCGAGCTGATTTCTAGCATAGCCGATTCTAATTGAATCGATTGGGCTGTAAATCAACGGTTGTGCCTAGAAATGTCGAAGGCATCGATGGCACCGAGCACAGGCTGAAGCCTGTGCCACCGTTCGCGTATTGATGACTTCGCGGCAAAGGGTGCTGTGATTGCGAGGCGTTAGAATTGCGCGCGCTGGAGACAGTTATAATCATCGGATGCGTCCAAGCACTAGAGATGAAAGAAGGACAGAGCAGCGGCTGGCGGCGTCGAAGAACCTCGACCGGATGACAGCGGTGGAGATTCTGCGTTTGATGAACCGCGAGGACCGCAAAGTGGCGGCAGTGGTGCGGCGTTTGTTGCCGGCAATTGCGCGGGCGGTGGATGCGATCGTCGCGGCGATGCGCAGCGGCGGGCGATTGATTTATGTGGGAGCCGGATCAAGTGGGAGGATGGCAGTGCTGGATGCGGCGGAGTGTCCACCGACATTCGGGATTTCGCGGAAACGGATGGTGGCGTTGATTGCAGGAGGAAGGCGCGCGGTAACTGGAGCGGTGGAAGGCGCGGAAGATTCGGCGGCGAATGGAGAGCGGGATTTGCGACGATTGAAATTGAAGCGCAGCGATGTGGTGGTGGGGATCGCGGCGAGTGGGACTACGCCGTACGTGCTCGGAGCGATGAATTTTGCGCGACGGCGCGGGGCGATGACGGTGGCAGTAACTTCAAACCGGCGAATGGCGGTCACACGGGCTGCGAAGATCGCGATTGCCGCGGAGGTGGGGCCAGAGGTGCTGACGGGATCGACGAGATTGAAGGCGGGGACGGCGCAGAAGATGGTGCTGAACATGCTGAGTACAGCGGTGATGGTGAAGCTGGGACATGTTTATGAAAACTTGATGATTGATGCGGTGCTGACGAATAAGAAGCTGCACGGGCGGGCGGTGCGGATTTTGGTGGAGGCTAGCGGCGCGAGTGTGTCCGCCGCAGAGGACGCTTTGCGGGCAGCGGGACACAATATGCGGGTGGCGTTGGTGATGCTGAAATCGGGAGTGAGTATGGCGAGAGCCCGGAAAAAGTTGAGGGAGACGGAGGGGGATTTGCGGTTGGCGCTTGGAGAATAAGAAAAAGCATTTACACGGAGTTCGCAGAGGGCGCAGAAGACACGGAGAAGAAAGGCGGCAGCACGGCTGCCGCACGCCAAGGCGAGTGGAATGGATAAATTTTTAATCCGGGGCGGGAAGGCGCTGAGGGGGACGGTGGCGATCAGCGGGGCGAAGAACTCCGCGCTGCCGGTGATGGCGGCGGCATTACTGACGGCGGAAAAAGTGGCCGTGCACAATATCCCGAAGGTGCGCGACCTGATTACGATGAGCAAGCTGCTGACGTTTATGGATGCGAAAGTTTCGGTGACCGAAGTACCGGCAAGCGATTACGTGATTGAAGCGCCGAAATTGAATCATGCAGAGGCGCCGTATGAATTGGTGAAGACGATGCGGGCGTCGATCTTGACGCTCGGACCGCTGATGGCGCGAGTGGGAATGGCGCGGGTTTCGTTACCAGGTGGATGCGCGATCGGGGCGCGGCCGGTGGACTTGCATTTGAAGGCGCTGGAACAAATGGGTGCCGAGATCATGACTTCGCACGGATATATTGAAGCGAAAGTGCCGGGGAATGGCTCGAAAGGCAGAAGGCTGAAGGGCGCACACATCGTGTTCGAGAAAATTACCGTGACGGGGACGGAAAATATTTTGATGGCGGCGACGCTGGCGGAGGGAGAGACGATATTGGAAAACTGCGCGCGCGAGCCTGAAGTGACGGACTTGGTGATGATGCTAAGAAAGATGGGCGCGGAAATTGAGGGTGATGGGACGGCTACGCTGCGGATTCGCGGCGTTGCGGAATTACATGGGACGGAGCATCGCGTGATTCCGGACCGGATCGAAGCGGGGACCTTTTTAGTGGCGGGGGCGATTACGGGTGGCGATTTGACGGTCGCTAATTGCGAGCCGGAGCATCAATGCGCGGTGGTTGCAAAGCTGCGGGAGGCGGGCGCGCACATCGAGATTGTGGACAAAATGACTTTGCGGGTGCGCGGCGGGAAAAAATTGCTGGCTGCGGACATGACCACCGAAGAATATCCGGGGTTCGCGACGGACATGCAGGCGCAGTACATGGCGCTGGCCACGCAGTCGGAGGGGACGTCGGTGATCACGGAGACGATTTTCGAAAACCGCTACTTGCATGCGAGCGAGATGATTCGAATGGGCGCGAATATTTCGATTGATGGGAAGCGGGCTGTAGTGCGCGGTCCGGCTCCGCTTTCTGGAACCACGGTGCAAGCTTCGGACTTGCGAGCGAGCGCGGGGCTGGTGCTTGCAGGGTTAGTGGCGAGCGGCGAAACGGTGATCGAGCGCGTTTACCATATTGACCGGGGCTATGAACACATTGTGGAGAAGCTGCGCGGTGTCGGCGCTGAAATTGAACGAGTGCACGCTCCCGCTGCCTAGATACGAGTGGGCCGGAGTCACTGCCTTTTTCTCACTCACAGAAGAGTCCAACTAAAAGCTGATTGACACAGCGAGCTGTGGTGGCTGATAGTTCGGACGTTGGAGGTCCGCATGAGGGATGCAAAAAATAGTTTTCTTTCCCGGCGTGCTCTGCTGAAAACGTTGGGTGCAGCGAGCGGAAGCTTGGCTGTTAGCCGATGGATGGGAAGCGGAATGGCGATGGCACAGGAGCCGGCTGCCGAAAAGGCGGTGGAAAGTTTTACGGGGCCGGGAGCAAATCCACATTGGAACTCCGTCGGGCCTTACATCACAGAACCGCAAAAAGCGCCACTTTTACTCCTGACGGACCGGCCCGTACAAATCGAGACGCCGCGCCATTATTTTTCGACGGCGTTCACACCAAACGCGGCGTTTTACGTGCGCTGGCATCTGGATGGCATCCCAAACAATGTCGACTTGAAAGAGTGGAGGCTGAGAATCGAAGGAAACGTTGGAAAACCGCAGGCGTTCAGTCTTTCGGAGCTGATGGAGAAATTCAAGGCGGTGTCCATCGCGGCTGTGAACCAGTGCTCGGGCAATAGCCGCAGCAAGTTTCAGCCGCGCGTGCCGGGCGGGCAGTGGGGCAATGGCGCTATGGGGAACGCGATGTGGACGGGGGTACGGCTGCGCGAACTCCTAGATGCGGCGGGTGTAAAGGCCGGATCGGCACAGATACAGTTTCAGGGACTTGAGACAGGTTCGGGGCCGAAGGACATGGGTTCTGGCCGGTTCATGAAATCGCTGGACCTCGCAAATCCCGTGCTGGACGAATGCATTGTTGCGTACTCGATGAATGGTGAGCCACTGCCGATGCTGAATGGTTTTCCGGTGCGGCTGGTCGTTCCTGGATATTTTGCGACGTACTGGATGAAGTGCCTGAGCTGGATCCGCGTGCTTGAGGCGACGGATGATAATTTCTGGATGAAACCGGCCTACCGCATTCCGGATACGCCCCGAGGAGACACGACGCCTGCCGACGTGAAGGCAGGAAAGGTGAATATGATTCCAATCAACAAGATGCCTGTCCGATCGTTCCTGATATCACCAGACGGCTCTTCAAAGATTCCCGCGGGGATGGCGGTCACGCTCCGCGGCATCGCGTTTAGCGGATATGGACGCGTAGACCGAGTGGACATTTCAGAGAATGGCGGAAAGAGTTGGTTGAGTGCAAAGCTAGGCGAGGACCATGGGCCTTACTCGTTCCGTACCTGGGAGGCGGCGTGGACGCCCAAGTCGCCGGGGAAATACACAGTTGCTGTGCGCGCGACGGATGAGAAAGGGAACACGCAGCCGGATGAGCCGATATGGAATCCTGGCGGTTACTTGTGGAATCGCATCGAAAAACAGGAACTCGTCGCAGGAATCGCGGGGTGAGGTGGAGAATGCAAAGGAAAACAAGAGTGCCCGTACTCGTTTCGGTGTTTTGCACGGTTCTAATGTTGGCCGCGGCTGGCGTCTACG